>DASVDJ010000001.1:0-79578 GCA_036381155.1 Vicinamibacterales bacterium
GACCTGCGGCTTGCGCCAGCGCGGATCCCACGGCATGTGGTCCTCGAACCACTGGGCATGGTCGGCAATCGCCCGGACGGCCGCGGTCTTCTCCGGATGCACGTAGTAGACGAGGCCTTCCCAGGCGCCCTTCACGCCGCGGGCGTCCATGTAGACCTCGATGAAGCCGTTGATCGTGTCGACCGTCGACTCGTCGTCGGCCACCCAGGCGATGTCGTACGCACGGCGATCGGCTGTTTCGCCCGTCCGGTAGAAGCGGATGAGCGCCTCGAGCGCGCGCGCCATCGGCGGCGTGGCGTACTGCAGCGCGTCGGTCAGGTGCTGGACGATGCGCTCGATCTGGCGGCTGTAGCGCCCGCCGACGCGATAGACCTCTTCGACGAGCGTCCCATCGTCCCGCTTCACCAGCCGCGAGTTCAGCGGATACCGCTCCTCGAAGCGCTCGAGGTCGGCCATCGTGACGCCGACGTACAGATTGTTCGCGCTCGCTTCGAGGATGTCACGCCCGGGTCCCGGCGTCTTGCAGGTCACGACCGGATCGTGATCGCGGTCGAAGAACGCGGGCAGCAGACGCACCAGCAGCGCGTCGACGTCCTCCCCTTCCTCGAGCGGAAGGCTCGCGCCGGACGCTGCGGCGATCCGGACGGCGTCGGCGAACGCCTCGGGCGTGCACTCCGGAACGAACTTGCGGGCGGTCAGGTTGTTGAACGGGCCGCTGTTGATCCAGAAGAGCTTCGTGTAGCGGGTGATCGCGGCCAGCGTCTCCGGATCGATGCCGTCCGGGTGCGTGATGACGGCTTCGAGCACGGCCCGCATCGCGAGGCCGTGCCGGTACCGCTGGTCGTAATAGATGTCACGCCCGGCGAGCGCTGCCTGGTAGAGATGCCAGCAGAGGAGCCGATCGCGCTGCGACAGCTGCTCGAAGCCGTCGGCATACACCTGCACGACGGCGGCGTCGCCGACGCGTTCGAGCAGATACTTCCGCTCTGCGGCGGCGGGAACGCCGCTCGTCGCCGGAACTGGTGTCGAATCCGGACCTACCACGTCAACTCTCCCTGCTGCTGTGCAAATCCGCCGCGGCCCGCGCCACGCGCGTCCCGCCTGCCGGCAGCTTGCGTCACCTGCCGCCGGGCTGGCAAGGGACCCCTCGGGACGGCTTCCTCGACCTTACAGGGCCGTGTGATGGCCGGCTCAGGCGCGCATGGCTCCGGGCTGCCCGGGAATCGCGACCGTATCGCCGTGCGCCGGGATCTCGACACGCCAGCCCAGTTCCCCCGTGATGCGATCGCGCAGCGCCTGCTGCGAGTCGGGCTCGCCGTGCACGAGGTACGTGACCTCCGGCGGGGCCGTGAAGCCGCGGAGCCACCGCAGGATCTCGCTCGCGTCGGCATGCGCCGACATCGAGTCGATCTCGACGACGCGGGCGCGGACCTCCACGAGCTGGCCATGGATCTTGACGTGCGACGCGCCTTCCACGAGCGACCGTCCGCGCGAGCCCGCGGCCTGATACCCGACGAACACGACGGCGCTGCGTTCGTCGGGCAGCGAGGCGCGGAGATGGTGCAGCACCCGTCCGCCGGTCGCCATGCCGCTCGACGACACGATGATCGACGGCTCCCGCGAGAGCGTGAGCGCCTTCGACTCGTCCGTCGACGTGATCGCGGTGAACAGCGAGCTCGTGAACCCATCCATTCCACCGCCATTTTCGTGGAACTCGGGATCGAGCTCGTGGGTCCGATCCGCGTAGAGCGCGAGACCGGCGAGCGCCATCGGGCTGTCGAGGAACACGGGCAGCGGCGGCACGCGCTTCTCGTCCTCGAGCTTCTTGATCCAGTAGAGAACTTCCTCGACGCGTCCGATCGCGAAGGCCGGGATGATCACGCGCCCGCCCCGATCGGCCGTCTCCCTGATCACCCTCGCCAGCACTTCGCCGTCATCGTCCGGCGCGTGCTCGCGCCCGCCGTAGGTCGACTCGACCAGGAGCACGTCGGCCTTCGCGATCGGCTCGGGGTCAAGGAGGACGGGGCGGCCGTAGCGGCCGAGATCGCCGCCGAACACGATCCGGGTGCCGCTGCCGGTCAGCGTCACCTCGATGGCCGCGGCGCCGAGCAGGTGGCCGACCGGCACGAACGACGCCTCGATGCCGGGCGCGACCGGCATGGGGCGGTGATAGCCCACCGGCTGCAGCAGCTCGATCGCGCGCAGCGCGTCTTCGGTGGTGTAGAGCGGCAGCGCCGGCTTGTGACGCGAATAGCCCTTCCGGTTGGCGTATCGCGCGTCCTCCTCCTGCAGCTTCGCGGAGTCGAGCAGGATGAGCTTCGCCAGCTCCTTGGTACCGCCCGTGCAGAAGACGCGGCCCCGGAACCCCTGGCGCACGAGCCGCGGCAGATAGCCGACGTGATCCAGGTGTGCGTGCGTGAGGAGCACGGCCTCGATGTGCCGCGCGGCGAGCGGCAGATCCTCCCAGTTGCGGAGCCGGAGCTCCTTCAGTCCCTGGAAGAGACCCGCGTCGACCAGAACCTGCGCGGCGCCCGTGTCGAGGAGATGTTTCGAGCCGGTGACGGTACCGGCGGCACCGAGGAACGTGAGCGATGGCATCCGGCTACTATGACCGATTCCGTGCCTTCCCGTGCACACGTGCCAACGGCGGCCGGGATGCGGGTTGAAGCCCTTATACTGCTTGGAACCGGACGCGGCTCCCCCGTACCGGTTGGCGGTTTCAGGAGTCATCAAACATGAAGCGAACGATTCTGTGTGCGGCGCTGGCGCTGCTGGTCGCCGCACCGGCCGCGGCCGACGTCACCATCAAGCTGCAGCAGACCGGAAAGGGCATCGGCAAGGCGGCCGAGGCGCCGGCCGTGACGTATATCAAGGGTCACCGGATGCGGCAGGACCAGACCCTCAACGACACGCCGATGACGACGATCATCGACGTCGACGGCCAGAAGTTCATCTCGATCAACCACAAGAAGAAGGAAGCCGAAGTCTACGACATGACGCAGTTCCGTCAGTCGCTCGACAAGGCCACCCAGGGGGCGTCGATCGAAGCGTCGATGAAGCCGAACGGCCAGACGAAGACGATAGCCGGCCGGGAATGCACCGGGTACGACGTGTCGATCGCGATGCCGATGGCGGCAGGGGCCGACATGCGCCTCGTCATGTCGGGTCCGGCCTGCATTGCCAAGGGAGCGCCCGGAGCGGAGGACTTCAAGGCCTTCTACCTCGCGGCGGCGGAGAAGGGTTTCGTGATGTCCGACCCGCGTGCCGCCAAGGGCGCGCCGCAGCAGACCAAGGGGATGACCGAGCTCTACAAGTCGCTCGCGGATGCCGGTCTGCCCTACGAGATGAGCATGTCGATCAAGGTCGAGGGCGGAGGCCCGATGGCGGGCATGATGAACCGGATGTTCAACAACTCCGCGTTCACGCAGACCGTCACCGAGGTCGCGACCGGCGCCATCGGGGACGACGTCTTCGCGATCCCGGCCGGTTACAAGGTCAAGGACGCGAAGTAGCCGTCGCGTCCTCCCCGGGCCGGGCGTCCGCCGCGGCCCGGGGCTCCGTTCGCCGCCTGGCGCGGGCGCGTCCCGGCATCCAAGTCAGCAGGAGAGTTCGAGGCCGGTGTCACTCATCCGGGCACTGCAGGAACGTCAAATCGTCATCGCGGCGGAGCTGCGTCCGCCGCGAGCCGAGCTCGCGGCAACCGAGGGCATGGATGCCTGGATCGACACGTATCACGCGGTGTGCGGCCTCACCCGGCGCGGCGTGCCGGTCTTCCTGACCGACAGCGCGGTCGGGTTGCGGGAGGAGGACAACCTCCGCCACCTGATCGCCAACCTCGACGAGAGCGTGCCGCGCGACTGCGTGGTGCCGTTCCTGACCGCCAAGCACACGCTGGAGTACTGTCTGTCGTACAGCGAACGCGCGTGGCAGCACTCGTTCACGTCGCTCGTCGTCCTCGGCGGCGACAAGCACGTGGGCCCGCCGCGATGCGTCGAGCATGCCTGGCAGTTGCGGCGGGCGATCAGGGAACGCGAGCCGCGGCTCGCGCTCGGCGGGTGGGCCAACCCGAACTCGGATGCGGCGCGTCAGGTGGCCTACATGACGGATCCCGGCTACACCGCCGAGTTCTACCTGACCCAGATCGTCTCGCACCACGCGCTCGAACCGGTGTCCCGCTTCCTCGAGGCCACCCGCGCCGCGGGCGTGACGCTGCCCGGCCTGTTCGGCGTGTTCTACTACCGCAGCGCGAATCCGAAGACGCTGCAGACCCTGAGCCGCTTCCTGCCGGTGCCGGTGGAGGCGCTGACGCGGGAGTTCGCGGAGGGGGCCGGCCCCGTGGAGATTGCCGCGCGCACGATCCGCGCGCTGCTCGGCCTCGGCGTCCGGCACTTCTACGTGAGCAACCTGCCGCTTGCCCGGGCTGCCGAGACGCTCGACGCGATCCTCGAGCGCGTCGACGTCCCGGGGATCTCGCAGGCCCGCCCCGGCACCGCCTCGTCGCGCGCCGGCGCGCGCTGACGGTCCGGGCTCACCGGCGGGTCACTTCACGTGACGTCCGCCATCCACTCGCAGCACCTCTCCGGTCACGAAGTCGCTCTCGATGAAGAAGCGGACCGCCTTCACGATCTCGTCCGCTCCGCCCCACCGTCCGAGCGGCGTGGCGCGCTCCACCGCTTCGAGCTCCTCCTGTGACGTGCCCGGCGGCGCCATGATCGGACCGGGCGCCACGGCGTTGACGAGGATGTTGTCGGGCGCGAGCTCGAGCGCGAGCGCCTGCGTGAGCGCGATGACGCCCATCTTCGCGACGTAGTACGACACGTAGCCCGTGTAGCGCGGCCGTCCGCTGGCCGCGATCCAGTCGGCGAAGCAGACCACCCGTCCCCCGCCCTGGCGGCGCATGTGTCCGACCGCGCGATGCGTGCAGTGATGCGCCGCCCACAGGTCGACCCGCTGCACCCGCTCCCAGTCGGCCTCGGTGAGCGCGTCGTACGGAATCTTCCGGTAGACCGAGGCCATGTTCACGAGGATGTCGAGCCGCCCCAGCGCGGCGGCGGCCTCGTCGACCAGCCGACCGCACTCCTCGCTCTTCGACAGGTCGGCCCTGATCAGGACGGCCTTCCGTCCTGCCGCCTCGATGGCTTTGGCCGCCTCGCGCGCCTCCGCTTCCGACTGGTTGTAGGAAAGCGCGACGTCGGCGCCGCGACGCGCGAGATCCTCGGCAATCGCCGCGCCGATCCGTCGGCCTCCGGTGATGAGCACACCGCGTCCGGTCAGATCCATGCGCGTCTCTCCTCGGTCCGCTCGCCGCAGGCAGCGGGGTCAGTTGTCAATGGTGCCCTGCACGACCACGCCGAATGTGAGATGACCGGCCGGCGTGCCGTCGAACGTGACGGGCACGCGCAGGATCACGACCTGGTGCCCGAGGTCGCTCGTCGTCACCGTGCCGGGCTCGGCCGGCGACACGGGCGGGTCGAGACTGATCGAGGCCGGGTGCGCGCGCCGCGACACCTTCCGGGCGAGCTCGACGGCGCCGTCGTAGCCGACCGGCGCGACGGCCGTGTCCTCTGCCGCAGGACCTGGCAGCAGGAACTCGCGGTAGGGCGAGATCCCCATGTGGTCCCCGTTCTGCGGCTGGCGGGCAAATCGCAGCGTGTAGACGCCCGGGCGGATGGTGAACCCGCGGATGTCCGCCCAGCTGCTCCCGACCCGCAGCGCGCCGACGAGCGCCCCCTCCGGCACGTCGGACCAGGAAAGCGCGTCCGGCGCCGGCGCGTGCGCGAGCTCGAGCGCCTTGACGAGCCAGAACTCGAGGACGGCGCTGCCGGTGGTGACGGTCGTGACGTCGGAGCCCAGGGCGCCGGCAATCGCCGGGGCGAGCTCGGAAGGCGGCGAGACGGGCGCCTGCGTCACGGTCGGCGTCTGCGCGGCACCGACCGTGACGAAGAGCGGAAGGAACAGCAGGATCGCGGCGCGAATCAATTCGACAGCGCCGAATCCGGCACGATGTTGAACGTCCCGACGAAGGCCGAGCGGCGGTTCGGCGCGCTCCAGCGCGTGTCGAGCGCCCGGCCACGGAAAGCGTGCTCCAGCGTGAAGCCCATGTGGGACTGCTGCACCACGCTCAACGGCGAGAACCACTTCATCGCTCCGCACGCCGGTCCATGCTCCATCGTCCGGGAGACGGTGAGCGCGGCGTCGCCGGCCCGGACGCTCACGTGCTGGTTCGTCGAGTCGAACGCGATCGGCACCGCGGCCACGGCGACGACGTCCGTGATCAGGCCGCGCGACATCTCCCGCGCGAAGCGCACCAGCGCCTGCCGCTGCAGCTCGTCGGCGCGGGCGTCGACGTAGATGGCGGCCCTGACGTACGACGGCGCCTCGCCGCCGATCTCACGGATGCCGAGATTGCGATCGCCCGAGACGGCGGCAACGACGCGCAGGCCGTCGAGGCGCTGCCCCTGGTAGGTGCCTTCGTCGATGCGCCACGCGAGAACGGCCTGACGTCCGATGGTCTCGGCTTCGCTGCTCATGATGCAGCCGCCGGCGAACACCTCGGCCGTCCGGGCTTCCACGTACTCGCCGGTCAGGGCTCCGGCGGCGAGCGCCGGGACCGGCAGCAGCGAGAGGGCGGCCGCAAACGCGATCGATCTCATAGCCGACTCTCCTTCCTCGTGCGACAGATCAGTGCGCGCAGCAACCGCGCCCGGGCACGCAGGCCGATGCATGCACCGGCTCGCCGTCCGGCCCGAGCGCCTTCTGCGTCCGCGTACACCAGTATGCCGTGGCGTCGTAGCGGTCGTAAAACCGGAACTCATCCGGGTCGGCCACCGACAGCACGTACATCCCCTTGTGCCGGAGATGCTCGCAGTGTGCGGCAGTCACGAGCGGCGACGTGGGCTTGGGGTGATCCATGGCTCTTCTGGCTCCGGCGCTGCCGCCAAGCGGCAGCGGAATCGCTCGATCCCGTCAGACGACCTGCGCGCCCGTCGCCTTCATGATCGCGCGGCGCAGCGCGGTCTTGGCGACCTGCACCTTGTAGCCGTTCTCGCTCATCGGCTTCGCGTCGGCCAGGGCCGCCTCGGCCGCCTGCCAGGCCACGGCCTCGTCGATGCGCTTGCCGCGCAGCACCTGCTCGGCGGCCTGCGAGCGCCACGGAATCGGCGCGACGTAACCGAGCACCACGCGCGCGCTCTCGACGACGGCACCGTTCATCCGCAGGGCGACGGCGGCGCTGGCAATCGGCCAGTCGTGCGACTGCTTGAACTTGACCTCGTAGGTCGCGCTCAGGGTGTTGCGCAGCGGCGGCAGCAGGATGCCCGTGACCAGCTCGTTCGGCTCGAGCACGGTCTCGCCGAACATGTTGCGGTCGGGCATCACGAAGAAGCGGTCCGCCTCGATCTCGCGTTCCCCTTCCGGCCCGGCGACCCGCACACGGCCGCCGTACGCGATGAGGGGCACGGCCAGCGTCGACGGGTGCACGATGTGGCAGGGGCCGTCGCCGAAGATCGCGTGGTACTGGTTCTCGCCGTCGACGGCGAAGCAGCGGGCGCCGCCCTTCTTCAGGCAGTGGAACTCCTCGTTGCGGAAGTACCAGCAGCGCGGACGCTGCATGAGGTTCCCGCCCACCGTTCCGAGGTTCCGGATCTGCGGCGTGCCGACCGACCCGGCCGCTTCGGCCATCGCCGGATAGGCCTTCGCCAGCCCCTCGTGGGCCGCGACGTCGGCCAGGCGCGCCGCGGCGCCGATGACCGCCTGCCCCTGCGGCGGCACGGTGATGTCGGCGGGCAGTGCCTTGACGTTCACCACGACGTCGGGCTGGACGATGTAGTCCTTCATCAACCCGACGAGATCCATCCCGCCGGCGAGCGGCACGATGCGACCCCGGCTCGCCGTCGACAGGGCCGCCAGCGCCTCCGCCTGGCTGCGCGCGTTGACGTACGCAAACGCCTTCACAGCGTCCCTCCTGCCTTCTCGCGCTCCGCCAGCGCCGCCAGCACCTTGTCGGGCGTGAGCGGCAGGCTGCGGACACGGGTGCCGATGGCGTTGGCGACGGCGTTGGCGATCGCCGCGGCCGTCGAGATGGTGGGCGGCTCGCCGATGCCGATGACCCCGCGCTCCGGCTGATTCATCAGCATCACGTCGATCTCCGGGATGTCGCTCGTCCCGGCCAGCAGGTAGAACTCCATGTTCGGGTTCACCATCAGGCCGGTGTTGCGATCGAGCAGCCGGTGTTCGTAGAGCGCGTAGTTCACGCCCATGATGATGCCGCCGATGCACTGGCTCTCGGCGGTCAGCTGGTCGACGACGAGCCCGCAGTCCTGCACGCAGGTGATGCGCGTCACCTTCGTCACGCCGGTCTCGATGTCGACCTCCACCTCGGCGAACTGCACGCCGCTCGTGCCGCTCGCGGAGAGACCGCGCTCCCAGCGCCCGTCGACCGCGATGGGCTGCGTCCCGAGGTGGCGGCAGGCTTCCTTCCACGTCAGGCCCTTCGACGGGTCCCCCTGGACGTGGATGCGCCCGTTGGAGGCAACCAGCGTGGACGCGTCGACCCCGAGCACCGGCGCGATGCGCGCCTTGAGCTCGTCGAGCGCCTTGCCGGCCGTGACGCGGATGGCGGGCGTGACGGCGGGAGCGGTCGTGCTGCCGCCGGACCCGCCGCTGAACGGATAACGGCTGTCGCCGATCTCCGCCTTCACGGCCTCCAGCGGCAACCCGAGCGTCTCGGCCGCGACCATCGCGACGATGGTCTTCGTCCCGACACCGATGTCCTGCGTGCCGCAGCGGATGATGACGCTGCCGTCCGGGTTGATTTCGCAGTGGGCCTGCGTGCCCTGGCCGCCGCCGCCCCACCGGTTCGCGGCGCACCCCATGCCGCGCTTGATCGGACCCGGCGTGGGATCACCGGTCGGATGGCGCCGGCTCCAGCCGAAGCGCTCGGCCGCGATCGGGAAGTAGCGGCGCCACATCGCGTTCGGCGCCTCCGGCGGCAGGTTCTTGAGCCGGAACTCGACCGGGTCCATCTTCACCGCGTCGGCCAGCTCGTCCATCAGCATCTCGGTGGCGAAGCAGCCCTGCGGATGGCCCGGTGCCCGCATCGCACGCTGCGGGCCGGCGTTGATGAAGACGTCCTTGTGCCGGCGGCGGCGATTGGGGAAGACGTAGATGTACGGCAGCGGGAAGCCGCTGCCGGCACCCGCGCCGCCCGTGCCCCACGTCTCGGCGTCGAACGCGGTCAGCATCCCGTCGGCACTGACGCCCGCGCGGATCTTCGAGGTCGACGAGGGACGGTTGCCGGTCGCAAGGTGCTCTTCCTTGCGGTCGAGCATCAGGTGCACCGGCGCGCCCGCCAGCTTCGCCAGTTTCGCGCAGACGATGCCCTGCACGTCGGGGCCGAACTTGCTGCCGAAGCCACCGCCCATGTACTCGGTGATCACGCGGACGTTGGCCTGCGGGATGCCGAGCGCCTGCGCGAACCCCTCGCGCGTGCCGTGCACCGCCTGGGTCGAGACCCACGCGGTCAGGTTGTCGCCGTCCCACTCGCACACGCAGCCGTGCGTCTCGAGCGAGACGTGCGTCTGCACCTGCGTCGAGTAGGTCGCCTCGACGACGTGCGCGGCGGCCTTGAAGCCGGCCTCGAGGTCGCCCGCCTCCTCGGCGTCACCCTCGCGGACGTTCCCGTCCTTGAAGACGAGCGGCGCGCCCTCGCGCATGGCGTCGGCTTCCGTCGCGAGGTGCGGCAGCGTTTCGTACTTGACCTTGATCAGCCGCAGCGCGTCCTCGGCCTGCTCTTCGGTGATCGCGGCGACCGCCGCGACCTCCTCGCCCTGGTACATCACCTTCTTCCCGGGCTCGGCGATCGCCAGCACGGCCTTCACGCCCGGCGCCTTCTCCGCCTCGGTCAGGTCAATCAAGACGATGCGGGCGTGCGGATGCGGCGAGCGCAGGATCCTGCCCCAGAGCTGCCCGGGCCGGCGGATGTCGTACGAGTACTTCGCCGCGCCGGTGACCTTGGCGGGACCGTCGAGACGCGGGATCCGCTTGCTCAGGAGGACCGGCTCGTCCGGCCACGGATACCTCTCGTGGCGATCGGGCCGGGCCGGTGCGGCGACTTCGGGGACCTGGCGCATCTCAGCCACGCGACACCCCCTTCGTGTTCAGCACGGCCTCGAGCACCCGGGGATAGGTGCCGCAGCGGCAGATGTTGCCGTCGAGCGCCGCGCGCGCCTGCTCGGGCGTCGGCGACGGATTCGACTCGAGCAGGGCAACGGCCGACATCACGAATCCCGGCGTGCAGAAGCCGCACATGAGCCCATCGTGATCGCAGAACGCCTGCTGCACCGGGTGCAGCACCGTGCCGCGGGCGAGCCCCTCGACGGTGCGGATGGACTTGCCGTCCATCTCGATCGCCAGCACGGAGCAGGCGTAGATCGTGCGGCCGTCCACGATGACGGTGCAGGCGCCGCAGCTGCCCCGATCGCAGACGCGCTTCTGCCCGGTCAGCCCGAGGCGCGTGCGCATCGCGTCGAGCAGCGTCACCCGCGGCTCGACCCGCAGGCGGTGCACCGTCCCGTCGATGGTCAGCTGAATCGCGGTCTCGCCCGGCCCGACCGGGGCCGGCCCCTGCGCCTCGACTTCACCCGGCGCGATGACGCCGGCGGCGAGCGAACTGGCGCCGACGGTCTTCAGAAACGTCCGGCGGCTGACGTTCAAGCCGTCGTCGCGGTCGTCTTCATGAGCCATCTCGGACCTCGGAAATGCGGGTGATCACCAGAAGGGGCATGGTAGTAGCGCTGCTCCGCCAGCGCAACCGTTCCACCTGGACCTCGTCAGGGCGCGCACGCCCGGCGGGCTGCGGCAAAGCCCTCCCCGCCGATAGACGCACGGCGCCGCGCGGACATTTACCGCCGGTGCGGACGTGAACGCCCGGGCTTACAATCCGGCATGCTCTCCTCCACCCGGCGTGCGTTCCTGCGGCGCCTCGGCGGCGCCGCCACCGTGGCGGCCGTCGGCCGCACCGACGCGCTCGCGCGCATCCGACGCGCCGCCGCCCACGTGGAGGGCCGGCCTCCCGATATCGTCGCCGCCGACGAGGACTTCTGGCGGGAGATCCGGAGCGCCTTCACGCTGGACCGGACGATCGTCAACCTCAACAACGGCGGCGTCTGCCCCAGCCCGCGGACGGTCCACGAGGCCGTCAAGCGCTACCTCGACATCTCGAACCAGGCGCCGGTCTACTACATGTGGCAGGTGCTCGAGCCGAACCTCGAAACGGTCCGGCGCCGGCTCGCGGCCGAGTTCGGCTGCGACCCGGAAGAGCTCGCCGTCACGCGCAACGCCAGCGAGGCGCTGCAGATCGCGCAGCTCGGCCTCGACCTGCGGCGCGGCGACGAGGTCGTGACGACGAACCAGGACTACCCGCGCATGCTCCACACCTGGCAGCAGCGCGTCCGCCGTGAGGGCATCGTCCTGCACCAGATCTCGTTCCCGGTACCGCCGGAGAGCCCGGACGATCTCGTCGCGCCGATCGAGCGGGCGATCACGCCGCGCACGCGCGTGATTCACATCTGCCACATCACGAACCTCACCGGCCACATCTTCCCCGTGCGCGAGATCTGCCGGCTCGCGCGGGCGCGCGGCATCCGGACGATCGTGGACGGCGCGCACGCGTTCGCGCACTTCCCGTTCACGCTGGCCGATCTCGAGTGCGACATCTACGGCACGAGCCTGCACAAGTGGCTGCTGGCGCCGGTCGGGACGGGGTTCCTCTACGTGCGCCGCGACCTGATCCCGGAGGTCTGGCCGCTCACGCCGGCCAACGAGTCGAAGACGCGCGACATCCGCAAGTTCGAGGAGATCGGGACGCATCCGGCGGCGATGCACAACGCGATCGCCGAAGCGCTCGAGTTCCACCACGGGATCGGGGCGGGGCGGAAGGCCGCCCGCCTGCGGCTGCTCAAGGACCGCTGGGCACGGCGGCTGCACGGACAGCCGCGGCTCCGGGTCCTCACGAGCTTCGACCCGGCGGAATCGTGCGCGATCGGGCTGCTGTCACTGGAGGGGCTCGAGCCGGCGAAGGTCGCGGCTCACCTGTGGGAACGCCACCGGATTCTCGTCACGCCGATCCAGCATCCGGAGTTCAACGGGATCCGGGTGACGCCGAATCTCTACACGACGCTCGACGAGATCGACGTGTTCGCCGACGCGATCGAGTCGCTGATGGCGAACGGACCGGGATAGCCGGGCCGTACACGGAACGCGCGAGCGACCCACGAGAGCCGGGATCGGAAGGAGCTACTTCTGGCACCCTCTTCCCCCGGTTTGCCGAAAGCCAGACTCCCGACCGGCCCCGGCCCTCGCGCGTCGCTCGCGCCGCGCCTTCGTTCTGCACAAATGGGGCCGCATGCCGGCCCGGCGAAAAGTCGCGGGTTTGAAGGGGATCGAACCGGTTTCCGCTTACGCGTCTCGAAAGCGGCTTCCGAACGGCGTAAGCACGCGGGACCGAACGTCGGTTCGGCCATCGGACCGGCAGGGAGTTGAGCGCGGCCGCATTCGCCGTACGCGTGCGGCGTCCGTGACTACCCGGTGAACTTGTAGCCGAGGCCGTGGACGGTCTGGATGTACTCCGGGCGACGGGGATTGGGTTCGAGCTTCTGCCGCAGCCAGGCGACGTGCACGTCGACGGTGCGCGTCGACGGCATCGCGTGATAGCCCCAGACCTCGTTCAGCAGCTCGTCGCGCGAGAGCGTCGCGCCGCGGTGCTCGATGAAGTACTTCAACAGCTTGAACTCCCGTGCCGAGAGCTCCACCGGCGTGCCGCCTCTGGAGACTTCGGCCTTCCGGAAGTCGACGCTGATGTCCCCGAAGCGGTAGCCCTCGTACGGCGCGACGGCTGCCCGCGGGGCGCGGCGCAGCAGCGCCTCGATGCGCGCCAGCAGCTCCGCCATCTCGAACGGCTTGACGAGATAGTCGTCGGCGCCCAGCTTCAGCCCGACGACGCGGTCGACCACCTGCCCGCGCGCGGTCAGCATCAGAATCGGCGTGTCGATGCCGCGCTGCCGGAGACCACGGCACACGTCCAGGCCGTCGCGACGCGGCAGCATGCCGTCCAGGATCACGAGGTCGAACGGCTCCGAGGCAGCCCGCTGGAAGCCGCTCTCGCCATCGGTTTCCGACTCGACCTGGTAGCCCTCGGCCGCGAGCCGATCGACCAGCGTCATCACGAGCCCCGGCTCGTCCTCGATGAGCAGCAGCCGCCGCATCCGTGCTAACGCGCCGTCGATTCGAGCCGCCCGGCCACGAGCGACTCCGTCGGGGCCGGCTCGGCCGCCGAGATGGGCAGGTGCACGGTGAACGTGCTGCCCGCACCCGGGGTGCTCTGCAGGCTGATCCGTCCGCCGTGGGCCTCGACGATGCCCCGGACGATGCTGAGGCCGAGACCGTTGCCGTGGATCTGGCGCGCCGAGGCCTCGGCGCCGCGGTAGAACGGCTCGAAGATGTGCGGCAGGTCCGCCGGCCCGATGCCGAGCCCGCGGTCGGCGACGGCGATCCGCAGGTCCCGCCGCCCCTTCGCGGAGCCTTCCGACACGCTCACCTTCAACCAGCGGCCGGTGCCGCCGTACTTGATCGCGTTGGTGATGAGATTCGCGAACACGGCGCGCAGCGCCCCGGCGTCGGCCGACACGGGCGGCAGGCCGGCCGCGAGATCGGTCTCGACGGTGATGCCGGCCTCGTCGAGGGCGGGCGCCGCGGCCGCGAGCGCGTCGCGCACGACGGCGCCGACGTCGACGGGGGCGCGGTGGCCGACGGCGCGGCCAGCCTCGATGCCGGCATAGAGGAGCACGCGTTCGACGGTCTCGCCCAGACGTCGGACCTCGGTCTGGATCCGCGTGCCGTACGTCTTCACGCGCGCCGGGTCGGTGACGACGCCGTCCGCGAGGTTCTCGGCGGCCGCGCCGATCACCGAGACCGGCGTGCGCAGCTCGTGTGATACCGCGGCCACGAACTCGATCTGCTGGCGCGCCAGCCGCTGGGCACGCCGCGCCGCGCGCGCCAGCACGCCGACGCTGAGCGCCATCAACAGGAGAATGCCGAAGCTGAGAATCAGGTTCCGCCAACGCGCTTCGGCGACCGCGGCCTCGAGCGATCCGGCCCGGTGGCGGGCCACGAGCTTCCACCGGTGCAGGTCGTCGAACGCGCGCGCGTCCGGCCCGGAGGCCCCCTCGCCCGGTCCGCGCCGCGGGCCGAAGCGGAAGAACAGTCCGCGCCGGCGCTCGCCGGACGGCGGACGCACCGATCCGGCCGCCGCGCGGAACAGGTCGAGCTGGTCGGGACGCAGCCCGTACAGGTCCGCGCTCGCGTCGTGGTGCGCGACGAGCTCCGCGACGTCGCCGGCGTTCGACGCGTAGATGACCTCGCCGGTGTCGCGGCGCGACACGACGGCGAGCCGGTAGTCCTCGACGCTCTGATGGAAATACCGCTCGACGAGCGACGGCAGGAACTGCTCGCGGATGTGCGCCGTGTTCAGCCGGATGATCGTGCAGCCGAAGACCGGCTCGACGATCGGGCGCTCGTCGCGCCAGGTCCGGATGGAGGGCGAGGCCGGGATGACGAGCGCATCCCCGGTCTCGACCATCAGATCGAACGGCCGGTCGGGATGAAGCGCCCACTGGCGTTCGCCCAGCGCGAGATCGTGCTGCAACCGGATCCGAAGCCGCGCGAGCGACGCGGGCCACTCCGCCGGGACGAACGTCTGCGCGGTGAAATCCCAGCGCCGGAGCCGGAGGCGGTCGCCGTCGGCGTCGGCCAGCAGCACCTCCTCGACGATCGCGGGGGCGGCCGACGCGCCGACCCAGGCCCGGGCCCGGCCGGAGTACTCCGTCCAGTCGCCGCTCCGGATCGCGTCGCCGTCCACCTTTAGGCCGACGAAGGCGCGCATCAGTTCGAGATCGAGGTCGTGCGCGATGCGCGACGTCGCGCGGTTGAGGGAGCGTTCCTGGCGATCGCGCTCGGCGTCGCTCACCTGCCCGATCCAGCGGTACTGCAGGATTGCCAGCATCGGCAGCAGCAGCAACGCCGCGCCGACCAGCGCGTACAGGAGGGACGGAGGCTTGACCGCACGCCTCATGGGGCGGAGTGTAGCACGCGGACGGTCGCCCGAAAGTCCCGCCCGATCAGGGTTTTACAAACTTTACAAACTCTTAGCGCGGGGTTAACGATCCGCGCCCGCCGTTCGCCGTCTAATGGCCTGCGGGGCGGTACGACTCCGCCCGACAGTCATCCTCGAGGAGATCGATGCGCATTCTGACGTGCATGAGCGTGGTGGCCCTGCTCGCGCTGACCGGCCAGTCGACGGCCGGCCAGGCCGATACGAAGGCCGCCGACGTCCTGGCGGCGGCCCGTGAGGCGCTGGGCGGAGCCGACGCCTTCGAGCGGGTCGAGACGCTCTCGGTGAGCGGCTCGTACCGCCGCGTGATAGGACCGCGCGAGTTCGGCGGCGATGTCACCGTCGAGATCGCCGTGCCGGACAAGGTGCGGCGCGTGGAGGAGTTCGGCATCCCGGGCGGGCCGCGGGTGGAACGCATCACGGTGCTGAACGGCGACACCTACTGGGAGGACGGCACGAATCGCGGCGGGATGATGATGCGATTCGGCGGGCCCGGGGGCCCTGGCGGCCCGGGCGGACCCGGAGGCGAGCCGTCCGAGGAGATGCGCGAGCGATTCCGCCGCATGCAGCAGCAGCGGTTGAAGGGAGAGCTGGCGCGTCTGCAGCTCGCGCTGCTGCTGCGCGCGGATGCCTCGCTCACCTACGCCGGCGTCGCGGAGGCGCCCGACGGGCGCGCCGACGTCGTCGAGATGCAGGTCGACGGCTCGCCGATTCGCCTGTTCGTCGACCAGGAGACCCACGCGCCGCTGATGCTGACGTACCGGGCACCGGCCATGCGCCAGGTCGTGCGGCGCGAGGGGGGCCGTCCCTCGCCCGAGGAGATCCAGCGGCTGCGCAGCCAGCCGCCGCCGATGGCGACGTACGAAGTCCGCTTCGACGAATACAAGGAGGTCGACGGACTGATGCTGCCTCACGTCATTGTCACCAGCCTGGACGGTCAGGTGATCGAGGAGTGGACGATCGACCGCGTGCAGCTGAATCCGGCCTTCAAGGCCGACAGGTTCGAGAAGAAGGGATCGTAGGCATGCTCCGGTTGTTCGTGCTCGTTCTCGCGCTCGCCACGGCGGCCCCCGCCCTGGCGCGCGACGCCGCCCAGTCCGGTCCGGCGACGCTGAAGGTCGTCGTCGTGGATCAGACCGGCGCGGCACTCATCACTGCCAGCGTCACCGTGACGGATCCGTCCGGCGTTTCGAAGACATACCCGGTCGACGACCGCGGCGAGGTTTCGCTTCCCGACCTGAGCATCGGCACCTACACGATCCGCGCGGAGGCCGAGGCGTTCGAGTCCTTCGAGGGGCCCGTCACGCTGAAGCGCGGCACGAACGCGATGACGGTCAGCCTGCCGCTGGCGGGGCTCGCCGAAGAGGTCCTGGTCGTCATGGACACGGATTCGCCGTCCGGCGGCTTCGTCTCGACGCTCAGCGAGCAGGAGATCGCCGAGCTGCCCGACGATCCCGACGAGCTCGAGCAGGTGCTCATGCAGATGGCGGGCCCCGGCGCGACGATGCGCGTCAACGGGTTCCGGGGAGGACGGCTGCCGCCGAAGTCGCAGATTCAGCAGATCCGCTTCCGGATGAACTCGTACGCGGCGGAGAACCACGAGGCCGGCGGTTTCGGGATCGACATCATCACGCGGCCCGGCATGGACGGCTGGCGCGGCATGACGAACGTCGGGTTCCGCGACGAGTCGCTCAACGCGCGCAACGCCTTCGCGCCGTCGCTCGGGCCCGAGCAGTACCGCCGCTTCGGCTTCAACATGGACGGGCCGCTGAAGAAGGGGAAGACCTCGCTCGCGATCAACGTCGAGGGCAACGCGAACTACGACTCGCAGACGATCGTCGCGTTGACGCCCGACGGCGAGGTCAACGACACCGTGCGCCGCCCGAACGATCGCCTCTTCGGCTCGGTGCGCGTGGATCACCAGCTGACGGCATCGCAGCTGATGCGCATCGAGCTGCGCGGTCAGAGCAACGAGCAGCGCAATCTCGGCGTCGGCGACTTCGATCTGCTGTCGCGCGCCTACGAGCGCACCTCCAGCCAGCAGTCGCTGCGCTTCTCCCTCAACGGGCTCGTGGCGCTCCGCATCGCGAACGAGCTGAAGGTCCGCATCGAGCGGGGGCGCACGGAACAGTTCTCGCTCTCGACGGACCCGGCCATCGTCGTCCTCGACGCGTTCGCGACCGGCGGCGCCGGCCAGCAGAGCGACCGGCAGTCCCGCCTGGTCGAAATCGAGGACAACGTCGACGTCGAGCTCGGGAAGAAGCACCGGATGCGCGCGGGCGTGCTGCTCGAGGGGGCCTGGTACGAGAGCGACGAGCTGCGCAACGGAAACGGCACGTGGACGTTCGGCAGCCTGGAGCAGTACCGGCTCGGACAGGCGGCCACGTACACCCGGCGCGTGGGGAACACGCTCGTCGATTACAGCCAGTACCAGGCGGGCTGGTACATCCAGGACGACTACACGCCCTTCAAGTCGTTCGCGCTCAGCGTGGGGCTGCGCCACGAGGTGCAGTCGCATCTCGACGACGTCTGGAACCTGGCGCCGCGAATCGGGTTCACGTGGACGCCCGGCAAGTTCACGCTGCGCGGGGGCTACGGCATCTTCTACGACTGGTACGACTCCAGCACCTACGAGCAGACGCTGCGCGTGAACGGGCTCACGCAGCAGGAGATCGTCATCCGCAATCCGATCTTCCCGGATCTGTCCGGCGGCACGGCCGGCGAGGTGCTGCCGCCCAGCCGCTATCAGACGTCACCGGGGCTGCAGATGCCGTACGTGCACCAGGCGTCGATCGGCGTCGAGCGGACGTTCTTCGAGTCGCTTCGCTTCATGACGATGTACACGATGACCAGGGGACGGAATCAGCTGCGCGCCCGGAACGTCAATGCCCCGGTGCTGACGGATGCCGGCTTCGTGCGGCCCGACCCCTCGCTCGGCAACATCGTCGAGCTCGAGTCCACCGGGCGGAGCGAGGTGGATCGGCTGATGGTGAACCTGAACTACGCGAACCCGGCGCGCCGGCTGTTCATGGGCGTCAACTACCAGCTGTCGCGCTCCATGAACCACGCCGACAACCCCTTCGCGCTGCCGGCGAACAACTACGACCTCGATGCCGAGTGGGGGCCGTCGGCGCAGGATGCGCGGCACCGGCTGTTCGCGATGATCAACTTCGGATTGCCGAAGTCGTTCCGGATGGGCGTGTTCTCGCAGGCGCAGTCGGCGCTGCCCTACAACATCATCACGGGCTTCGACGACAACGGGGACACGGTGGTGAACGATCGCCCAGCAGGGGTGGGGCGGAACGCCGCGCGTGGCGCTGCGTCGTGGAATCTCAACCTGCGCCTGTCGCGGTCGTTCGGTTTCGGCCCCGAGCGCGAGACGACGTCCGGCCCGCGGATGCGCGGCGGCGGCGGCGGACGCGGACCGCGGGGAGGCGGCGGGGGCGGCCCGATGATGATGATGATGGACGGGTCGAACAACCGCTATCGCATCGAGTTCTACCTGCAGGCGTTCAACGTCCTGAACCGCACGAACCTCGTGGGGTTCAGCGGCAACCAGCTCTCCCGGTATTTCGGGACGGCGACGTCGGCCGGCCCCGCCCGCCGGATCGAGCTGGGCATGACGTTCGGCTTCTAATCACCCTCCTCCTACAGGAGCAGCCCCGCCGCCAGGCCGAGGGCTGCTCCTGCCACGCTGTCGGCCAGATAGTGATAGCGCCCGCGGACGGCGCCGAGCGCGATGCCGGCCGCGAGCAGCACGAACGCCGGCGTCCGCGGCGACTCGACGCGCCACAGGAGCGCCGCGACGGCGGCGGCCGCGGAAGCGTGTCCGCTCGGAAACGTGTTCCAGCGGTTGCTGAAGGTGCGAAGCACTTCCTCGTTCACGCGGCGCAGCCGCGATCGGGTATCGACCGAATCGCTCCGCGTCAGAGCCCGCCGCTCGCGAGGCGTACGGGTCGGCAGCAGCGGCAGCAAGGCGTAGCACGGCAGCACCGCTGCCCAGAACGGCGGCCAGAAGCCCGCGCCGCTGCCGTCACTCCACGAGAACGCCAGGAAACCGGCGGGCACGGTCGGGTAGACGAGCAGGTACGCGACCTCCAGCAGTTCATCGAGCACCGGCACCCGTGCGGTGTCCCGCGCGCGCGTCAGCGCGTCGAATCGCTCGTCCGTGTGCTGGAGCCAGCGTTCGAAGGTGACGTGCGGCGCGCCGGTCAGACCGGCCGGCGCCCAGTAGGCGAACGGAACCAGCAGGAGCGGCCACCACTCGCGCAGCGTCGACCCTGCAGCGGGCACGTCGGGCAGGAGAAGTCCCGCTCCGGCGAGTCCGGCGCCCGCGACGCCGAAGCTGAAGGTCCGGAACCAGCCCGGGCGCGTGGCGCGCATCGTCGCCGCGGCAATGGCGAACGCGACGAAGTACCCGCACGGGAGCAGGAGGGACAGAGGCACGGTCCTGCCGGATTATGCGCAGCGCACACGCCCGGCGGCTCACGCCCGTCCGTGCGGCCCGCCGGTGGCCATCCACGGCATGTCGTGCCCGGATGTCTGATCGGACGGACCGTGCGAACCGTGAGGCGACGTCAACCGCCCCTGAAAAGAGAGGAAGCCGCGCTTGCGCGCGGCTTCGAAGGGGGCGGGATGTATGAAACGGGGATTGGGCGCGGGATGAAGTGCCCTGGTCGAACGCGAGGGTGGAGCGGCGCCCCCGGCGCCGCTCCGGTCATGCATGGGATGGGTTACGCGAGAACCTTGATCACCACACGGCGGTTCTGCGCGCGGCCGTCCCGGGTGTTGTTGGGCGCAACCGGCCGCTCCTCGCCGTAGCTGATCACGTTGATCTTGTGCAGCGGCACCTGGTGCGTCTCGTAGAGGTACCGCTTCACCGCCTCGGCGCGCTGCTCGCCGAGCCGCTTGTTGTATTCCGCCGAGCCGACGCTGTCGGTGTGCCCCTCGATCTCGATGAACACGCCGCGCGGATCGGCCTTGAGCTCCGAAATCATCTGATCGATCCGCTGCTTCGCCTCGTCCGGCAGGTCCGTCCGCCCGAAGCGGAAGTTGCCCTGGTCCTCGCTGAGGACGACCTCGTACACGAGACGGCGGGTCGCCGCTTCCACCGCGGCCGCGCGCTCGGTGGCCTTCACCGCCTCGCCGCGGGCCGCATCGGCCGCCTGCTGCGCGGCCATCGCCGACTGCCCGGCCTGCTCGGCCTTCGCATCGACCTCACCGATGCGGGCCTCGTTCTTGCGGGTCCGCTCCTGGGTCTCTTCCAGCTGCGACGAGAGCCCCTCGACCTTGGCGTTCACCTGGCCGACCTCGCCGCGGACGAACTTCTTCGTGGCACAGGCTGTCGAGCCTGCACCCAGCATCACGATCGGAACGACGAGCAACAGCTTACGCATGAGATGCCTCCTCAAACCGAACCACCACCCGACCTCAGCTCACCGGTCGGCCCGGCCCAGCGAAGTACCCGCTGCGGGCCTGCACCGTGTGTCCCTTGCGACGCACACGCACCTCGACGGAGTGCCAGCCGGGCGCCGCTCCCGGCTCGAACGCGATCAGGTACTGCCGGCGCAGTTCGCCGAGGATCTGCTGCGCCGCGACGCTGGCCTCGCTGCGCGAGGTCACGATGTGAAGCTGTCCGCCCGTCCACCGCGCCAGATCCGCCAGCTCGCCGTTGAGCGGGTTGTCCCCCGCCTTGCGCCGGGGATCGTCAATCGCGGGAACGACCGCGACGATGTAGACCGGCAGGTCGATGCTCGACGCGATGCCGGAGACCTCTGCGGGCGTCAGCGAGCTGCCGGTATCGATGCCGTCGGTGAGCACCACCAGCGCCCGCCGGCGCGTGGTGCGGGTGTCCATCGACTTCGACACGGTCGCAATCGCGTCGTGGATCGACGTCATGCCCCACCGGCTGAACTCGGTGACCGATCCGCGGAGGCGATCGAGGTCCGTCGTGAACGGCTGGACCACGTGCAGCCGCGAGTCGAACGCGTAGATGGCGGCTTCGTCCTCGCCGTTGCGCAGGCCGCTCAGGAGGAAGTAGCCCTGCTCGCGGGCCCGGTTGAACCGGTCGTTCACGTCCATGCTGCCGCTGATGTCGAACAGCAGCGCAAGACCGACCGGCCCGCTGTCCTGCTCCACGGCCTGAATCGGCCAGGGGGCGCCGTTGTCGCGCAGCTCGAAATCGTCCTTCGTGAGCGTGGTCACCGGACGCCCCTTCCCGTCGCGGACGACGGCGCGGATGGTGACCAGGTCGACGCCGCCCTTGAAGGTCGGCCCCTCCGGCACCTGCTGTGCCCCGGCCCTCGCACCGCCCGTCGCGAGCGCGAGTGCCACGAGCGCCAGTACTGCCCGCCCGACACGCCGCATGCCACGTCCTACCCGATCAAGGCGCTTGCCAGCCCGGAAGCCGAGGTTCTTCACTGTTTTGCTCTTCATTTCAACGGTTTCCACGCATGAGGTCCGCGGCGTCCGCGTAAGTTCTACGTCGGCCGGTCGGCGGTGTGTAAGAAATGCTCGATCCGCGGCGATCACCGGGCGAGGGCGTTCCCGCGCGATAATCCCAGTATGCCGAGCACCATGAGCTTCGCGGTCGCCGAACGGATCCACGGGTTCAGCTACGCCATCCGGAATATCGTCGCGGAGGCGCGCGCCGTGGAGGCCACGGGCCGGACGGTCCGCTACCTGAACATCGGCGACCCGGTGCCCTTCGGCTTCGCGACCCCTCCCCACCTGGTCGAGGTCGTCGCGCGCGCGATGCGGGACGGCGCCAACGGCTACGTGCCTTCCCCCGGCATCGCCGAGGCCCGGGACGCGGTGGCCACGGAGTGGCGGGACCGCGGGTTCGACGTCTCGGCCGACCGGGTTCTGATTACCGCCGGCACGTCCGAGGGGATCGAGATCGCGCTGACGGCGCTCGCCAACCCCGGCGACCGCGTCCTGGTGCCGATGCCGACGTATCCGCTCTACACGGCCGTGCTCGCCAAGATCGGCGCCGAGGCGGCGTACTACCGGACCGATCCGGCGCGCGGCTGGTTCCCGGACACGGACCACCTGGTGAGCCTGATCACGCCGCGGACGCGCGCGCTCGTGCTGATCGACCCGAACAACCCGACGGGCGCCGTCTACCCGGAGGACGTGCGCCGCGAACTGCTGGGCATCGCCGAGCGGCATGGCCTCGTCGTGATCGCTGACGAGGTGTACGGCGATCTGGCCTACGACGGCCCCGTGCCCCCGCTCGGCAGCCTCGACCCGGACGCGCCGGTGGTCGCGTTCTCGAGTCTGTCGAAGGCGTATGTCGCGCCCGGCTGGCGCGCCGGATGGCTGGCCGTGGGCCGCAGCCCGCGGCTCGACGATCTGCTTGCCGCGATGAAGAAGCTCGCCGACGGACGCCTGTGCAGCAACGGTCCGGCCCAGCACGCGATTGCGCCGGCCCTCCTCGGCGACCGCTCGCATCAAACCGCTTTCCGCACCGCGCTCCGCGCGCGGGCCGAGGTGACGATGCGGCGCCTGAACGCCATCCCCGGCGTGTCCTGCGTCGCGCCCACCGCCGCGTTCTACGCGATGCCGAAAGTCGACCTCCCGCAGGGACGCACGGACGAGGAGTACGTGCTCGGTCTGCTACGCGCGACGGGCGTCCTGTGCGTCCATGGCTCCGGCTTCGGGATGCAGCCGGATGCCGGGTACTTCCGCGTGGTGTTCCTCGCGTCCCCTGACGATCTGGACGCCATCTACACGCAGGTGGCCGGGTTCACCGGCGAGTTCCTTTCGCAGCCGCCGGCTGCCTGACGGCAGCGGCCGCGTTCGCACGACGTGTTCGACAGCCGGAAGGTCACGCACGCGCTCGGCCTCTATGCCGTCGCGGCGCTCGTGATGACATGGCCGCTCGCGCGCGATCTCGCGGGATCGATGCCGGGCGGGCTCGGCGACCCGCTCCTGAACACCTGGATCATCGCGTGGGGCGCCGATCACATCCGCGCGATGCTCGCCGGCGATGTCGGCGCGTTCGCGCACTGGTGGCACGCGAACATCTTCCATCCCGCGCCGCTGGCGCTGGCCTACTCCGAGCACCTGTTCCCACAGGCGCTCGCCGCGCTTCCGATCTACGCAGGCACCGGCAACGCGCTGCTCGCGTACAACCTCGTCTTTCTCTCGACGTACGTGCTGTCGGGCGTCGGGATGTACCTGCTCGTCCGCGAGCTCACCGCGCGTCCGCGCGCCGCGCTGGTCGCGGGTCTCTTCTTCGCGTTCGTGCCGTACCGGATCGCGCAGGCGCCGCACCTCCAGGTGCTGTCCGCGCAGTGGATGCCGTTCGTGGTGTTCGGGCTGCGCCGCTACTTCACCACCGGCCGCCTGCTCCCGCTCGCCGGCGCCTGGCTCGCGCTCGTCCTCCAGCAGCTCTCCTGCGGGTACTTCCTGCTGTACTTCACGCCGTTCGTCGGGGCGTACGCCGCCTGGGAGATCACGGCGCGCGGCCGATGGCGCGATCGCACGCTCCTGGTGACGCTCGCCGCGGCCGTCCTCCTCGACGCGGCGGTGTTGTGGCCGTTCCTCGCCCCCTACCATCAGGTGCGGCTGCTCGACTTCGCGCCCCGACCGCTCCGGGAGCTCCGCGTCTTCTCCGCCGACGTGTTCGGGTGGTTCACCGCCCCGCCGGCGAACCGGCTCTGGGGCGGTCTGCTCAACAGCTTCCGGAAGCCCGAGAACGATCTCTTCCCCGGCCTGCTGCCGCTCTTGGCAGGCGCCCTGGCTGTCGCCGCGCTCGTCCGGCACCGCTTGCGCGCCACACGCGACATCGCGGATCGCGCCCCCCGGCTGGAGCGGCTGCTCGCCGTCGTGGCCCTGCTCGCGATGGCGCTCGTCTGCGTGCAGCTGTTCACGGGGCCGCTCACGATCGGCGTCGAGCCGGTGGTCCTCCGGATGCGCGACGCCGACCGGCCGGTCACGGTCATCATGCTGGCGGCGATCGGCCTGCTCGTCGTGTCACGACGGCTGCGTGCCGCGCTCGCGCCGTCGACGAACCTGCGGCTGCCGGCCACGCTGTTCTTCTTCGCCGCCGTCGTGCTGTCGCTCGGCCCCACACCGGAAGCGGGGGGGCGGGAGCTCGGCGTCAACGGCCCTTACATCTGGCTCTACACGTTCGTTCCCGGCTTCGACGGCCTCCGGGTACCGGCCCGCTTCGCGATGATCGCCTACGTCTTCCTCGTGATCCTCGCCGGATACGGGCTTGCCCGACTGGATCGCCTCCGGCGCGGCGCGCTGGTGATGACCGTCATCGGCGCGCTCTTCCTCGTGGAAGCGACCGCGGCGCCGATCGTGCTGAACCAGCGGATGCCCATCCGCGGCTTCGGGCGTCCCCCGGACCGGGTCCAACCGGCCTCGTCTGCGCCGCCGATCTACCAGGCACTCCGAAGCCTCCCGGAAGGCACGGTCGTCGCCGAGCTGCCGTTCGGGGTGCTGGCGTGGGAGATCCAGTACGTCTACTACTCGACGGTTCACTGGCATCGGCTGCTCAACGGCTACAGCGGCGGGTTCCCCGCCGCCTACCGGGACAGCCTGTGGTTCCTGCAGAATCCGACGGATCTGCCCGACCACTCGTGGGAGGCGCTCCGCAGGTCCGGTGCGACCCACGTCGTGGTGCATCGCCGCGCCTTCCGTCGCGGGCAGGCCCACGCGGTGATCCGCTGGCTGAACTCCCGGGGGGCGCGGCACGTCGGTTCCTTCGACGGCTCGGAGCTGTACGAGCTGCCCCGGCCCTGATCGGGCGCGCCGCACGTCCGGGTTGGCTCAAGGTAGAGTGTCCCTATGACCACGCCAGCCCACCGCACCAATCCGCTGCAGTACCTCCGGGACGAGCTCGACACGCTCCGGTCCCAGGGGCTCTTCCGCCCGCTTCGCGTGCTCGAGGGGGAGCAGGCCGCGCGCGCGACCGTCGACGGCCGCAGCGTCGTCAATCTCTCGTCCAACAACTACCTCGGCCTCACGACCCACCCGAAGCTCCGCGAACGCGCCCGCGAAGCGCTCGACAGATTCGGCGTGGGCACCGGCTCGGTCCGCACGATCGCCGGCACGATGGCGATGCACATGGAGCTCGAACGCCGGCTGGCGGAGTTCAAGGGCACGGAAGCGGTGGTCGTCTTCCAGAGCGGCTTCACCGCCAACGCCGGCACGGTCGCCGCCATCCTCACGCGCGACGACGTCGTCGTCTCGGACGAGCTCAACCATGCGAGCATCATCGACGGGTGCCGGCTGAGCCGCGCGACGATCAAGGTGTTCCCGCACAGGGACGTCGACGCGGCGCGGCGCATCCTGCGTGAGCTGCCCGCCTCACAGCGCAAGCTGCTCATCACCGACGGCGTCTTCAGCATGGACGGCGATCTCGGTCCGCTGCCGGCGCTGTGCGACGTCGCCGAGGAGTTCGGCGCGATCATGATGGTGGACGACGCGCACGCCAGCGGCGTGTTCGGACGCAACGGACGCGGCACGATCGACCACTTCGGCGTGCACGGGCGCGTGGACGTGCAGGTCGGCACGCTGTCGAAGGCCATCGGAGCGCTGGGCGGCTACGTTGCCGGCAGCCGCGACCTGATCGAGTTCCTGCACCACCGGGCGCGGCCGTTCCTCTTCTCGACCTCGCATCCGCCGGCGGTGACCGCGGCGTGCCTTGCCGCCATCGACGTGCTGCTCGAGGAGCCCCAGCTCATCGACCGGCTGTGGGAGAACACCCGCTTCTTCAAGGAAGGCCTGACGCGCCTCGGCTTCGATACCGGCGCCAGCGAGAGCCCCATCACGCCGGTGATCGTCGGCGAGGGCGCGCGCGCGATGGCGCTCTCGGACCGGCTGTTCGAGCTCGGCGTCTTCGCCCAGGGCATCGCGTTCCCGACCGTGCCGCGCGACAAGGCGCGCGTACGGACGATCGTCACGGCGACGCACACGAAGGAGGAGCTGCAGTTCGCGCTCGACGCGTTCGAGCAGGCCGGGCGCCAGCTGGGCATCATCTGAGGAACGGGACATGGCGCGAGAGCCAGACCGCGGCGCCGCAGGTCCGGTCCACCAGCGGGTGCTGGAGTTCTTCGACCTCTACACCCGTGATCTGCACGCCGACGATCTGCAGCGCGTCTTCACGCGGGAGACACCGGAGGCCTGGCAGGTCTTCGCCCGGGCCATCAGGGCCGAGGAGCTCGGCGCGCTGCCGTGGCATCTCCGCGTGGCCGAATATGTGCGGCGCGCGTTCCTGGCGTTCACCATGCGGCTGTCGCCGGCGCGCCGTGCCATCTACGGCATCGGCCTGGTGATGGCGTTCATCGGACTGCTCGGCCTCTTCAACGGCATCAGGCTCATCGACGTCCCGGTCATCCCGTTCGTCCTGTCGCTGCCGGTGCCGGCGCCCGACTGGCCGCCGGGGACGATGTGGCTGGCCGGCGGGTTCCTCGTGCTGAATTTCCTGATCCTCCTCGAGGTCGCCGACCGGCTCACGCTGAAGCGCGATCTCGAGGTCGCGCGCGAGATCCAGCAGGCGATGCTGCCCCGGGAGGTGTATACCGAGGTCGGCGTCGAAGGCTTCGGCATGACGCAGCCCGCCAACACCGTCGGGGGCGACCTGTACGATCTCGTCCGCCGATCCGACGGGCGCATCGCGCTGGCGCTCGGCGACGTCGCGGGGAAAGGGAGCCCGGCCGCCCTGCTGATGGCGCTGGCCGTCGCGATGCTGCGCGTGCTCGTCGACGAGGGGCTGGAGCCGGCGGAGCTCGCCACGCGTCTGAATGGCCAGATTGCGCGCCACGCGCCGGGATCGCGCTTCATCACCCTGTTCGTCGGGCTCTACGATCCCGCCACCGGCTCGCTGGACTACGTCAACGCCGGCCAGAACCCGCCGATGCTGCGGCGCGTGGACGGACGATACGAACGGCTCACCGAAGGGGGCGTGGCGCTCGGCCTGTTCGACGCCGCGACGTACGCGGCGGGACGGGTGATCCTGAACGCCGGCGACGTGCTGGTGCTCTACAGCGACGGTATCACCGAGGCCGAGAACGCGGCCGGCGTGCCGTTCGACGAGCCGGGCCTGCAGGCGGTGATCGACAGGCACTGGTGGAAGGACATGCAGTCGGTCGGCACGGCGATCATCGACGCCGTCCGTTCACACGCGGCCGGCACCCGGATCGCGGACGACCTGACGGTGCTGGCGGTCCGGCGACCCATTCCCCTGCCCGGAGCGGAGCGCTGAGATGCGGCGGCTGCCGCTGGTGCTGGCGGCCCTCGTGCTCATCCTTCCTGCCGCCGCGGCGCCGCAGGAGTCCGACGGCGTGCGGCAGCTGCTGCTGCAGCTCGAAGACGTGCTCGCGCGCGGAGCCGCCCCGGAGCTCGCCAACCTGACCGCGCCGGGCCACCACGCCGATCACATCGCCGAGTTCGCCTCGCGCTGGCTGGTCGCCGGCGTCTCCGGCGCCACGCTGCACGAACGCGATCGCGCGACGCGCCCCGGCGTTCCCGGTCACCGGCTCGTCGTCGACGCGCTGATCGAATCGGGACAGGAGGGACGGCTGGCGACGTGGAGAGTGGACGTCGTGCCGACCGAGGCCGGCTGGCGCATCAGCGACATCGCGCCGGCCGGGAGCGTCGAAGGGCTCTTCCGCCTCGAGCTCGACACCACACGCCAGTACCGCGCGCACGACCTCGTCGTCTCGGCCGAGGATCTCGAGCTGCGCCTGCCGGACGGCCAGGTCTTCGTCGCGGCCACTCCGGGCGGCACGACGGCAGCGGTGCTGCTCGGCCGCGGCGAGATGCGCTTCACGCCCGATCCGCCGACCGAACGGCGACAGATCGCCCTGCTCACCAGGCGACCCGAACTGCGCCAGCGGTTCGACGCGGTGTTCGTGCGGTTTCACCCGGTGGACGCCGCCAACCGCCTTCCGGAATCGCAGCTCACGCCGGTGCCGATCGACCCGCGGGCGCTGGAGCGCGCCCGTTCGGTGTTCGAGGAGGAAGTCGGCAAGTCCTTCGGGGTCGATCTCGGCGATCTGAGCCGTGCGCGATGGTCCCTCCTGCCGACGCCCGGCGACTTCCTCGCCGAGATCCGGACGCGGCGCTACGACACGCTGACGTACGCGCGGTCCGCCGCCGATCCGGAGGACATCACGCTGTTCGACCGCAGACGGCGGCGCAATCTCTCGGTGTACGCGTCGCGGGCGAGGCTCGCCGCGCGCGGGCCGTTCTACAACGAAGACGAGGAGGCCGAGTACGACGTGCTCGACTACCACGTCGACACCACCTTCACGCCCGATCGGCTGTGGCACGAAGGGACCACCCGCCTGCGGCTGAAGGTGCGGGCGTTCGCGCTGTCCACGCTGACCCTCCGTCTCGCCGAGCCGCTGCAGGTGCGGTCGGTCACGAGCGAGCGGCACGGCCGGCTGCTGGCGCTGCGCGTCCGGGGTCAGAACAGCCTGGTCATCAACCTGCCCGAGCCGGCCTCGCGCGGCGAGGAGCTCGAGCTGACGGTGAGCTACGTCGGGCGGCTCGAACCGCAGGAACCGGACCGCGAGAACATCGGCGTCGGCCAGATCGTCCGCGAGATGACCATGCCGGATCCGATCCCGTCGCTCCTCTACACCAACCGGAGCTACTGGCATGCGCAGGCGCCGCTCACCGACTACGCGACGGCGACGATCCGCCTGACGCTCCCGGCCGGCTACGGCAGCGTGTGCTCCGGTCAGCCGGCCGAAGGGTCGCCGGTCGACGTGCGCGACCCGAAGCTCGGACCCCGCCGGATCTTCGTGTTCGCGGCCACACGGCCGGTCCGGTATCTGAGCTGCGTGATCTCGCGGTTCGAGGACATGGAGTCGCGCGCCCTCGGCGCCGGCGAATCCGACTCCGGGGCTCCGCTGCAGCTCCGCGTGACCAGCTCGCCGCGTCAGCGCAGCCGCGCGCGTGAGGTGCTCGACATGGCGGCCGACATCATGCGGTTCTACCGCAGCGTCATGCACGACGCGCCGTACGAAGGGTTGTCGCTTGCCGTCGTCGAGAGCCACGTGCCGGGCGGACACGCGCCGGGCTACATGGCGGTGATCAACCAGCCGCTTCCGATGTCGCCGTTCGTGTGGCGCGACGACCCGGCCAGCTTCGAACGGTTCCCGGAGTTCTTCGTCGCGCACGAGCTGGCGCACCAGTGGTGGGGGCAGGCGGTCGGGTGGAAGAACTACCACGAGCAGTGGCTCAGCGAGGCGTTCGCGCAGTACTTCGCCGCGATGTACGCCGGCCACCGCCGCGGGCAGCCGGCGTTCGAGACCGTGCTCCGGCAGCTCGCGCGCTGGGCGGAGGAGGAATCGGATCAGGGCCCCGTCTATCTGGGCTACCGGCTCGGCCACGTGAAGGGCGACAGCCGCATCTTCCGCGCGCTCGTCTACAACAAGGGCGCCTCGGTGCTGCACATGCTCCGCCGCATGCTCGGCGACGAGGCGTTCTTCGACGGGCTGCGCACCTACTATCGCGAGTTCCGGTTCCGCAAGGCCGGCACCGAGGACCTGCGGCGCATCCTCGAAGCGCGCTCCGGCCGGTCACTGGCGGCCTTCTTCGATCGCTGGATCTACGGACAGGATCTGCCGGTCCTGTCCCGGCGCTGGAGCGTGGCGCCGGACGGCCGGTCGGTTCGCGTCGAGCTGCAGCAGGAGGGGGGCAACGAGACCGAGTTCCCGGTCACCGTGACCTGCGAGTACCGGGACGGTCGCACCGACGCGCACACCGTGATCGTCTCCGAACGGACCACCACCATCGACCTGCCGCTGTCGGGACCGTTGCGGCAGATCCATGTCAACCAGGATCGGTTGACACCGGTCGCCGAGGACTGACGCGGCGACCGGCCTACTGCAGGTAGATGCCGGCGACGCGGAGCTCGCCGTTGCGTTCGAAGGGCTCGAAGACGAGCACGAAGCGCGTGCCGTTGTACTCATAGAAGCGCGTCAGGCGTTCCCCGAGCGCACCGCGGTCTGCCAGCTGCCTGCCGACCTCGGCGGATCGCCCGAGCGTGCGCGCCACCTGGTCGACGCCGTCACCCACGCGCACTTCCTTGCCGTCGAGCAGCAGCAGCACCGGAACGGAGATGGCTTTCGTCGGAACACCGGCCGGGAGCGCACTGACGGGAGCCTCCGGCACGGCGGCCGCCCGCGGGGCCGTGCGGAGTTCGCGCACGATGAGGGTCGCCACGAGAATGCTGGCTGCAAGGAAGGCCGCGGCGACGACCCACTCGAGCACGGAGCCAAGACGGGCGCGGACGGACGTGACCTCCATGGCGTCCTCCCTGGCGAGCACCGGCGCCGTCAGGCAGCCGGCGCGCGGCCGGCCCGCGCGCTGGGAATCACGCGGGACACCGACACGCCGACCGGGATTCCTGAGGTCAACCGGCGGAAATCGGGCGGTTTTCGGCCACTGTAGGTCTGCGGTTCCGGGCTGTCAAGGTCAGCGGAAGCCCGTTGGGGCCTCCCTGCCTCAGTACCCCAAGATGTGGGAGGTCATACCGGCCCTGAACCCGGCCTGATCCGGTATGATCGGGCGTATATGGACGCGGTCACGCTGACGATAGATGGACGGGAGATCACGGTCGAGAAGGGCAGGACCGTTCTCCAGGCAGCCATCGAGCACGGCATTTCCATCCCGTATTACTGCTATCACCCCGGCCTCGGCATCGACGGTTCCTGCCGTGTCTGCATCGTCAAGATCGAGAAGATGGCGAAGCTGCAGACCGCGTGCTCGACCGTGTGCACCGACGGGATGGTCGTCAGCACCCAGGCGCCCGAGGTCGTGCAGGCGCGGGCCGGCGTCTTCGAGTTCCTGCTCATCAACCACCCGCTCGACTGCCCGGTCTGCGACAAAGGCGGCGAGTGTCCGCTGCAGGACTTCTCGTACTCCTTCGGACCCGGCGACTCGCGGATGGAGTTCCCGCGCCGGACGTTCGACGGCGAAGGCGTGAAGGCCGACATCGACTTCGGCCCGACGCTGATGCTGAACCGCAACCGCTGCATCCTCTGCACGCGCTGCGTGCGGTTCATGCGGGAGATCGACGGCGACGCGCAGATCAGCATCGTCGCGCGTGGCAACGACAGCCAGATTGCGACCTTCGACGAGCGCGGCGTGCACTCGCTGCTCTCGGGCAACCTGATGGACGTCTGCCCCGTCGGCGCGATCACGACGAAGGACTACCGCTTCAAGTCGCGCCCGTGGGACAACCCCGACGCGGTGGACACCATCTGCACGCTCTGCTCGAAGGGCTGCAACACCACCGTCTGGGTGAAGGCCAAGCCGGAGTGGGCCAAGGGGGCGCGGCTCGTGCGCATCACGCCGCGCTACGAGCCCGCGGTCAACAGCTACTGGATGTGCGACATCGGCCGCTTCGGCTACCACTGGATCGAAGGCGACGGGCGGCTGCAGAGCCCGCTCGTCCGCGAGGGGGCCGGGCACCAGCAGGCGACGACGTGGGAGGGGGCGTTGAAGGCGCTGGCGGAACGCACCGCCGCCGTGGCGCCACAGGGCTTCACGTTCCTGACCTCGGGCCACGCGTCGAACGAGGAGCTGTTCCTGATCCAGCGGCTCGCGAGCGCCATCGCGGTGAGCTGGACCGTGTCGAAGAAGGAGCAGCCGGCCAACACGAAGTTCGTCGTGCCGGTGGTGGACGCGCCCAACCTGGCCGGCGCCCGGGATCTCGGGCTGCCGATCGGCGACCCGGCTGCGGGTCCGGACCTGAGCGCGCTGCGCAAGGCCGTCGAATCGGGCCAGGTCGCGGCGCTGTACGTCTTCGATCCGGGCCCGGAGGGGTCGCTGGGCGACGTCTCGTGGATCGCGTCGGCGCGCCAGAGCGGCACGCTGTCGCTGCTGGTCTACCAGGGCGTGCTGATGACGGAGCTGGCGCGGGCGGCCGACATCGTGCTGCCGGGCGCCGCCTGGGTCGAGAAGGACGGCACGTACACGAACGATCAGGGACGCGTCCAGGCCGCGTCGCGCGTCTTCGCGCCGCCGGGAGAGGCGCTGGACGACCGCGAGATCTTCTTCAACGTCGCCCGTGCGCTCGGCCAGGAGCTGCCGTTCCGGTCGCCGGGCGAGGTGCGCGCCGCCATCGCCGAGCTGCTGGCGGCGAATCCGGTCTACGCGTCGATCGGCTCCATCGACTTCGCGCGTCCGAAGCCGGCGAAGCACTGGCTGCAGAGCTCCAACCCCTCGGAGCGCTGGAAGTGGGACTTCCTGTTCCAGGAAGTGAACCTCCAGAAGTGGGAGGGTCTGACGCCGGAGCTGCCGCAGCTCAACATCATCCCGCTGACCCCTGTGCAGGGAGCGCCCGAAGGCGAGAAGCGCTGATCCCGTGCAGCCCGCGCTCGTCGAGAATCCCGGACTCGTCGCGGCGTTCGCTGCCGGGCTGCTCTCGTTCATCTCCCCCTGCGTCCTGCCGCTGATTCCGGGCTACCTCTCCTACATCTCGGGCGTGACGCTCGACGAGATGGAGAGCAGCCGGACCTCCGCGGAGGGGTCGTTGACGCGGCGGCGGGTCCTCGTCGCCGCGATCTTCTTCATCCTCGGGTTCTCCGCCGTCTTCGTCTCGCTCGGCGCCGCGGCAAGCGTCGTCGGCGAGTTCCTGCGTGAGCGGCTCTCGCTCTTCATGAAGATCGCGGGCGTCGTCGTGATTCTCTTCGGCCTGCACACGATGGGCGTCCTGCGCATCGGCTGGCTCTACAGCGAACGGCGGGTGCAGATCGACGCGAAGCCGAAGGGAGTGGTGGGCGCGTTCCTCGTGGGCCTCGCGTTCGCGTTCGGCTGGACGCCGTGCATCGGCCCGATTCTTTCCGGCATCCTGCTGCTCGCCGCGGAGCAGCAGACCGTCTCACGCGGGATCACGCTGCTGGCCGTGTACTCTCTTGGGCTGGGCGTGCCGTTCCTGATGACCGCCCTGGCGATCGATCGCTTCTTCACCGCCTTCGCCCGCATCCGGCGGCACTACCGGGCCATCGAGATCGCGTCGGGCCTGCTGCTCGTCGTGATCGGCGTGCTGATCTTCACCGATCGGTTCACGATTATCGCGCGGTGGCTCACGCCGTACCTGCCGACGCTGTAGCGACACCATCCGATCGGCACGCGCGTCACCCGCCCGCCAGGGTGAAGCAGGTCGCAACGCACACGGAGGGCGGCCGAGCCGACCCACGGCTCCCCGATGCGCGCTATAGTCCTTTGAGATGCACGACACCCGCTTGCAGACGGGACGCGGACACACCGGGCCGGCCCGCTCGGCGGGGAGCGCCTCGCGCTGGCTGAAGCCCGCGGTCACGCTGGCGCTGTACGTGCTGGTCTTCTACTGGACCGACGCCGGGGCGTCACTGGCCCGCCTCGGCGGCGCGCGGCTCGACCTCGTGACGGCGGCCGTGCTCCTCTACATGCTGGGGCAGTCGCTCTCGACCTGGCGGTGGCAGCTGCTGCTCGGCCCGGTCGGCCTGCGCGCGGCATATGCGCGCCTGCTCGGCTTCTACTTCACCGGCATGTTCTTCAACCTGTTCCTGCCGACGATCATCGGCGGGGACGCGGTGAAGGCCGTCCTGCTCGCGCGCGAGACGGGCGCGCCGGCGCGCGCCACCGGTTCCGTGTTCATGGAGCGCAACGTCGGCCTGTGCTCGCTGCTCGTCGTCGCCATCGCGGCCGCGCATGCGGCGCCGCCGGTCCCGCTCTTCGGCCTGCCGCTGACGGCGCTGGTCTGGATGCTCGCGGCCGGCTACGCGCTGGCGAACGTGATCCTGTTCCGCCCGCACGTCTACCGGATCGCGGATCGCATCGTCGCCGCGACGCCGCTTGCGCGGTTCCGTCCGCGTGCGGCGTCGCTGTACGCGGCGATCGAGCCGTACACGAACGCGTGGCAGCCGATCGCCGCGGCGCTCGTGCTGTCGTTCGCGCACCAGATCGTCGTGATCGCCGTGGTATTCTTGGGCGCCCGGGCACTCGCGCTCGACGTGCCGCCAACCGCCCTCGCCGTGTTCGTGCCCCTCGTCTCGCTGGCGGGCATGATCCCGGTGAGCGTCAACGGTCTGGGAGTACGTGAGGCGCTCTACGTGCTGCTGTTCGGGCGTGTGGGCGTGCCGGCCGACGCCGCGGTCTCGCTGGCACTGCTCTATCTGGGCGTCACGCTGCTGGCGAGTCTGCCCGGCGGCGTCGCCTACCTGATGCAGCCGGTGCCGGCGCGGCTGCTCGCCGCCGAGCGCACGGCCATGGATTCCTGAGCGGGCGCATGTCCAGCCGACCACTCCGCCTGTTGCTGCTCCTCGCGGCGCTCGGCGCCGCGGCCGCCGGCAGCTACGTGATCTACAGCGCCGAGCGCGCGCTCGCCGAGGCGTCAGCGGCTGCGGCCGGCTACATGCAGCGGGCGCAGGCGGCGATTGGCGACCTCCATGCGATGCGCGCGGCCCAGCAGGCCTATGTCGCCGAAGGGCAGGGCGCCGACTACTGGATGCGCCAGGCCGACGATGCGCTGGGGCGTCTCGAGCGGGCGATGGCCGACCTCGCGGCGGCGTCGGGCGCGGAGGCGCGGACCAGCCTCGAAGGCGTGGCGGCGTCGGTCAAGGACTTCCGCGCGCTCGATGCCCGCGCGCGGGAATACGTCCGGCAGGAACGTCCGCTGATGGCGTCGGAGGTGATCTTCACCGACAGCCTCGCCGTGCTCGCGCGCGGCGTCGACCAGCTGCAGGCGGCGATGGCCGCCGAGCTGGCGGCGAGGCAGGGGCAGATCGAGGCGCTCCGCGGACGGCAGATCTACGCCGGGGCCGGCGCGGTGGCGCTGCTGCTGCTCTTCGTCATGCTGCTCGTCCCCGTACCGGAGCGGGACGTCGACGTCCTCACCGCGATGCGTGCGCTAACCGAGAGCGCGCCGCTCAGGAAGACAGCCTCTCCGTCTCCGGGAGCAGCGGCTCCCGCGAGCGCCACGGCGTCGAAGCCGGTTGTCGACTGGGTTGACGGGGTCGAGTCGAGCGCGCGGGTGATCTCGCGCGTGAAGGTGACCTCGGAAACGCAGGCGTCCGCGCAGGAGAAGCCGGCGGAGTCACCCTCGACCGTTCAGCCGGCTCCGGTGTCCGCGGAGGCGCCGCAGCCGGCGGCCGAGACCACCGCCACCGAATCCGGACAGCCGGCCCAGGAGCCTGCCGTCGAACCGGCGGCGGCAGCGGTCCGCGACCAGACGCCGGCAGTGGATCTTCCGGAAGCCGCCCGGATCTGCGCGGAGCTGGCGCGTGTGCTGGATGGCGGCGACATCCCGGCGCTGCTGGCCCGGGCCGCGGCGCTGCTGGACGCTCCCGGCCTGATCGTCTGGGTGATCGATCGGCAGGGCACGGCCCTCTATCCGCTGCTGACGCACGGCTACCCGCAGCAGGTCGTGATGCGGCTGGGGAGCCTGCCCGCCGATGCCGACAACGCGACGGCCGCCGCGTGGCGCACCGGCCGCACGTCGGTGCTGCCGGGAGAGAACGGCACGCCCGGCGCCCTCGTCATCCCCATCGTCACTGCGGAAGGCTGCATCGGGGTGCTGGCCGCCGAGATCGCCGCCGGCCGGGAATCGCGGGACGAGATCCAGGCACTGGCGACGATCTTCGCGGCGCAGCTGGCGACCGTGGTCGCACCGGTCGCCAGCGAGCAGGCGCAGGCAGCGCGATAGCTGCGGTCAGACCGGCTGCGCGGAGCGGCGGGGACGCGGCCGCGGCGACTCCAGCGTCACCTCCACCGACGCGGACTTGCCGTCACGCATGTACTCGATCGTGGCGGCATCGCCCTCCGCCTCGTGCAGGGCCTCGACCAGGTCGTGGCCGTTCTCGATGGCCTTCCCGTTCACCCTGGTCACGACGTCACCGGCACGGAGACCGGCGCGGGCCGCGGGCGAGTCCTCGTCGACCGCGCTGATCAGCACGCCGTCACTCACGCCGAAGTACTTCGCGAGCTGCGGCGTCAGCTCCTGGTACTGGACGCCGAGCCGCCGGCCGCCGGGCCGAATGAAGTACCGGAAGGCGTCCGGGTCGACGCCGAAACCCGGCAGGCTCCGTTCGAGCTGCCACCAGTGCGATTCCAGCTTGTCCGTCAGACCCGGCGGCAGCTCGAACCGCTTCGGGTCGATCAGCTCCTCGGCCCGGAAGGCCATGCGCGATACTTCCGGCGACACCGACAGCGTGACCGTGCCGCTGTCGCGGCGCACCGTCACGGACACCTCCCGCCCCTCCGGCGTCTCGCCGACCAGCCGCGCGAGGTGACGTGCGCTGCGCACCCGCTCGCCGTCGAACTCCGTGATGACGTCGCCGGCCTTCAGCCCGGCCTTCGCCGCCGGACTGCCGTCCTGCACCCGCTCCACGACGGCGCCGCTGCCGGTCTTCTGCTGCTCCGGCTCGAGATCGCGGACGTGGACACCGATCTGCACGCCGCGTCCGCCGAGCACCGCGATGCGGCGCTCCGGCTCGGCGGCAACCATCACCTGCTGTTCATCCTCCGCCGGCGCGGCGGACACCATCGCCGCGGCGATCGTGCCCGCGCAGACCAGCGCGAGGACCGCCGCCACTCCTGCTGCCTTTCTCATGGCCAGCGCCTCCAGACGTTCCGGAGATTGAGACGCGCGAGGCGGCAATCCGGCTGTCCGTGCGCCTGACCGCGCACGGTCTGCACAACCTGAAGTACACTTCGCGTGTCGGATACCGTCGAGGGCCCCGTCTCCGGGGCCTTTCGTGCAGATGAGCGCCTCCCCGGCGCTCGTCCGTCCATCCGGGCTTGGCGTCCCGGGACCAGGGCACCGCGTCAGGTGCGCCGCAGCCGGAGAGAGTGAATGGCAACCAGGACCACGGCGGACAAGGGGCCGATGACGAAGGCCCGCATCCTCGAACTCGCGGAGCGCGAGAAGGTGAAGTTCCTTCGCCTCCAGTTCACGGACATCCTCGGCACGATCAAGAACGTCGAGATTCCCGACCGGCAGTTCGAGGAAGCGCTCGACGGCGAGATCGTGTTCGACGGGTCGTCCATCGAGGGCTTCGTCCGGCTGGAGGAATCCGACATGTACCTCCGCCCGGACCCCGAGACGTTCGCCGTCTTCCCCTGGCCGAACCCCGGAGGGGAGAAGGTCGCGCGGATCATCTGCGACATCTCGCGGCCGGACGGCCAGCCGTTCGAGGGCTGTCCCCGGTCGATTCTGAAGCGCGTCATCGCGCTGGCGGCGGAGCGCGGCTTCACGATGGACGCGGGGCCGGAGGCCGAGTTCTTCCTGTTCCAGCGCCGCAACGGCGTGCCGACGACCGTCACGCACGACACCGGCAGCTACTTCGACCTGACGCCAGTCGACCGCGGCGAGGACGTGCGCCGCGAGATTGTGCTCGCGCTCGAGGCGATGGGCTTCCACGTCGAGGCGGCGCACCACGAGGTCGCCGCCGGCCAGCACGAAATCGACTTCCGGTGGGACGATGTGCTGCGGACGGCGGACAACATCAGCACGTTCCGGTTCGTCGTGAAGAACGTCGCCGTGCGGCACGACCTGCACGCGACGTTCATGCCCAAGCCGGTCTTCGGCATCAACGGCTCGGGGCTGCACATGCACCAGGCGCTGCGGTCGAACGGGCGCAACAGCTTCTTCGACCCGGAGGGTCCGTGGCAGCTGAGCCCGACCTGCCTGTACTACATCGGCGGGCTGCTGCGGCACGCGAAGGGCTTCTGCGCCATCACCAACCCGCTGGTCAATTCGTACAAGCGGCTCGTGCCGGGGTACGAGGCGCCGACGAGCGTCGCGTGGTCCGAGCGGAACCTCAGTCCGCTCGTCCGCGTGCCCGCGGCCCGCGGCGACGCGACGCGCGTGGAGCTGCGCATGCCGGATCCGTCGTGCAACCCGTACCTCGCGCTCGCGGTCATGCTGCGGTCAGGGCTGGACGGCATCGAGCGGCAGATCGATCCAGGCCCGCCGGTGAACAAGAACATCTACAAGATGAGCCACCGCGAGCGGCGGCATCTCCGGATCGACGAGCTGCCCGGGAATCTGAAGGAAGCGCTCGACGAGCTCGAGAAGGACGACCTGATGCGCGAAACGCTCGGCGAGCACATCTTCAGCAACTTCGTCGAGGCGAAGCGGGAGGAGTGGTTCGACTACATCCGCCACGTCTCGCCCTGGGAAGTCGACCGCTACCTCGGTTCGTACTGAGTCCGTCCGGGTGTCTGACACCCGTGCCGGTACGGGTGCCGGACACCGGTACGGGGACGCTGTCCCCGGCTCGCCGTCCTCTCGACAGGTCGCCCTCGTCCTGCGCCGGGGACGTGCGTTCCGCGTAATCCCCTGTTTTTCCGCCGTTGCCGGCTGATTCCCGCCCGGCACGGAGCTTGATCTACAGCTGGGCGGTCGCGCCGGATCACCGGGATGCGTAACTCAGGCAGGCGCTGGCACCGCCGCATCCCGGCTTTCATCGCAGGCGTTCACGATTCGCGCGCGGCCCTTGCGTCATACCGCGCCGGGCGTCCGCTTCGGATGTCCGGCGCGTCTCGTCCGACGCCGGCAATCCGCCGGCGCGGACCGGAGGCAGTCATGACCCGCATGCGTCTCGTCGCCCTGGTTGTCGTCATCGCTGCCGCGGGCGTGGTTGGCGGATGCGCGGTACGCTCGCCGAGCATCCGGGACATCCACCACAATCCGGGGCGTTACTACGACCGCACCGTCGAGGTCGACGGCGTCGTCTCCAGCTCCTGGGGCGTCCCGCTGTTGCCGCTGAAGGTCTACCGGATCGAGGACGGCACCGGCGAGCTCACCATCGTGTCGGAGTCTCCGCGTGTGCCGCCGAAGGGGGCACGCGTGCAGGTGCGAGGACGCGTCGAGGAGTTCGGAACCTTCGGCGGGCGATCGCTCGGCCTCCACGTCCGCGAGGACAAGCTGAAAGTGAAGCGCTGACGGGTGCCGCGCCCTCGTGGCGCGGCGTTCGGGCTCCGCGTGGCGGAGCCAGGCGTGATCAGCGGATCTGGCGGCCGTACCGGCTCACGGTCGCCAGCCGGCTGAAGTAGCCGTAGCTCTCGCGCGCGAGCGCCTCCAGCACCTGGGAGCCCGCGCCGCCTTCACCCATGTAGGTGCTCATCGCCGCGAAGGCGTAGGGCCGCCGCTCGACGTAGACGATCCCGGCGTCGGCCCGCACCCCTTCGAGCTCTCCGCTCTTGCTCGCCACCGGCACCGAAGCCGGAACTCCAGCGCGAATCGGCGTGCGCTTGTAGATGCGCAGGATCCTGTCCGCGGTGCGGCCCGCTTCTTCGCTCAACCCGGTCCGCTCGTGGAACGCGACCAGCAGCCTGACCAGATCCGCCGGGGTCGTGACGTTCTCGTCCCCGCGCCGGGCCGCCTCGAGGTCGATCATGTAACGCCGCAGGTGCGTGTCCGTGAGCCCCAGCTCCCGCATGCGGCGGTTCACCGCGTCCATGCCCACCCGATCGATGAGCACGTTCGTGGCGGTGTTGTCGCTCTGCACGATCATCGCGACGGCCAGATCGCGCGGCGAGAGCGACGGCGTGCCCAGCTCGTAGAGCAGCCCGCCCGGCACGGCGCGCCTCCGATCGAGCGGCGCGGTCCTGTCGAGATCGATCGCGCCGGCATCGGCTTGCCGGAGCAGCTCGTAGAGGATGGCAAGCTTGATCGTGCTCGCCGCGGGGAAGGCCGTGGTCTCCAGGCGCGAGAAGTGGTCCCCGGTCGTCAGGTCGACGATCCGGTACCCGACCACGCCGTCCGCTTCGGACGCGATCGCCTGGAGGCGCTGCGCCGTCCGGGCCCGCAGCGTCTCGGCAAGCGCGTCCGGCGGGCGCTCCTGCGCCGCCGCGGACGCGACGAGCAATGCGACAACCCCTGACAGCAGCGTGACCCGGCTGGGCACCCTCATGCCGTGCGTTCCTCGATCTTCACCACGACCGCGGTCAGGTCGTCCGCCTGCGGCCGCTCGCCCCTGAACCCTTCCACGGCGTCGATGATCGACTGGACGATCACCCGCGCGGGCGCGTCGCGCCGGGTCTGGACGATCTCGGCGACCCGCTCCACGCCGAACTCCTCTTCGTTCGCGTTGAACGTCTCGTAGACGCCGTCGGTGCAGAACACGAAGATGTCGCCCGGCGTCAGCTCGAGCACGAGCTGGTCGTAGTTGACGCCGGGAAATGCGCCGAGCGGGAATCCGGGCAGCTCGATCGGCTCGCAGCCCCCGGGCGTGCTCCTGAGCGGGTACGGCATCCCCGAGTTGGCGAGCGTGAGCAGCCGCCGCTTGAGATCGAAGTACGCGTAGCAGAGCGTGCAGTAGTACCCGTCGATGTGCCGCTCGTTCAGGATCGTGTTCATCGAGACGAGCACGCCGGCGGGACTGAAGCGCTCCGGCATGTACCGGCGGCGGAACGTGCGCGAGCGCACGAGCTCGGCGGCGAACACGCTCAGCAGCGCCGCCGGCACCCCCTTGCCCGACACGTCGCCGACGGCCACCGCGAGGCTGTTCGCCTCGGGCGCCATGAAGTCGTGGAGGTCACCTCCGAGCTCGCGGGCGGGCGTGAAGTGCGCCGCGACGTCGACGCCGCGCAGCCGCGCCGGCGGCCCGGCCGGCAGCAGCGCCGCCTGCACGCGCTGCGCGAAGCTCAGCTCGCGCTCGATGCGCTCCTCGTTCGCGCGCAGCGCCTCGTACAGGCGCGCGTTCTCGATGGCGGTGCCGATCTGGCTGCCGAGCGCCGAGAGCACCTCGACGTCCTGCTTGCGGAAGGCGTCGTACTCCGGGCTCTCCAGGTCGATGACGCCCACGCACCGGTCCTTGACGAGCAGCGGGACCGCGAGCTCAGACCGGCAGTCCTCGACCCAGGGCAGATAGCGCGGGTCCTTCGAGACGTCGGGCACGTTGATGACGGTCTTCGACAGCGCGGCGTGACCGACGAGCCCTTCGCCCAGCTTCAGGTGCGGGATGCCGGCCCGGTTGCCGAACCGGATCGCGAGCTTCAGCTCCAGGATGCCCCGGCGCTCGTCGAGCAGGAAGATGCCGAACGTCCGGTACGAGACGATCTTCCCGACGAGCGTCGCGACGCGCTCGAGCAGCTCGTCGAGGTCGAGAATCGCCGCGATCTCGCGGCCGATCTCGGCCAGTGTCTCGAACGTCGCCGCATACTCCTTCTCGCGCTCGAACAGCCGCGCGTTCTCGATGGCGACGGCCACGTGCGCGCCGAACTGCCGGAGCACCGCTTCGTCGGCGGTCGTGAACTGGCCGACGGACTCCCCGTACAGGTTCAGCGCGCCGATGACCCGCTTCTTCCGGCGCAGCGGCACCGCAATCTGCGACCGGACGTTCGGGATCGAGCCGATGTAGCGCGGGTCCTCGCGCACGTCGTCGACGACAAGCGAGCGCCCTTCCGCGACGGCGGTGCCGACGATCCCCTGCCCGGGCACGAGGCGCAGCGTGCGCTTGACGTCCTCCGGGTAGCCGACCGCGTAGGCGATGCTCAGCTCCTGCTTCTTCTCGTCCAGCAGCCAGACCGCGAAGGCCGAGAACGTCGTCAGGCGCGAGAGCAGCTCGGGGATCTTCTCGAGCAGCTCGTCGAGGTCGAGGACCGACGTGACCTCGCGGCCAAGTTCGAACAGCGTGCCCAGCAGCTGCAGCGGGTCCGAGGCATCGGACTGCATCACCGGAGCAGGGCGGGGGGAATGGTCGGACATCTGAGAGGGATTCCGGGAGCGCAGCCGCCCCGCAGCAGCTGCGCGTCTCTGTGGGCGCCACGGCTACCCGCGCGTCCCCACGCCGGGCGGAACGCCCGGGCGAGGCTGGTCGAGACCCGATTATACTGGTAAAACTCTGGCGCGTCTCGCGGCGACGCGGGTCCGTCCCGACCTCGAATGCCTGTCCTCCGCCACCGCGCGCTGCTGGGCGCGCTCGTCGCCGCAGCACTGATCACCACCGCCGTCCAGGGCGCGTCGCGCAATCCGGTCCGCGCGCGGCACGCCATGGTGGGATCGACCGACGTGCACGCCAGCCAGGCCGGCCTCGAGATCCTCCGGGCCGGCGGCAATGCGGTCGACGCGGCCGTCGCGGTGGGCTTCGCCCTCGCCGTCACCCACCCGGCCGCAGGCAATCTCGGAGGCGGCGGCTTCATGGTCATCCGCCTCGCCGACGGACGGCAGACGGTCATCGACTATCGCGAAGCGGCGCCCGGTCGCGCGACGCACGACATGTACCTGGACGAAAACGGGGAACCGGTTCCGGAGCGCAGCCGCGTCGGCGCGCTGGCCGCGGGTGTCCCGGGCTCCGTGGCCGGCCTGGCTTACGCGCAGCGGCGATACGGCCGGCTGCCGCTCGCCCGGGTAATGGCGCCGGCAATCGCGCTCGCACGCGACGGCTTCGAGGTGAGCTGGGCGCTCGCGGACTCCCTCGCCGCCGCCCGGCCGTTGCTCTCCCGCTTCCCGGAATCAGTGCGGGTCTTCTATGGGCCGGACGGTGAGCCACCGCTGCCGGGCGACCGCCTCACGCAGCCCGATCTGGCCCGGACGCTCGAGCTCATCGCGCAGCAGGGGCCCGACGCGTTCTACAAGGGACCGATCGCTGATCTGATCGTCTCCGAGATGGAGCGATCGGGTGGCCTGATCACGAAGGACGACCTGGCCGCCTACACGCCGCGCGAGCGTGAGCCGATCGTGGGCACGTATCGCGGCTACCAGATCGTCGCGCCGCCGCCGCCGAGCTCCGGCGGCATCGCCCTCGTCCAGCTGCTGAACATCCTCGAGGCGTACCCGCTGCGCGAGTACGGCCACAACTCGTCCCGGAGCATCCACCTGGTCACGGAAGCAGCGCGGCGGGTCTACGCGGATCGATCGAAGTGGCTCGGCGATCCCGACTTCTTCGAGGTGCCGGTCGCCGGGCTGATTTCAAAGACGTACGCCGCCGCCCTGCGTGACGGCATCTCCGAGACGCGCGCGACCCCCAGCGAGCAGGTGCTCCCCGGAGAGCCGACGGGCTACGAACACTCCGAGACCACGCACTATTCCGTCGTGGACGCGGACGGCAACGCCGTCTCGACGACGACGACCATCAACGGCTCGTACGGGAACGGTCAGGTCGTGCCCGCGGCCGGCTTCCTGCTGAACAACGAGATGGACGACTTCAGCGCGAAGCCCGGCGCGCCGAACATGTTCGGCCTGCTCGGCGGCGAAGCCAACGCGATTGCGCCCCGCAAGCGCATGCTCAGCTCGATGACGCCGACCATCGTCGTGAAGGACGGGGCGACGCGGCTGGTGCTCGGGTCGCCGGGCGGCAGCCGCATCATCACCACCGTGCTCCAGGTGATCCTGAACGTGATCGATCACGGCATGACCGTGCAGGAGGCGGTCGACGCGCCGCGCTTCCATCACCAGTGGCAGCCCGACAGCATCCGCCTCGAGCGCCTCGGCTTCCCCGAAGACGTGGTCACCGCACTGACCGCGATGGGACATGCGACCACCGTGAACGATGACATGGGCGACGTCCACGCGATCATGATCGACGACACGGGGCTCCGGCTCGGCGCGTCGGACCCGCGAATGGATGGCCGCACCGTCGGCTACTGATCTGCTCTGATGCTCACATCCGCCGCCATGGACAGCCTGACCCTGCCGCTCGACTACAGCGCCATCGAGCGCATCCTGCCGCACCGGTACCCGTTCCTCCTCGTCGACCGGATCACGGAGTTCGAGCCGGATCGCCGGATTGTCGGCATCAAGAACGTCTCGCTGAACGAGCGGATGCTGGCGCATGCGCCGGACGGCCCCGTGCTGCCGCCGACGATCCTGACCGAGGCGGTCGCACAGGTCGGGGCGATTCTGATCCTGTCGAAGCCCGAGAACCGCGAGAAGCTGATCTTCTTCCGCGCGATCGAGCGGGTGCGGTACCGCCGGCCGGTGAAGCCGGGCGACGCCGTCGAGATCGAGGCGATCGTCGAGCGGCTGCGCAGCCGCATGGGCGTGCTGCGCGGCTACGGCCGCGTCGACGGCCGCGTCGTGATCGAGGGGACGATGACGTTCGCGCTCGGTCCGCGGGGACAGGGACAGAGCGGCGACGACGCGGCCTAGGTCGGGCCGGGTCCTGCGCAGCTCGAAGATGGCGCGCGGCCGTCAGCGAGGATCTGGCAGCCGTCTGCGTGTCTTGCGCGCAGCGCCAGCAGCGCCACGGCGACCTTCGCGCCGCGCGACGCCCAGACCACCCATCGCGCCTCCGGCTTGAAATACCGGACCGTGTCGAGCGCCGCGGGCGCGAGCACCAGCACCCCCACCCAGCGTTCGTCGATCCGCGCGGCAGCGGCCATGCCGCGCGTGTCCCGTTCGGCCGGCCCCGCGCGTGCGATCGCTGCGGCGCCGTAGGCCGCGGACGCGAGCAGGTTGAACGCCAGCATGCCCTTCGCGACCGGCGCCCGTTCCAGGCGCAGCCCTGGACGCTTCGTGAGCAGCACCTCGGTCGAGATGTGCTGGACGAGGAACCCTGCGGACGAGATCTGATACTCGCGCCCGGCCGGAACCGGTTCGTGCGTGATGGCGAAGAACGGGAACGGCCCGAACGAGACCCCCTTCAGCCCCACGCTCGTGCCGCTCGCCGCGGCCGCTGCGACATGCCCCGCTTCGTGGAGTCCCAGTCCGAGCGCGCCCCCCGCGAGGAAGCGTGCCAGCCTGCCGGCGCCATTCTCACCGGCGGGAACCGGCGGGGGGTCGGGTGCCTCAGCCGGCTGCTGCGCGAGCGCGGGAGCCGCCGTGAACGCGATCAGCAGCAGCGCGGCGAGTGCGCCGCGGGCCCGGGCGTGGAACACAGGCCCACTCTACAACACGCGTCCGTCCGCGACGCGGCAGTCATGCCGCGTCGCGAGTCGCGGACTGCTCGGGCTGCTTCTCCGCGCGGCCCGGCGCCGGCTTCCGCACGAGAGCCATCCCGGCAAAGACGATGGCGATGGCCACGGCCGTGCGGAGCCCGAAGGGCTCGTCGAGCAGGAGCGCGCCGAGCATGACCGCAATGACGGGGTTCGCGAAGGCGTACAGCGACACCAGCGCGATCGGCAGGTGCTGGAGCGCGTAGATGTACGACACGAACCCGCCAATCGAGCCGACGAGCGTCAGGTAGACGATCGCCCACGCGCCGCGCCCCTGGAAGTTCACGGCGTCCCATTCGCCGAGCAGCGTGCCCGCGGCCAGCATCATGAGGCCGCCGAGCAGCATCTGGACGGCGGTCGCGCCGAACACGGATGCGCCGTGCGGGTGACGCCTGGAGTACGACGAGCCGAGCGCCCACCCGAGGCAGGCCAGCTGCAGCACGATCACGCCCGCGAGGAACTGCAAGCCGCCGGCGTCGCCCAGCCGCAGGTCCGGCCAGACCAGCACCAGGATGCCGCTGAAGCCGACGAGCAGGCCGGTCAACGTACGCCGGGTGAACCGTTCGCCGTCGGCGCGCAGCGCCTCGACGCCGGACATGAAGAACGGCGAGGTCGCGAGGATGACCGCGGCGAGCCCGCTGGCGACGTACTGCTCCGCCCAGTTCACGAAGCCGTTGCCGACGCCGATCATCAGCAGCCCCTGCAACGCCAGCGACGGCCAGAGCGCGCGCACGGGCAGCCGCTCGCCGCGCGCGATCGTGACGACACCGAGCAGCAGGCCGGCGAGCGTCCAGCGCACGCCGCCCAGCAGCGCCGGCGGCAGCGCCTCGAGCCCCACACGGATGCCCAGATAGGTCGTGCCCCAGATCACGCAGACCGCAACCCAGGCGGCATAGGCCAGACGCGGCGGCGCGCTCATGACGCTGCCTCCTCCGGCGCCGGCGCCGGGATGGGAAGCTGCGTCGTCTCCTTGATGGACTCGAGCACGATCGTCGTGCGGGTCGACCGGACGCCCTCGAGACGGCCCAGCCGGTCACGGAGGATCGCCGACAGGTGCTCCGGATCGCGCGCCCGGACCTTCAAAAGCAGGCAGTCGTCGCCCGCGACGTGGTGCACTTCGAGCACCTCCGGCACCCGGGCAACCTCCTGGCCGACCCGCACCTCCCCCGGCCGGTCGGTCGTCCGGACGGCAATGAAGGCCAGCAATCGCCCGTCGACGGCCTTGGGGTCGATCCGCGCCGTGTAGCCCTGAATCACGCCCCGGCTTTCCAGCTTCCGGATCCGTTCCAGCACGGCGGAGGGGGCGAGCCCGACCAGCCGGGCGATTTCCGCCTGGGGGGTGCGGGCGTTGGCCTGAAGGAGGTCGAGAATCTGCAGATCGATGGCGTCCAGCATGGCGGAGTCAGAACTTACAAAGGCAATAGACGGATACTAACGAAGATTGTTCCCTCAATCGAGCTCAACGGCGAACGTTCTACGGCCTGCTGGCTTTGGGGCTGGGCTGACGGGGCGACCGCGGAGGGGGTGGGGAGTCCTGAGGGTGGAAAAAAAGAAGGCGCGCGCCCCCGGAGTCGGGGGACGCGCGCCTGAAGGCTATCGGGGTATGAGCCGGCGCTACTCGAGGCGGCTGCGCGCGGCAATGAGCTTCTGGGCGACCTCCTTGACCGCCGCTTCGGTCGCCTCGCCGAGCACGGTCTCGCGGTAGTCCGACGAGCTCATGTCGATGTCCCCCATGCCCGACCGGCCCCACTTGCCGATGTCGGCGCCGAGCAGGAGACCGCTGCGCTTGGAGACCCCTTCACCCTTGGCGCTGGCCATGATCTCCGCCGTGCTGACGTCGATCACGCGCGCGGTGATGGCGACGTTCGCCTTACCCTGATCGCGGCCGACGCGCCCGATCCCGAACCCGCCGCCGCCGAATCCGCCGCCGCCGAAGCGCTGACGCTTCTGCTCCATCCCGAACTTCGTGACCGACCCGACGATCAGGTACTTCACGCCGAGCACCTTGCCGATCTGCGCGACCGTCGCGGCGCTCGGATCGGCACGCTCGCTGTTCGAGAAGTTCTGCTCGGCGAGCACGGCGTCGAGCCGCTTGCGCTCGATCACCCGGTACGTGCCGTCGTTGACGAGCTCGTCGACGAGCAGATCCGATATGCCCTTGCCGATGTCCCAGTTCCCGCTCCACCACTGCTGGACGGTGCCGAAGTCGAAATCGAGCAGCGCCACCAGTGGCCGCGAGCTCTGGGCCTCCACCCGCGCCGACGTCATCGACACGGCGACCAGCGCCAGGACCGCGGTCCCGAGCGATACAACCTTGCGCATCTGTCCCTCCACTCGCCTCCCGAGCGTAAGCGTGCCGGTCCGCCGGGTCAAGGCATTCCGGCCATTCCCGTGTATCGGCAACACGCCGCGCTCGCTCCAACGACGACCGCTGCTCCGCAGTGCGGCAACTCCGCCGTATAATCCGCGCAGTGAGACCAGACTCCGGTCCGCTCCGATCTTCCGTGCAGGCGGGATTGCCCGGCGATGCGATCGCCCGTCTGTTCGAAGCGGTCCACGAGGGCGTCTACATCGGCCTGCTCGGCCCGCGCGGGACGGAGACGCTGGCGGCCAATCCCCACCTCAAGCTGATCCTCGGTCTCACGCCCGAGACTCCGGATCGGGATGTCCACCTGTTCGACCCGGCGCGCTTCGAGGACCCGCAGGCACTCGAGAACTTCCGGCAGCGCCTGGCGTCTGAAGGCGCGGCGACCGACTACCTGCTGAAAATGCGCCGCGCGGACGGCGAGTCCGTCTGGCTCGAAATCACCGCGCACGCCGAGCCGGCCGGCGATCTCGACGGACGCCTCCGCGTCGACGCGCTCGTCCGCGACGTCAGCGAGCGCAAGACGCTCGACGATCAGTCACGCGATCTCTATCAGCAGCTGCTGCAGGCCGAGAAGATGGCGGCGCTCGGCCAGACGGTGTCCGGCGTCGCGCACGAGCTGAACAACCCGCTCGCGACGATCCTCACCTGGTCCGAGCGGCTCGCCGCGCGGCCGCTCGAGGAGCCGACGCGGCGCGCCGTCGAGGTGATCCTGCGCGAGGCGGAGCGCGCGGCCAAGATCGTCCGCCAGCTCCTGACGTTCGCGCGCAAGCGCCAGAGCACCCGCACGATGGTCGATCTGAACCAGGTCGTGCGCGAGACGCTCGCGCTGCGCGCCTATGAGCAGCGCGTCACGAACATCACCGTCATCGACGCGCTCGCCTCGGGGCTGCCGCAGATCTTCGCGGACCCGCACCAGCTCCAGCAGGTCCTGCTCAACCTCGTGATGAACGCCGAGCAGGCGATGCTCGGCGCGCACGGCCGCGGCACCCTGGTGGTCCGCACCTGGTTCGACGCCGCGCACGAAGCGGTCGTGCTCGAGATCAACGACGACGGGCCCGGCGTGCCGCGGGAGGTGCAGGGCCGGATCTTCGACCCGTTCTTCACGACGAAGGAGGTCGGCAAGGGCACCGGCCTCGGCCTCACCGTCGCCTATGCCATCGTCCAGGAGCACGGCGGCCGGATTCGCGTGGAGTCCACGCCGGGGCGCGGCGCCTCGTTCTTCGTCGAGCTGCCGGTGAAGGGAGGCACGTTCCGCACGGCGCCCTCGCCGCCGCCGACCGCCGACGAGCTGAAGGCGCTCGCGGGCCGGCGCGTGCTGGTGGTCGAGGATGAAGCGGCGCTGGCTGCCGCCGTGAGCGACGCGCTGACGGATGCCGGCTTCGAGGTCGATCGCGCCGGCGACGGAGAGGAGGCGCTCGCCCGGGTGAACGAGCGCCCTTACGATCTCGTGATCTGCGACCTGAAGATGCCCCGCGTGGACGGGATGAGCTTCTACCGCGCGATTGCCGCGACCGCTCCCGCGCTGGCCGCCCGGCTGATCTTCGTGACCGGCGACGTCGTCGGCACGGACGCCGAGCGGTTTCTCGAGGAGAGCGGCTGCCGCTGGCTCGCGAAGCCCTTCCGGCTCGGCGACTTGCTGCGCGCGGCGCGCGACGTGTTGTCGTAGGGAATCACCACACCGCGGCCCGCCTCGGCGCGCGTCGGCGTCGTGGCCTTCATCATCGCCGGCTTCTGCATGAACTGCAGCACCGTGGACTTCAGCACGGCCGCGGCCTGCTGCGGCGCCATGGACGGCCCCAGCGCCTCGCGGAGCCGGCGGATGGCGCGGGCGTGCAGCTGGCTCACGCGCGATTCGTTGACGCCGATCTCGCGCCCGATCTGCTTCATGGTGACCTCGCCGTAGTAGTAGAGGCCGATCACCTTCTGCTCGCGCCACGGCAGCGACCGGATGGCCGCCCGCACGCGGTCCTGCACCTCGGTGCGCTCGTACGCGGCATCGGGCCGCTCCGGCTCGGCGGGCAGCAGCGCCGCCGGCAGGTTCGCGTCGTCGCCGTGCTCGACCGAGGCCAGCGGCGAGGTCGACTCGATCGTGTTGATCCGGACAATCGTGCGGCTCAGGCGCTTCTCGTCGGAGCCGACGCGGGCCGCGAGATCGGCCAGCGAGGGCTCGCATCCCAGCTCGCGCCGCAGCGCTTCACGCGCCGCCTCGAGCTCCCGGCGCTGCCGGCGCACGCCGCGGGGCCAGGCGTCCTTGCGCAGCGCATCGATCATCGCGCCCCGGACGCGCCGCTCGGCGAACGTCTCGAACTTGATCCCGCGCTCCTCGTCGAAGCGGTTGGCGGCGTCGATGAGTCCGATGACGCCATCCTGGACCAGGTCGCCGATGTCAATCGAATGTGGCATGGACGCCGCCATGCGGCGCGCAAGCGCCTCGACGAAAGGCAGACCGGCAACGACACGCTGACTCGGACTGGGTGCGGGGAGCGACATCGATTTCTCCTTCAAGGGCTGGCCCGCAGGGCCGCACGGTCGCCCCCCATCGCAACCCCGGTACCAAGCCCTGCCGCAGAACCGTCGGTTCTGCGCGGCCCGTCCCGTGGAATCCTGTAACTGCTTGTACAGCGGACGCTTAACGCGTGAACGCCGATGTAGAAGCACGCAGCGGCGGCAACGGCGGGTGTCGCGGGATCGTCAAGATTGCGACAACCCGGCCGTTTGGAGAGCCAACTAATTGACACCCCCAACCGACAGAATTGTGACTGGATTACAGAATTGTGATCGCGTGAGCATCCGCCCCCGCCCTGGCAGGAGCGCCAAAGTCGTGAACTGTAAGGACGCGTCAGAACGGGCGGGGGAGGGGCTCTCTAGGTCCCGAGCAGCGTGTCGGCAGCCTGCTCGCGGATCGCTCGCGCGGTCGTCATCGCCTCGAGGACGCTGGCGACGATCTGGGCCGCCCGCCGGCGTTCGGCGTCGGACGGCGCCTTCGACTCGAGCAGCTCGGCGTGGGCCAGGATGGTACCGAGCTGGTTGTTCAGCCGGTGAAACAGGGACCGCAGGTCGGGTTCTGGCATTGACAGATGCGGCCGTCCCGAGGCCTCCGCGCAGACGACCGCGGTCATTCTACGCCTGCTGGTCTTCCTGCGTCACCGGCCGATGCGCCGCGGCGTGCTGCTGCGGCGTCCGCCACAGCGTGTCCTCGAAGATCCGGACCGCGCCGCCGGCCGTGCGGATGTACTGCACCTTGCCCGCAGCCATCCAGTTGTAGATCGTCCGACGGCTCACGCCGACCGACTCACACGCCTGCGTAATGGAAATGGCTCGACGCTCCAACGTTGTGACCTCCAGACGCTAGGGGTATCGGAAAGTCCCCGTGCGCACTGTAGTGATCCGCCCGCCTCCGGGCCTCGGCCCCTCGCTTGACGGCAGGAAGCGATGTCGTCAAAATACCGACGCCCTCGCAAATGTCTGATGGACCGGTACATCTGCTCCTCGTCGAAGACGAGGCGCCGCTCAGGGCCGCCATCGCAGAGCGCCTCTCGGACGCGGGCTACCTCGTCGTGCAGGCCGAGTCGGGGGAACAGGCGCTCGAGGCCCTGAACGAGTTCGCCTTCGACGTGGTCGTCACCGACCTGCGCCTGCCGGGCGTCGACGGCACCCGGGTGGTCGAGGCGGCGATCGCGCGCTACCCCGACATCATCGCCATCGTGGTCACCGGTTACGGGACGGTGCGCGATGCGGTCGAGGTCATCAAGCGCGGCGCGGCGGATTTCGTCACCAAGCCCTTCCAGTTCGACGAGCTGCGGCACGCGCTCGAGACGGCGCTCGAAGCCCGGCGCCTGCGGTCGGAGAACGCGTGGCTGCGCGAGCAGCTGGAGCGCCGGTACAGCTTCGAGAGCATCATCGGCCGCAGCCGCGCGATGCAGGACCTGTTTCAGACCCTGGAGACCGTCGCGCGGACCGCGAGCACCATCCTCATCACCGGCGAAACCGGCACGGGCAAGGAGCTCGTCGCCCGCGCCATCCACCACGCGAGCCCCCGCCGGGCCCACCGCTTCGTCGCGATCAACTGCAGCGCCATTCCCGAGAACCTGCTCGAGGCCGAGCTCTTCGGCCACGTGCGCGGCGCCTTCACCGGTGCGGTGGGCTCGCGGCAGGGACGGCTCGAGCAGGCCAATCGCGGCACGCTGTTCCTCGACGAGGTCGGGACCATGGGCATGCCGCTGCAGATGAAGCTGCTGCGGGTGCTGCAGGAACGGGAGTTCGAGCGCGTCGGCGACTCGCAGACCATCAAGGTCGACGTGCGCGTGATCGCCGCGACCAATGCCGACCTCGCGAAGATGGTCGCGGAGGGCACGTTCCGCGAGGACCTCTACTACCGTCTCAACGTGATCCCGGTGAAGCTCCCGCCGCTTCGCGAGCGGCGTGAGGACATCCCGCTGCTCGTGCAGCACTTCGTGCAGAAGTTCTGCACCGAGCTCCAGCGGCCGGTGATGACGGTGTCGCAGTCGGCGATGCGCTGCCTGATGCAGTACGCGTGGCCGGGCAACGTGCGCCAGCTGGAGAACGCGATGGAACGCGCCGTCGCGCTGTCGGGGCAGCGCTCGCAGATCGAAGTCTCCGACCTGCCGCCGGACGTCCAGCAGGCCGACGAGAGCGCCGAGATGCTGCCCGGTCTCGCATTGCCGGACGGCGGTCTCGACTTCGAGCGGTTCATCGCCCGGATTGAACGCGAGGTGATCCGCCGTGCGCTCGAGCGCACCGGCGGCAACAAGGCGGCAGCCGCGCAGGTCCTCAATCTGAAGCGGACGACGCTCGTCGAGAAGCTGAAGCGCCTGGAAGGGCACGCCTGATGCCGCCGCGCCACGCGTACTGGACGATTCTCCTCGGCACCGCGCCGACGGCGTTCCGCGCGCGGTATCGGGACGAGCTGCTGCCGACGTTCGAGCGGCTCCGGCAGAAGCAGCCCGACGCCGTGCTGCGATGGTTCGAGCGCGGCCGGCTCTGGGACTCGCCGGACGAGGCCCGTCGAGGCGGCCGCCGGAGCAGTGAGGACCGCGGCCCCGATTGGCGGCCCGGTGGCGAGCACCGCGATCCGCGCGCGCGGTTCACGGACCGCAGGAAGAAGAAGGCGCGGCCGCGACCGGAAGGACGGGGCGATTCACGCGAGCGTGAACGCCCGGGTGAAGGGCCGCATGAGGAGCGCCGGTCCGCACCGAGGCCGCCGCGCCATCCCGCTCGCGATCGCCTGCGCGAGCCGCGCGAACGGCGAGCCCCGCAGGAACGCGGCGACAGGCCGCGTCGCGATCTGCGCGGCCGGCCGCACCAGAAGGCCGACACGAACGCGCCTCGTCACGGACGGGACGAGCGGCCGCAGGACGGGCGTTCGAAGCGGCACAAGGAGACCGGGCCGAAGAAGGGAACCCTCCACGCCCGCGACGCGCGTCACACGGGCACGCGACCGCCAAAGTCCGGACGGCCGGAGTCCAGACCCCCGCAGTCCGATCGACGCCAGGGCGACGTGTTCCGGCGCGATCGACGGAACCGCACGCCTGACGCCACACCGGAAACGCCGCCGCCGCGCGACGACACGCCACGCGAGGAGCGGGCCCGCAAGGACGGCACGCGGCTCGTGCGCAAGGTGCGCCGGTGATCCTGCACCTCGTCCTCTTCACGCCGCGGCCCGATCTCAATCCGGACGAGCGCGCCGCGCTCGTTTCGGCGCTCGAGCGTGCGATTCGCGCGATCCCGTCGGTACGGAACTGCCGCGTTGGCCGACGAATCCGTACCGGCACCGCCTACGAAGCGGCAGAGCCGCAGGATTTCCAGTACTGCGGTCTGATCGAGTTCGACGATCGCGCCGGCCTCGAGGCATACCTGGCGCATCCGGCGCATGCGGAGCTCGGCCGGCTGTTCTACGAGACGAGCGCGCGCACGCTCGTGCACGACTTCGAGGTGGTCCCCGGCACGGCTGCGGCCTCACTGATCGTGTAAGGGTCGAAATTCGACCCGGTAATCCTTCCTGTCGTATCGCTCCCCGTCACCCTCCCCTGCACGGATCAGTTGAATTTCCGCCCGTATCGCGTGCATGGCGGACGCCGGCCGGACGGCACACGACTTGATCCGTCCCCGGCAGCTCCCCGCTGCGGCACGACCGTCGTTGGGGTGCGTTTGTGCCCCTCCGTGACACGTCCGGGCGTGCGCTGGAAAGGAGCACGCCGTGGCGGCTCGAAGGGGTTGGCGGGGATCTGTCTGCGCGCTGCTGGCGGGCGCGATGCTGCTCGGCAGCCACACGGAAGTCACCGCGCATGAGTGGCTGCCGCTCGCATCGGCGGTGGCGGATTACGTCGCGGTGACGGAGGCGCCGTCGCAGCTCGTGCCGGTGGCACGGCCGGAGATTCGCGAGCGCGAGCACACGAGCACCGGGCGTCCGGCGCCGCTCGTGCCGTTGTACGTCTCGTTCGTAGCGCTGCAGGGGCTCGACCTGCATTCGACGCACGCCGCGCTCGATCGCGGACACACGGAAGCCAATCCCGTGATGGCGCCGTTCGTGCGCAATCGCGGCGCGGCGCTGGCCTTCAAGGCCGCGACGACGGGCGCGACGATCTTCGCGGTGGAGCGGCTCTGGAAGAAGAACCACCGCGTCGCCGCGGTGGTGACGATGGTGGCGGCCAACGCGGCGTACGCGCTGATCGTGTCACACAACTACCGCACGGCCCGGCGCTGACCCTGGCGTCCGGCGCGCCTCAGGGAATGGGCTGCGCCTGGTCGGCCTCGACGCGGTTGCGGCCGCCGGCCTTCGCCCGATAGAGGTTCGCGTCGGCGCGCGCGAGCGCGGCAGCGGGATCCTCGTCGCCCGACAGCTCCGAGACGCCGGCCGACACGGTGATGCGGCCGGCTTCGGGGATGTCGAGGTTCTGCACGTTCTCGCGCACGCGCTCGGCGAAGATGCGCGCCCCCGTCAGGCCGACGTCGGGCAGCAGCACCAGGAACTCCTCGCCGCCCCATCGCATCGCCAGATCCGATCCGCGCTGCGACGAGGAGAGGATCTCGGAAATGCCCCGCAGCACGCGATCGCCGACCGCGTGTCCCGCCTGGTCGTTGATGTTCTTGAAGCGATCGATGTCGAACAGCACGAGGCTGAGCGGCGAGCCGGTGCGGCGCGCGCGGGCGACCTCGCGCGCGAGCGCCTCTTCGCCGCCGCGGCGATTCGCGAGCCCCGTCACCGGATCGGTCAGCGCCAGCCGCGACAGCGCGGTGAAGCGCTCCTGGATGTCGGCCCGCTCGCGGCTCAGATCGATCTCCAGCGCCAGCCGGTGGCCGATCTCCGCCAGCGCGTCGAGCGCGCGGGCGTCGAACGCCAGCGGCTCGGCGTCGAACAGGCAGAGCGCCCCGTCCACGTGCCCGCCGACCGACATCACCGGCACGCCGGCATAGCCGCGCATCGTCCCCGCCGGCGGGAACTCGGCCTGCGCGAACAGCGGGTGCTGCTGGACGTCCGGCACGACCAGCGGCTCGCGCCCTTCCAGCACCTGGCGGAAGAAGGTCCAGGTCCGCGGTGACGGCAGGCCGCGGCGGCGCGGGCGGCGCGGCTGGTTCACGTGCACGCGGAACCACTCGCGCTCGCCGACGCTGATCGTGACGGCGACGAGCGCGACGGCGAAGCGCCGCGCGACGTCGGCGGCGTAGCGGTCGATCGTGTCGGCGACCCAGCGGTCCGTCGGCTGATCCGGCCCCGCGTCCACATCCGGCAACCGCAGCGCCGGCAGCGCGCGGCCGAGCGTGTCGGCCGCGACCTGCTCGGTGGCATCCGCCGGCAGCAGCTCGCGCACGCCCAGGCGTTCCTTCAGATTCCACGCCGCGCTGCTCAACTCCTTCGAGCTCGACACGACGACGACGGGCGGACTGGCGGGCCCGGCGAGCCGGCGGAGATCGGCCAGCAGGGCGAAGCCGTCGAGACGCGGCAGCGACAGGTTGGCGATGACGAGGACCGGCAGGCGGCGACGCCGCAGCATCGCCTTCGCTTCGTCACCGTTGCGGGTGACGAGGACTTCGATGCCGGCCTGCTCCACGATTTCCCGCAGCATGGCCGCCCGGCGGGGATCCGGGTCGGCAATGAGCACGTAGGCGCCGGGCGAAGGTGACTCCCGGGAAGGAGTGGCGGAGGACGAAGGAGGCACGGACAGTTCTCAGCGCCAGGTTCGGGCCGTGAACAGGGGCGTTGGGCTGCAGGAAACGGGGTGAGTATACAACCCGCTCATGAACTTCCGCGATGCAAACGGTCTGACATCCAGAAGTTCCGTGTCTTGGCCGATACCTGACGTGCGACTGCCGACACAACCGGCCGTCGTCTCGGGCGGCACGGCGGATGAGCAACATCGGGAATTGAGACGACAAAAGTCTGGCCGCAGGCAGACTCGTATCGTTTTGGATTCCCGTAAGTATTGTTCTTGACACATTTCCGCCGATGGATGAGCATGGCTCATCCCTTGCCTCAGCCGTAGGGAGCCTCGCGCTTCCACGTCGACCGCGTTGCACACTGCTTCGCAGGCTCGACTGTAAGCGACGGGGCGGAGCACTATCGGTCGGCTGACAAAATCCTCAAAAAATGGCCGGAAATCGAGGTGTTCGCGTCGCGAGTCCCGTCCTGGTCCTCGCCCTGGTCGCACTCGGATCCGGGTTGCACACTGCGTGCGACTCGACGGAGGCTCCGGCGGCGGCCGGCTCGGTCGTCCCGCAGTACAACCGGGACTCCGGACGCCTGGAACGTATCACCTTTGATAGAGACGGCGACGGCCGGCCCGACGCGTGGCTGTTCATGGACGGCACGATCGTCGAGCGCGCCGAGCTGGACGAGAACGGCGACGGCGACGTCGACCGCTGGGAGTACTACGACACGGCTGCGGCGCAGACGACCACCGAGGCGGGCGTGCCGCGCGGCACGCTGCTGCGCGCCGAGCAGTCGACCCGCTTCGACGGCGTCGTCTCACGCCGCGAGCGCTACGAGAACGGCCTGCTCGCCGCCGTCGAGGAAGACACGTCCGGCGATGGCCGCCCCGACAAGTGGGAGACGTGGGCCGACGGGTCGCTGCGCAGCATCGCGCTCGACACGACGGGCACCGGAAAGCCGGACCGGCAGATTGTGTACGGCGCTGACGGCGCGCCCCAGCTGCTGGTCGACCGCGACGGCGACGGCACCTTCGAACCGGACACTGCGCCGTGAACGCGCGCAACCCGCATGAACCAGACGGATCGAGCATGCTGAGCCATTCTTCACCTGCGCGGCCTCTCCGCCCGTCTCCATTCGGGTCCACCGTCGTCTGGGTCGGCGGCCCTGCCGCCGACCGGGCCGAAGTCGAACAGGTGCTCGCGGGGCTCAATCTCACCCCCCGCTGGGCGACGTCGCTGCCGCAGGTCCTCGCGGAGCTGCGGGACCATCCGGCCGCGCTCTGCCTGCTGGACTGCACGCGCAGCGGCGAGACCCTGCGCATGGCGCGCAGCATCCGCATCGAGCGCCCGCGCGCGGTGCTCATCGGCGTGGTCGACCCGCAGCGTCCCGAGACCTCGCTCGAGGCGTTCCGCGCCGGCGTGTTCGACATCCTGCCGTGGCCGCTCGTGCCGTGGGAGCTGGCCGCGGTGATCTCGAACGCGCACGACCTGCTCGTGCTGGCGCGCGACGAAGACAACGAGGACCGGGCGCACGTCGCGCCGTACGGCATCTTCGGCAGCTCGCCGGCGATGCGGAAGATCATCGAGGTGCTGCCGCGCATCGCGCCGAGCCGCTGTCCCGTGCTGCTCTACGGCGAGCGCGGCACCGGCCGCGAAATGCTGGCGCGGGCGATCCACGGTCACGCGCGGCGCCCGGACGCAGCGTTCATCGCCATCGACTGCGCGAACGCGTCGCCGCAGGATCTCGAGCACGAGCTGTTCGGCGTCGTCTCGCAGCGCCGCGTGGACGGCCACGAAGAGCGCCGCTCGATGGAGCGCATCAGCCGGCGCTCGCGCCTCTTCGAGGCGGCCGGCGGCACCCTGTTCCTGCAGAACGTCGCCGAGATGCCGACGCGCGTGCAGGCGAAGCTGCATCGGGTTCTCCGCGATCGCGAGGCCGTGCTGACCCCCGATCGCACGCGCATCGAGCTCGACATCCGGCCCATTGCGGCCGTCGAGCCCGGCTTCGAGCAGGCCGTCGAAGAGGGGCGCCTGCGTCGCGACCTCTACGACCGCCTGTCCCTGATCCGGATCGAGCTGCCGCCCCTGCGCCAGCGCCGCGAAGACATCCCGTTCCTGGCGAACCATTTCCTGAAGGAGATCTGCCGGAGCAACGGGTCGCCGCTGAAGACCCTGACCCGATCGGCGACCACGCTGCTGGCCGCGCTGCCGTGGCGGGGCAACGCCCCCGAGCTGCGCGCGCTGCTCGAGCGGCTGGTGCTCCTCACGCCGCACGGGTCGATCCGGCTGGAGGACGTCCTGGCGCAGGTCCGGCTGGACGGCAGCGAGGTCACGGCGGTCGGCGGCACCACCCTCCGCGAGGCGCGCCTGCGGTTCGAGCGGGAGTACATCGCGGCGGTGGTCCGCCAGCACCACGGGCGGATGGGCGAAGCGGCCCAGGCCCTCGGAATCCAGCGGACCAACCTCTACCGTAAGCTCCGCCAGCTCAGCGTCTCCCGAATCGGGCGGGGGTCGGGTGTATCACGGCGGAGACAAAAAGACGGGCTCGATACATGAAACCTGCAGGAGTCGCCGGAATCGGGCCGGCGGTACCTTGACGAGCTTCACTTCCTCAAGCGACGATGGGCATCCCAATACCGGCCGGTTCCCCGGCAGAAGGACGTAAGGTTATGCGCACACTGAAGGCAGGCGTCGCCGTGGCGATCGTCGGCAGCATGCTGATGGGTCCGCTGGCGGCAGCGGGTCGCCAGAACGGGGTTATCAGCGGTTCGGCGCGTGCCGAGGCGAAGCAGCCCTACACGGATTACATCGTCCGCGCGCGCGACGTGCAGGCGAACCAGATCGTGCAGCACACGACGCTCGACCAGAACGCCGAGTTCGCGCTCAGCAGCCTGAATCCGGGCACCTACCTGATCGAGCTGGTGAAGAACGCGGCTCCGAACGGTCAGGGTGGCAAGGTGGTCTGCACCGCCGGTCCGTTCACGCTGCAGGAGAGCACCTCGCAGATCAACGACCTGATGATCGAGCGCGGCGCCAACATCGTGTGCCGTCGTCCGGTCGCGGCCTGGTGGCTGCTCGGCGCGGCCGCGGCGGCTGGCGTCGGCGCCGGTATCGCGGCTGGCGGCACCTCCAGCCCGTCGAACTAGTTGCAAGACCGGGAGGGCGCAGCCCGCGCCCTCCCGACGGTCTCAGTACGACACCTTCTTTCCGCACGTCCCGGTCGTGCCAGGCCCTGGCGCGACGGGTTCCGGTCGATTTTTTCGACCCCCTCACATCCGCAAGAAGTTTTCCGTGACTCGATCGATCGCCGCGCTGGCGTTCTCGTTCTGTCTGTGCTGGGTTCTCCCGGCTGCGGGACAGGACCTGCCGTCTGATCCCTCGGAGACCGCCCGGTTTCGCCTGGGCCCGATCCGCTTCACGCCGCACCTGGCCATCACGGAGGTGGGCGTCGACACCAACGTCTTCAACGACGCGGGCGAAGGGAAGCGTGATACCACCGCCACCTTCGGACCCGGTGTCGACTACTGGCTCCGGTTCGGACGCGCGCGCCTGAGCGCCAAGAGCAACGTGACCTACACGTGGTTCCAGGAGTTCGCGAGCCAGCGCTCGCTCAACAACGAGCACGAGGCGAAGATCGAGCTGCCGATGGCGCGCCTCACGCCGTTCGTCGACGGCACGTACCGGCGCGGGCGCGTGCGACCGGGCTTCGAGATCGACACGCGGGCCTTCCGTTGGGACACGAGCGTGGGCGGTGGACTCGACGTCGCGTTGACACCGAAGGCCACCGTACGTGTCGAGGGGCACGAGCGCCGCTACCGGTTCCGCGAGGACGAGTTCTTCCTCGGCTCGAGCCTCTACGAGACCATGAACCGCAGGGTCCGCTCCGTCGGGCTCTCCTGGCGGCAGTCGCTGACCCCTCTCACGACTTTCGTCGTGCTCGCCGAGCGCGAGGAGCAGGAATTCGAGGTCGATCGCATGCGCGACTCCACGGGCGTGCGCGTCATGCCCGGGTTCGAACTGGATCCCTTCGCGCTGATCGCCGGGAAGGTCTTCGTCGGCTTCCGGACCTTCAACACCGCTGCGGCCACGCTCCCCGACTTCACCGGACTCGTGGCCGACGTCGAGGCCAATTACCGCCTGCGCGCGACGCGGTTCGACATCGGGCTCGTGCGCGACGTGGACTACTCGGCCGAGGTGCTCGAGCCGTACTACGTGGTGACGGACCTGCGACTGCGGGTCATGCAGAAGATCACGCTCCGCTGGGACGTGGTGGGCAACGTTGGCCGCTACTGGCTGGCCTACCGATCGCTGGACCAGAACGCTGACGGCGATGTCTCCCGCACGGATCGCGGCCGCCGGCTGGGCGGCGGCATCGGGTACACGTTCGGCCGCAGCCTGCGGATTGGCCTCGACGTGGACCATTACACGCGGTCCTCGCCGGCCTTCGGCCGCAGCTATGAGGGACTGCGCATCGGCGGCTCGTTCACATACGGACTGCAACAGCAATGAGACGACGACTCTTCCTCATCGGACTGCTCTCCCTGGCGCTCGGCGCCACCCTTCCGGCCAGGCAGAACGAGTACGTGGTCGGGGCGAACGACGTCCTCACGGTCACCGTGTACGACCACGCCGATCTGACCGGGACGTACAAGATCGAAGCGGACGGGTCGTTCGCCTTCCCCCTGATCGGGCGGGTCAAGGCCGCCGGCCACAGCCTCCGCGAGATCTCCGACGACATCCGGACACGGCTGGCGGACGGCTACCTGCGGAACCCGCAGGTGACAGTGACCGTCGAGAGCTACCAGAGCCAGCGGATCTTCATCCTCGGCGAGGTGCGCGCCCCCGGCGCCTACCCGCTGACGGGTGACATGACGGTCATCGAAGCGCTCACGCGCGCCGGCTCTCTGACGGCCGCCGCGGCCGACGAGGTGCTCATCGTCCGGCCGACCGAGGGTGCGCACACCGATGGTCCCCGCGCCGAGACCGACAGCGACGCCGAGGTCATCCGGGTCAACGTGCGCGAGCTGCAGGCGGGGGAGCTGTCGCAGAACGTCACGCTCAGGGACGGCGACACCCTCGTCGTGCCGAAGGCCCGGGCCGTCTACGTGTTCGGTCAGGTGCGCGCGCCGGGCGCCTATCCGGTGGAGAAGGGGACCACGGTGCTGCAGGCGCTCTCCCTGGCCGGAGGCGTCACGGATCGCGGGTCGACGAGCCGGCTCGTGATCGTCAGGACCGTGGATGGGGAGAAGAAGGAACTGAAGGCGAAGCTCACGGACACGGTGGAGCCGGGCGACACCCTGATCGTGAAGGAACGCTTCTTCTGAGGCCGATAGCAGGTATCAGGCTGGCAGCATCGAGTCGTCCGAACGTTTCCAGGTGAACGTCATGAACAGTGAGTCGCCAACCCGCGGGCCGGTGTCGGTGCGGATCAACCCGCACGACGACGAGAAGCATCTGACCGATTACCTCCGCATCATTTACAAGCGCCGGTGGGTCGCCATCCCGACGTTCCTGATCGTGCTGGTCGTCGGGATCATCAACACGTATCGCGAGACACCGCTCTACGAGGCGCGCGCGCAGATCCTCATCGAGAAGGACTCCAACCGGATCGCCGGGCTGAACGACCTGTTCTCGAGCCAGGACGGCTGGTACAACGACGAGTTCTACCAGACGCAGTACCGGATTCTGCAGAGCCGCAGCCTCGCCCGGCGTGCCGTGGCGGCCATGAACCTGGCCGAGCATCCGGCCTACAAGCGCCAGGCCGAGGCGCGCCCCTCCTTCAGCCTGGTGGGCACGGCCATCCGTGGCGCGGTGGCGGTGAAGCACGCGATCTTCGGCAAGCCCGAGCCGCAGCCCCGTGAGGCACGGGACGCCGGGGAGTCGGACGCCGAAGCCGCGCTGGTCGACACGTTCCTCGGCGCGCTGACGGTCCAGCCGGTCCGCAACAGCCGCCTGGTCGATCTCCGCTTCGTCTCCACGGAGCCGCAGCTGGCGGCCGACATGGCGAACGCCCTGGCCGCCGCCTACATCCAGCAGAACACCGAGTTCCGCTTCAACACCTCGAAGGAGGCGGCCGAGTGGCTGGAGGGGCAGCTCGCCGAGCAGCGGAAGAAGGTCGAGGAGAGCGAGGCCGCGCTGCAGCGCTATCGGGAAACCCACGATGCCGTGGCGGTCGAGGACCGTCAGAACATCGTCGTGCAGCGCCTCGCCGAGCTGAACGCCGCGGTGACGAAGGCGAAGACCGCGCGGATCGAGAAGGAAGCGCTCTACAACCAGCTCCGGTCGATGGAAGCCGCGGGGACGCTCGACAGCTTCCCGGCGGTGCTGGCCAACGACTACGTCCAGAGCATCAAGGCCGATCTGGCGGCCCTGCAGCGGCAACAGGCCGAGCTGTCCGAGAAGTACGGCGAGCGGCATCCGGAGATGATCAAGATCCGCACCGCCGTGCAGGCCACGGAGGCCAAGCTGCAGCTCGAGCTGCGGAAGGTCGTGGACTCGGTGCGCAGCGAGTACGAGGCGGCCCTGGCGCAGGAGCGCAGCCTGACGGGGGCGCTCGAGACCCAGAAGGCCGAGGCGATGAGCCTGAACCGCAGAGGCATCGAGTTCAGCGTGCTGTCGCGCGAGGCCGAGAGCAACCGGCAGATCTACGAGGCGCTGCTGCAGCGCACGCGCGAGACCGGGATCTCGGGCGAGTTCAAGGCGAGCAACATCCGCGTGGTCGATCGCGCGGAGGTGCCGAAGTCCCCGTTCTTCCCGCGCAAGCAGCGCGACATCTCGCTGGCCGCGCTGACGGGGCTGGTGCTCGCACTCGGGTTCGTCTTCTTCTTCGAGTACCTGGACAACCGGATCAAGTCGCCGCAGGAGCTTCGCGCGACGCTGAACGTGCCGTTCCTCGGCATGGTGCCGTCGGTTCCGGGCGAGCACCGGGCGCTGCTCACCGAACCGGTGCCGCCCAACTTCGGCGAGGCGATCCGTTCCGTACGCACGAACGTGCTCTTCTCCTCGGCGGAGGAGGGGGCCCACGTCATCGTCGTGACGAGCGCCGGGCCCGGTGAGGGAAAGAGCGTCGTCTCGAGCAACCTGGCGGTGTCGCTGGCGCAGGCCGGGCAGCGCGTGCTGCTCGTCGACGCCGACATGCGGCGGCCGCGCGTGCACGAGATCTTCGAGATGCCGCAGGAGCCGGGGCTCTCGAACCTGCTCGTCGGCGACTGCAAGCCGAGCGAGGCCGTCCGGAAGTGGCAGACCGTCAATGGGTTCTGCGTGCTGCCGGCCGGCATGATTCCGCCAAACCCGGCGGAGCTGCTCGGGTCGAAGCGCTTCGAGGAGTACCTGACCACGCTCGGCAGCCACTTCGACTGGGTGATCGTCGACTCGCCGCCCGTGCTGGCCGTGGCCGACGCAGCGGTCATCGCCAACGGCGCGTCCGGTGTCGTCTTCGTGGTCGGCGCGGATCAGACCAGCCGGCAGGCGGCTCGCGAAGCCATCCACCAGCTGCAGGCCGCGCATGCCCGCATCATCGGCAGCGTGCTCAACCGCGTCGACCTCGAGCGCAATCCGTATTACTACTCGCACTACTACAGGAAGGAGTACGCGAAGTACTACGTGAAGACGGCGCGTCTGTAGGCTCACGCACCCCTGCTTTCCCGGAACAACGGCGCGCGCCGCCGCCAGGCGGCGCCGCCGTCCCGTCCATCGCGCGCGCATCCGCGTCTGCCCGACAATGTCCACTGCCAACGCGCGGCTCCTGCAGGAGCCCGGACGGTCTCCGATCCTCCGCATCGGCCCCGCACGAAGCTGGGCGGCGCTGAATCTCCGCGAGCTCGTGGAGTTCAGGGAGCTGCTCTACTTCCTCGTCTGGCGCGACATCAAGGTCCGCTACAAGCAGACGGCCCTGGGGTTCGCCTGGGCGCTGCTCCAGCCGCTCTTCATGATGTCGATCTTCACGCTGGTGTTCGGGCGCTTCGGCAAGCTGCCGTCCGACGGCGTGCCGTACTCCGTCTTCACGCTCGCGGCGCTGCTGCCATGGCAGCTCTTCGCGCACGCCCTGAACGAGTCGAGCAACAGCCTCGTCGCGAGCGAGCGCCTGATCTCGAAGGTCTATTTCCCGAGGCTGCTCATCCCTTTGGCGGCCGTGCTCGGCGGCCTCGCCGACTTCGGCGTGTCGCTGCTGCTCCTGGCCGGACTGATGGCCTGGTACGGCATCGTCCCCGGCATCGCGGTGCTGGCGCTGCCGGTCTTCACCGTAGCGGCGATCCTGACCGCGTTCGCCGTGGGCCTCTGGCTCTCGGCGCTGAACGTCCAGTACCGCGACGTCCGGTACACGCTCACGTTCCTGACGCAGCTCTGGATGTTCGCGACGCCGGTCGCCTACTCTGCGTCGCTCGTGCCGGCGGAGTGGCGCGCGCTGTACGGGCTGAACCCGATGGTCGGCGTGATCGAGGGGTTCCGGTGGGCGCTGCTCGGGCGGAGCACACCGCCCGGCGTCGAGCTGCTGACGTCGGCGGTGGCGGTGACACTGCTGCTCGTGGCGGGGCTCTACTATTTCCGCCGCGTCGAGCGCACGTTTGCCGATGTCATCTGACGAGGTGCGACACCGGACGCTGCGGCGCGTGGCCGGCGGCGTCTACGCACTGGGACTGCGGCGACCGATTCGCCAGATCGTCCGGCCGGCCATCCACCAGCCCTGGCTCTCGCTCCGGAACCGGCAGCGGCTGTTCAACTTCTTCGGCGAGGATGTGGCCGTCGGGGAGACGACGGCCGTCATCCGGCTGCCCGGCGGCGGCAAGGTCCGCGCGACGCTCGATCTGTCGGACGAGTTCTGCCGGACCTGGTACTACTGGGGCTACGAGCGCTATGAGCCGGCCGTCGCGCGGCTGATTGCGGGACTGGCCCGCACGAAGCGCGTGATCCTCGAGGCCGGCGCCAACATCGGGTACTACACGCTGCTCATGGCATCGTGCCAGCCACCCGGCAGCGAGCTGCACGCATTCGAACCACGGCCCGATGTCTTCGCGCGGCTGTCCGCGAACGTGGCCCTCAACGCGCTGCCGCACGTGCGCCTGAACCGGATGGCCGTCTCGGACGTGGACGGCACGGCGCAGCTCCACCTGCCCGATTCGGGGAACCGCGAGATGGCATCGCTCGATCCGGGCTTCGTGCCGTCGACGCGCAGCGTCGAGGTCCGGACGACGCGGCTCGACAGCTACTGGCAATCCGAACCGCGCACCGGGACACCGGAGCTGATCAAGCTCGACGTCGAAGGCGTCGAGGTACGCGCGTTGCGTGGCCTGGGCGCGCTGCTGAAGGACCGCTGGCCGGACATCGTCTGCGAGGTCCTCCCCGGGTACGAACCGGAGCTCACGGCCTTCCTGCGCGAGACACCGTACAGGCGCTACCTGATCACCGAGGAGGGGCTCGTGCCGCGCGAGACGCTCACGGGTTCGCACCAGGTGCGCGACTATCTGTTCACGACGGAACGGCAACGGGAATCATGAGCGCTGCCATCCTGGTGGAGAACCTGTCCAAGCGATACCGGCTGGGCCACCGCGAGCGGTATCGCGCCCTGCGCGACACGCTGGCAGATGCGCTGCGCGCGCCGGTACGGCGGTTCCGCCGACTCACGAACACGGGCACGACCGGAGAGTCCGGGGGACCGGAGCACATCTGGGCGCTGCGCGACGTCTCGTTCGAGGTCGCGGCCGGCGAAGTGATCGGCATCGTCGGTCGCAACGGCGCCGGCAAGAGCACGCTCCTGAAGATCCTGTCGCGCATCACGGCACCGACCGAGGGCCATGTGACCATTCGCGGGCTCGTCGGCTCGCTGCTCGAGGTGGGCACCGGCTTCCATCCGGAGCTGACGGGACGCGAGAACGTCTTCCTGAACGGGGCCATTCTCGGCATGAAGCGGCGGGACATCGAGCGTCGGTTCGACGAGATCGTCGCGTTCGCCGAGGTGGAGCGCTTCGTCGACACGCCGGTGAAGCATTACTCGAGCGGGATGCAGATGCGCCTGGCGTTCGCGGTCGCCGCGCATCTCGACCCCGAGGTCCTCATCGTCGACGAGGTACTGGCCGTTGGCGATGCGGCCTTCCAGCAGAAGTGCCTCGGCAAGGTCGGCGAAGTCACGCGCAGCGGCCGCACGGTGCTGCTGGTCAGCCATCAGATGAATCAGATCCGCAGGCTGTGCCACCGCGTCGTGTGGCTCGAGGCGGGCCAGATCCGGGACATCGGCGCCACGGCCGGCGTGGTCAGCGCCTACGAGAACGCGCTGTCCACCCTGCGGCTCGAAGCCGAGGCCCGTGGCGATGACACGACGGCGGCACGGTTCGTGAGCTGGGAGGTCGTGGAGCCGCGCGGCGAGTCGGCACATACGATCGGAGCTGACGGGCCCGTGACGATCCGCGTACGCGTGCGCGTCAACCGCCCGGTGAGCGGTGGCTTCCACGGCATCCTGCTGTACAACCAGGCCTTCCAGATCATGTGGTCCACGAATCTCTACAACCTGCGTCTGGAGCCGGGGTTGTGGGACTTCGTGCACACGCTGCCGTCGCTGCCGCTCCAGCCGGGCCGCTACGCCTGGCGGCTCAGCATCTTCGACGAGCACGGCATCGTCGACGAGTGGATGGCGAGCCCCGAGCTGCTGATTGCGACGACACCGGTGAGCCATCCGGACGATGCCTGGCAGGGCATCCTGAACCTGCCGACCGATTTCCGCGTGCAGCCGGTCTCCGAGTCTCCCCGCACGGCGACGCTCGCTCCGATATCGCAGGTCTGACAATGGTGTCGGTGGTCATCCCGTGCCGCAATGCGGAGCCGTGGATCGGCGACGCGGTGCGCAGCGCCCTGCAGGACGGGTGCGCCGAAATCGTCCTCGTGGACGACGGCTCGACGGATCGCAGCAACGAACGAGCCCTCGAGGCCGGACAGGGACGGCTCCGGGTCGTGGCGGGCAACGGAGGCGGGGTCAGCGCGGCGCGCCGCATCGGGACGGCGGCGACGACGCAGCCCTGGGTGCAGTACCTCGACGCCGACGACCTCCTGGGCGAGGGGAAAATCGCGCGACAGCTCGCGGTCGGCGAGCGGACGGGCGCCGACGTCGTGTACGGCGACTTCCAGGAGCTCTGCGAGATCCGGCCCGGCGTCTTCGAGCCCGGTCGCGTGTGGCGCACGGACCTCAGCGGCGACACGTCCGCACGCGTCTTCGGGTGGTCGCAGTTCATCCAGATTGGCGCGATGCTCTTCCGGCGCAGCGCCCTCGATCGCGTGGGCGGACCGGATCCGACCATGCGCCATATCGAGGACGTGAACCTGTATCTGCGCCTGGCCCTGGCGGGCGCGACCTTCGTCCACGAGCCGGGGCACGAGGTCGCGGTCTGGCACCGCAAGCACCAGTCGGTCGTCTCCCTGGGCGCGAGCGACCGGCGCGGGTTCCATGACGGCTGCCTGCACAACATCACGCTCGCCCACGACGCATGGGCCGCGAGTCCGGAAGGCGTGACACCCGAACGCAAGGCGGCGCTGCTCGGCGACTACGAGTTCCTCGCGCGCTTCTACTTCGAGCACGACCGGCGTGTGTTCCGCGGGATCATGGCTCGCATCAGGAGCATCGAGCCGGACTACGTGCCGAGTGCGCCGCCGATGCTGCGGCGCCTGTCCAGGGTCATCGGCTACGAACGCGCGGAGGCCGTGGCGCTCCGGTACCGGGCGGCGAAGGCTGTCCTGCGGCGGGCCGTGGGCCGTGAATCCCACGACCTCTGGGGACGCCCGTCGATCAGGAGCGAGTCGCCCGGCGTCGCGAAGTGAAGGTCGTCCTCGCGCTCGGGTGGTACTTCCCCGAGTCTTCGGGAGGAACCGAGGTCTACGTCTCGGAGCTGGCGCGCGCGCTGAAGCGATCCGGAGTCGAGCCGATCGTCGCCGCGCCCGCCGGGTCATCCGGGCCGGCGCACTACGAGCACGCCGGCATTCGCGTGCACCGGTATCCGCTGGCTCGCGACCCCGATCGTTCCGAGGCGTCCGGCGACCGGCCGCCCACGACGATGTCGGAGTTCGCGCGCTGGCTCGAGCGCGAGAAGCCCGACATCTATCACCAGCACAGCTGGACCCGCGGGTGCGGGGTGCACCACCTCGCCGCGGCCCGCGGGCTCGGGCTGCGCACGGTGACCACCATCCACGTCCCCGCGCCGATCTGCCTCCGCGAGACGATGCTCCTCGACGGGCGGAGCGAGTGTGACGGGTGGATCGACACCCGGCGGTGCACGCGATGCTGGGGCGCCTCACGCGGCATCCCCGCCGTCATGGCGGACCTCATCGGGCGCGCGCCGCGCCTGGCTGTTGGTGCGGCGATGCTGTTGCCAGCGGGCTCACGGCTCCGCACCGGGCTCCGGACCCCGCAGCTCGTCGACGCGCATCGACACCGCTTCGATCGGCTGGTCGAGCTCTCCGATCGGCTCATCGTCGTCTGCGACTGGCTGCGGAACGCGGCGCTTCGCAACAACGCCGATCCCCTCAGGCTGCTGCTCTGCCGCCAGGGCGTTGCCGAGGACGCCGCGAGCTGGCCCGAGCCGCCGGTCCGGACGGGTGCGCTGCGTCTCGGATATCTGGGCCGCCTCGATCCGGTCAAAGGGCTGGATCTGCTGGTGAAGGCCGTCGCCAGCGTGCCGGCTTCCACGCCGGTCGAGCTCGTGATCCACGGCCTCCTGCAGGACGAAGCCTACGGGCAGTACCTGCGCCGCCTTGCGTCCGCCGACGGTCGGGTGCGATTCGCGCCGCCGGCGACACGCGAATCGCTGAGGGGCGTACTGCAGTCGTTCGACGTGCTGGCCATTCCGTCCCGATGGCTCGAAACGGGCCCGCTCGTGGCGCTCGAGGCGCGCGCGGCCGGGATACCGGTCCTGGCCTCGCGCCGTGGCGGGCTGGCCGAGATCGTCGAGGACGGCGTACACGGCTGGCTCGTGCCGCCGGATGACATGGACGCGTGGAGCGCGGCCGTGCGGGAGCTGGCCGCGGATCCGGCACGGGCACGCGCGCTGCGCGGCCGTCGCGGGCCCGTCAGGCGGATGACTGACGTCTGCACCGAGATGCTGGCCGTCTATTCCAGTCTGCTTCGGGAGGGCGCCGGGACCTGCGGGGTCGGTCGCGCCGCCGTGTCCGGATGACGCGCGTCTGCCTCGTCACGACGAGCCAGCCGTCGGCCAATCCCCGGCTGGTGAAGGAAGCCGACGCGCTCGCCGCTGCCGGCTACGATGTGCACGTCGTCGGCGCCCACTGGGTCGACTGGGCGACGGAATCGGATGCGAGGCTCCTGGCACGGCGGCGCTGGACGATGAGCTTCGTGGACTGGCGCCGCACGGTCAACCCGGCGCTGTGGTGGAAATCGCGGCTCCGCCAGCACGCGGCGCTCGCCGCGTGTCGCGTCGTCGGCCCCGTGCGGCACCTGGACGCGCTCGCGTTGGCGCGCCTCACACCGGAGCTCCGGCGCGAGGCCCGCCGGCAGCCCGCCGACCTCTTCATCGCGCACAATCTCGGCGCGCTGCCGGTCGCGCTCGACGCGTCGGCCCGATACGGCGCCGCCGTCGGGTTCGACGCCGAGGACTTTCACAGCGGTCAGCTCTCCGATCCGGGCCAGGCGTTCCTTCGCCGCGTGACGGAGAGTGTCGAACGCCGGTGCCTGCCGCGCTGCGATTACGTCACGGCGGCCGCGCCGCTGATCGCGGAGGCGTACGAACGGCTGTGCGACATCCCGCGGCCAAGCGTGGTGCTGAACGTGTTCCCGCGCGCGCTGCGGCCCGCATCGCCGGCGTCGCGGGACGCGTCGCGGGTACGGCTCTACTGGTTTTCGCAGACGATCGGGCCGAACCGGGGGCTGGAGGATGCCGTCCGCGCACTGGCCCACCTCCCCGGGTTCGTGGAACTCCACCTGCGCGGGCGGTGGCATGACGGCTATGAGGCGCGGCTGCGGCGTCTCGCGTCGGACGCCGGCGTCGCCGGCACGCGCATCGTCTCACATCCGCCCGCCCATCCGGACGAACTGGTCGCGCTGGCCGCGCCGATGCACGTCGGTCTCGCGCTCGAACCGCCGGTCTCGGAGAACAACGACATCCTGTGGTCGAACAAGGTGTTCACGTTCATCCTGGCGGGCGTCCCGGTGGCACTGAGCCGCACGACCGGGCAGTCGGCGCTGGCGCGGGAACTCGGAGGGGCAGCTGTCACGTACGAGCCAGGAGATGCCCGTGGGCTTGCCGAAGCCCTGCGTCCGTGGATCGAACAACCGGCTCTGCACGCGCAGGCGGCAGCGGTCGCCTGGCAGCTCGGCGATGAGCGGTTCAACTGGGAGACCGAGCAGCACGCCTTCCTCGACATCGTCGCCCGCGTCCTTGCGTCGCGGGCACGGAAGGCGTCGTAACCCTGCGTCACCACATGGGGCGCCCGCGGATTGGCCCGCCGAGCACCTCCTCGAGATCGTCGACGAAGTCGATGTAAGGCCACGCGGTGTCGCGTCCCGGCTGGTGGAACTCCCATTCGCGTGACTTCATCGCGACCACCCGCACCCCCTTCTCGCGGAAGCGGCGCACGGTTTCCTCGTGGTAATAGCGCAGCGACACGTACAAATGGCCGTCCAGCTGCCGGTACTCGTCGATCGCCGGGTCGAGTACCCACGCGGGGTTGCGGGCCGTGATGGCGAGTGCCTGCTCCATCAGCAGGGTGGGCGTCGTCCCGCGCCAGTTGGTGGCGAGCTCGCGCAACGAGAGCTTGAAGAGCCGGTCCTGCACGTCCGCCACCGTGAATCCCGGCCCGAGCGAGACGACCGGTGGCCGTGTGCCGCCACGGGTCCCCGCGACGTCGAGGCTGACGACGTGGTACGAGAGCAGCACGGCGGTGACGATCGCGAACTGGCGGCGCGTGAGCAGACGATCCAGCAGCCAGATCGCTGACGGCACCAGCGGCAGCAGGTACTCCGGCTCGTCCGGCATCGGCACGAACATGAGCAGCCAGGTGACGATGACGGCGCCGTGGAACACGACGAGCGGTTCGGCTCGCCAGCTGCGGAACAGTCCGAGCGCCCTGGGCCGCCAGATGGCGAACAGGACGCCGAGCGCCGCGGCCTGCAGGACGCCGATGAGGCGCAGCGCGTTGTAGGCGCCCTTCAGCGCCGGCATGGTGCGCGCCAGTCCGAACTCGGCGTCCAGCAGCAACGACGGCGAGAAGGCCACGACCCCGAGTACCGCGGCGATGAGGACGAGCCTGAGCGCCGGGCCCAGGCGCCCTGCGCGTTGCCAGGTGTAGAGCGCGGCCGGGCCGGCGAACGCGAGACTCGAGGGGCGGATCCCGGTGGCGATGCCGATGCAGATCGCGGCCGCCGTGAGCCGGCCTTCCAGCAGCAGCAGGTACGCTCCGGCGAGCAAGGCCAGCGCCGGCAGGTAGTCCATGGTCACGCTGCCGTTCTTGACGATCACGGGCAGGAACATGATCGCGGTCAGGACGACCCACGGATGCCGGTAGTGTCCGCGACGCGCGAGCGCGCCGAGCACCGCAAACAGCGCGAGACCTCCGGCGACGGCGACCTGGTTCGACAGGTACCAGTCTCCGGCCTGGACGAGCGGCGTGACGGCGAGCTCGTACAGCGGGAACCCGGTCGAGCGCGATCGGAAATAGCGGCCGTGTGCGGCGATGTAGTCGGTCCGATCGGCGACGAGCCACGCGTCGGTGTCGCTGCCGAATCCGAGCAGGGTGAGCGGCGCAACCGCCAGCACCCAGAGCATGGCCAGGGCGATCAGGCGGTGTTGCTTCACGACGGTCCGGGGCATTCCGCCGGCATCATAGCCGAGTCGTCCGGGACCCGGCGGCTGCTGATCGTCGCGCCGCACTTTCCGCCGATCAACGCGCCCGACGCGCAGCGCGTGCGAATGAGCCTGCGGCACTACCGTGAGTTCGGGTGGGAACCGCACGTGCTGACCGTCGACCCCGGCGCGCAGGCCGGGGCGCGGGATCCGCTGCAGTCCCTGTCGGTGCCCGGGGACGTGCCGGTCACACGCGTCGGCGCCCTGCCCGTGGAGGTGACCGGCCTCTTCGGCATCGGCGACGTCGCGCTCCGGAGTCTGTGGCAGCTCGCGCGTGCGGGCCACCGCATCCTGCGGCGCGAGCGGACGGATCTCGTGTTGTTCTCGACGTCGCTCTTCTTCAGCGTGCCGCTCGGACGCTGGTGGCGCGCGCGGACCGGCGTGCCGTTCGTCGTGGACATGCAGGATCCCTGGGCGGAGGATCGTTCGAGGACCGCCGTGGGTTTGAAGCGCCGGCTGGCCGGTGCCCTCCACCGCCGGCTCGAGCGATGGACCATGCGCCGGGCGTCCGGCGTGCTGGCCGTCTCGCCGGCCTACATCGATGTCCTGCGGTCGCGTTATCCGTGGCTGGGCGAGGACGTCTGCGCCACGGTGCCGTTCGGGATCGCACCCGAGGATCTCGACATCGCGGCCCGGCACGCGACACCGGCAATCGGAAGGTCCGACGGACGATGCCGCGGCGTGTACGTGGGCGCCGGCGGGCCCGGCATGGCGACGGCCCTTCGCGTGCTCTTCGGAGCGCTGCGCCGGATGGAGGCGGCCGACCCCTCGGTGGCGCGCAGCCTCGTGCTGTCGTTCATCGGCACTGACTACGCGCCTGCCGGCACCGGCAGGCCGACCGTGCTTCCGATTGCACAGGAGGCCGGCATCGCGTGCGACGTCTCGGAGCAGACGGATCGGATCGGTTATTTCGAGGCGCTGCGGACCCTGCAGGTGGCGGACTTCGTGCTGCTGATCGGCTCCGACGACCCGCAGTACACGGCGTCGAAGGCGCTGCCCTGCATCGCCGCTCAGCGGCCGTTGCTGGCCATCGTCCATGCGGACAGCCCCGTCAACGGCATCCTTGCGCGCTACGACGGGGCGGTCGTCGTGCCGTTCCGCGGACCCGAGGGCGTGGACGATGCGATCGAGCGGCTGGTGACCGCCTGGCCAAGGCTGATGGCCATGGCCGGCCGCGAGCAGCCGCTGGACTGGGAGCGGTTCGAGGCATTCGGCGCCCGCGCGCTGACGGCGGCGCAGTGTGCGTTGTTCGATCGCGTGCTGGCCGCCGCCGGAGCGCTCAGGTGACGCGCAGACTCGCCGTCGTCGCCAGTCATCCCGTCCAGTACCAGGCGCCCTATTTCAGGGCGCTGGCGCAACGGCTGGATCTGACGGTGTTCTTCTGCCAGCCGCACGACGCCGATCTCGAGCGGCGGGCCGGCTATGCCGACGGCTTCAGCTGGGACGTGCCGCTGCTGGAGGGGTACCGCCATGTCTGGCTGCGCAACGTCGCACGCCGTCCCGATGTGAGCCGCTTCAGCGGCTGCGACACTCCGGAGATCAGTGAGCGGCTCGCGGAAGGCGGCTTCGACGTGTGCGTCGTCCACGGGTGGTTTCTCAAGAGCTACCTGCAGGCCATCGTGGCGGGGAGGAGGCTCGGCATCCCGGTGCTCCTGCGGGGAGACTCGCAGCTCGCCACCCGGCGGAGCCTGCTGCGCCAGGCGGTGAAGTATCTGCCCTACCGCGTTCTGCTCAACTGCGTCGCCGGACACCTGGTGGTGGGGTCGGCCAACCGCGAGTACCTGCGCCACTACGGGGTGCCGGATGCGCGCCTGTTCGACGTGCCGCATGCGGTCGACGACCGCTGGTTCGCGGCGATGGCCGACGCTGCCCGGCGCGCGGGCGCCCGCCAGCGGGAACGCGCCGCATTGGGGCTCCCCGAGGATGCCCTGGTGGCGCTCTTCGTGGGGCGGCTCGTCCCGAGCAAGCGCGTGGAGGATTTCGTGCGGGCCCTCGCATCTCCTGCGCTGGCGACGCGCATCCGCGGCATGATTGTAGGGTCCGGGCCCGAGGAGTCCCGGTTGCGCCAGCTGGCGAGGTCGCTGCAGGCACCCGTCGTCTTCGCCGGATTCAGGAATCAACGGGCCCTGCCGGCGTGCTATGCGGCCGCCGATCTGCTCGTCCTGCCGTCCGATGGACGGGAGACCTGGGGACTCGTCGCCAACGAGGCGCTGGCGTGCGGACTGCCGGTGGTGGTCAGCGACGCGGCGGGGTGCGCGCGCGACCTGGGCGTGCCGGCCGCCGGCCGGACTTACCCGCTGGGGGATGTGGACGGACTCGCGGCCGCCATCACCTCGGTCGCCGCGGCTGTGAGTGAGAATCCCGACGCAGTGGCCGCCGCGGCGGTGGCCCGCTCGCGTCTGTTCAGTCTGGACCGGGCTGTCGACGGCACGATTGCGGCGGTAGAGGCGGCATGCCTGTCACAGGCGGACCGCCGGCGAGCGCACGTGGCGTCGGAGTACCCGCGGTAAAGGCCATGCGACGATTTCCTCTGACGCTGCCGGGACTCCAGGTTGGGCTGTTCGCCGGGCTGTTCTTCGGTCTGCTCACGTACTCGTACACCATCGGCCTCTCGGTGCTCGTGCTGTGCGCGACCGTCGGGATGACCTGGCGCCGCGATCAGGCGCCGATTTTCCCGTTCATCCTTGCGTACCAGTGGAGCGCGGTCACGCTCGGGTACTTCTATTACGTCGCCACGGGCATCTATCCCTCCGCGTACGCGACCGGCGACATCGACCGAACCGCCTTTCTGTCGCTGATGGGGCTGCTCGTGCTGGCGGTCGGCATCCGTCTGACGACCCATCTCCTGCCGGGCCCCGACGTCCACAATCCGGAGACCGGGGATCCGGAGGTGTACGTGTCGAACATTTACGGGCTGTTCAAGCTCGTAATGCTGCTCTTCGCGCTCGACTACCTCTACATCATCAACACCAAGGCGTTCGGCGGGTTCGACGTCATCCTCGACCGCGTGCTGGCGTTCCGGTGGGTGCTGCTGCTCCTGCTCTGGTTCGAAATCCTGCGGCGCCGGGCGGCCTACAAGTACCTGGTCGTCTCGATGGCCTGGGTCTTCGTGCCGCTGCTCGGCTCGTACTTCTCCGACTTCAAGCTCCCATGGCTGCTGCTCTTCATCGTCTACGTCAGCTATTGGCGGCCATGGGACTCGAGCTTCCGCAGGCTCACGCTCCGGCAGACCGCCCGCACGGTCGTCGTCGCCGCAGTCATCATCTTCCTTGCGATGGTCTGGCAGGCCGGGGTGAAGAAGGAGACCCGCAAGCTCTACGATCAGAACCTCGTCGCTGCCGACCCGCTCACCCGTGTGTCGCTCTTCCTCGACAAGGCGCAGGAGGCGGTCCCGTTCGTGTTCACCGATACACAGACGGTGCTCGAAGGCCTGATCGAGCGGGTCTCCTACATCACGTTCTTCTCGCGGGTTCTGGAATACGTACCGGCCGTGCAGCCGCACACGCGCGGCGAACTGCTGCAGATGGCGGTGACGAACACGGTCATGCCGCGCTTTCTCTTTCCCGAGAAGCCGGTCCTGCCCTCCGACTCGTACTACACCCGCCGGTTCACCGGAATCATGGTCTCCGATGAGGGCACGTCGATCAGCATCGGCTACATGGCCGAGTTCTACGTCGACTGGGGCCTCTTCGGGATGTACCTGTCCATTCTCTTCTACGGCTGCCAGATGGGGTTCGCGGCGTTCCTCGTCCGGCGGTTCGTCAGACCGGCGGTGATGGTGAACCCGGTGACGATCATGGTGCTGATGGTGGCGTACCAGTTCGAGCACCAGTTCATCAAGACGTTCGCGGCGCTGAACATCAGCCTGATCGTCCTGATCGGGATGTCGATCGTGCTCCGTTCGCGGCTCGTGAAACTCCTGCGCCTGAGGCCGGTCGAGGTGTCCAGCCCGCAGACGCAGCCTGACGAACCACCCGTGCCGCGGCGCGGATACCGGACGATCCCGCGCGCCACGACGCCGCTCGAAGGCATCCAGTGAGCGGGGCGTCGGCATGAGCGTTCCGCTGCTCGCCGCGATCACGCGTACGGGCAGCGCCGACGGGGTCGCCGTGGTCGCCGATCTGCTCCATGGCGCGCTGGTGCATGGGTGGGGCCCGGATGTCCGGACCGTCACCATGTTCGACGGGCCCGCTGCGGCGCCCCGGCTCGCCGACAAGGTCCGCTTCACGCTGCGCCTCGGTCGCGCACTCGTGCGGACGCGGCCGGCCTGGGTGGTCGCGAACCATCTCGGACTGCTGCGGGCGCTCAGCGGCATGCCCGGGATCGTCCGGCCGCCCTACGCGGTGTTCCTGCACGGCATCGAGGCCTGGCGGCCGTTCGGCCCCTCGACCTTGCGGCTGGTGAGCTGCGCGCGCGTCCGGCTGGCCAACTCGCACTACACGGCGCGGCGGGTCCAGGCCACGAATCCCGGCGTCGGGCCGATCGAGGTCTGCCACCTCGCGCTGCCCGCGTCCCGCGCGCCGCGCGAGCCGGATCCCGGCACGGCCATCCCCGACATCGGCGAAGCCGCCGTCCTCGCGGTCGGCCGGATGGCGGCCTCCGAGCGCTACAAGGGGCATGACGCGCTGCTGGCCGCATGGCCGCAGGTCATCGCCCGCGTGCCCTCGGCCAGGCTCGTGTTCGCGGGCGGCGGCGACGACGTCGAGCGGATCAGGAAAGCGGCGGCGAATCCCGTCCTGCGCGGGACCGTGCACGTGGCGGGATTCGTGCCCGACGCCGAACTGGAGCTGCTCTACCGCCGGTCCGCCGTCTTCGCGCTGCCGAGCACGGACGAAGGATTCGGCCTGGTGTACCTCGAAGCCATGGCGCGCGGGCTGCCGTGCGTCGCGCTTCGCGACTCCGCGGCCGCGGAGATCGTCGCGGACGGCGTGACCGGCGTGCTCGCCGCGTCGCGCGAGCCGGACGCGCTGGCTGCTGCGCTCATCCCGCTGCTCGCCGATCGCGAGCGCCGGGTAGCGATGGGAGAGGCGGCGCGCGCGCGCGTCACACACGAGTTCTCCCGCGCGCGGTTCGAGGCTCGGGTCACCGAGGCGCTCTCCCGCGCCTTCGCCGCGACGCACGAACCGGCGGCATGAGGATCCTTCACGTCATCCCGTCGGTGGCGGCGCGGTACGGCGGTCCGAGCACGGCGGTCGGACAGATGTGCCGCGCGCTCGCGGCGGCCGGACACGACGTGACGCTCGTCGCCACGGATGCGGACGGAGACGGCACGATCGCGGCGCCGCCCGCCGATCTGGAGGCGCCCGGGCTGTGCGTCCGGCTGTTTCCCCGGCAGTGGAGCGAGGCGTTCAAGTACTCGCGGCCGCTGCGCCGCTGGCTTGACGCCCATGTGCACGAGTTCGATCTCGTGCACGTGCATGCGCTGCTCTCGCACGCCTGCCTCGCGGCAGCTGCTGCGTCGCGCCGCGCGGGCGTGCCGTACATCATCCGCCCGCTCGGCACGCTCGACGGCTGGTCGCTGGCACAGAAGCCGTGGCGCAAGCGGCTGCTGCTGGCCGCCGGCGGCCGCCGGGCGCTGGCCGGTGCCGCGGCGGTGCACTACACCGCCGCGGCCGAACAGGCGCAGGTCGCGTCGGCATTCGACACCCGCGGCGGCTTCGTCGTCCCGCTCGGGCTGGACGAGAGCCTGTTCGAGAAGCCTGTCCCCTACGCTGCGCGCGCCGCGTCGCCGTACGTGCTGGCTTTGTCGCGCCTCCACCCGGTGAAGGCGCTCGATGCGCTGATCGACGCGTTCGCACAACGGGTCCGGCACCCCTGGCGCCTGGTGATTGCGGGCGACGGCGATCCGGCGTACGTGTCCGGACTCCGTACCCTCGCCGCGGGCCTGCCGGGCGGCAGCGACGTCGAGTTCACGGGGTGGGTGGACGGGGGGCGGAAGCGCGAGCTGCTGCGAAATGCATCGCTGCTCGCGCTGCCGTCGCACCACGAGAACTTCGGCGTCAGCCTCGGCGAGGCGCTCGCGTCGGCAACGCCGGCCCTCGTGAGCCCCCACGTGCTGGTGTCGCGCGAAATTGCCGAAGCGGGCGCGGGGTGGGTCTGCGGCAACGCCGTCGCGGATCTCGCGGCCGGCCTCGATCGCGTGCTCGCAGACGCTGACGGCCGCGCCGCGGCCAGCACGGCGGCCCGGACGTTCGCGGAATCGCTGGCGTGGCCGTGCGTGATCGAGCGGCTCGTCCGCGAGTACGAGACGGTCGTGCGCGGCGCGCGTACGGCCGACGCGCACCAGGAGGCGGCCGCCGGCGGCTGCGGGACTCGCTGATGTGCGGCATCGCTGGCGGGCTGTTCTGGGATCGGCGCTTCACCGCCGACGGCATCCGGGAAATCGGCGACCGCCTGCGCTGCGCGATTGCGCATCGCGGTCCGGACGGCGAGGGTGTCTGGACGACGGGAGAGCATGCCGGTCCTGATGCGGCCGTCCCGCTGCTCGTGCACACGCGCCTGGCCATCATCGATCCGACCGAGGCGGGCCGGCAGCCGATGCAGGCGCCCGACGTGGACGGCTGCATCACCTACAACGGCGAGGTCTACAACTTCGCGTCCCTCAGGTCCGCGCTCGAAGACGCGGGGCATGTGTTCCGCAGCCGCACCGACACGGAGGCAATTCTCAGGGGCTACGCCGAATGGGGTCCGGCGGTGCTCGATCGCCTGCGCGGGATGTTCGCGTTCGCGGTGTGGGCGGGCGGCCGTCTCGAGCTGGCGCGCGACCGGTTCGGTATCAAGCCGCTCTACTACGCTTCGGGCGACGGCTGGTTCCTGTTCGCCTCGGAGGTCAGGGCGCTGCTCGGGTCGGGACTCGTCGAGCCCGTCCTGGATCCTGACGGGCTCTGGCAGTACCTGACCTACCAGACCGTGCCCGCCCCGCGAACCATGATCGCGGGCGTGCGGGCCCTCGAGCCGGGAAGCCGCCTGACGGTGTCGGCCGGCGCTGTCGGCGGACCCGTGCGGTACTGGGACCTTGCCACCGCCGCGCAGGCCCGGCACGGACTGCCACGCGAGGAATGCCTGCGCCGCACGCGCGAGCTGCTGCTCGAATCGGTTGCCGCGCACCTCGTCAGCGACGTCCCCGTCGGCGCGTTCCTCTCCGGCGGCATCGACTCGAGCGCCATCGTCGCGCTGATGCGCGAGGCCGGGCAGGTGCCGAGGACGTTCTCGGTCGGCTTCGCCGACCCGCGGTTCGACGAGTCGGCGCACGCCGCCGAGGTCGCGCGGATGGTCGGCAGCGATCACCGGACACTGCGGCTCGACGAGCCCGCGCTGCTCGACGCACTGCCGGCCGCGCTGGACGCGATGGATCAGCCGACCGGCGACGGCGTCAACACGTACATCGTGTCCCGCGCCGTGCGTGAGACGGGACTCACCGTCGCGCTCTCGGGCCTGGGCGGCGACGAGCTGTTCGGCGGCTATCCCTCGTTCACGCGGCTGCCGCGAGTGGTGCGCGCGGGGCGCTGCTGGCGCGCCGCGCCACGGCCGCTCCGGCGCGCGACCGGCCGGCTGATCCGGCGACTCGGCGGCGACAGCGTGACGGCCGCCAAGGCCGCCGCCGCACTGGACTCGGACGGCTCGCTCCCGGCACTCTACCCGCTCACCCGGCAGCTGCTCTCGCTCGAGCAGCGCCGGCGCCTGCTGGAGCCGCGGTGGAGCGCGGAGATGGCCGCCTCGCCGGATCCGTACGTCCCGCTGCTCTCGGACGCGTTCCGGCGGATGAACGGCGCCGGGTGGATCTCGCGGATTTCGTACGCGGAGGCGCGGACCTACATGCACGACGTGCTGCTCCGCGACACCGATCAGATGAGTATGGCCCACGCGCTCGAGGTCCGCGTGCCGTTCGTCGATCACCGCGTCGCCGAATTCGTCGTCGGGCTCGAGGACGCGCAGAAGCGTCCGGGCGACACGCCGAAGCGGCTGCTGGTCGAGGCGCTCGGCGCCGCGCTGCCCGCGAGCATCGTGCGGCGGCCGAAGAAGGGGTTCACGCTGCCCTTCGAGCCCTGGATGCGCGGCACCCTCCGCAGTTTCTGCGAGACGCGTCTGCTTGGTCCTCACGGCCTGTCGAACCGGCCGTTCGTGAACCCGGTTCAGGTGCGGGCGTTGTGGGAGGCCTTCCAGGCGGGCGATCCGAGCGTGACCTGGTCGCGCGTCTGGATGCTGGT
>DASVDJ010000002.1:0-15712 GCA_036381155.1 Vicinamibacterales bacterium
ACCCCACCAGCCGTCATCGGCGCCTGGCGGGGTCGCCGCCTTCAACCGGACTCATACGCGACCGACCGCGCCGATGCCGGAGAGGAGCCCATGGACACCGCGCTGCAAGTGAACACCCGCCGCCAGGATGCGCCGCTGCACGTCATCGCAAACCGGCAGCCCGCGCCGGCGCAGAGCCTGAACGCCACGGCGGCCTTTCGGCTGTCCGAAGCGGGACGCAAGACGTCGCTGCTGATGGGCGGCAACGGCCGCGAACACCAGGAGCTGACCGTCGAGGTGCCGGTCACGCGCCTGCATCTGGTGTGTGTCGACGCGCACGGTGTCGCGCGGCTCCGACTGCGTCCCCGCTTCGAGCTGGACGATCAGCAGCGCATCCTCCGCATCGACGCCCTGCCGGTGTACGACGCGCCGCCGACGGTCGAGACGCTCTTTCTCGACGCCGCGCGCAATCACGAGCTCGAGAGCCGCTGGCATGCGCAGCAGCGTGCCGCACGGGCCAGCCGGCAGGAGCGGGCCGAGGAGTGGCGGCGCCAGGTGGCCGAAGAGTTCCTGGCCGACGCGAGCCGACGCGCGCTGGTCCACCCGGCGCCCACGCCGCGCCGCTGCACGATCACAACCGAACGCGGACGGCTCGAGTTCGATGCCAGGCGCGATCGCGGCATCGCCCGCGAGGTGCCTCTCGAAGCCTTCCGTCGCTATCACGCCGACCTTCGCGAGCGGCGCGCCCGTGGCCTCGCCGAGCGCGAGGCGCAGACGCTCGTGCACGGCGAACGCACGCGCCTGGTGCACGAGTGGATCACCGCGCACGGAACGCCCGACCAGCGCGAACGCCTGGCCGCGGGCCTGCTCCCTCTCGAGGAGGGCATCGACGCGATGGCGGCCGATGCATTCCAGGCGCTTGCCCGGTTCCGCGAGTACCAGGTGCATGGCCCTGGGCCCGCGCAGCTCCAGGCTCACTTGCGCCAGTTTCCGGACTACGCCGATGCGCTCGTGACCAGGTCCGATCTCCGCGTGGTCAACCGCGCGCTGCCGGCCGCGACGCCCCGTCAGTGGGCGTTCCTCCGGCAAGTGCAGGCGGCCGTGCCCGACGCGACGGTGCTGCTCCGCGAGCGATGCCTGATATGGACGCGCGATCCGCGCGCACCGAAGCTGCGCCACGTGACGGTGCTCGCCATCAAGAAGGTGGGCCCGATCACGCTGCGCCGCGAGCTGTGGGTGCCGGATGACGCTGCGCCGGAGCCAGGCTCCACGGGAGGGACGTCGATGCCCGCGTGAGCGAGCCGCGATCGCCCACCTCCTCGATCTTCCTTGTGGCCATCCTGGCCACCCCTCCACGCGCGCTCCGCGACCGTGGAGTCCTCCCTCACTCTCTCGCCCCTCGGGCCAGAAAGGAGCACACACGATGCAGAGTACTGGTATCGCTGCCACGGCGTACACGGCACATCGGGAATGGGCGCGCCGCCCACCCGACGAACGGTTCGCCAGCGTCTCGGCGCTCTACGAAGCGGCGCGAGCACGACGCGCGCGCACGGAAGAGCGAAACGTCGAGACCGACCAGTTCCGAACGGAGGCGGACGGCGATGACGACCTCGTGCTCCGCGAGGCGTCCGGTCGAACCGCTGCACTGACGCACTGGGGCTTCGAGCAGCTCGCCGGCATCGCCGGCGCGCCACCGAAGTACCTGCGGACGCTCCCCGCGGAGATCGCGTCTCGCGCAATCAACCACGGGCTGCAGCGGCAGCAACGCGAACAGCATCAGCTCTTCGCGGATCGCACCGCCCCGTGGACCGTCCACGCGATCACCTCGCCGAGGTACGCGCGGGTCCACCACGACGAGCTGACCGGCCGCGTGCTCGACCTGATGGCCGAGCATCCGGCCTGGCATCTGCCGCTCGCCTACAAGGACGGCGTGTACGGCGCCGAGCGAGTCCCGTCCGGCGCCTATCTGGGAGACCGAGACATGTTCCTGTTCCTCGTCGACGGCAATCGCGATCTCGAGGATCCCACCGATCGGTCGCAGTCCGGCATGTTCCGCGGGTTCATCCTCCGGAACAGCGACGTCGGCGCCGCCGCCCTCACCCTGGATGTGTTCCTGTTCCGCGCCGTCTGCGGCAACCACATCATCTGGGGCTTCCGCCGCGTGGCCGGTTTCCGGCGCCGGCACGTGGGCGCGTCGATTCACGAGGCGTGGACAGGATCGCTCGACAACGTCCGCGCCGCGCTCGATGCAGACCTCGCCGCTGATCGGGCGCGTCTCCTCAGAGCGGCCGCTCAGGAGCTCGGCCCGACGCGCGAGGCGGTCCTCGACGCGGTCACGACGCGGCTGGAGCTGCCGCGCAAGCACGCGCTCGAGGCCTACCGGCTGGCTGAAGACCATGAACCGAACCCGCGCTCGGTCTGGGGCTACGTGCAGGGGCTGACACGCCTCAGCCAGCGGATGCCCTGGCAGGACGCGCGCTTCGCCCTCGATCACGCCGCCAGCCGCCTGCTCGCCACGGTCGCCTGACCCTGGCGTCTGCCCTGCGCGCCCCGCGCGCACGGGCCCTTCTCACATCGCGCGGCCCTCGTCGCCGACGAGCGCCGCGCCCGCCCGCGACTGTCGTCGCGCGGCGGCCGCCTCCGCTCTCCGAGCCCGGGCACCCGAGCGGAGGTGTGCACGATGCGCGACGACGTCCACCAACCAGCACCCACGCTGACCCGTGTCTTCGAGTCGCCGAACCCGGCGACGGCTGCCGCCGCCGCGCCGGCTCGCGTGACGTGCGCCCACCGGGCCCACGCCTCACGCATCCACGAAAGGAGTCGTTCGATGCCGTTCCCAGCGCCATCCGATGGCGCGCCGGCCCGCGTGCGGCGAGTACGCGAGCTGGTGTGCCGCTATCGTCCGCTCCGCGATCACGACGGACGGATCGTATACGTGCCCAACGTCGCGCTCAGCGACGCGCGGACCGCTGCTGCCGCGTTCTCCCCGCTCCTTGCCGACGAGCCCGTCGAGGTGTTCGCCGTGGCCTGTCTTTCGACGCGCCACCGGCTTCTCGCCTGGCACGTCCTCTCGCGCGGCACGCGCGCGAGCACGTCGGTTTCGCTCCCGGACGTCTTCGTGCCCGCGTGTCTCACCCCAGGCACGACCGCCCTGATCGTCGTGCACAACCACCCCAGCGGCGATCCGACGCCGAGCCTCGACGATGCGCAGCTGACGCTGCGTCTCTGTCGGGCCGCCGACGTCCTGGATATGCCGCTTCTCGATCACCTCATCGTCGGCGAGGCGGGCCGCTACTACAGCTTCCGCGAAGCCGGCGTGGTGGCCCCCCTCTCGACGCCGGGAGGCCATCGATGACCGCCACCCGGGCCATCACGGCCTCGATGGTCGGGCGCCCCTCGGGCCCGTCAAGCCTCTCCGCTTCGCGTCGACCCCTCACGGGGCTGACGGGCTTGACGGCCCCTGCGGGCCGCCGCGGATCGGGCCATTACGTGATGGCCCGGGCTCACCTTGGTCCGTGCTCCCACCCCACGCACACACAGGAGGAAACGATGAATGCCCCGACGCTCACCCCGAGCATCGCGGTGGCGATCGGCCGGCAACTGCGCGTCTACCACGCGTTCGTGACCACGGCCCCGGCCACAGACGACGCTCCTTCGACGTTGACGCTGTACCGCGCCGACCTCGCGGATGTCTCGGGCATGGCCGCCGACGCGATCACCGTCGACGCCTCGCGTGCCCGCACGCCGGCGCGACTCGTCCTCGTCGAGGCCACCGAACTCACCTGGCAGCGCGCCCGCTGCCGCGAGGCGCAGCACCTCTTCGCCCCGGCCGATCCCGTCCTCGTCGGCGCGAACACGCTGCAGCACTGGCTGTGGATGCGTCTGCGGGCGCCGCAGCCGGAACACACGGACGCTCGCGCACCGCAGTAGCCAGGCGATGTTCTCGAACCAAGCACCAACGGAGGAACGACATGAAAGCCACCGTCAAGATCCTGCGCACCGATCGACCCACGCCCGCCGGCAAGCTCGCCGACGCCGAGATCCACTTCGCTGGCGGCGAGCTCGATGGCCTCAAGCTCATTGGCTTCGCCGTCTGGGAGCGGCGCAACGGGAGCGGGCGCGTCGTCACGTTCCCCGCGCGGCCGTTCACCATCCATGGCGAGCGGCGGCACTTCGCGCTCATCCGCGCCATTGAGGACCCGAACGCGCAAGACCGGCTGCGCGAGCTGGTCCTGCGGGCGTACCTCGCGGAGATCGCCCAGGCCGAGCAGGCCGCAAACCCGTAGCGGCATCGACAAGGGCGGGCGCCGTTCGACTTCCAGCGGCGCCCGTTCGAATGCGGCTCGAAGGCACGAATAGGGGAGGCGATGCGTCGACGGAAGCTCGAATCGGTCCAGTCGCAGGAGGCGGCCCGCGGGCGTCTGTCCATTGCTGAATGCCGCGACGTGCTCGGCGAGGAAGGTCGCGCCATGTCGGATGACGAGATTGAAGCGCTCCGACGGAACGCCGAGGCGATGGCGCACGTGCTGATCGAGATGTTTCTCGAGACGCGCCTCGGCGCACGCCGCACATGAGGTCCTCGCCTGGCTTGCTGGCATCTTCCGAGGGCGCTAAGCTTCCGTCCATGGTCGGGGCAGTCATCTACGTCCGCGTCTCGGACCCCCGGCAGGCCGAAAATCTGAGCCTGGCCACGCAGCTCAGGGCCTGCGAGGAGTACTGCCACCGCCAGGGCTTCCAGATCCTCGAGCGGTTCAGGGAGCAGGGCGAGAGCGCCAAGACGGCGGACCGCACGGAGCTGCAGCGGCTTCTGCAGTACTGCAGAACGCACAAGGGCAAAGTGCAGTTCGTCGTCGTCTTCAACCTGACGCGCTTCGCCCGCGAGAAGTACGACCACTTCGCGCTGCGCGCGCACCTGAAGTCCCTGGGAATCTCGCTGCGGTCCGCCACCGAGCCGATCGACGACACGGCGACGGGGAAGCTGATGGAGGGCGTCCTCGCTGCCTTCGCGCAGTTCGACAACGATGTCCGGTCGGATCGCACGCGCGCCGGCATGCGAGCGGCGCTGGAGCTCGGGCGGTGGACGTTCCTGGCTCCGATCGGCTACCTGAATGCGCCGCGATGGTCCGGCAAGAGCCTGGTCGAGGACCCGGAGAGAGCCCCACTCGTGCGGCGCGCGTTCGAGGAGTTCGCGACCGGCCGGTTCACGAAGCGGGAGGTGCTGAACGAGATCACCAGGCTCGGGCTGCGCACGAGGCGGGGACTGAAGGTGAGCGCGCAGGCGTTCGATGCGCTGCTCGAGAACCGGCTGTACATCGGCATCATCGACGTGCCCGACTACGGTGTCGTGGGTCGGCGGGGCGATTTCGATCCGCTCGTCGACGAAGACGTGTTCTACCGCGTTCAGGGAATCCTGAGCGGACGAGTCCGTGTCGTCGGGCCGCGTGAACGGAATCGGCCCGACTTCCCGCTGCGCGGGTTCGTGCGCTGCCATGCGTGCGGCCGCGGCTTGACGGGCAGCTGGTCGAAGGGGCGCAGCGCCCGGTTCGCGTACTACCACTGCCGCCCGGCGTGCCGGGCGATCAATGTCAGCAAGACCCGACTCGAAGGGCTCTTAGTCGAGGAGCTGGAGCGACTACAGCCGACGCCTGCCTACATGCGCCTCATCAAGGAATCGGTCCTGCGCGCGTGGCACGACCAGAAGGCCGCCATCAGGCAGGCCGCGTCCGACAACGAGCGGCGCGTCAAGGCGATTCAGCAGCGGCTTGATCGGCTGGATGAAGCGTTCATCTTCGCGAAGAGCATCGACCTCGACACATACGAGCGGCAGCGCGACAAGCTGCGGGAGGAGCTCACGCTCGCGCAGATCGACAGGCACGCCACCGAGCTCGACGAGCTCGACGTGGAGGGCATTCTCGCTTTCGCGGAACGCGTGCTGCCGCGCGCGGCAGACCTCTGGGTCCAGGCCTCGCTCGACCAGAGGCAGCGCCTTCAGCAGCTGTTCTTTCCGGAGGGAATCGCGTTCGACGGGAACGGGTTTGTTCGAACCGCCGCAAGTACCCGCGCCTTCAGCTACTTGACGGAGATTCAGCCCGCAAAAACAAGTTTGGTGGACCAGAGGGGATTCGAACCCCTGACCTCCTGAATGCCATTCAGGCGCGCTCCCAACTGCGCCACTGGCCCACACGGAAGGAACTACTCATGGTAGCAGCCCGGCCGAGGCAGGGTCAATGAAGGGCGTGAGCCCGGCTGGCGAACGACGCGGTCCACCGAACCGCGCGCGCTGAAGGCGAGTCCCCCCACGCTACACTCACACCGTACGTCTGCGAAATCGCCCGTGGAATGGAACGCCTCCTCCTACGATCGGGTCTCCGGCCCCCAGGCCACCTGGGGGCAGCGTGTCCTCGCGCGCATCGAGCTGAGAGGCGATGAGCGCGCAATCGATGCCGGCTGTGGAACGGGCCGGCTCACCGCCGCGCTGATGCGACGTCTGCCTCAGGGGCGGCTCGTGGCCCTCGACCGTTCCTGGAACATGCTCGTCACCGCGCGCGCCAACCTGCGCCAGGAATTCGGCACCCGTGTCGCGTTCGTGCGCGTCGCGCTGCCGGACCTGCCGTTCGACGCCTGGGCCGATCTGGTCTTCAGCACCGCGACCTTCCACTGGGTGAAGGACCACGACAGCCTCTTCAGGCAGATCTGGCGCGCGCTGCGTCCCGGTGGACGGCTCGTCGCCCAATGCGGCGGTGGCCCGAATCTCGCCGGCGCGCACCGGCTTGCCGAATCGGTCATGCGGGAGCCGCCGTTCGCCGGCGCCTTCGCGCACTGGACACCGGTCTGGGAGTTCGCGACGCCGGAGCAGACCGCCGCCCGGCTGCAGGCCGCCGGGTTCCTCGACGTGCGCACGAGCCTCGAGCCGGCGCCGACGACACTGGCGGACGAGCCGTCGTATCGCGAGTTCGTCGGCACCGTCATCTACAATCCGCACCTCCGGATGCTGCCCGATCCGGCGCTGCGCGAGCGCTTCCTCGACGCCGTGACCGATCGCGCGCGACAGCAGGACCCGCCCTTCACGCTCGACTACTGGCGGCTCAATCTCGAAGGCCGACGGCCCTGACACGTGCGGAAGTCACGCGCCCCGTCCGTCATCTGCCAAGTCGCCCGATCGGCCACTACAACGCCTCCGACCGGGGATAGACGAAGTAGCCGCTGAGGTACAGGAACGCCGTAGAGGTGGCTCCAGCGATCTTCGTGCGACGCTTTCCGAACCCGTGGCAGGTTGACCCGGGCCGCGAGTTCGGGGCGAGCCCCATGGGCCCTCGCGACGGCACGGTGTATGCGATCCCGAAAAAGACTGCGAGAGGAGCCATGGCCCCGCTGGAAGGCGAGGCGAGAGCGCGTCGGGTTGGCGCTCGCGCCGGACGCTGAACGGCGATCGCACACGCCGGTGCGGTGCGAGCCCGGAGAAAAAGACGAGGCGGGAACGGGCGATGGCGGACGTGCCGAGCAGCGCGGCCTCGCGGCGGTGTCGCGTGCCTGTCATGCGCAATCGGCTCACGACGGCCCCGGGCAGCGGCCGTGACACGGACGCCCCGGTGGTGCGGACCGGCAGTCGGGTGCGGTCGAAGCCGACGGCTCCTGTCGGGCGCACGCTGCCGCGATCCATCGCGCCCGGCGACAGGTCCGGATCCGCGATTCGCCTGCTGCTCGTCGATGGTCACGCCGTCGTGCGCGCGGGCCTGCGTCTGCTGTTCGAATCGCACGCCGGTCTGACGATTGTCGGCGAGGCCGGGACCTGCGCGGAGGCGGTCGAGGTCGCCGTACGTGCGCGGCCGGGAATCATCCTGCTCGAGCTCGATCTCGGGGGTGAGTGCGCACTGGCCATTCTGCCGGAGCTGCTGGCGGCCTGTGACGGCGTGCGCGTGCTGGTGCTGACCGGCCTCCGCGATGCCGACCTGCACCAGCGGTCGCTGCGCGCAGGCGCCATGGGCGTGCTCCTCAAGGACAGCGCCGCGGACGTGGTGATCAAGGCCATCCAGCGGGTCCATGCCGGGGAAGCGTGGATCGATCGGATGACGATGGGCCGGGTGCTGGCGGACTTTTCGCGGCCGGTCGGGCCCGGCGACGGGGACGCCGCGAAGGTCTCGTCGCTCACCGACCGCGAGCGCCAGGTGGTGGCGCTCATCGGCGAGGGCCTGAAGAACAGGCAGATCGCCGAGCGGCTGTTCATCAGCGAGACCACCGTGCGGCATCACCTGACCGCCGTCTTCGGCAAGCTCGAGGTCTCCGATCGCCTCGAGCTGCTCATCCGCGCGTACCGGCTCGGGCTGGCGGAACGGCCGGCGCCGGGCCGCTGATTACGGCACCAATGTGCCGGCGCACGCGGCACTGATGTCCCCGGCCGGACGCGGCGCATGACCGGCCAATCCTCCCATCGAGAACTGTCCCGACGTCCGATGCGCGCCCGTCGCGGGTGCCCTAGCCTTGATCTCCCCCTTCCCGCAATCCCACGAGAGGTGACAGCCATGAAGCACCTGAATCTCGATCTGGAGCGGCTCGAACAACGCATCGCACCCGGCGTCCTGCACGGGGGATGCGGTGGCGGATCGGTGGAGACCCGGAGCGGCACGAAGGACGGGACGAAGGACGGGACCAAGGACGGCACCAAGGACGGCACGAAGGACGGGACCAAGGACGGCACGAGGGAGCACAGAACGAGGGACGGGTCCAAGGACCACGGGTCAAAGGACCACGGATCGAAGGACCATGGCTCCAAGGACCACGGGTCGAAGGACCACGACACCAGGGACGGGTCCAAGGACCACGGGACCCGGGATTCCGGGAGCAGACACTACGGATCCGGGTCGAACTAGCGCCGTGGCGCATCCGGACTCCGGATCGACTCCGGCGTTCGGGTGCGTCGCCCGCACGGAAGGCTGTGGCCGGCGCGCCCGGTCTTCCGCGTGTCCGCGTCAGGGCCTGCGGCACCTGTCATGACCTGCTCACCGCCGAAGTTCCGCACCGATCTGATCGTCCGCGCCCGCCGGACGGACGCCGGGCCCGGGTTCGTCGTCAAGGACCCGGTGGCTGGCGCCTTCTTCGTCCTGCGCGAGGTGGAGCACTTCATCACGCAGCAGCTTGACGGCCGCACGCCGCTCGACATCGTCCGGCAGCGCACGGAAGAGCGGTTCGGCGCGTCGCTGCTACCCGACATCCTCGACGCCTTCATCAGGAAACTCGACAGCGGCGGCCTGCTGCAGCACGGGACGGGCCGGACACACGATCGCGAAAAGCGGAAGGATCGCGTTGGGGGCAGCCTGCTGTATCTCCGGTTCCGGATCCTCGACCCCGCCTCCTTCTTCGACCGGCTGGTCCGGCTGGTGCCGTTCGCGTTCACGCCGCACTTCGTCGTGCTCGCGAGCGCCACCGTGTTCCTCGCCGCCGGCGTCTTCGTCGCGAACTGGGAGACCTACGCCGCCGACGTGCCCCGGTTGTACCAGCTCTCCACCCTGCCGCTCCTCGCCGTGCTGATGTTCCTCGTGGTGTCGGCGCATGAGGTGGCCCACGGCGTGACCTGCAGACGGTTCGGCGGAGAGGTGCGCGACGTCGGCGTGATGCTGATCTACTTCCAGCCCGCGCTGTACTGCGACGTCAGCGACGCCTGGCTGTTTCCCGAGAAATCCAGGCGCCTCTGGGTCAGCTTCGCCGGGCCGTTCTTCGAGCTGTTCCTGTGGGCCCTGGCGACGCTGGCGTGGCGGGTGACCGACGGGGAGACCTGGATCAACCACCTGGCCCTCGTCGTCATGACCGGGTCCGGTGTCAAGACGCTCCTGAACTTCAACCCGCTGATCAAGCTCGATGGCTACTACCTCCTGAGCGACTGCCTCGACATCCCCAACCTGCGACGGAAGTCGTTCCGGTACGTGGGCGATCTGGTCAGGAGACCGTTCGGCGCGGCAGGCCCGATGGCCGCGGCCGCGCCGTCGCGGCGCGAGCGGCGCATCTACGTCGCCTACGGGCTCGCCGCGATGGCAGGTTCGATCGTGCTCCTCGCGTACGTCGGCGTCACCGTGGGCGGGTTCCTGATTGACCACGGCCAGCCGGTGACGCTGCTGCTGTTCACCGGCCTGCTGGGCACGAGGATCCGCCGCCGGATCCACAGCCTGTTCGGCCGGTCGACGGGCCGCTCCGCCGATCCGGACGACGGCGATGCCGGGGCGCCGGGCACGGGCACGTCGCCTCGCGCCGTCGAGCCGGCGACCGCGAGGAAACAGGCGTGGACGCGGATTTCGTGGACGCCGTCGATGCGGCGATTCGCGTGGCCGGCGGCACTCGCCGCCGCCGTCGCGCTGTTGCTGTTCGGCCGCATGGAACTGCGCATCGCAGGGCCCTTCAACGCGCGGCCCGTCGACAACGCGGACGTCCGGGCTGCCATCGAGGGCATCGTCGAGCACGTGTACGTCGATGAAGGCGACCAGGTCACGGCCGGCCAGCCGATTGCGCGGCTGTCCGACAAGGACCTGCGCGCGTCCTGGTTGAAGGCCGACGCGGAGATTCGGGAGTCCCGTGCCAGGCTGCAGATCCTCGAGACCGGTCCGACCGCGCAGGAGATCGCGGTCGCGAAGGCCGCCGTGGTCAAGGCGAAGGACCAGCTCGATTACGCGCGAAGCCGGCTCGCACGCTTCGGTCAGTTGCACGAGCGGGGGCTCCTGTCGCGCACGGACCTCGAAGCGCACCAGCAGCTGGCGGACACCAGCGAGAACACGCTCGCCGAAGCGCAGGCGCGCCTGGCCGCGCTCGTCAGGAGCACCCGGCCGGAGCAGATCGACGAGTTGAAGGCGCGGATCGAGCAGTCGGACAGTCAGCGCCGGTACTTCGAGGAACAGCTGCAGCTGTCGACGGTCCTCAGCCCGGAGACGGGCGTCGTCGCGACGCCGTCGCGCGAGCTGAAGGAGCTGCGCGGGAAGCTCGTCACCAAGGGGGACCTGATCGCCAAGGTGTACGACTTCCGGACCATGACCGCCTACATCACGATCTCCGAGAAGGACATCGCCGACATCCGGGTGGGGCAGCCGGTCGTCCTGAAGGCGCGCGCCTATCCGGACGTCGACTTCCATGGCGTCGTGACGTCCATCGCCACGAGCGCGCAGCCAGGCTCGACGGCCGGCGCGGGAACGTTGTCGGGAACCGCGTCCTCGGGTGTCCCGGACGTCGGGAACAAGACGATCCTCGTCACCACGCAGGTCGACAACCACGCCCTGCTGCTCAAGCCGGAGATGACGGGGCACGCCAAGGTGTTCTGCGGCGACAGACGGATCCTCGACCTGATGACCCGCCGTATCGCGCGCACGATCAAGGTCGAATTCTGGTCCTGGTGGTAGCCCGGCGTGTCGGGAACCGCACGGTGAAAGGAACGGGCACCGAGATGATCACCACGCCAGCCACACTCGACGGCGAGCCCGCGCGGCAGCCGGAGGCCGCCGAAGAATCACGCGCGCGTCCCGGAGACACGCCGGGCGTCGCAGCCGATGAACATCTGTACCTGACCGGTCGGCCTCCGCTCAGAGACTTCATCCGCTACGTGCGCCATCAGGCCGTCGACCCGCCCGGCGAGGGCACCCTCGCGGACGAGTGGCGGGCAGCGGCGGATGTCGTGCGTGCCCTCGAACGCGAGGAGGCGGGGGTTGCCGACGATCCCCCGATCGACAGGATGGGGCCGGACTACGAGCCGCTGCTGGTCGAGTTCCTCGCGAGCCCGCTCGTGCGTCACGGGTTCAACACGGTCCCCACCGAGGTGGCGTTCGTGGAGCTGGATCGTCTCGTCGTGTGGCAGAAGCACATCGACCTGACGTTCGTCCGCCGCCTCGAACAGAAGCTGGGGCCGGCGCCGGACGACGAGGCGGTCTTCCGGGCGTGTCTCCTCGACGATCGCCTCCACCCGCCCGTGCGTTGGTCGCGCGTGCATCGCGACCGGTGGGTGTTCACGTCGACGTCCAACGATCTGCGCTTTCTCGGGACGATGCGCCTGGAGGCGGACAACATCAGGAACTACCCGCCACCGGGCGACCTCGTCGGCATCGTCGGGATTGCCGTCGGATTCGGCTCGAACTTCGTAAACGCCATCCGCGCCGAGAACCGCCTGATCCTCAACAACGGCAGCCACCGCGCGTACGCGCTCCGCAACCTGGGGATCACGCGCGTGCCGTGCATCATCCAGCACGTCTCGCTGCGCGAGGAGCTGGACCTGATCGGACCCGCCGAGCTGCGTCGCGATCCCGATCTCTACCTGAAGAACCCGCGCCCGCCGATGCTGAAGGACTACTTCAATCCGAAGTTGCGCCGGGTGATGCCGGTGCATCGCCGCGTGCGCCAGGTGACGGTGACGTTCAGCATCGACGAAGGGCACGTCGAGGCGCTGTGACCCGGAGCCTTGCGGCGGAACGCGCACCGGAGTCTCCGGACTCATCGCGCTCTGAGCGCGGCGGAGCGGCGCTTCCCGGACCGGTGTCACCGGACGTGTCAGAGACCGATCGATGGGCGGCGTGGGACCGCTTCGTGGAATCGGCGCCTCACGCCGGGTTCATGCAGTCGTCGTGGTGGGCGGACTTCCGAATCACCGCCGGGTTCGGGCATTTCGGCGTCGCGCTCAAGGACCACGGCGCGATCGTCGGCGGGGCGCTGGTGTTGCGGTGCTCCTACGCGCCTCGCCGGTGCTTCTACTACATCCAGGACGGTCCGGTGCTTCCCGACGACGAGTCGATCCGCGGCAAGGTGTTCGAAGCGGTCCTGGACGCGATCGACGAACGCCGCCGGTCCGACGAGGAGACCGTCAGCCACCTCCGCATCGAGCCACGATGGCCGAACCAGCCGGCGTTCGTTGGTGGATTCCAGGCGCCCGCCTGTCCCGACCGGTACAGGGAGCCCCGGCACACCCTCTGCGTCGATCTCGGCCAGCCGGAGGAGACGATCCTGGCCCGGATGAAGCCGAAGGGCCGGTACAACATCCGGGTCGCACAGCGGCACGGCGTCTCGGTCATCGATGACACGTCCGCGCAGGGCGTGTGCGATTTCCTGAGGATCTACAGACAGACGGCCAGACGGCAGGGGCTGAACGCCAAGCCTCCGGACTACTTCCGAAATCTCGTGTCGCTGCTGTCGCCGCAGCAGCAGGTGTCGATCCTCTTCGCCGAGTACGGCGGCAGACGGCTCGCCACGGCGCTGATCGTGTATTTCGGCCGCAGGGCCACGTACTTCTTCGGCGGATCGCTGGTAGAGGACCGGCAGGTCATGGCGCCCTACACCCTTCACTTCGAGGCGATGCGACACGCGAAGGCCAGGGGCTGCGCGTGGTACGACTTCTGGGGCGTGGCGCCTTCCGACCAGCCAGACCATCCCTGGCAGAGAATCAGCGAGTTCAAGCGCAAGTTCGGTGGGGTGGAGGTCGCGCTCACCCCGACGCTCGACTACGTCTATGACCGCGAGGGTTATGCGGAGTACGTGGCCTGTCAGAGGAACCGGGAAGCTCGATCCGCGGGTGCTCCGACTACGCGAGTGAGCATCGCCTGATCGGAATTCGACCAGAGAACAGCGGATGAAGATTCAATCTTCTCTGTGGTCTCTGTGGGCTCTGTGACCTCGGTGTTCCCCGTGTTGTCGTTCCAGGGCGCGGCTGAGATCCAGTTCGCGGATCGCCGACAGCGCCGCTTCCCACCGTCCCTCGGCGCAGAGACCCTGGATGCCCGCGTCCTCGTACGCGTCGATCGCGGCCTTCACGCAGGCAGCGCGCACGGCTTCGGCAAGGTCGCATGCGCTGTCGGTTCGCTGTGTCATCACTCCACGCCTTTCAGGACCTCGACCGGATCGAGGGACGACGCCCGGCGCGCGGCGACGTAGGCGGCCAGCCCCGCGGCGACGCCGAGGAGGAGCACGACGCCCAGATGCATCGCCGGGTCGAGCGGGCTGACGCCGAACAGCTGCGACGTCATCAGACGCGTCAGCACCGCCGCGGCCGGCAGGCCGAGCCCCACGCCGGCGGCAACGAGCACGAGCGCGTTCCGCACGAACAGCCGCCGCACCGCGCCGTGGCCGGCGCCGAGCGCGAGGCGGATGCCGATCTCGCGCCGGCGCTGCGCGACCGCGTAGCTGACCAGGCCGTAGATGCCGACCAGCTCGAGGAACAGCGCCAGCCCGCCCGCACTCGTCGTCCGGAGCGAGCGCGCCGGGATGTCCGGGTCCTCCGCGTTGAGGAGCGGCAGCATGCGCTGCACGTCGGCATTCGCCTGCTCCAGCGTGACCCCCGGCTTCAGGCGCGCGAGCCCGCGCCCGTCCCCCTGCAGGAACCCGGCCTCCGCGCGGACCAGCGGCATCGGCAGGACGATGTCGGCCGGGTAGTCGAAGAACCGGAACGACTCCGGCAGCACGCCGACGATCTCGCGCGCGATCCCGTTGACGACGAGCGTCTGGCCGATTGGCGAGGCGCCGCCGAATCGACGCTGCCAGTACGCATGCGAGATCACCGCCGTCGGCGCCGCTCCCGGCACGTCATCGTCGGACCTGAAGCTGCGGCCGAGCACGGGAGTGGCGCCGAGCATGCCCAGCACGTCGTGCGTGACCTCGACGCTGCGGACCGATTCCGGCTCGCCGCCTCCCGTGACGGTGACCGGGGAGGAGTCCCAGTCCCACAGCCCGACCGCGTCGAACGTCCGGCTGTGATCACGGTAGCCGAAATACACGGCTGGGGAGCCGAGCAGCCGGTCTCCTTCGTAACGATGCACCAGCTCGACGAGCCGTTCCTGGTCCGGGTACGGCAGCGGACGGAGCAGGACGCCGTTCACGACGCTGAACATCGCCGTCGTCGCGCCGATGCCCAGCGCGAGCGTCAACGTGGCGACGGTGGTGAACCCTGGAGCGCGGAGGAGGGCACGCGCGCCATGACGGAGGTCGCGGAGGAAATCTTCGATGGCGACCGCGCGGAACTGGTCGCGCGTGCTCTCCACGGTGCGGTCCAGACCGCCGAACCTGATCTGCGCCTGCCGGCGCGCCTCGTCGGGCGTCAGGCCGGCACGCAGATACCGCTCGGTCTGCTGGTCGATGTGGAAGCGGATCTCGTCATCGAGGCCGGCGTCGAGCTCGCCGCGGCGGCCGATCGACCGCAGGCGTTGCCAGGCCTCGATCAGGCGGCGCATCACGCACCTCCCTCGTCCAGCCGCGCGCCGAGCACGAGGTCGATCGCCCGCGACATGCGCCGCCAGCCGGCGAGCTCCTGCTCGAGCTGGCGGCGTCCGCGCGCGGTCAGCGCGTAGTAGCGCGCGCGCCGGTTGTTCTCCGTCAGCCGCCACTCGGACCGGATGAGCCCCTGCCGCTCGAGGCGGTAGAGCGCCGGGTAGAGCGAGCCCTGCCCGAGCTGCAGGACGCGCTCCGACCACTGCTCGATGCGCTCGGTGATGCCCCATCCGTGCATCGGCTCCAGCTGCAGCGCCTTGAGCACGAGCATGTCGCCCTTCTCCCTGGCCATGAATGTCCTTTCGATGAACGAAAGGAACGGTGGCATCGCCTTTTTCCAGCGTCAAGGGGAACAGGGGGCCGGACCAGTGGGGCACCCGGCTACCGGACGAGCGGACTCTCCCAGACCCGGAGCAGCAGCGTCTTGAGCCGGTCGAAATCCCGGGCGCCAAGCTCGGCGCGCCACTCGCGCTCGATGTCGCGGAGAATCCCGTGGATCGTCAGGTAGGCGGCGCGT
>DASVDJ010000003.1:0-3365 GCA_036381155.1 Vicinamibacterales bacterium
GCGCCCGCGCAGGTACGGGCGTACTCGCTTCAGCGCGAAGGTGTCGGCGACCTGTCCGTCCTCATCGTCGACCGCGAAGCGGCCGTCGGCGTGAACGAGCAGGCCGATCTGCAGCCGGAAGTCGCCGTCGCCCGATTCGATGGCGAAGCCGTCCAGTCCGGCGGAGACCCGCGGACCTGCCGGTGTCTCCCGCTGGCTGCTTCGTTCGGGAGCCGCCGGCTCGTCGTCGCGGTTCGCCGTGGCGGCCGCCGACTCCAGATTCAGGCGGAACGTCGGGGCGGTCGCGGCCGGCGACTCATCGCCATCCGGCACCGCACCGAAGGCCGGCGTGGCCAGCAGCAGCCCGATGATCAGCGCCGCGCGCACGCGCGGCGCGTTCAGTGAAATCTGATCACGCTCTTCCGTCTGCCTCGTCTGCGAATCCATGTCCCGTTCTCCTGATGAGCACGCCGATCCGGCGGCGTGCGCCCGCTGCGGTCGAGCCGCATGAGGTCGGCCATACCGGTCGAACAGGTCAGGAGAAGGACGAAATGGTTCGGACGAGTCCTGTCCATGCTCCTGGCCGCGACCGGCCGGGTACAGCTGCATCGACACGACATCCGGACGATGCGCGGTTGGCCGGTCGCGAGGGGCATGGCAGTCATCTGGTCGTTCCTTTCGGTGAAGCGTCTGACAAACAAAAAAAGGCCCGGGAGCGGATATGCCGCTTCCGGGCCTGGAGAGTTCCCGTGTTGCTGATCGCTACGTGGTCGTCAGCCACACGCTCGACGGAGGCAGGCGCGGAAGCAGCCGCAGCGGCAACGACAGCACGTCGCCATCGAACCTGCGTTCTTCCGCATCCGCATCGCCATCGCGTGTAGGTCCGCCGCCCGGCTCCGGTTGGGGGCGGGCGCGCGGAAGCGAAGCTTAGCATGCCGGCCGGGTGGGTTGTCCAGCGAGCAGGCGCGGGCGCCGTCGAGGCGCCGGCTGCTGTACTCTTGCGCCCATGAGTCGACGCACCCCCTCCCGCCGCACCTTCCTGAAGACGTCCATCGCCATGGCCGGAGTGACGCCGCTGGTCCTGGATGGCCAAGCCGGGGCAGAGCCGGCGCGCGGTGCGGGCCCGCTGGTGGCGTACGTGGGGACCTTCAGCTCGCCGCTGCGCGACACGCTGCCGACGCAGGTCGACCTGCCCCCTGGCAACGGGCGCGGCATTCACATCTTCCACGTCGACCGCACGTCGGGGTCGTTGAGGCCCGCGGGTGTCTTCGAGATGGGCACGAGCCCGAGCCATCTCGCGTTGAACGCGACGGGCACGCGTCTCTACTCCTCCAACGAGACCGATCGCGTCGGATCCGATCGGCAGGGGACCGTGAGCGCCTTCGCCGTGAATCGTGCCGACGGCCGGCTGGAACTGCTCAACACCGTCGCGTCCGGCGGCGCCGGTCCGACCTATGTCAGCCTGCATCCGGGCGGACGCCACCTGCTGGTCGCGAACTACTTCGGCGGCTCCGTCGCGGTGCTGCCGATCCTGGACGATGGGCGGCTGGGCGAGGCAACGGACGTGAAGGTCGATGAAGGCACCATCGGGCCGACGCGGGCGGAGCACGCGCCCCCAGGCAGCTTCGCGATCAGCGGTCACGACCGCACGCACGCCCACATGATCCAGGCCGACCCGTCCGGCCGGTTCGTGCTGCACGTCGACCTGGGGCTGGACACGATCCACGTCTGGCGCTTCGACGGTCGCCGGGGCGTGCTGATCGCGAACGATCCGCCCACCGTCCCGATGCCGCCCGGAGACGGACCGCGACACTTCCATTTCCATCCGAACGGCCGCTGGCTCTACTCGATTCAGGAAGAGGGGTCCACGGTGGTGCTCTTCGACTACGACGCGGCTACCGGGAGGCTCGAGGCGCGGCAGACGATCTCCACGCTTCCGCAGGGGTTCGCGGGCAGCAACTTCTGCTCGGAGATCCTGGTGTCGTCGGACGGTCGCCACGTGTACGCGGGCAACCGGCTGCACGACAGCATCGCGATCTTCTCCGTCGGCAACGACGGGCGCCTGACCTGGGCTGGCGAGGAGTGGACGCGCGGTGACTATCCGCGCAGCTTCGGCTTCGATCCGGAGGAACGGTTCCTCTACTGCTGCAACCAGCGCGCGGACCACGTCACGATCTTCCGGGTGGATCGCGCCACGGGTGCGCTGACGTTCACCGGCGAGTACGTCCCGGTCGGCAACCCGTCCTGCATCGTCTTCAACGATCTGTCGTAGGGCCGAACTTCTGTTCGGCCGATCCGCCTTCTCCGCCCGCAATCCGTGCTATCGTCCGCCGCGCACACCACACCGCGACGTCTCCCGAAGGAGGATCGAGCGATGAGACACCTGCTCCCGTGCTCCGCGCTGGCGATCGTGATGATGATGGCAGCCGCCCCTGACGCCGGGGCGCAGCCGCTCCGCGTCTTCGTCGACGCGGTCGTGTCTCCCCTGCCCGCCCGGCCGACGGAGGCCGAGCGCGAGCAGGCCTCGGCCGCCTACAAGGCCGCCGACACCGCGCGCAAGGAGCTCGAGAAGCGACTGCGAGCGCAGTACGGCAGGAAGCGCGACCAGTGGCCCGCGGAGGCGCAGGAGCAGCTGGCCGCGGCGGAGGAAGCGCGATATCGCGCGAACGCGGAGTGGCTGTACCGCACGGATGCCGAGCCGGTCACGGAGCACTGGCGGCGGGACATCGCGGTCGCGATGACGCAATCGGGCAACACGGGCCGGAAGGAACACATCACGTCGGTGGAGTCGCGCGATCAGGCCGATCTGATCGTCACGCTCGTCGGGGTGCGCAATCCCGGCGCGGTCATCAAGGCCGCCTACGACCGATGCCTGGCCGTGCGTCTCGCACGCGGCCCGAAGCTGTCCGCCGAGCGCTTCGCGCGGGTTCCGGGCACCTGGCGCCCGAGCCGCGCCAAGGCGGCGCGTCTCGCGGGTCCGGACGCCGAGTCACCGTTCTGGCAGTTCGACTGCTGCGGGCTGTACCCGCACTTCAACCCGGACGAGGCCGTCGCCAACGTGATCAACGACTTCGTTGGCGAGAACCGGGACGTGCTCCTCACGACCGCGACGAGTCAGTGACGTGAGTGGGTGAGGGCCGCACTGACGTTCGGCCCGAGGTTTCCGCCGACTTGACCTTTGCCGCCCGGGCACGGATCATGCCGCACGTCAGCCGCATGCCGGCGCCGGCCGGACCCCGCACGAGAGGACCTGGACATGAAGCACTCCACCCGGAAGGCACGCCGCCAGTCCATCACCCGCCGCGAGTTCGTCGGAGGGGCGCTCGCCGCGGGTGCGATGGTCGCCGGCGCGCCCGCGCTGCTGCGCGGGAGGAACCTGAACAGCA
>DASVDJ010000004.1:0-32438 GCA_036381155.1 Vicinamibacterales bacterium
GGCGCTGGTGCTGGAGGTCGATGTTCCGTAACCTCGCGCGCCTTCCGCGCTATCGCGGTCTGATCCAGAGTCTGGTCGCGCGCGAGCTGAAGGCCCGCTACCGCGGATCGGTGCTCGGCTTCTTCTGGTCCTTCATCAATCCGCTCCTCCTGCTTCTCGTCTACACCTTCGTGTTCAATTACGTGCTGCCACAGCGCGTCGAAGGGGCGGATCCCTACGCCCTCTTCATGTTCTGCGGCATCCTGCCGTGGACGTGGTTCTCCGCGTCGCTCATGGAGTCGTCTGGCGTCCTGATCTCGGGTGGCAACTTGATCAAGAAGGTCCTGTTTCCCGCCGAGATTCTGCCGATCGTGCCGGTGACGGCGAACATGGTGCACTTCTTCCTCGGGCTGCCCATCCTCGCCGCCTTTCTGATCTGGTACCGCGCGCCGCTGACGTTCGTCGAGCTGCTCTGGTTTCCCGTCGTCGTCCTCGTGCAGTTCGTGTTCAGCGTCGCGTGCGCGCTGCTGCTGTCGGCGCTGACGGTGCATTTCCGCGATATCCGCGACATCCTCGCGAACCTGCTCACGCTGTGGTTCTTCGCGACGCCGATCATCTATCCCTGGCGCAGCGCGCCGAAAATCGCCACGCGTTTCCTGAACATCAACCCGTTCACGCACCTCGCGATCTCGTATCAGGAGATCCTGTTTTTCCCGGGACCGTTCGGCCACTGGAAGTGGCTGCTGGCGCTCGGTGCCGCATCCGTGGTGTTGTTCCTGTTCGGCTACTTCGTGTTCGATCGGCTGCGGGACTCGTTCGCGGAGGAAGTGTGAGTCCAGATGTCGGAGGTTGGAGGTCGGATGTTGGAGGTCGGATGTTGGAGGTCGGATGTTGGATGTGACGATTCGTGCTGGCAACTGGAAACTGGTAACTGGTAACTGACTGAGTACATGAACGCCATCGAAGTCACCCGCGCGTCGAAGGTCTACCGGCGGCATACGCACCGGAAGCAGTTCGCGACGCTCAAGAGCGCGCTGCTGTCGCGGAGCCTGATCCGCGATCTGACGCCGGACGAGACGTTCACCGCGTTGAACGACGTCACGGTTTCGGTGCCGCGCGGACAGACGCTGGCGGTGATCGGGCGCAACGGATCGGGCAAGAGCACGCTGCTGAAGCTCGTGGCGGGCATTACGAAGCCGACGTCCGGCACGGTGCGCGTCGCCGGCCGGATTTCGGCCCTGATCGAGCTGGGCGCCGGGTTCCACCCGGAGATCTCCGGCCGCGAGAATGTTTTCATCAACGGGATCATGCTCGGCCTGACGAAGCGCGAGGTGGCGCGCCGGTTCGACGACATTGTCGAGTTCGCCGAGCTGCAGGAGTTCATCGACGCTCCCGTCAAGACGTACTCGTCGGGCATGTACATGCGGTTGGGCTTTGCTGTCGCGATCAACGTCGATCCGGACGTGCTGCTCGTCGACGAGGTCCTCGCCGTCGGCGACGAGGGCTTCACGCACAAGTGCCTCGACAAGTTCGCCGATTTCAAGCGGCGCAACAAGACGATCCTCCTCGTGACGCATACGCTGGGGCTGGTGGAACGCTTCTGCGATCAGGCGCTGTGGCTGGATGCGGGGCGCGTCCGCGCCCAGGGGGAGCCGACCCGGATGGTCGGCGCCTACAGGATGGACGTGGCCGAGAGCGAGGAGCAGCAGCTCGCCGCCGCGGACGCGAAAGCGCGCGCGTCGGCCGGCCGGCACGTCGTCTCCGCCGACGAACCGGGCTCCGCGGTGCTGCCCGACAACCCGATCGACGCGGCGACCGCCCCAGCCGATATGTTCCGGGCCACGGAAGGGCGCTGGGGATCGCGCGAGGTCGAGATCACCGACGTGACGCTCGCCGGGCCCGGCGGCGAACCCGGCCATGTGTTCGCCTCGGGCGAGCCGCTCGATATCCGCATCCGGCTGCGCGCGCCGCTGCCGATCGACGATTTCGTGCTCGGCGTGGGCATCTTCAACGCCGAAGGGATCTGCTGCTACGGCACGAACACCGGGATCGAGGAGCTCGTCGGCGAACGTCTCTCGGGAGACGCCGCGGCCACGTTTTCGATCCGCTCGCTCGATCTCGTCGAAGGGACGTACAAGCTCGATGTGGCCGTGCACAAGCTGGACGGCTATCCGTACGACTACCATCGGCTGCTCTACACGTTCCGCGTGAAGTCTCGGACGAAGGACGTCGGCATCTACCGTCCGCCGCATCAGTGGCAGTTCACCGGGGACGTCGCGTTCAAGAAATCCGGGGACGGCGCGTCGTGATCCTGCCCGATGCGGAGGCGCTGGCCGCGTTCGTCGCGGACCTGCGCGCGCGCGGCCGTCGAATCGTCTTTACGAACGGCGTCTTCGATCTGCTCCACCCCGGGCACGTCCGTTACCTGCAGGCGGCGCGATCGCACGGCGACGCATTGATTGTGGGTGTGAACGCCGACGCCTCGGTGCGCCGCAACAAGGGATCCGACCGGCCGATCCAGCCGGAGCGCGAGCGTGCCGAGATCCTGGCTGCCCTGGCGTGCGTCGACGCCGTCGCGATGTTCGACGAGGACACACCGGCGGACCTCATCGACCGAGTCCAGCCCGACGTGCTCGTCAAGGGGGCGGACTGGCCCGCCGACGGCATCGTCGGCCGGGACGTCGTCGAGCGGCGCGGCGGCGTCGTGATTCGCGAGCCGATCGAGCCCGGCTATTCGACAAGTGCGATGATCGAGAAGGTACGTTCGCTCGAGTAGCCCCCGATGGCGTCGCCGACCTCGATCTCGCTATCCCTCCGCGCCCTGCTCAAGACGGCCGCGAGTCGACTCGGCCTGGGTGTGCCCGGCCGTCCGATCAGCGGGCTCACCGGTCCGGCGAAGGCGCTGTTCGCCGCCGCGGCGGTCGCGCATGGTCCCGTCATCGTCGTCGCGCCGACCGACGGCGACGTCGAACAGCTCACGAACGATGCGCGCTTCTTCCTGATCGCCATCGAAGGCGTCTCGGACGCCGAAGCGGAGCAGGTGGTCCTTCCCTTTCCTTCCCAGGAGGTCGATCCCTACCGCGGCCTCGCGCCGCATTTCGACATTGCCTCGACGCGCGCACGCACGCTGTACGCGATGGCCCAGGGCCACGCGAAGATCGTCGTCGCGTCCGCCACCGCGCTCCTTCCCCGCGTGAGTCCGCCCGAGCGGCTCCGCGAGTCCGGCCTGATGCTGCACCCCGGCGACGAGATCTCTCCCATCGATCTCGGCGACCGACTGGCGGCCGCCGGCTACACGCGGCAGGACCCGACCGACGAGTCTGGCGAGTTTTCGATCAGGGGCGGCGTCGTGGACTTCTACCCTGCCGGCGCCGCGCAGCCGGTCCGTCTCGAGTTCATCGGCGACAACATCGAATCGATTCGCACCTACGACGCGGACACGCAGCGATCGACCGGCGCGATCGATCAAGTGCACATCGTGCCCTTGCAGGAGCTCCTTCCGTCGGACGAGGGTGACGAGACGCCCGATCGGTCGTCGGATGTCCTCGAGTACTTCGCCGCGGCCGGCCGTCCCGTTGTATTCGTGTCCGAACCGGACGAGGTCGAGGCCGCGGCCGTCAAGACGCGCGAACACGCCGAGGCGAGCTACGCGGACGCCGTCGGGCGCAAGCTCCCGGTCCCGGAGCCGTCGGTCCTGATGCTCGGTTGGGCGGATTTGACGTCCTTTCTCGGCGCGGGCACGCCGCTCGAAACGCTTGCCACGGGAGAGGAGGACGCCAGCCGTCACATCGCCTGTCAGCCGGCGATGGAATTCGGCGGCCGGATTGCCGACTGGGTGACGGAGATCCGACGCGCCCGCGAGCGCGGCGACACCGCGATGTTCGTGGCTCGATCCGCGGGACGCGCGGAACGGACGCTGGAACTGCTGCGCGACTACGACGTGCCCGCGGCGCCCATCGAGCGCGGCGAAGACGCCCACGCGGGTTCCGTGCTCGTCACCGTGGGCCATCTCTCCAAGGGCTTCCGGCTCCCCGACGCCGCCGTGCAGTTCTGGGCCGAGACGGACGTCTTCGAGGAAGAGCGCCGCACGCAGGAGCGCCGCCGCTCAGCCGCGCGCACGTTCCTCTCCGACTTCCGCGATCTGAAGATCGGCGACCTCGTCGTCCATGTCGATCACGGCATCGGCGTGTTCGTGGGGCTGAAGCGGATCGAGATCGGGCTCGAGCCGCAGGAGTTCATGGAGCTGCGCTACGCGGGGGAAGACAAGCTCTTTGTCCCCGTCGAGCGGCTCGATCTCGTTCAGAAGTACACCGGCGCGGCGCGCCCCGCCCTCGATCGCCTCGGCGGGACGACGTGGGAAAAGGCGAAGACGCGCGTGCGCAAGGCCATGCGCGACATGGCGGAGGAGCTGCTCCAGCTCTATGCCGCGCGTAAAGCGGTCCCCGGGCATGCGTTCAGCGCCGACACGCACTGGCAGCAGGAATTCGAGGACGCGTTCGAGTGGGAGCTGACGCCGGACCAGCAGTCCGCCATCGGTGACATCAAACGCGATATGGAGTCGCCGACGCCGATGGATCGGCTCCTCTGCGGCGACGTCGGCTACGGGAAGACCGAAGTCGCGATGCGCGCCGCGTTCAAGGCGGTGATGGACGGCAAGCAGGTGGCGGTGCTCGCGCCGACGACCGTGCTGGCGTTCCAGCACGAGAAGACGCTGCGCGAGCGCTTCGCCGGGTTCCCGGTCCGGATCGACATGATCAGCCGCTTCCGGTCGAAGGCGGAGCAGAAGGCGGCGCTCGAGGACCTCGCGGCGGGGCGCGTCGACATCATGGTCGGCACGCACCGGCTGCTGTCCAGGGACGTCCAGTTCCGCGATCTCGGCCTGCTGATCGTCGACGAGGAGCAGCGCTTCGGCGTCGCGCACAAGGAGAAGATCAAGCAGCTCCGCCGGCGCGTCGACGTCCTGACGATGACCGCGACGCCGATTCCGCGCACGCTCAACATGTCGCTCGTCGGGATCCGCGACATGTCGACGATCGAGACGCCGCCCAAGGATCGGCTCTCCATCCAGACGCACGTCGTGAAGTTCGACGGCGAGGTGATCCGGCGCGCGATCCTGCGTGAGCTCGAGCGCGGCGGGCAGGTCTACGTCGTGCACAACCGCGTCGAGTCGATCTTCTCGATCGCGAATCTCGTCGGCCGGCTCGTGCCGGATGCCCGGATTGCCGTCGGACACGGGCAGATGAGCGAGGACGAGCTCGAGAAGACGATGCTCGACTTCATGGGCCACAAGTACGACGTGCTGGTCGCGACGACCATCGTCGAGAACGGGCTCGACATCCCGAACGCCAACACGATCATCATCAACCGGGCCGATCGGTACGGGCTCTCGCAGCTGTATCAGCTGCGCGGCCGCGTCGGACGCTCCGATCGGCCCGCCTACGCGTACCTGCTGATTCCGCCGGAAGATGTGCTCTCGCCGATCGCCCGCAAGCGGCTCGCGGCGATCCGCGAGTTCAGCGAGCTCGGCAGCGGCTTCCGTGTCGCGGCTCTCGACCTCGAAATCCGCGGCGCCGGCAACCTGCTCGGCGGCGAGCAGAGCGGGCACATGGACACGGTCGGCTTCGAGATGTACATGAAGCTGCTCGAGGAGACCGTCCGCGAGCTCAAGGGCGAGGAGATCGAAGACGACGTCCGGGCGACGGTGAACCTGCGCGTCGATCTGAAGATCGACGAGAGCTACATCCCCGACATGAACCAGCGCCTGACGGTCTACCGGCGGATCGCGTCGGCGCGCTCCGAGCAGGATCTCGATCGCATCGTCGCCGAGGTTCGGGACCGCTACGGCCCGATTCCGCCATCGGTGCTGAACCTGGCGGACTACGGCCGCATCCGCATCCTCGCCGACCAGCTCGGCATCGAGTCGATCGACCGGGAAGGAGAGAAGGTCCTCATCCGTTTCCGGGCCCAGACCACGCTCGATCCCATCTGGCTCGTGGGCTTCGTCGAGCGGCGCAAGGACGTCAGCCTCGTGCCGCCGTCCGGGCTGCGACTGAATTTGTCCGGCCAGGCGGCACCCGCACCGCCGAAGAAGGCTCCCGATCCGGGGCCGGCTCGGCAGGACGGGCCATGGGCGAACATCGGACGAAAACCGCTGACTTCCTCCGATATCCTGCGGCAGCAGCGACAGGCCGAACGCGAGCGCTCGGCGGCCCCGGCGTCCTGGTGGACGGCACGCGCCACGGCGGGCGAGGTCACGCCGGGGTTCACGAAGGCGGAGCTCACGCGGCGGGCCCCGCAAGACCCCCGCGGCCCGGACGGCGTCTTTACTCGTGTCGGCGGGCTGCTGTCCGAGCTCGTCGACGGCGCAGGCATCCGTCGCTGACGCTGCCGGCGCCCGGAACCGGGCGGTGATGGCTGCCTGATAAAATGCTGATCGGCAAAGGATTGAAGGTTCTCATGCACTTCCTGCAGCGTTCGACGTCCGGCGGGCGGCGGTTGCGGCGGGCGGCTCCGGCCGCACTGCTGCTCGCTGCAGCGCTCGTCACCGGCGCCCACGTGTCGGCCGAAGTGATCGAGCAGGTGCTCGTGAAGGTGAACGGCGACATCTTCACGAAGAGCGAGCTCGAGCGGCGGCAGGTGATGGCGCTGCGCGCGCGCGGATTCCAGCCGTCTGACGACGAGGAGCTGAAGAAGGCGCTCGAAGAAGTCACGCCGAGAGTGATCGTCGAGGCCGTGGACGAGATGCTGCTCGTGCAGCGCGGGCGGGAGCTCGGCTACCGCATGACCGACGACGACTTCAACCGGATCGTCGAGAACATCCGGAAGGAGAACAAGCTGGAATCGGAAGAGGCCTTCCAGCAGGCACTGAAGCAGGAAGGCCTGACGATGGCGGAGCTGCGGCAATCGCTGGAGCGGCAGATGCTCATCGCGCGGGTGCAGCAGGCCGAAGTGAACAGCAAGATCGCCATCAGCGAGGAAGAGGCGCGGAAGTATCACGCCGAGCACCTCTCCGAGTTCACGAAGCCCGGTCAGGTCACGCTGCGGGAGATCCTGATCACCGTGCCGCGCGACGAGCGCGGGATCAACGTCGGCGCCGAGGAGGAAGCGCGCGCGAAGGCGGAGGCGGCGCGCAAGCGCGTGCTCGACGGCGAGGCGTTCGAGCAGGTGGCCGCCGACGTGTCGATGTCGGCGTCGCGCGCCAACGGCGGGCTCGTGGGGCCGCTGAACCCCGACGATCTGTCGCCGGTCTTCCAGGAACTTCTGTCGAAGATGAAGCCGGGCGACGTCAGCGACGTGCTGCGCGTGTCCAACGGCTTCCAGATCATCAAGCTCGAATCGCAGACCCCGGCGCAGGTGCTGACCGCCGAGCAGGCGCGCGACCGGATTGCGGATGCGATTTTCAGGCAGAAGCGGGAGGGCGAGCTGCAGAAGTACCTGCAGAAGCTGCGTTCACAGGCGATCATCGAATGGAAGAATCCCGAGATCAGGAAGGCCTGGGAGTCGCAGGTGAACGCAAGCGCGGCGCCGTCGCCGGACACCGCGCCGCCGTCCTCGTAGAGACGTATGCCGGAGCTGCTCCCCAGTCCGGCTTCCCCGCCTGACGCCGGCCCGCCGCAGGACGGAACCGCACGCTGGTACGCCGTGTGGACCCGGAGCCGGCACGAGCAGGTCGTCCGGTCGCAGCTGGAAGAGCGGCGCGTGACCGCCTTCCTGCCGACGCTGACGCGCTGGAGCCGCTGGAAGGATCGCCGGAAGCAGATCGTGGTGCCGCTGTTCCCCGGCTACGTCTTCGCCCGCTTCGAGCCGCCGCAGCGCCTGGCCGTGCTGAAGACGCCCGGTGTCGTGTCGATCGTCTCGTTCAACGGAGAGCCGGCGCCGGTGCCGGATCACGAGATCGACGCCATCCGCCGCCTGGTCTCGAGCACGCTGCCCTACGATCCGTGCCCGATGATCAGGACCGGCGCGATGGTCGAGGTGATTCACGGGCCGCTCAAGGGCGTGGTCGGCCGGCTCACGCGCAAGGGGAGCCAGGCGCGGCTCGTGCTGTCCGTGGATTTGATCGGGCGTGCGGTGAGCGTCCAGGTGGACGCGGCCGACGTGCAGCCCATATGAGGATCCGCAACGTTCAGTTGCCGTCGCCGTTCGCCGTCGCCCCGATGGCCGGGATGACCGACAGCGCGTTCCGCCGGCTGGTCAAGCGCCAGGGCGGCTGCGGGCTGGTGGTCACGGAGATGGTGAGCTCCGAAGGACTCGTGCGGGGCATCGATCGCACGCTCGAGTACGCCGAGTACACGGAAGAGGAGCGCCCGGTCTCGATCCAGATCTTCGGCGGCGATCCGGCGAAGATGGCCGAAGCCGCGCGCATCGTCCAGGACCTCGGCGCGGACATCGTCGACGTCAACATGGGCTGCCCGGTGCCCAAGATCGCGAAGCACAGCGCCGGCTGCAGTCTCATGCGCGAGCCGTCGCATGCCGCCGCCATCATCGAGGCGATGGCGAAGGAGGTGACGATTCCCGTGACCGTGAAGATGCGGGCCGGGTGGAACGATCAGGACCGCAACGCGCCGACGCTGGCGCGCATGGTGGAGGATGCCGGCGCCGCGGCGATCGCCGTGCACGGCCGGACGGCTGCACAGTCGTACAGCGGACACTCGGACTGGGAGTTCATCTCGACGGTCGCCGAGTCCGTGTCGGTGCCCGTCTTCGGCAGCGGAGACGTGATCGAGCCGGAGCAGGCGATCGAGCGGCTGCGCACGACCGCGGTGTCCGGCGTGCTCGTGGGCCGCGGTGTGCTGCGGAACCCCTGGATTCTCGCGCAGGCGCAGGCGCTCGCCGAGGGGCGCGAGCCGCGGGCCGTGACGCATCGGGATCGCGGCCAGTTCCTGCTGGACTACATCGACCTGCTGTTGACGGAAGGCGAGGGGGAGGCCGACGGCTTCCGCCATACCGCGGGCAACCCCGGGACCGGCGCGCGTTCGGAGCGGCCGGCGCAGTCCCGCGAGCGGTGGGTCATCAACAAGCTGCGGGCGCTGAACGCCTGGTACACGAAGGGCATCGAGAACGGATCGCACCTGCGAACCGCGATCAATGCCTGCGAGTCGCTGGACCACCTGCGCGCGATCATCGCGCGCTTCTTCTTCGAGGAATCGGACTCAGCAGCCGAGGGAGCGGGACGCGATCGTCTCGTCCGGGCGAGCTGAATCGCGCCACTCCATCGGACCCCACCCTTCACGCTCGAGCGCGGCACGAAGCTGCCTGAAACGGCGCGCGAGCGCCGCCTCCGTGCTGAACCGCTCCGTCAGGAGGGTCCCCTCCGGGTAGGAGATGCCCAGCTCGTAGCCCGGGCCATCGTCGCGAAGCCTGATCTCGTAATACAGGTGTTTGTCGCCGCGCTGGTAGAACCAGATCATGGGTTCCCCCGGCAGATTTCCTTCGCCGGCCAGACTATCGGCAACCCTCGAGGCGGCTTTAGCACTCCGTTGCACAGTCCGGGAACGCATTTCCCAGCGGCTGACCCGGTCCCACGCCGTCGACGCAGACCTTTCCTGTCCACGTCACAGCTGACAATCGGCTGATGAATGCCCAACTGGGCGACTTCTCGGGTAAAACCGGCGCGGCAATTTACCAGCGCGACGTGGTGCGTCTTGACAGTGTCACGTTGAGCTGATATGGTCCGCCGTCGTGACGGACCGAACCTACGACCTCCGGGAACTGTGCAACGCGGCCGGCGTGACGCCGCGCACGGTCCACTACTACATCCAGCAGGGACTGCTCCCGCCCGCCGGAGAGCGTGGCCCGGGCGCGCGCTACGGCGAAGAGCACCTGCTGCGTCTGGTCGCGATCCGGCGGCTGCAGCGTGCGCACCTGCCGCTCGCGGAGATTCGACGGCAGCTGGAACACGCGACGGAATCGGATCTGCGCGCGCTGGCGGAGTCCCCGGAGCCGCCCGGCTCGGCGCTCGAGTTCATCCGCGAGACGCTGGCGATGTCCGTCGCGCCCGGCCGGACACCGATCCCCTGGCGGAGTCCGACCGCGCGCGATGCCGAGACCCCGAAGCCGCGCACAGGTCCCGAACGCTCGCAGTGGGAGCGTCTGTCGCTGCACCCGGATGTCGAGCTCCACATCCGGCGCCCGTTGTCACGGGAGCTCAATCGCCGCGTGGACAGGCTCGTCGCACTCGCCCGCGCTCTGATGGAGGACCAGACCTCATGACTCTCTCCATGCAGTCCGATCGTCGTCTTGTGCGCGCCGCGGGCGGCAGCGAGCGCCACGTGCTTCTGACTATCACCGCACCGGATGGGGACCCCGACCACGTCCGGGATCCGATCAATATCGCATTCGTGCTCGACCGCTCGGGGTCGATGGAAGGCGGGAAGTTCGATCTCGCCCGCCGTGCGGTCGAACATGCGTTGAAGCTGCTGCGGGAGCAGGATCACTTCTCCGTCGTCGTGTACGACGACGAGATCGACGTCCTGACGCCGTCGACCCGCGCGACGGCCAGGGCGCGAGACGAGGCCGTCCGCCAGCTCGCGCGCGTGGGTCCTCGCGGCACGACCGACCTGTCGACCGGATGGCTGCGCGGCGGCGAACAGGTCGCCGAGACGCTCCAGCCGGAACAGCCCGCACGGGTGCTCCTGCTGACGGACGGCCTGGCGAACCGCGGCATCGTCGATCACGAGCGGCTGGTGTCGCTCGCCGCGGAACTTCGCGCGCGAGGCATTGCGACGACGACCTTCGGTGTCGGCGCGGATTTCGACGAGCGGCTCCTGCGGGCGATGGCGCAGGCGGGCCGCGGCAACTACTACTACATCGACGATGCGGAAGCGATCCCCGGCTACTTCACGAGCGAGCTGGACGAGCAGCTGGAGATCGTGGCGCGGGACGCGCTGCTCACGCTGCGACTGCCCGCCGGCGTGAGGCCCCGGCTGCTGCATCAGTTTCCGGTCACGCCGCAGGACGACAGTCTGCTCATCGCGCTCGGCGATCTGACGGCACGGCAGGAGATCGAGCTCGTGGTTCGGCTCACGTTCCCGAAGGGTGCGGTGGGCGACGAGGTCGCGGTGACCGCCGAGCTGTCGGATCGCGACGGCGAACGCGAACGGACGACGCTCGCCTGGACGTTCGAGTCGCGCGCACGGAACGACTCGCAGCCGCGCAACCGTGAAGTGGACCGGGCGGTGGCACGGGTGTACGCCGCGCTGGCGCGCGAGCAAGCCACCGAGCTGAACCGCGCGGGCCGCTTCAGCGACGCACGCCACTGGCTGCGCCGCACGGCCAGGCGCATCCGGGAGTACGCACAGGGCGATCCGGTGCTCGAGGCGCTGATTCGCGAGCTGATGGCGCTCGCCGAGGAGCTGAGCGTGGAGCAGGACGCGGTCTCGCTGAAGGAGATGCACTACCTCGCGGCGACGCATCTCACGTCGCGCGAGCCCCGCGGCATGGCGCGCCGCAGACCGCAGCTCTGATGCGGATCAGGCGCGCCGGAACCGCTCCAGCAGCAACGCCGGACGGCTGACGAAGTACTCCAGCGGAGCGGCGAGCAGGAGATTGCAGAGCGCAGCGGGCCGGGCCGGAGGCCCGCCCACTGCGTGATTGAGCAGCAGCGCGCTCGCGATCAGCACGCCGTTGCCGAGTCCCACCACGAACAGCACGAGCAGGAGCTGGCCCGCGGACAGGACGCCAAGCGGTACGGCCGGCACGAGCAGCAGCAGCGCCGCCAGCTCGATCCAGGGAGCGACGAGCTGGTTGAAGGCATAGCGCGGCAGGTCCCACAGCCCGAGGCGTCCCAGCGCGGGGTTGAAGAGCATGCCGCGATGCCGCCAGATCAGGCGCGCCGGCACGCCGGCGCTGCGGACCAGGCGTTCGGCCACGTCGGGTTCCACCGTGCCCACCGGCTCATTGACGTGCACGACGCGGTAGCGCCGCCGGTCGCCGCGGAAATGCCGGTGCACGCGGAACAGCAGATCGGCGCTGGCGGCCGTCTCCTCCGGCGCGAAGCCGCCGAGATCGACGACCACGTCGCGCCGCCAGATCGTGAAACCGGGGCAGCCGCCCGGGGGCAGGTCCAGCCGGCGGCGTCCGATCGTCAGCAGGCGCGATCGGGCCGCGCGCAGATACCGCAAGGCGGCGGCAAGGCCGGTCTGCAGCGTGGTGTTGAGGGCCGACTCCGCAGGCTCCGGGGACGCGACGGCGACGCTCGTCGTGGCGCCGACCACCCGCTGCGGGTCCTCGAGCGCCGCGTGCATCGCTTCGAGCAGCGCGTCGGGATTGAACCGGGCCGGCACGTCGACGATGGCGATGTACCGGTTCCGCGCGAGGTTGATGCCGGCGTTCAACCGTGCCCCCACGGTCTCTGCGTCGGGCTCGACAACGAGAAGGCGCGGATCGGCCCCGCTGCGGAACATCCGGCGGACCTGCCCGCTCGCGAGCGAGCGCCGGTAGAAGACCTCCGCCGCGTTCAGCTCGAACTCGTCACGCAGTCCGTCGAGCGCGGCGGCGTCAGCGGTCACCGCGATGACTTCGACCTCCGAGTAGCGCAGGTGCAGCAGCTCGCGCACGCGCGACGGCGCGTCGGGACCTTCCACCGGCACGATCAGGCTGACCGGGATCGTGAACCGGGACGTGGCCAGCACGTCGTCTTCCGGTCCGCGGTACCGGAGCCGGCGCTGGCGCGCGCGGAGCAGGAGCGTGCGCAGCAGCAGGAACGGCGCGCCGACGCCGTACGCGGCGACGAGCAGCACGGCGGCTGCCGCCGAGAGCATCCCCAGCCAGGCGAGACTCACGATTCCACTCCTGCCGGCTCGAGCCCGAGCGTCTCGAGCAGCGCCTTCACGCGGGGGCGCGTGCGCGCGTCAACGCGGTCGAGCAGCGCGGCGGTCATCCGCGCGCCGCCGGCCGAGGCAATCTTGCGGAGCATTTCGATCTTCGCGGGGCTCGGTCTGGCCGTCGCCGCCTCGAGGACGATCAGGCTGTCGAGGACACCGATGTTCTGGAGGACCTCGGCGGCGCCGTTGCGCGCGAAGCCGTCCTCGTGATCGAGATACGGCACCAGCACCGACCACACTTCGTCGCCGAGCGACTGCAGCGATTCCTTCGCCGCCAGGCGGACCCACCACTCGCGATCGGCGAGCAGCGGCGCAATTTCCTCCGCGGCGTCCACGCCCGCCGACTGCGCCAGCGCGCGCGCGGCGTGGGCACGCACGAACCAGACGCCGTCCTGCAGCAGCGCGCGGGCGGCCGGCACAGCCGCCCGGCCGTCGATCTCCGCCAGGCTCGCGATGGCGGCCTTGCGGACGAGCGCCGCGGTGTCCCGCGTCAGCGCGGCGAGGTCCGCCTCGACGCCCGGGGCGGGATGGCGTGCCAGCAGCGTCGCGCCCCAGTAACGGACCGTCGCGTCGGGATGGTGGAGCAGCGGACGCAGCGTCTGCCCGATGGGCAGCGGGAAGAGGTCGAGATACGTCGCGATGCGCGACGCGGTGTACTTGCCGTGCTTGAGCGCGTCGACCAGTACCTGGGCCGCCTGCGGCTCGGGAAGGCGCCCGAGCACCGCAAGGCTCGCCCCGGCGATCTCCGGCTCGGGGTCGTCGGCCAGACGCTCGAGCAGCGGGACGAGATCGCGGGCCTGGGCGCGCGCCAGCAGCTGCAGGGCGGCCACACGACGCGCGTTGTATCGCGGCTGGGCCGGACCCGCCGCCGCGCGCTCGACCGCCTCCCGGCCGAGGCGCCCGAGGACCGCCTCCGCCACCAGCTGTGCCTGCGGCCCGGAACCCGGGGGATCGGCGCCCAGCGTCAGCAGGACCCCGTCGGGCAGGGTTGCGACGGCCGCCACCATCGCGGCGCGCTCGGCGTCGGGCTCGAGCGCCTGTGACTGGATGGCCTCGATGATGCGCCGGGCGCGTGCGAGCTCCAGGGCGCGCCGGCCGGCGGCCAGCCCGCCCACGAGCAGCGCGACGCTGGCCGCCATCCACGTCGTCAGGACCAGCAGGAAGGCGGGCAGCAGCAGGACGTCCAGCAGTTGCGAGGGAGTCGGCACGTCGGTCGGGTTGTCGGCTCGCAACCGTGCGCACATTAGTGCGCCGGACAGGTTCCGGCCTGACACCCGTACCGGTACGGGTGCCAGACACCGGTACCCGTACGGGTGTCAGACACCCGTACGGGGATCGGATGCGGCTACCGCAGCTCGGAGGCGAGGCGGTAGTTGTGCGCGACGACCGCGGCGGCCACCGCGTTGGCGACGACCATGGTCGCGATCGCCCCCACCTTGTTGCCGCGCTTCCAGAGATGCTCGGCCGCCCAGATCGTGCTCGCGGCCACGCCAGCCTTGACGGCGAACATCGCACCGCGATTGTCGACGACCCCCTTCATGAGCGGGTTCGCCTCGTGCGCCCCGCGCCCGATCGCTTTGTAGGTCGAGTGCGCGTCGAGCGCCTGCAGCGCAATCTGCGAAGCATAGAGAGCGGGCAGAATCATCGGACGCTCCGGGCGGCGCGGCGCGAGCGAGGCGTTGATGAACGTCGGCCCCTGCGCCGTCTCGGCATTGCGGGCCACGGTCGCCGCGACCGCGGTCGCAAGCGGCGCGGGCACGGTCTCGGACTCCGCAACCGGCGCGGGCGCGACGAACGGCGTCACGGTGAACAGCGCGGTGCCGGCGAGCGCGTTGGTGGCCAGCAGTTCCTGCGCGTGAGCGGTCTGTGCAGCCGGGAAGAAGAAGAGCGACGAGACAAGGGCAAGCGCGGGGAGCAGGCGATACATGGCGAATTACCTTTCCGGCTCGAAAGCCTTCGGGCCGCCGCGTTGTCTGCCGCCCGCAAGACTGCTGCGGGCTGCGCTGCGGCGGCGTTCGCCATGTGGAAGGGCAATGGAGGTGCCCGTGACGCCGGACGCACGATCACGCTGAATTCATGGGCGCTTGTCGAGGGCAGGTCGGGAGGTGATCGCGAGCGCCCGCGTGGCGGATCACGATTCTGTGGGCGCAATCGCGATTCTGTCCGCGCGCGCGCGCGCCACCGAACAGACAAGTCCGGTCAGGGCCAGAGATCCGGCGACGTCAGAAATCTGGTGGGTGGCAGGATTCAGGCGTCGGCGCTGGCGCGCCGCAGTCCGAGCAGTCCCTTCAGACGATCGACGAGCGATCGCTCGCCGTCGTCCTGGCTGTCGGCCTTCACGAGCAGATCGAGACACGCGCCGACGGAATCCACGCCGCCGATCCCGAGGCGACGCGCGCTCGCCGGCACCGCGCCCTGCTCGCCGCGCCAGATGAGGATCGCGCGCGCCTTCGAGTCGATCGCGATGTCGAGACAGTTCTCGGGACGGTCGTCAACGACGACGTCGAGCTCCAGCGCGGCGGCGATGCGCCCGCGCGACGTCGAGACGACGAAGAGCGAGGGATAGTCGAACCCGTGTCGCTCGAGCCACCGCTGGCTCTGGAGCTGGACGATGTCGCCGGCCGTGCGGGGGCGGCTGGTCAGGAACATCACTTCCCAGCGGCGGGCCCGCGCGGTCTCGTGCAGGCGGCGGATGATCCCGGGCTCGGTCTCGTCGAGCGTCTCCCAGAAGTTCTCGATCCGCCGGACCTCGTCCCAGAGCTGGCGTTCCTGCCGGCGGGTCAGCGCCAGCGTCGGCGGGACGATCTCGCCCGGCTCCGCGTCGGCGTCCCCGCCGGCGGGCCCGGCGGGATCCGTGGACGCCTCGGCGGCCTTCTGCAGGTCGATGCCCGGGAACAGGCGCAGCGCCTCGCGGACGAGCGCCGCGTTCAGGTCGGCGAGCACGCCGTCGAGATCGAAGCCAAGGCGGAGGGGCATGTGGCGAAACCGCTATCTTACGTCACCGTCGCACGCCGCGGCGTGCGACGCGACGCCGGCCCCGGCCCGCTGGAGCCGGCCGTGCGCGTCACGGTCCCTGTATCATCATGGAAACATATCGGTACAGCCGGCATACGCGATTGGCTCCGGGCGCCTTGATTCCCGCCCGGGGGCTCCATAAGCTTCCTGCAGGCATGCTGCCGGCACCAGCACTTCGCGGGGGCCGGTCCGGAAGACTGGCTGCGTGACACCTCTGACCCAGATGAAGATCCGACGCCGCGCCGACGTCATCGCCCAGCAGGTCGGCGATACGGCGGTACTGGTGAATCTCTCGTCCAATCGCATCTACGAGCTGAATGCGAGCGGAGCCCGCGTCTGGGAGCTGCTGGACACCGCCCGGTCGGTCGAGGCGATCGTCGGAGAGATCGCGCAGGAGTTCGAGCTGTCGCCCGACGTCGTGCGCGCCGATGTCGCGCCGCTCGTCGACGAGTTCGTCCGGGAAGGCCTGATCGAGCATGACCCGCAGCACTGAAGCCGCGGCCCTCGCACGCGCGGCGGCCGATCCCGACGTCGACTGGGTGGTCACGCTGTCCGCCCGCGGGGCCGCGCCGCTGGCCTGCGATCGGGGTGTGGCGACAGCGTCGGACCAGCGTCTGACCGTCGCCTTCAACGGCACGCTGTACAACGCGACGGAGCTCTGCGCGGAACTGGGCCTGGCCGCCGACGCGGGTGCCGCCGAGGTCGTCCGTGCGGCGTGGGCCCGCTGGCAGCACGACGCGCTGACGCGACTGAAGGGCCTCTTCCTGCTCGCGGTGCACGACGCGGAGCGTCGCTGCTCGTTCGTGGCGCGCGACCCGCTCGGCGTCACCCCGGGGTTCTACGCCGAGGCCGGGGAGCTGGTGCACCTGTCTCCCTCGGTCGCGACCCTGACGAGCCGCCCCGACGTCGGCCGGCGCGTGAACCGCATCGCCATCGCCGATCATCTCTGCCACCGCTGGCCCGACCCGGAGGAGACGTACTTCGAGAACATCCGCCGGGTGCCGCCCGGGCACTACGTCCGCTTCGACGCGGCCGGGCGGCAGCCGTGCCGCTACTGGGATCCGGTTCCGCTGTCGCAGCCGGTGCGGTGGGCGAGCGACGACGAGATTGCGAGCTTCGAGACCGTGCTCGACCGCGCCGTGTCGCGGGCCATGTCGTTCGGCCGCACCGCCATCTTCCTCAGCGGCGGCTTCGACTCGATCAGCGTCGGCGCGTTCGCCACCGACATCGCCCGCCGCGACGGGCACGCCGACCCGATCGCGCTCTCACTGGGCTTTCCGGATCCCTCGTGCGACGAGGAGATCGTGCAGCGCGGCGTGGCGCGGCAGCTGGGCATCGATCAGGAGTTCGTGCCGTTCATGCAGGCGCTGAACGGACGCGGGCTGATCGAGGCGGCGACCGGGCTGATCGCGACCTGGCCCGTGCCGATGCTGAACCTGTGGAACCCGGCGTACCTCACGCTCGCGCAGCGCGGCCGTGCGCGGGGGTGCAAGGTGGTGCTCACGGGCAACGGCGGCGACGAATGGCTCGCGGTGAGCCCGTTCCTGGCCGCCGACCTGATTCGCTCGCTCGACGTGCCGGGCTTCATCCGGTTCGCGGCGACGCTGAAGCGATCGTACAAGGCGTCCCGTCTGTCGCTCTGGCGCGGCGCCATCTGGACGTTCGGTCTGCGGCCGCTGCTCAGCGCGGCGCTCGGGCGGGTTGCGCCGGTCTGGTGGCGGAAGAATCGCGCGAAACGCTTCATCGCCGGCACGCCGGCCTGGGTGGCGCCCGACCGCGCGCTCCGGGCGGCCATGGACGAGCGGGCGCCGCGCAACCTGGACGAGCCGAATCCCCCCCGGGGCTTCTATCTGCGCGACGGCCTCACGGCCATCCTGCATCCGCTGATGGCCATCGAGCTGGAAGAGAACTTCGAGTTCGGCCGCCGGGCCGGCGTGCGGATGCTGCATCCCTACTGGGATGCCGACCTGGTCGATCTGCTGATGCGCATCCCACCGGACCGGTTGAACCACGGCGGGCGCGCGAAGGGCATGGTGCGGCACATGCTGGCACGCCGTTTCCCGGGCCTGGGATTCGAGCGCCAGAAGAAGGTTGCCGCGACGAGTTTCTACCACCGGATTCTGCTCGAGGAAGGACCCCGCGTCTGGAAGGCGTTGGGCGGTCCCCGCGAGCTGTCGAAGCTGGAAATTGTTGACGAAAGAATGCTAGAGTCAACCGTCCAGACGCTGTTTGCGGGCTCCCAGCCGCAGCAGTTGTACCGGATCTGGGACGTGCTCGGCCTGGAGTCCTGGCTGCGAGCACATATCAACTAACGACAGGGGGTCAGAACAGCGATGGCCACACAGGACCCGAACAAGGCCAGGCAGCCCTGGCGTCGTCCGACGCTGGCGTTCGTCGGACACGTCGGCGACGTGCTGCAGTCGGGCGGCGGCAAGCTCACGCCTTCGCCGGCCGATCCGGGCGAAATCCGGAAGCCGAAGGGCGGCGGCGGCTAGTACTCCGCGCGCGTCACACCTGGGGAGACGGGGATCCGCCGTGTCGATGGCCTACGTACCACGACTTGTGCTGGCTCCGTCCGACGCCGGCGCTCCCCCGGCTCCGTCCCCCGATACCCCGGGTGTGAACACGTGGCGCAACAAGCACGGCGGCATCGTCGCAACGGGATTCTCCGTCGACGACGTCTGCTGGATGCATTGGCCGTACCTGGCAGCCTACCGGTTCACACCCCGCGAGCCGGATTGCATCGTCGCGTTCCCGCAGGCGGGAGCGCCTGAACACATCATCCGCGACACCTATTTCCGCAGCGTCGTGCCCATGGCGCTGCAGGCCTTCGGCTACGAGGCGCTCCATGCCAGCGCGGTGCTCATGCCCGGCGGCGTGGTCGGCTTCTTCGCGGCGTCGGAGACGGGCAAGTCCACCATGGCGTTCGGGCTGTCGGAGCGGGGCTTTCCGCAGTGGGGAGACGACTCGTTGCTCTTCGAGCCGCTGACGTCGCCGCTGACGTCGCTCCGCCTCCCGTTCGAGGTCAGGCTCAGGCCCGAGAGCAGCGCTTTCTTCGAGTCGCGCGGCGAGGCGTCGTGGGAGCCACTGCCGGCGTCGCTCCCGCAGCGGGCGCCCCTTGCCGCGTTGTGCCTGCTGACCCGGGCCGACCCGGAAGAACGGAAGCCGGCGGTGGTGCGCCGCCTGGATCCCGTCCGCGCGTTCTCCTCCCTGATCGCGCACGCGCACTGCTTCAACCCGCACGACGAGGCCCGGCGCGCGACGATGCTGCGGCACTACATGGACGTGACCGGCCGGCTGCCGATTTTCGAGGTGGTGTTCAGGCCGGTCCTCGACGACATGCCGCGGGTGCAGGACGCGGTGCTCGAGGCGCTCGGACCGGTCGCCGTCCAGGACGCCGCCGCACGGATGGCATGAGCCCGCCGCTCGCAATCCGCGTCAGGCGGGTGCTCGGCGAGCTCGAAACGGCAGACGACCTGCGGCTCGGCATCCGCATCCTGGGCGCCACCCTGTTCGTCCGCGTGGCCAAGCACGTCCTTCCCCTGCACCGCCTGGTGGCGCTGATGACGCCGACGCCGGGAGGCGACGGCGTTCGCGACCCCCGGCGCGAAGCCCGCATCGCACGGATGGCAGGCTGGGCCGCGCGAGCCGTACGGCCGTTCGGCGAGGGCAACTGTCTCGAGCGCAGCCTGGTGGTGTACCGCGAGCTCGTTCGCGCTCACGCCATGCCGCAGCTGCACATGGGCTTCAAGTCCGGAGCGTCGGGCGTCGAGGGGCATGCCTGGGTCGTGCTCGACGGGCGCCCGATCTGCGATTCGGCCGCCCGCTGTGCGGAGTACGGCGTCGCCATGACCTTCAGCCCCGGACGGAGCCCCGTCCGCACGGCATGACCGTGGCGAAGCCTCCCGCTGCTCCGAAGCCGTCGGCCGCCTCCAGGGCCGTCGCCCGCGCGCTGCGGGCGTCGCTGCTGGTCGATCGCGCAGCGGTCTGGTTCGATCGGCTGCGTTCGAAGCTCGTCGTGACGCTGGCGTCCGACGCGGTGCTCGACGCCTACAACGCGATCGCGTACGGATCGAGTGCCTCGTACAACCCGGAGACGGACGCCTTCCGGCGGGACTGGTTTCCGTGGGAGCGCTCGGCGCTCGACGCGTGGTTTCCTGCGGCGCCGGCGCGCGTGCTGGTGGGGGGAGCGGGCGGGGGGCGTGAGGCGCTGCTGCTCGCGCAGGCGGGCTACGAGGTCACCGCGTTCGAGCCCGTCCTGCCGCTCGTCCGGGCGTTCGCGGACGCAGCGCGAGGCACCTGTCAGGTGTTCGTGGGGCGGTACGAGACGCTCCCCGCCGTCATCCGCCTGGACGGGACGGCAGCGGAGCTGGCTGGCGACAGCTTCGACGCCGGCATCATGGGGTGGGGGAGCGTCGCGCACGTACGGCGCGACGAGGCGCGGGTCGAGGCGGTGCGGGCGTTCGCGCGCCTCGTTCGAGGCCCCGTCCTGGTCAGCGTCTACCCGGAGCTGTGGCGCCCGGGCAAGGGACGGCTCGACCGGTGGCTCTCGACGGATGGCGCCGTGTTCTCACCCGGGCTCGGCCGGGTGCAGACGTACGACGAAGCGCGCCTGCGCGATCTGCTCGAGCGTGCCGGCGTCGAGATCCTCGCGATCGATACCAGCTCGCGCATCGACAACTGGCCGCACGCGGTGGTGCGGGCCTCGACGGGTTCGTGAGCGCGACAATACCTGGCTAGAAGCCCGGGTGTCGTGCCCGGAACAGATCGGCGAAATCGGGAGTCGTTCTGAACCAGCCTGCGTACGCCGTCCTCGGCGTCTGCCCCGTGACGTCGGTGACCCGGTGTCGAAGCGCCGGATCGACACGGAACAGGATGGCATCGCCGAAGCCGGTGTTGGCGACGCTGTAGTACGGCTCGGACTCCGCCGCTCTGCGGAACTCGGTCACGCCCCCCTCGTACGGGGCCGTGCTGAAATTCACGCTCATCGCGACGCGCCGGTCCTGGCCGACGTCGCTGTGCCAGGAATCGTAGTGTCCGCTCGAGGGTGCCAGCCGATACACGCGCCCTTCGAAGCAGCCGAACGGCCCGCAGCCGGTCAGCCGGTCGACGAGGTCGAACAGCGCGGGGCTGTTCCACAGGAACTCCATGCCCGCCGACAGCGGCCCCGGGGAGAGGCAGAGCTCCTCGCCGATGCCGTCGTGAGTCCGGTCGTAGAACGGCGCCGCGGCGAGCAGCCGCTGGATCGTCTGCAGGAGCGCCGGGGACACGAACCCTTTCAGCAGGATGCAGTGGCGTTCATCGAACTCGCGGCGCAGCGCATCGAGCGCCGCTGCGGGAGCGTCCACCTGCAGTCCCGCGTGTGTCATCCGGATCATGCCGTCTGCTCCAGTCGCGAGTTGAGCAGCGCCGCGTAGCTGGGATGCGGCTGGAACCAGCCGGCATAGGCCGACCGTTCCACTGTGCCGGTCAGCGGCAGGACCTGATGCTCGAGCGCCCGGTCGATCCGGAAGATCACGGCGTCGCCGAATCCGGTGTTGCGCACCTGCGCGAGCAGTTGCTCGGAGCCGACCTCGCGAAGCTGCAGATCGCCTCCCTCGAAGACGCCCTCGCTGAGGTTCACGCTCATCGTGATCATCCGGCCGTCGGAGAGATCGTTGTGCCAGCCGCTGGCATGGCCGGCGGCCGGCTGCATCCGGTACACGCGGCCGCGATAGCAGCCGATCGGCTCGCAGCCGGTGATCTCCTCGATCGCGGCGAACAGCACCGGGTCGTTGGTCAGGAACTCGAGCGCGCCGCTCAGGGGACCCGGCGGAAGACGCAGCTCGGTGCCGACGCCCTTGTTCAGCCGCTCGGTGAAGTCGCTCGCGGCCAGGCGCCGCTGAATCGTCTCGAGCAGCGGCGGGGCAATGAGCTGTTCGAGCACCAGGCACTGGCGCCGTTCGAACTCGGCGCGCGCTTCGGCGAAGTCGGCGGGGGACCCGACCCGGATCGCGCCGGCGCGCGTGATCTGGACGAGCTTCATCGCACCGCCTCCCCGCTCACGACGAGACCGCGGCCGGCCAGGTCGGCGAGGAACGCCTCGACGTCCTCGCGGCACGCCTCGGCGGAGACGTCGTACTGCGCGGTCAGCCGAGCGACGATCCCGTCGACATCGAGGCCGTCGGCGAGCGCCGTCCAGATCTCGCGGCCCACGTCGTCCAGCCGGAGGAACCCACCGGCCGAGAGGCTGGTGAGCACGAGTGCGCCTTCGTGCTCGCGATAGACGACATCATCAGCGATGCGCGGTGCCGCGCCTCGGGTATTCGAAACCGTCATGGGAATCCTCAAGCGTGGTTCGGTCCCGGCTGACTGCCGGAATCAGGGTTCGGTCGTGCCCCCGGGTGCAAGGCGATCCCGGCGAGCACGGCAAAGAGAGCGGCGTTGCCCGGCATCTGCAGGCTGAACTCGACCAGCGATTGAATCGCGATGCCGAGCAGTCCCGTCGTCGCACCCACCCGAATCCAGTACCGGACGCGGTCGGGATCGGGTGCCGCAAAGCGCGAGCCAATCAGCCTGACGAGCTGCCACAGACCGAGGAGGATCGGAAGGCCGAGCAGAAGGCCACCCTCGGCGGCGAGCTGCAAATAGTCGTTGTGGGCCTCGCGGTAGTGCGACGTCAGGCTGGTGCTCTGGTACAACAGCGACGCCGCGCCGTACGTGTTGAGACCCGTGCCGAAGATCGGGAAGGCCCTGACGATGGAGAGCGCGTCGCTCCAGGCCGAGAGCCGCGCGCCGATCTCGGTCGAGACGCTGCTGAAGCGGGCCAGACCGGTATCGGAGCCGGCCCAGATGGCGACGGCCGCGACCAGCAGCAGCGCCAGTCCGAGTGCGGCAACCGCACGCAGCCAGGGGCGCGATCCCGGCAGCACGACGACGCCGGTCACCGTGACCGCGATGGCGAACGCGGCCGGTCCGGATCGCGACTCCGACAGCAGCAGCGACAGCGTCATCACGGCAATGCTGAGGAGCAGCAGCCACGCGCGCCCGCCGGCCGGGCTGCCCATCCAGAGGAGCCGGTCCCGAAGCGTCGGCCTGACGCGCCGGAAGCCGTGCTCGAGCAGTCCGGCGAGGGAGCCAATCGCCAGCGGCACGACCATCAGAATCCAGCCGGCGTAATGGTTGCGGTTCACGAACGGGCCGTAGGGGGTCGCGCGGTTCTGCGGCTGCCAGAAGCCATAGATCTTCACGTCGTACGCGAGCAGGTGCGACGTCAACGCGTCCTGGATGATCGCGATGAGCGCGACAACGGTCCCGAGCACGATGAGACCGCCACAGAGCCGCGCAGAGCCGGCCAGCGCCACCAGGCGGGCCGTTCCCAGCAGGAGCAGGGTGAACGCGGTCAGCAGCGCAATGGCGAGCCAGGTCTTCGCGGGATTGAGCGAAATCGCGTGTGAATCGGTCGGCACCAGGCCGTAAGCCCACCGCAGGTCGTACGACTCGAGATACCGCAGCGTCGCCGGGCTGATCGCTTCGAGCACTCCGCGCGGCAGCGGCACCGTCTGCAGCGCCGCAGCCGTCGCGACGAGCAGCAGCGCCAGTGCCAGCGGGCGCTCGTGCCAGGGGCGGCCCGACCCGGCGAGGAGCCCGCCCAGCCCCACGAGGGCGGCTGCACCCGCCAGCGGCCAGTAGGCCCATGGATACACCGCACCGAAGGCCAGCACGCCCCAGGCGACGACGGCGATCGTGCCGGTGGTCGTCAGCAGGACGAACAGGGGCCTGCCCGATGCTCGGGCGCTGTCCTGCGCGGGAGCGGTCGCGATGATGGTGATGGTCAGCCTCGGCCGGGCACGAGCCCCGGCAGCACGGCCCTCAGCGGGGCCGACAAACGCCGGAAGAGGATCTCCCGCGCCGGCGGGTGACGCAGCAGCGCGGTGATCAGGTCGCGGTGCTGGTTGAACCGGGCCGTCCGCCGCACGAGCGGCAGGATGCCGTCCGTGCGCGCGAGATCGAAGAGCCCGTCGATCTCCGAGTCATCGAGCCGGTTGGCGAGCTGGCGGAGCGACCGCTGCGCGCCCAGCTCGGCGCCGAGCCTCGCCCGCCAGCGCCGCTCGTAGGCGGCGAGCGCACCGGCCTGCAGGTGGTCTGACGCGAGCGCCTGGCCGAGCACGTCGGCGGCAATCCCTGCGCTGACCAGGCTGTAGTAGATGCCCCCGCCGGTGGTGGCCTTTACCAGACCGGCCGCATCGCCGACTGCCAGCACCCGGTCCGCGTAGGTCCGACGGATGGGAGCGAGCGGCAGCATCTTGAGACGCGGCGGTGGCAGCGACCCGCGATCGATGCCCCATTCCGGCGCGAGGCGGGACACCAGCCGCGCGAAGAAGGTCTCGGCTCCACGGTCGCACATCAGGCCGATGCGGACGTGGCGCCCTCCGGCGCGTTCGACGGGAACGGCCCACGCAAACCCGCGCGGCGCGACCTGCGATCCGAAGTAGACGTCCACCGGGCCGGTCGCGCGCGCCGGCACCTCGAGCTGCGCCGACTGCAGCCATTGCCCGGGAAGGCCGAGCCCGAGCGGCCGCGCCAGTCCATAGCTGGCACCGCAGGCCAGCACCACCGCGCGCGCCCTGACCCGCCGGCCTCGACGCGTGACGACCTGCACGCCGTCGCGATCGGGCACCAGGCGGACGATGCGCTCGCCGGTGAAGACGTCTGCACCGGCCGTCTCTGCGGCCCGTTGCAGGTGCTGGTCGAAGACGCAGCGATCGATGACGACGGCCTCGACGTCCGGAGTCTCGTGCTCGATGCAGGCGCCGGACGGTCCGTGGAAGCGGACGCGGCGGAGCGGATTCAGGATGGCGGTGCGGGGGAGGTTGAACTCCTCGAAGGCGTCTGCCGCGAGGACCCCCGTGCAGTGGACGGGAAGTCCGCTCTCGGGATGTTCCTCGAAGATTGCAACGTCGCGGCCCCCGGAAGCCAGCAGCGCCCCCGCGTGCAGGCCGGCGGGTCCTCCTCCCACTATGACGACGTCGCGTGTGTGCACCCGAAGCAGGTCCTCGCCTTCGGAGCCGTCAGCGGCCGGTTGCGACGCGCGGGCTGGACAGCGCCCCTTCCGTGCTGCTCAGGGCCGCGAACCGGCTCCTCACAATGCCACTAAGAGTATCCCAACGACCGGATTCGACCAAACGTCCGGCGTCGAGCACGTGGATGGTGTCGACGCGCCGCAGGGTCCACACGCGATGCGTGATCAGGAGGATCGTGAGCTGCCCCCGCAGGGCGTCGATCGCATGCATGATGCGCGCCTCGTTCTCGATGTCGAGCGCGCTCGTGGCTTCATCGAGAATCAGCAGCTGCGGACGGCGGACGAGGGCGCGGGCGAGGGCCAGCCGCTGGCGCTCGCCGCCCGAGAGCCGGACGCCGCGATCGCCGACGACGGTGTCGAGACCGGCGGGAAGTCCGCGGACGAAACCGCATGCCGCGCGCTCGAGCGCCTCGTGGATGTCAGCCTCGGACGCCTCCGGCGCGGCTGCGAGCAGGTTCGCGCGGATGCTGTCGTGGAAGAAGAAGGACTCCTGCGCGACGTAGCCGATGGAGGCCCGCCACGCCGCCAGCAACCCGGCGTCGAGTGGAGACCCGTCGATCGTGACCGCGCCCTGCTGCGGTGTGATGAGGCCGATGACGAGATCCGCCACAGTCGTCTTGCCGCTGCCCGAGGGACCGACGAGCGCCGTCGTCTCGCCCCGGCGGATCGTCAGGCTCACGTCGTCGAGAACGGGACGGTCCGGTTCGTACGCGAACGTCACGTGCTCGAGCGCGATCCGATCGGTGAAGGCCGGCGCCCGCCCCGGCCTTGCAATCCGTTCCCGCTCCGCGTCACAGGCTTCGCGAAGGGACACCACCCGTGACAGCGCCGGAAGCGCCGACGCGTACTGATGCACGCCCTGCTGCAGCGCGGAGATCCGCGGAAGCACCCGTGCGCTGAGGTACACCAGGATGACGAGGGCGGCCGGCGACGGCGCGAGCCACCGGACGGCCGCGACGAGCACGAGTCCCAGCAGAGCGGCGGCGCCGATCTCGTACCACGCGCGGGCGTTGGCCTGGCGCCGCGCGACGGTGGTCGCGGCCTCCGCGACCGCGTGCGCACGCGCGACGAACTCGCGCGCGCTCGTCTCCTCGAGTCCCTGGCTCTTGAGCGTCTTCAGCCCGGCGATCTGCTCGACGGCCATCGCGTGGACGTCGGCGTTGGCGGCCGAAATGGCCTCGCCTCCGCGGCGCGCGCCGCGCATCGCCGGCAGCACGGCGAAGGCCAGGGCGCCGCCGGCAGCCGCCACCAGCAGCGTCAGCGGCACCGAGACGCGCAGCGCGACCGCGATCTGAGCCGCCAGCACGCAGACGCCGGTCAGTGTCCACAGCAGCTGATAGGTGGCAAGGCCGACGCGATCCAGCTCGGTCGTCAGCGCATGGCTGAAGTCGGTCCCCTTCGACCGGACGATGAAGGGCCAGGCCGCCGCCGTGACCGATTCGAAGAGCCCGGCGCGCATCCAGGCCACGAACCGATATTCGATCCCGAGTGCGGTGATCGTCTGGGCGCGCAGCGTCAGCGCCTGGGCGACGACGAGCGCCGCGTAGGCTGCGACGGACACTTCCAGGCCCGGGTTCAGCCCCAGAGCGGACAGCAGGGCCGTCCCGCGCTCCACGAACACCGCCGGTCCGCCGCTCGCGTCGAGTCCGAGCGACGACAGAACCAGCAGCAGTGCGGCGACGACGGCGAACTCGAGGGCGCCGCCGATCACGATCAGCGCCAGGCTGGCCGCGAGGCTGCCCGGCATCGCTCTGACGAGCAGCCCGGCATGCGAACGTGCGCCCGCCAGCAGCGTGTGAAACATACGCGCTATTCTAGGAGTGCTGCATGCAGTCCACGTCCCGCCCGGCCGCGGTACTCGAGACGATCGCGCGGCTCCTGCCGGAGAACCCTGAGGCGTGCGGGGCGATGCTGCAGCAGGAGTCCGCCTGGCCGGCCCTCGTCGAGCAGGCACGTCTGCACGGGTTCACGGGACTGCTCGCCGGAGCCGGCGCCGGTCTGCGCCAGGGCCCCCCTCCCGACATCCTGCGCGCGCTCGAACTGCACCGTGCCGTCTCGCGCGCCTGGTACGTCCATCAGTGGCGGACGCTCGAGGAGATCCTTGCCGCCTTCGCGGCGGGATCGGTTCGCGCCGCAGTGCTCAAGGGCCCCTGGCTGGCGCACCGGCTCTATCCCGAGCCGTCCGATCGCCATGCGGTGGACCTCGACGTGCTCATCGCGCGCGCTGATCTCGACCGCGCGCTCGGGATTCTGACCGCCGCCGGCTGGCACTCCGGCGACGGACCTGCGGCGCGGTACGCGCGCCGGCATCATCATCACGTGCAGGTGACCCGCGACGGGTCCCCGCCTCTGGAGCTGCACTTCCGCGCCCGCGCGGGCTTCGGCACCATCGTCGAATCGGAGCCGCTGCTGGCACGCGCATCCGCCGCGCGGACGCCAGCCGGCCACCAGGTGCTGACCCTCGCGCCGGAGGACGAGTTCGTCTACCTGGCCCTTCACGCTGCGGGGCATGCGTTCGCCAGGCTGATCTGGCTCTACGATCTGAAGCTGCTGCTGCGGGCGAATCCGGGGTTCGACTGGGTGCTCGCGGCGACGCGCGCCGGGCAGATTGGTGCCGGTGCACCGGTCGCGTTCGCCTGCCGCCTGCTGCGCGAGCGACTGGGGCTCACGATTCCGCCGCTCCCGGCGCTGCGCGGCACCGGACCGCGTCACGCGCTGGCGAGGGCCGTCCAGCGGCGCGTGGTCGCCGACGCGGGCCCGCTCGCGATCGATCGGCTGGGCGGACTGGCCTTCACGTCGCTCCTGAGCCGCAGCCCGCTCGCGGCGCTGCGGCTGTGGAGTCATCACACCGCGCGCGGCCTGAAGCGGCGCATGCACCGGGTCGCGCCTCGCCTCGTGTCTCCGGACTGGAGTGGCTAGTCAGCGCGCTCCGCGCTCATCGGGCCGCGCTTCCCACTTCCCGCGGAAACTGATCCAGAAGGACAGCGCGATCAGCCGCACGTCGAGCCAGAACCCGCGGCGGGCCAGATACAGGCGGTCGTAGCGGAACTTCTGCCTGCGCGGGATGTCACGCGCGGCAAAGATCTGCGCGATGCCCGTGAGGCCGGGGCGCACCGAGTGCCGCTCGTGGTAGCCGGGGACGTCCTCCAGCGCCTCGAGCTGGCCGTTGGCGCCGACCTCGATCTCGCCGGGCCTCAGCGCGCGCGGGCCGACGAAGCTCATGTCGCCGATGAAGATGTTCCAGAGCTGCGGCAGCTCGTCCATCGCCGTCGCGCGAAGCAGCCGTCCGACGGACGTGACGCGTGGATCGCCCTTGGTCGCCTGGAGTGCGCCGACGCGAGCCTCGGCGTCGGGGATCATCGAGCGGAACTTGAACACCCGGAAGATCCGCCCGCCTTCGCCGACACGCGGCTGCGTGTAGAAGACCGGCCCTCCGTCTTCGAGCTTGATCGCGGCCGCAATCACGAGCCACAGCGGCGCAGACACGATCAGGCCGGTTCCCGACAGGATCAGATCGAGCGCCCGCTTGGCGGCCGGGATCGGCCGCACCTCGATACGGGTGCGCACGGCCGGGCCGTGCGCGACGGGTCGCTCAGCGACTGCAGGTTCCATTCGTCAGCTCACGGAACTGGCGGTCGTATGCGGCCACGGCACGCCGCCGATCGAAGAGCAGGCCGGCCTCCCGCGCGCGCGCGCCCATCGCCGCGGCGCGTTCCCGGTCGCGGTACAACGTCTCGATCGCTCCGGCCATGGCTGCCGTGTCACCCGGTTCGACGACGAGTCCGCAGCCGTGTTCGCGCGCGACCTGCGCGACCTCGCAGTCGGACTCGACGGACGCCACGAACGGGCGGCCCGCCGCGAGAATGCCGTACAGCTTGCTGGGCACGATGTAGCCGGCCAGACCCGGCTTCAGCCCGATGACGAACACGTCCGCAGCCGCGAACGAGTCGATCAGGCGTTCCTTCGGCTGATACGGGAAGAACCGGACGCTCGCGAGTCCCCGTCGCGCCGCATCGGCCTGCAGCGCGGCCTTCTGCGCGCCGTCGCCGACGATCGCGAACACCAGATCGGGCAGATGCCGCAGACGTTCGGCCACGTCCAGCAGCCGGTCGATGCCCTGCGACAGCCCGACGTTGCCGGAGTGCATGACGACGAAGCGGTCGGCGAGGCCGTGTTCGCGCGAGAACGGGTTGTCCTTCGGCGCCGGGACGATGGCCTCGCAGTCGGCCCAGTTGTGGATCACGGCGATCCGGCCCGGGTCGGCCCCTTTCGTCTCGATCAGCCTCCGCTTCATCGTGTCGCCGAGCGCGATCACGCGATCGGCGCGCGCCACCGTGCGCCGGCCGACGCGCTGCAGCACGGCTTCGACCCGGCGGCTCTGGAAGTCCTCCAGCAGCCGCGCGACCTCGGGAAACACGTCCTGGCACAGGAACACGAAGCGTGCGCCGGCCAATCGCGCCGCCGCACCCGCCACGAGGCCGATGATCGGCGGATCCGTGAGCGCGACGACGACGTCCGTCGGTCCGAGCCGCAGCGCCGCGATCGCGGACGTCGCGAAGTACGAGAGATAGTTCGCCGCGCGTCCGGTGAACCGCCGCTTGTCCCAGGCTGTGCCGTAGGCCCGCAAAATCCGGACGCCATGTCGCCGCTCCTCGCGCACCGGCCGGAACCAGCGCGGCGGTGCCTCGACGGAGGCCGCTGCCGAGAGCGGCACGCCGGCGACAACGGTCACGCGGTGTCCGTACCGCGACACGAGATCCTCGGCCAGCTCCGTCAGCAGCTGGCCGGTCGCGCCGAAGTCCGGATAGTACGAACGGTTGAAGAACGCGATGTGCAGCGGCCGATCCGCCGCGTCTGCCTGCACGTGTGTCTATCCTGCCCGTCTCGCCGCCGTCCGGTTCTCGGTGTACCAGGCAATCGTTCGGGCGAGGCCTTCGTCGAAAGAGGTCGTCGCACGGAACCCGAAGGTCTGCTCCGCGCGCGACACGTCGAGCGAGCGCCGCGGCTGGCCGTTCGGCTTCGACGTGTCCCAGCGGATCTCCCCCTGGTACCCGGTGAGCTCCCGGATGCGCGAGGCGAGATCCCGGATGGAGATTTCGAACCCGGCGCCGATGTTGACCGGCTCCGGCGATGCATATCGCTCCGCCGCCAGCACGATGGCGCGGGCGGCGTCCTCCACGTAGAGGAACTCGCGCGTCGCCGATCCGTCGCCCCACACCTCGACGAACGGCCGGCGCTCCTCGCGCGCTTCCACGAACTTGCGGATGAGCGCCGGGATGACGTGCGAGCTCTCCGGGTCGAAGTTGTCCCCCGGACCGTAGAGATTGACGGGCAGCAGGAAGATCGCGTCGAACCCGTACTGCTGGCGGTAGGCCTGCGCCTGCACGAGCAGCATCTTCTTCGCGAGCCCGTAGGGCGCGTTGGTCTCCTCCGGATACCCCTTCCAGAGATCGTCTTCGTGGAACGGCACCGGGGTGTACTTCGGATACGAGCAGATGGTGCCGATCGCCACAAACTTCCGCACCCCGCTCCGGCGCGCGTACTCCATGGTCAGCGCGCCCATCACGAGGTTGTCGTAGAAGAAGCGGCCCGGATTGGCGCGGTTGGCGCCGATGCCGCCGACGACCGCCGCGAGATGGATCACCATCCCGGGCTGGATGTCGGCGTAGAGCCGGGCGACATCGCTCTCGCGGGTCAGATCGTACTGCGCCTTGCGGGGCGCGAAGACATGGCGGCAGCCGCGCCGCTCGAGCTCCGCGACGACGTGGCGGCCCAGGAACCCGTTGCCCCCGGTGACGACGATGCGCGTCTCGACGAGTTCAGTCATGTGCAGCCTCTCCAGGTCGGCGGACGACGAGATACGGACCGAGCACGAGCATGTCCATGTCGTTCCGCAGGAAGCAGTCGACGGCTTCGTCCGGCGTGTTGACGATGGGCTCGTTCTCGTTGAAGGACGTGTTGAGCAGGACCGGGACACCTGTCTGGCGGCCGAACGCCGTCAGCAGCTGCCAGTAGCGCGGGTTCGCCTCGCGCGTGACCGTCTGCACCCGCGCCGAGCCGTCGACGTGCGTGACGGCGGGAATCACCGCCTGCTTGTCGGGGCGGACCTGACAGGTGATCAGCATGAACGGCGACGGCCCGTCGAGGTCGAAGTACTCGAGCGCCGCTTCGGCGGTCACCGAGGGCGCAAACGGCCGGAACGCCTCGCGGTGCTTGATGCGCGAGTTGAGGATGTCCTTCATCCGCGGATTGCGCGGGTCGCCGTTGATGCTGCGGTTCCCGAGCGCCCGCGGTCCCCACTCGAACCGGCCCTGGAACCAGCCGAGGATGTGCCCCTGCGTCAGCAGCCGCGCGGTCTCCTCCGCCAGCTGCTGGTCGTCGGCGAACTCGCGATACTCGAGGCCGCGGCGCTCGAGGGCGGCGCGACACTCGGCGGGTGAGTACTCGAAGCCCCAGTAGACGTGATCCATCACGAGGTCGCGCTGGTGGCCGAGCACGTGATGGCGGACGTACAGCGCAGCGCCGAGCGACGTGCCGCCGTCGTAGGCCGCCGGCTGGATGTAGACCTCTTCGAACGGCGTCTCGCGCGTGATCTTGCCGTTCAGCGTGCAGTTGAGCGCGACGCCGCCCGCCATGCACAGCCGCCGCTGGCCGGTCTTCCCGGCCAGGTTCCGCAACAGGTCGAGCACGATCTCCTCGAGCAGCGTCTGCAGCGATGCCGCGATGTTCTCGTGCCGCCGGTCGATCGGTTCGCCGGGCTGCCGCCGGGGACCGAGCAGCTTCTCGAGCTCGGGGGAGAAGACCGGGCCGAGCGTCGGCGAGCCTTCGTCCCAGGTCATGTTCACGCCCTCGGAGTGGTGCACGAAGTACGGGAGCTCCAGGGCGAATCCCATCGGCTTGCGCCGGACGAGCCGGCGCAGGCAGTCGAGGTATTCGGGCTCGCCGAACGGCGCCAGGCCCATGACCTTGTACTCGTCGCCGTACTTCGGGAACCCGAGATACTGCGTGATCGCGGTGTAGAGGATCCCGAGCGAGTGGGGGAACTCGACCCAGTTGTCGATCTCGATCGTCGAGCCGCGGCCGACGCCCCACATCGTGCTGACGAAGTCGCCGAACCCGTCGATGGAGAGCAGCGCCGCCTGATCGAACGGCGACACGAAGAAGCTGCTCGCCATGTGCGCCTGGTGGTGCTCGACGCGGTGCATCGTCGCCCGCAGGCTGGTGGCGTCCGTGCCGAGCGCCTCGGCGAGCGCCGGCTTCGGGTCGCGGACGCGCGAGACGTTCGCGAGGCGATCGCGGATCAGCGAGAAGCGCGGCCCCTGCGACAGTGCGAACATCAGCTTCCGGTGAATGTGGGCGCTGGGGTCGCGCGAGATCGCGACGTGTTCGATGTCGCCAGGCGACGCACCCGCCCACGTGAGGCAGCCGGCCGCCGCGAGCGACGGAAAGCCGGCCTGGTGCTTGAGACGGCTGAAGCGCTCCTCCTCCACGGCGCACTCGATGCCGCGGTCCGACAACAGCGCCGCGCTCGCGTCGCCGTGATAGGCGTTCAATCCGAG
>DASVDJ010000005.1:0-3225 GCA_036381155.1 Vicinamibacterales bacterium
GGGCGAGGTGCTGACCGATCCGAGCGGACGGTGGTCGGCCCGCGTGCGCGCCGACGGCACCCTGATCTCGGCCGACCACAAGGGGTCGATCCACCAGGTGGGCGCGGCCGTGCAGGGCGCGCCGGCCTGCAACGGCTGGACGTTCTGGTGCGTGACGATCGAGGGTCGGCGCGTGCCGATCGACGTCCTGCGCCAAAAGCTCCGGGCGGAGCTCAACTGACAATGTTGGTTACACGTTAGCTTTAATTAGTCGTTAACTGGAGGCATTCATCATAGGCGACATTGGGCAGTCCTAAGCGCGGACCGACAAAGCAATGGTTATTTCGCTGCACCCCAGTGTCCCGAATACCGGCCCGCCTCAGGTCGATGACGAAGCAGACGTCGTCAAGCGACGTCGCCTGCCCCTGAACGAGTTTGCCCCCGGCGACCAGCATCTGGCCGATGCTTATGCCTACTGGGTCACGAAGCGACGCGACGGCCTGCTCCCATCGCGCAAGGATATCGACGTCCTCAACCTGCGCCCGCTGATCGGTTGGATGCACATCGTCGATACGTCGGCGCCGGACGCCGCGGACTATCGCTACCGGCTCTTCGGAACCGCGATACGGCTCGAGCGGCTCTGGGATTTCCGCAACTTCCGGATCGGCGACTATCCATCGAAGGTCTACCGGCAAATGCTGCTCGAGGACTACGGTGCCGTCGCGTTCTCGGGCGTGCCGAGCTATCACCACGTCGTCGCGATGCTGGGCTACATCCGCTACAGCTACAGCCGGCTCATCCTGCCGATGGCGGAGGATGGTCGCCGCGTCGACACGCTGCTCGTCTGCATCAACAAACGGACGTTCGACGACTTCACGCTGTAATTCAGACCGCCTCCGCCATGCGGAAATTGTCTATCCGCAACATGGGGTGCTCCGGGTTCAGCGGTAGCCGCCTGAACTGCTCGATCGTCTCCGCCAGCGTCATGTAGCAGAGATAGATCCCGTCGTTGCGGTTTGCCGGCGGAATGAAGCCGACCGCGCACGGCTCGGAATGACGATACCCGTAGGCCATCGTCGGCAGCGCCGTCTTTCCCATCGACGTCAGCACGATGCACGTGAAGAAATCGGGCGCATAGTTCCGGAGTGCGAGCCCGCGGCTGAGGAACGGCAACAGCAAGGACAGGCCCTGCTTGCGGAACCGTGGATGCACCCACAGTGCGCCGGCATGGGCGATGGTCCCGGCAATGTGCATCGCGGGGCGACGCACCTGAAGCGGATCCTGGCCTTCCTTGAGCTTGAAGCCGTCGTTGTACCAGAGCGTACCCGAGACCATCATCGAGCACAGGTCGTCGGTCTGGAAGATCCGCTGCGCGTGGCTGGCAACCGTTGCCCCGGTTTCGTCGACGACGCGGAGCCAAAAGGCATCGCGCGACAGATCGCTGACCGCCGGATCGAAGGTCGGATTGACGAGCGGTGCGCCGTTTGCCCTCAGGAACGTGATGAGCTGACCGAAATCCCGTTCGACGACGAACGAAAGATTGAGAACAGCGAGCTTTTCAACGAACGCGTCGACATACCGCTGAACCAATCCGAATTCTTCATCGGTCAACGCCATCCAGAGCCTCCCCCTCCCCCTAATGGGTTATACTATATACCGGTACTGTTGGCCGTGTCGTAGACAATTTTGGGCCCGTTTCATGAGAAGTTTACGATGGAGGACACCACGGTCAAAAGCGCCACGGGCCGCGTCGGCTAGGTCGAACGCGAGCCGGCGGCTGCTGCACCGCCGAGGCCGTGCGCGATCACCTTGCGCATGAGGGTCGGCAGGGCAACGTCGCCGAGCCTGTCGATCGGGACCCACAGCCCGGCGGTATCGAGCACCGCGTCGGCCGGGGCCCGGCCGATCCAGACCTTCAGCGACAGGTCGAAATGCGTGAAGCCGTGCGAGACCTGGCCCTTCAGCTCGCGCCAGTCCGCCGCGCACGGCGCCGCCCGACGCGCTGCGCGCCCGGTCGGGGCGTCCGCCGTCCAGTCGGTCGACGGGACCTCCATCATGCCGCCGAGGAGTCCCCGTTCGGGCCGCCGCCGGAGCCAGATGGACCCGTCCGGCCCCAGCAGGAGGAACGCCACGCCATGGCGCTGCGGCCGGACCGCCTTGGCGGCCTTGCGCGGAAACGTCTCCGGCGCGCCCAGGCGCCGCGCGGCGCAGCGCGCCGCCCACGGGCAGAGAATGCAGCGCGGCGCGCGCGGCGTGCAGATCGTGGCGCCCAGATCCATCAGGGCCTGCGCGTAGTCGCCCGCGCGCGTCGCGGGCGCGAGCGAGGCCGCCGCCGCGCGGATGGCCGGCTTGGCGGCCGGCAGCGGCGTTTCGATCGCGAACACGCGGGACATCACGCGCTCGACATTGCCGTCGACGACGACCGCCGGACGATCGAAGGCGATGGCGGCAATGGCGGCCGCGGTATAGGGACCGATGCCCGGCAGGCGCCGCAGCTCGTCTTCCGTGTCAGGGAAGCGCCCGCCGTGCTCCCGCACGACGACCTGCGCGCATTTGTGAAGATTGCGCGCCCGCGCGTAGTAGCCGAGGCCGGCCCACGCCGTCAGCACCTCGTCGAGCGGTGCGGCGGCGAGATCGTGAACCGTCGGCCAGCGCGCGACGAAATCGCGAAAATAAGGGCCGACGGTCGCCACGGTCGTCTGCTGCAGCATGATCTCGGCGAGCCAGACGCGGTAGGGGTCGGGCCGCTCCGGCGGCCGGGCCCGCCACGGCAGCACGCGCGCATGGCGGTCGTACCACGCGAGAAGCGCGGCGCTCGCAGTATCGGCCGCGGCGGCGGTGCGTGAATTTCGGCGCGCTGTCGTTGTGCGGCGTGACATCGGCCCCTACGATATACAGCATTCGAACCCCCATTGCGGCGGACAGGTGACGATGGGCCCGCGCGCGCTCGGCGCGACACTGCCGAAGATCACGAAGACCGTGCTCGAGAAGCGCGGACGCGCCTATGCCACGCTGATCGCGGAATGGGTCAACATCGTCGGCCCCTCGCTCGCGGCCGAGACGCTGCCCGAGAAGCTCACGCTGCCGCCGGGTGCGAATGCCGGCGGGCTCCTGAGCGTCCGCGTCACCGGCGCCGCGGCGGCCGAGCTGCAGCACATGGCCCCGCAGATCATCGAGCGGATCAACACCTATCTGGGTGTCCGGGCCGTCGACCGGCTCAAGCTCATCCACGCGCCGCTGCCGAAC
>DASVDJ010000006.1:0-30088 GCA_036381155.1 Vicinamibacterales bacterium
CGCGGGTCGGTTCGGCGCTGCCGTCGTGCCACGTCTCTTCTCTGCCGGTCGCGGGGTCCACGACGACGAGCCGGTTGTCGCGCAGGAAGGAGATGGCCTGACGTCCCGGGATCCACGCGGGGTGATAGGCGCGCTCGGCCACGCGGCGCGCCCCGGTGCCGTCGGCGCGCATCACGTACAGGTCCCACCCGTCGATCTCCCGGAATGACACCCACGGCCGGCGGCTGCGCAGATAGAGGATCGCCGGGCCATCCGGCGCGTAGCGGCCGAAGAACTCGACGTGAGCATCGGACGTGAGCGCGCGGATTGCGCCGGTCGACAGGTCGGCTTCGTAGAGGTCGTGGTTGCCGCCGCGGTTCGACGCCCAGAGCAGCCGGCCGCGAACCTGCGTTCCGAACTGCCGCAGCGCCTGCCGTTCCTCCGGAGTCGTCAGCGTTGTACCTGCCGGAGGAGCTGGAGGGAACCAGTGGGTCGTGACGCGCTCGAGCTGCGGGCGCGCAAGCCAGGCGGCCATGCCTGACATCACAAGCCCGAGCGCGGCCGTCGCCAGCCACTTCATCGAGGTCCCCACACCTGGATGGTAGCAGGCCCCCCACTGGGCCTTGGGCCTTGGGCTTTGGGCCCTTTGGGCTTTGGGCTTTGGGCCTTGGGCTGCCTTGGGCCTTGGGCTTTGGGCTCAGGATTCCTGCAGGAGAATCGGCTCGACGCGAACCGGTCCCGACACGGGAACCTCGAGCGACGACACACCCGGCGCGGTCGGCTGTCCGTTCACGCGCCAGCCGCGCACGACGCGATCGCCGCGCGTCACCGCCTCCACCCGCATCGAGGTGCCGGTGAAGCAGCGTCCACGGAAAGCCGACCCGGTCTCGTATCCGTCGACTCGCAGCGTGACATCGCCCGGCGCCTCGACTTCGCATGGCCAGGATGCGCCGTCGGGCAACGCCGTCGCCGCGCGCTCGAACAGCCAGGCCGTCCGGTTGCGGAAGAACTCGTGGAGGATCGGCAGGTACGACGTGTCGCGGACGTGCAGCATGCGCGCCAGCGTCGCGTAGTGCTCGAAGCGCTCGAACAGGAACGCCGGGGTGAGCTGGTGATTCAGCGCCTCCGCCAGCCGGGCCTTGAACGTGCGCGCATACGCGGGATCCTCGGCCAGCAGCCTGGTGACGATCTCCGACCGGACCTCCGGCTGACGCAGCAGCGTGCGGAACGTGTCGTGCTGCCAGGAGACCGGCGCGCGGCCGTACAGGTCCATGAAGCTGTGGTCCATGTCCCAGACCACCCAGAACCACGGCGATGTCTCCAGGGTGTCGTCCCGGAGCATCAGGCCCTGGAAGGCATCCGTGGTCCCGCAGTACAGCATCGCGATGAACCAGGTGGTCAGGTTGTCGACGTCGACCAGGCCGGTGAGCGCGTCGGCGGTGAGCGGGGTCTGCGCGCGGATCCGGCGCCGGAGCGCCTCGGTCGTCCGTCGATCCGCGGTCGTGAAGTTCGCGTGCCCGAAGCGCGACTCGAGGAAGCCGGGGCTCATGATGTGCTCGGTCAGCACGTACGCGCCCTGGCGCTCCCCGTTCAGGTAGACGAGCGCGGGATGCGTATCGGGGACGACCGCGCCGAGCCGTCTCGCGATGTCGTAGGCCAGCGGGTTGACGAAGTGCCACCAGCGGCCGTTGAGATCCTCGCGCAGGTCGTTGTGCACGACGAGGCGCCGCAGCGGATCGCGGCGCCCCTCGAACAGCAGGTCCCGGCCGAACTGCCGGGCGCCGTATCGCCGGCGGAAGTAGAGCCGGAAGCTCTGCACCGGCGAGTGCTCCCGGCTCTTGCCGCCGTGGATGCGCACGCCCGCCGGCGCGCCGAACTGCAGCGCCCCCCGGTCGAAGTACGACACGAATCCCTGGCGCTCCCAGTCGCGCCCGCGTTCGAGCGGGTTCGTCAGCAGGCCGCGGCCGGGATCGTGGAGGTCCGCAGGCGGGACGTACAGCGAGAGCACGGGGAGCCGCGACGCCACGACGCGCGGATCGACCGCGGTCGAGCTCGGCAGCCGATCCGGTGCGCGCTGGACGGCGAACGCGAGCGCCGGAAACGGGTTCCGCAGTTCGACCAGCAGGCCCGCGCCGACGACCACCGCCAGCGCGATGGCGATCAGCACGAGTGACGTGCGCCGGCCGGTCTTCTGGACCCTCACAACGCGGACGTGCGGTTGTAGTAGATGTTGTAGCTGGGATCCGACACGCGCTCGCGCAGCTCCTCCTGGAGCGAGCGCAGCGCCTGAGTGGTCAGGCCGGCGAAGTTGTAGGCGATCACCATCTGCCCGTCCTGCCGCGAGAGGCTCTCGAGACTCCCCCGCTCCAGCCGCTTCTCCATGATCTCCGCCAGCGCCGCCGCGTTCGTGCGGTAGTCGGCCTCCGGCATCGACACGACGATCACGCCCGCACCCGACGCGGCGCCGCGCAGCCGGCGCGGTCCCCTGGCCTGGATGATCAGCGCGACGATGGCGATGCCCAGGACGACGGCGAGGAACAGGAGCTTGAACGTCCCGCAGGCGATCCCGACCGCGATGATCAGCATGATGAAGCCGATCTCCTCCGGCTCCTTGATCGGAGTCCGGAAGCGGACGATCGACAGCGCGCCAAGCAGGCCGAGCGAGAGCGGCAGCGAGAACTGGATCGTGACGAAGATCGCGGTGATCGAGATCCCGAGCAGCGGGAACGCCCGATAGACCTCGCTGCCGGTGGCGCGATTCGAGTAGAAGTGCAGGTACAGGAACGAGACCAGGAAGCTGCTCGCCAGCGACACCGCCATCAGGAAGACGAACGAGCCCACCCCAACCTGGCTCATCGCCTGCGGGTTGCCGCCGACGATCGTCGAGACGAATTCAGCCCACTGATCCTGCATAGACCTACCGGCGGTGTCCGGCCGTCACGCCTGTTCCCGCGTGACGTGCCTGAAACACGCGAAGTATTTCGAGAACGACGCCCGGCGCGCGCCCAGCCCGGTCAACGGCTGCAGGCTCGCCGGCAGCGTGGATGTCGGCCCTTTCACTTCCAGCACCGAGACGTCGAGCGGGCGCGGGTTCGGCGCGATCGTCACGCGCCGGCTCGTCGCCGGACACGAGATGGCGACGTCCAGCGAGACGCGCGTGCCGCTGGCGCGATCGACGAAGCGGTACCGATCGTACTGGACGGTCAGCACGGGGCGCATGGCCGGCGCCATGACGCCCACGGCCCACAGCCGGCGCGGCAACTCCGCCAGGCGCGGATCGTCGAGCGGCATCCCGGCGACACGCGCGCCGGGGAGCTCGGTCTCCAGCCGCACCTTCTCGCGCTGCGCGCCGATCCGGCGCTTGCTCTCCAGCATCGCATGCCCGGTGCTCTCACCGGCCAGCGTGGCGTACCAGCGCAGCCGCACTTTGGTCTTCAGGTAGTCGCTGTTCAGCTTTTCCCGCAGGCTGCGGAAGTCGGGCGTGTCGTAGTAGATGCTCGAGACCCGTCCGCACGGGAACCTGGGATCGGGGGTGCACGCGCCGCGGAGCCAGGCGAGCACCGCTGCCGTGCTGCTGACGGGAACGGTGAACTTGAGCTCGTGTTCGACCGCGTCGTGAACCTGTCCGGTCCCCGTCCGCGCCTGATCCAGCTGGCCGATCATCGGGAAGGCCCCGGCCGCCTGGCCGGGCGCACGGGCGCCGACAGTGTAGCACAGCCGTTTGCGCGCGCCGGCGCGGACAGCCCGGTCATCCCGCGGCCTTTCTGGCCTGCGGCCGCATGATCCACACCAGCGCCGCCGCGCCCACGACGTACTCCGCGAGCTGCCCGAAGAGATGGCCCAGCACGCCGGAGGCGATCGCGTGGTCGCGCGGGAAGCCGAGGCGGCTGAAGGTCAGCGTCCAGGCCGTCTCGTACGTGCCGAACCCACCCAGCCCGTGCACCGGCAGCGCCGCCGCGATCTCGGCCGACACGGCGGCGACGAAGACCGGGAAGAAACCGAGCCGGCTCGCGGTATACCCGAGCGGCGTCAGCACGGCGAGCATCAGGAAGTACACGCTGCCGTACTTGCAGCCGCGGAGCAGCACCGACAGCACGAAGGCCGGCAGCAGGCGCCCCGAGGTCCGCGCGCTCGCGAGACTCCCGGCCAGCACCTGAAGCCGTGGCGCCACCGGGGCGAGCCTGCGCGGTGCGTGCCGCTCCAGCAGGTGTGCGGCCAGCCGGCTCGCCGGCGCCGCCAGCCGGAGCGCGAGATAGGCCATCGCTGCCAGTCCTACGCTCCCGGCGACGAGCACCTCCGTCCGCGCGGCCACGCCGCCGCCGATGACCAGCACCGCGACGAGCAGCAGCGGCGCCAGCGCGATCAGGTCCAGCAGCACGCACAGGACGATCGTGGCGAGCGCCTCCTCCACCGGGCGTGCGGCGTGCGTGGTCAGCAGGTACACGAACGAGAGCTCGCCCGCGCGCGCGGGCAGCAGGTCCACGAACAGGTTGCGGACCATCGTGATGCCCGCCAGCAGCGACAGCGGCACGTCGCCGCCGAGGAGCACCCGGAAGCGCGCGGCGCGAATGAGGATGCTCGTCGCCATCAGCGCGGCGAAACCGGCGAGCGGCGCCGGACCCGCCTGCCGCGCCAGGCCCGCCAGCTCGCCGATGTCGGTGTCCGACAGCAGCCACGCGAACAGGCCGGCGGTGATCGCCAGCGAGACCAGCCAGGCACCCCAGACACGCAGCCGCGCGGACCGGGCCACGGCCTACGGCGCCTCGCGCTGACGGAGCACCGTCGCCGGCGTGCCGGCCGCGACGGCGTAGTCCGGCAGGTCCTTCGTCACGACCGCGTTGGCGCCAACGACCACCCCGCGCCCGATCGTCACCCCGTCGAGCACCGACACGCCGGCGCCGATCCAGCCGTCGGGGCCGACGGTGATTCCGCGCGACGGCCGCGCCTGCTCCGAGACGGCCACATCGGTCCGGCTGAACTCGTGGCCCCCGCCGATCAGATAGCTGTAGCCTGCGATGAGCGTCCGCGCGCCGACGACGACGCGGCTCGCCGAGAAGATGGTGCAGAACGTCCCGACGTTGACTTCGTCCTCGAGCACGATGTCCCCGTCCTTGGTGTTCACGCTGCTGAAGCGCCCGATGAACACGCGGCTGCCGATCGTGATCCCGTGGTTGTGCCGCCCCTTCGCATCCAGCACGCAGCCCTCGTCGATGACGACGTTGTCGCCGAGCCGGATCTTGTGCGGATGCCGCAGCGTCACGCCGTGCCCGAAGAAAACGTTGCGGCCGCACGCGCCGAGCAGGCGCGGGTAGAGCCGCGAGCGCAGGAACAGCCCCAGCGCGCCGGGCATGCGGCTGGCGACGAGCATGATCAGCTCGTAGCGCAGCAGCGCCCAGAGCCCCGGCTGCCCCACCATGAGCGCCTGGTACTTCTCGCGCGGGCTGCGCGCCTCCTCGAACAGCGTGCGCGGGACGTTGTCGAGCTTCTCCTCCATCGCAGGTCTCCGGATCGGGTCACCGCGCATCGCGCCAGCTCCCGAGCACCGTGACATCGTACGCCGCCGGCAGGAGCGTCAGCAGCAGCACCGCGCCGCTCACCAGCATGGTCGCCAGCGCGTCGGAGGCGCCGACGCCGAGCAGGCCCGCCAGGTAGACGAACGACGCCTCCTGGACACCGAAGCCGCCGAGCGAGATCGGCAGGCGCGCGACGCTCAGCGCAATGGGCAGCGTCGCGACGAACACCCAGAGCGGCAGGTCGAAGCCGAGTCCCCGCGCGACCACCCACGTGGTCACCGTCGGCACCAGCGTCTCGACGACGGACAGCACGTAGAAGACGACCAGCTCGCGCGGATGGCGGCCGTAGGCCGCGTAGGCGGAGGCGATCCGTCCGAGCTTCGAGTGGTCACCTGTCCGCGTCGCCGCCAGCCGGCCCGCAGCCCACAGCGATGCCGGAAACGCCGCCGCCCCGGCGAGCGCCACCGCCACCAGGACGACCGCGACCGATCGGAACGTCGCCTCCGTGAGCGCGTACGCCAGCAGTGCGCAGCTCACGAGTGCGACCGAGAACATCGCCACCGCCCCCAGCGTGCGTTCGACGACGACGGACGCCGTGACGTCGTAGACGCCGAACTGCCGGATCGCGACGACACGCAGCGCGTCGGCGCCGAGGGTCACCGGCAGGAACAGGCCCGCGAACGTGCTCGCGAAATAGGCGCGCACCGCGACGCCGAGCGGCAGCGGTACGCCACGGGCGCGGAGCAGCCGCTGCCACTTGTACGCCATGAGCACCCGGTCGCCGGCCGCGAGCGCCAGGGCGACCGCCAGCGCCGGCAGCGACATCCGCCCGATCGCCTGCGCGACCTCGCGCGGCTCGGCCACCACGAAGGCCAGCAGGGCCAGCAGCGCGATCGTGATGCCGAGGCGCAGCAGCTGTCCGCCGGCGCCACGGCGGCGCTCAGGCGGCGCGGGCGGATCGCTCCTCGATGAACCGGCGGTGCCAGAGAGCAACGTTGATCAGGGCCCAGAGCACGTGGTTGTGGTTGTGGGTGCGCCGGAGATGCTCGCCGATGAGCGTGTTGACGTACGACAGATCGAAATGCTCGCGGACGAGCGCCGACTCGTTCAGCAGCGCGATCATGTACTCGCGCAGCTCCTGGCGCAGCCAGTGCTTGATCGGCAGACTGTATCCCTGCTTGCCGCGCTCGAGCACGAAGTCGGGCAGCACGCCGCGCATCGCCTTCCGGTAGATCGCGCGGGTGCGAAGCCGGGGGAACTTGCGAGCGCTCGGGATGCCCGCCGCGAACTCGACGAGCGCGTGGTCGAGGAACGGCACGCGGACCTCGAGCGAGTGGGCCATGGACATCTTGTCCACCTTCATCAGCACCGAATCGGCCATCGTCAGGCGCAGGTCGACGTAGAGCTCCTGCGACAGGCGGTCGGCGCCGGCGACGCGCATGCGGTGGCGGCGCACCGGCTCGAACGGATCGCGATCCACGCGGGCCAGCAGGCCGCGGGCGAACAGCGCCTGCTCGAGCGCCGGCGACGAGAAGAACTGCCAGCGCATGTGACCGCCGTCCTCGGGCAGCGCGGCCCCCTCGACGAAGCGCCGCAGGACGTTGATGGCGCCCTTCTTCTGCTCCTGGTCGGGCAGCCGGCGGACGGCGTGCTCGGCCAGCCGGCGGATCGGGCGCGGCAGCAGCCGGTACACCGTCTCGTTCAGCTTCGACGCGATGAACCGGTCGTAGCCGACGAAGACCTCGTCGCCCCCCTCCCCCGACAGGCAGACGGTCACGTGCCGGCGCGCCTCACGCGACAGGATCCGGAACGGCAGCGACGACAGGTCGGTCATCGGCTCGTCCAGGTGCCACACCGCGGACTCCAGCAGCTCCGGCGTGATCTGGTCGATCAGGATCTCGTGGTGGTCGCTGCCGTAGTGCCGGGCGACGCGCCGGGCGTAGTCCCACTCGCTGTAGCTCGCGTCGCGGTAGCCGATGGTGAACGTCGGAATCGGGCCGGACGTCGCCTCGCGCGCGTAGGCGAGCACGGCCGTCGAGTCGAGACCGCCCGAGACGAACACGCCCAGCGGGACGTCCGACATCAGCCGCTTGGTGACGGCCTCCTGCAGCAGCCGCCGGATACCGGCGATCTGCTCCGCTTCGGAGAGCGGCTGCGGCTCGTAGGAGACGTCCCAGTACTGCCGGACATCGATGGCGCCGCGCTCGAGCACCAGCAGGTGCCCCGCCGGCAGCTTCCGGATCCCGCGGAACATCGTCGCCGGCGCCGGCACGAACTCGTAGCCGATGTAGTGATAGAGGGCCTGCAGGTCGACGTCGCGCCGGACGAGACCGCTGGCCAGCACCGCCTTGATCTCCGAGCCGAAGATCAGCCGCGTGCCGTCCCACGTGTAGTAGAGCGGCTTGATGCCGAGCCGGTCGCGGCCGAGCACGAACCGGTTCGCGCGCCCGTCCCAGAGCGCGAAGGCGAACATCCCCTGGAAGTGGTCGACGAAGCGCTCGCCGTACTCCTCCCAGGCATGGACGATGACCTCGGTGTCGCAGCGGGTGGCGAACCGGTGGCCGCGCGCCTCGAGCTCACGGCGCAGCGCGGCGTGGTTGTAGATCTCGCCGTTGTAGGCGACCCAGACGCTGCCGTCCTCGTTGCCGATCGGCTGGTGTCCGCCGTCGAGGTCGATGATCTTCAGCCGCCGCGCGCCGATCACGGCCGCTCCGCCCTCGTACAGCCCGGCGTCGTCCGGTCCGCGGTGGACGAGGGTGTCGAGCATCCGCTCGACGACATCGCGGGCGGGCCGGGCGTCGGGTGCGGCGCCGACGATGCCGGCTATGCCGCACATGGGATGAGGGCCTCAACCCCGGAGAGCGGGAACGTGCGGGGGGTTACGGGAGATATCCGTGCTCTTTGTACCATTGCGCCGTCTGGGACAGGCCGGTCGGCAGGTCCACCTTCGGAGCGTACCCCAGATCGCGCCGGGCTCGATCGATCCGGAACGCGCGGTTCTGCCGGAACCAGTCCGCGCGCCGGCGGAAGAGCGGCGGCTCCACCCCGAGCGGCCGGCAGATGGCCTCGCAGACGACCGAGGCCGCCAGCAGCGGAGCGAACGGCAGATGCGTGATCCGCACGTCGATGCCGAGGCTGGCGCCGACGGCGGTCACCAGGTCGTTCAGCGAATAGTAGTGCTCGTCGGCGATCAGGTACGGCTCGCCGCGACCCGGGCGCTCGCCGGCCAGCTCGAAGGCGTCGACCAGGTTGTCGATGTAGAGCGGGTGATAGAGCGTCCGGCCGTCGCCGAACATCAGGAAGCGGCCGCGGCGGGCCGCCTTGAACAGGAAGAGGAAGCGCGCCGGATCGCCCGGCCCGTAGATCGCCGTCGGGCGCAGAATCGTCGACGGCAGCCCCTGCTGTGCCAGGCGCGCGACCTCCTGCTCCCCGAGATACTTCGTCTCCTGGTAGTAGTCCTCCGGCGCAATCGGCGAGCTCTCGTCCCCCGGCGGCGACGCGATGTTGCCGTGCACCCCCTGCGTCGAGCAGTACACGAACGACTCGACGCCATGCTTCAGGGCGGCCTCCGCAACAATTCGCGTGCCGACGACGTTCACATCGTGATATACCTTCGCCGGAAGATTCACCTGCCTGAATACGGCGGCGACGTGATAGACCCGGCGCACGCCGGCCGTTAGACGATCCACGACGGCCGGATCGGTCACGCTGCCCAGCGTGATCTCGGCGCCGAGCCGCCGCAGTTCGTCCGAGAACAGCCCAGGTTCTCGGTCGAGGACGCGGACCTGCTGGCCGCGTTGCAGCAGACGTCGAACGAGGTGGCTGCCGGTGAAGCCAGTGCCACCGGTGACGAGATTCAGCATATCGAGGGAATGAGGGCCGGGCCGGCCACTGATGGCCGACCGCGCATCTTATCACAGCGATCTGGCCGGATCCGTGGGTCCAGCGGTCGTAAAGGTGCGCCTCCTGCGGTCCGATAGCGTAACAAACAGTGGGCAACCGCGTGAAAGGTCTGGGAGAAGGTATGCGCCGAGGGGTGGCAGCGGAGAGACGGTACGGACGGCTGGGGCTCGTGAGCCTGATCGCGATCGGGCTGGCAGGCTGCGGCGTGGAGAAGAACTCGATGGTGGCGCCCAGCGGCGTCACGATGGAGGTGGCGCCGCCGCCGGCGCTCGTGGTCGTCAACACCACCGCGCCGCTCTCGATCAACCTGACCGGCCCGGGAGGGGCGCCGGTCCAGGACGGCACCGAGGTGTGGCTCTCGGCCAGCCGCGGCGAGCTCGATCAGCAGAAGGTCCGCGCGCAGGGGGGCAAGGCCAGCGTGATGTTCCGCGCCCCCGGCGAGAGCGGCCCCGTCCAGATCACCGCGACCTCCGGTGAGGCGCACGGTCAGCTCGAGCTCTCGGTCGCGTCGGCCCCGGTCGCGAAGATGACGCTCGCTGCCGCGCCGGCCTTCCTGCCCCCGGCCGGCGGCAGCATCGACATCGTGGCCACGGCCCTGGCCCCCGACGGCCGTCCGGTGTCGGGTGCGCCGGTCAGGTTCCAGGCGACGACCGGATCGGTGTCGCCGGCCACCGCCGTGACCGACTCCCAGGGTCAGGCGCGCACGAAGCTCCAGTCGTCGGCGGCGACGAAGGTGGCCGCGGTCATCCAGGGAGCGCAGAGCGCCGACCTGAGCGTCGACCTCATGCCCGTGCTCAAGGTCTCGATTGCGCCTGACGTGCCCCGCCCGAACCAGACGGTGACGTTCTCGATCACGCTCGACACGGCGGGCGTCTCCGGCGATCTCTCGATGAACTTCGGCGACGGCGCGACGAAGAGCCTCGGCAAGCTCACCGGCAAGGGCACCGCCCAGACAACGCATGTGTACAGCCAGGCGGGGGGCTACAACGCCACCGCCATCCTGAAACTCGGACAGGGGGCCGAGGTGCGCGAGACGATCCGCGTGCGCGTCGACTCGCAGAATGCGCCCTCACCTTCGCCGGCGCCGCCGATTACCGGGCCGAATCCGATCGACGCCAACCTGCCGTTCAGCCTGAGCGAGGTCACCTGGCTGCACACGAACGTCAGTGGCTGGGCGGTCACCTCGCGCATCACCAGCGTCCGCATCGACGACCCCGGCGTCTGCATCGCGCACACGAAGTCGGGCCGCTGGCCGGTGAAGAACGGGGTCGAAGGCAACCCGTGGGTGTTCGCGCAGGTGAACGGCCGGTGGTACGCGGCCACCTACGAGTGGCTGCGCCCCGGGCAGGTCTGCAAGAACGTGTCGAGCAAGGACATCGGCCAGCACACCAAGCAGCACCCGCTCGTGAACTGGCGGCCGAAGTCGGGCGAACTGGTCGGCTTCATGGTCTCCGCGCACGCGCGGTTCGGACGGGAGTCCGTGGCCGAGCGGAGCAACATCGTCATGGTCCGCTGGCCGTAGGCCGCGGATCGCGGAAACTCCGGGGAGGGGCTGGGCCCCTCCCCCGTCCGTCTGTCAGGCCGCCAGCGACGCGAAGACCTCCCGCAGCCTGGCAGCCACGGGTTCCCACCTGAACTGCGCCGCGCGCTCCAGCCCGCGCGCGACCAGCTGCTCCCGCAATGACTGGTCCTCCACGAGCCGCTGCGCCGCATCGGCGAGCTGGTCGGCGTCCAGCGCGTCGACGATCAGCGCCGCGTCGCCGGCCACTTCCGGCAGCGAGCCCCCGGTGGAGGTCACGACAGGGCAACCCGACGCCATCGCCTCGATGACCGGGAACCCGAACCCTTCGTACAGCGACGGCAGCAGCAGCACCGACGCCAGCCGATAGAGCGCCGGCTGGTCATCGTCTTCGATCCAGCCGGCGTTGTGCACCCGCGACTCGAGCCCGAGCTCCCGGATCGCGCCGAGCCCTGACTCCATCGTCCATCGGCTGAAGCCGGTCAGCACGAGCTGATGCGCAATCCGGTCGCGCAGCCGTGCCATCGCCCGCAGCATCGTCGGCAGGTTCTTGAGCGGGGTGAGGCCGCCGACGAAGAGCAGGTACCGGTCCGGCAGGTTGTACCGTTGCCGGACCCGCGAGAGGTCCGCGTCGGTGATCGGCCGGAGGAACTGCGGCTGAAGACCGTAGGGGGTCACATGAATCCGGTCGGGCGCGGCGCCCATGCGCTCGGCGATCTCGCGCTTGACGATCGTCGTCGGACAGAAGATCGCGTCGGCGTGGCGGCAGAAGCGCGGCAGCGTCGCGCGGACGTAGAGCCGGTTCGACAGCGGGAAGTTCCGCGCCTCGACGACCTGCTCCATGCCGTGCAGCGCGAACGCCGTGCGGAAGCGCCCCCGCAGCGGCACGGCCAGCTTCGGGTTGAAGACGACGTCGATGCCCTCCCGTTCGGCCGCCGCCGGGAGCGCGAACTGATCCCAGACCAGCTTCGAGCGGGCGGCGACGGGCACGTAGCGGAGATTGGGCGCCTGGATCGGGGGCGTGGCGCCGGGCCGGACGAACGCCACGTATTCCGTGACGCCGTCCTGCGCGACGAGGTGGCGCAGCACCGCGTCCGTGTAGACGCTGATGCCGCCGCGCTCGCCGAAATGCCGCCACATGATGCCGACCTTCATCCCACCTGCTCCCCGTCCTTCCCGGGCGCCACTGCCCCGGCGCCGACCGCGCCTATGCTACGATCATGCGTTTTCAGGACCACCGCGAGGCCCCATCCGCCGCATGGCCCCGTCATCGCCCGATGCCGCGCGCACGCGCCAGCCGCTCCTGCTCCTCCTCAAGATTTCCGTCAGCCTGACGCTGCTCGTCTGGCTGCTCTCCCGGATGGACCTGGCCAGCCTGGCGGCGCAGGTGACGCGCGCGTCCGTGCCCTGGCTGGCCGCGGCGCTGGTCATCTACCTGCTCATGATTCTCGCCAGCGCCTGGCGCTGGCAGCTGCTGCTCGAGGCCCAGCAGGTCGCCCTGCCACAGCGGCTCCTGGTGAACTCGTTTCTGGTCGCGACCTTCTTCAACAACTTCCTGCCGAGCAACATCGGCGGCGACGTCGTGCGCATCCGCGACACGACGCCGGGCGCCGGGTCCCTCACCCGCGCGACCGCCGTCGTCGTCGTCGACCGGGCGCTCGGGCTCATCGCGCTGCTGCTGCTCGGCGCGATGGCTGCGAGCGCAGCAGGGCTCCTGCATCCGGGGACCGTCTCGCCGGTCCCGCCCGGGATGCTGTGGGCGGGCTTCCTGGTCTCGGCCGGCGGCTTCGTCCTGCTCGTATCGAACCCCGGCCTGGTGCGCCGCCTGCTCGCACCCGCCGGCCGCCTCCGGCCGTGGCTGGCCGAGTGGACCGCGCGGCTGACGGGCATCGTCGAGGGGTTCGGCGAGCAGCCCGGGCGGCTCGTGGCCTGCTTCCTCGGCGCGATCCTCGTCCAGGCGATCCTCGTGGCGTTCTACGCGGCGGTCGCCTGGAGCCTGCAGGTCCCGATCCCGATCGTCGATCTCGCCGTCGTCGTGCCGGTATCGTTCGTCGTCCAGCTCCTGCCCGTCTCGGTCAACGGGTTCGGCGTCCGCGAGGCGACCTTCACCTACTACTTCACGGCGCTGGGTCTCCCGGTCGAAGGCGCGATGGCGCTGTCCCTGGTCGCGGCAGGCCTGATCATGCTGTTCTCGCTGTCCGGCGGGTTGCTGTTCGTGGTCCGTGGCGCGCCGCAGCAGGAGCTGCCGGCGCGCTGATCGCAGGTCAGGCCTTGGCGAGCTCGCGAGGGGGCGGCTGCGGCGAGGCTTCGAGGATCTCCCGGATCACGTACACCGGCTTGTCCTGCGACTCGTGATACGTGCGGGACTGCAGCTCCGCGAGCAGGCCGAGCGTGATGAGCTGCAGGCCCGAGAAGATCAGTAGCACGCCGAGCAGCAGGAGCGGTCGATCCGCGATCGACTGGTAGCCGACCAGCCGCACCCAGGCCAGCCAGGCCGAGACCACCAGCCCGGCGAGCAGCATGGCGCCGCCGACCAGTCCGAAGATCTGCAGCGGCTTCGTCGAGTAGCTGAGAAGAAACTTGACGGTCAGCAGATCGAGGATGACCCGCACCGTGCGCGAGAGCCCGTACTTCGACGCGCCATGGCGGCGGGGCCGATGGTTGACGACGACCTCGACGATGCTGACGCCGAGCTCGCTGGCGATGGCCGGCAGGAACCGGTGCATCTCGCCGTACAGCTTCAGCGGCTTCACGACCTCCGACCGGAACACCTTCAGCGAGCAGCCGTAATCGTGCAGCCGCACGCCGGTCGCCCATGAAATCAGCCGGTTCGCGAGGACCGACGGCAAGCGCCGCGTCAGCAGCGTGTCCTTCCGGTCCTTCCGCCAGCCGCAGACGATGTCGTGTCCCTGCTCGATCAGCTCGACCATGCGCGGGATGTCCGCCGGGTCGTTCTGGAGGTCGCCGTCGGCGGTGACGATCAGCCGCCCGCGCGCGTACCGGAACCCGGCCGCGAAGGCGGCCGTCTGGCCGAAGTTGCGCCGGAACCGGATCACGCGCACCCGCGGATCGCGCGCCTGCATGGCCGCCATGATCGCGAAGCTGTCGTCGGTGCTGCCGTCGTCGACGAGCAGGATCTCGTACGGACGCCCCCACGCGGTCAGCGTCGCGGTGAACTCGTCGTAGAGCGCCGGCAGGTTCGGCGCCTCGTTGTGAATCGGAATGACGACGGACAGCTCGGGGGTCATCAGCGGGAGCGCCGGCGGATGCGCTGGAATCGCGCCATCATACGCACCTTATCCGGTCGAGGTCAAAGCCGCGTCGCCGCGGCGGCGGCTGCGGAGGAACAGCCAGATCGCCACGCCGGCCACGATGATCCCGACCACCCAGAGCGCGACGGTGCGGCCATGCGCTTCGAGGTACGCCACCGCCTGCCGGCCGTACCAGACGGACAGCAGCCCGATGGCGAGATAGCGCGCGCCGCGCGCGGCCGCGATCGACAGCGCGAACGGCACGACGCGCATCCCGGAGGCGCCGGCGAGCAGCACGAACAGCTTGAACGGCGACGGGGGCGGCAGCAGCGCGGGAACCACGAGCGCCAGGACGCCGTGCCGCCGGATCATGTCCGTTGCCCGCTCGACGCGTCCTCCCTTGAAACGGCGGCGCAACAGCGCGTCGCCGCCGCGGCGCGCGACGACATACAGCACCAGGCAGCCGGCCACGGAGCCTGCCGTCGCCATCAGAGCGTAGTACGGCATCAGCTCGGGGCGCTGGATCACCATGGTGATGACCAGCAAATCGTTGATCTGCGGCAGCGAGACGAACGAGGAGTCGAGAAACGCGATAATGAAGAGCCCCGGCCCGCCGATGGCGGCGGCAAAGCCCTGCACCCACGCGATGAACGTTTTCATCAGCCCATGTGTGACCGGTGTCCCGCCACGCGCCCCGCAGGTCCTGCGCCATGACCGAACTGTCAGAAGGAAGTATAGCTGACGCGCCGGCAGCGCCGGCGCACGCGGCCCGCGCCCGCCGTCTGCCGCTCCTGCTGGCGGTGGCTGCGCTGGTGTGGGGAGCCGCAGCAGCCGCGTACTACGCGGCACAGGGGCTCACGCTCAGCCACTACGACGCGAAAGCGCATCTGGTGGTGGCCCGCCGGATCATCGACAGCCTCACGCCGGGCTGGGTCCAGATCGGCGCGGTGTGGCTGCCGTTGCCCCACCTGATCAACATGCTGCCGGTGCAGGTCGACGCCTGGTATCGCTCGGGGTTGTCGGCGGTGATCGTGTCGGTCGCCAGCTTCGCGCTGCTCGTCTTCTCGGCGGTGCGTCTGAACCTGCAGTTCGGCCGATGGCCGGCGGCGGCGCTTGCAGCGGTCCTGCTCGCGGCCAACCCGAACCTGCTGTACCTCCAGTCGACGCCGATGACCGAGCCGTTGCTGCTCGGACTGCTGGGGCTGGCGATCGCCGAGCTGGCGCGTGCGGTCGACGACGAGCGATCGCTGACGCGCGGCTCGGTCGTGCTGATGCTCGCGGTGATGACGCGGTACGAGGCCTGGCCCGCCGCGGCCGCCGTCGCCGCCGGCGTCGGCCTCGCCCGGTGGCAGCAGGGCCGGTCCCCCGGCGCTGCGCTGCGCGACGCCCTCCGTGCCGTGCGCTGGCCCATCGTCGCGATGCTCTGGTTCTTCGTGCACAGCCGGCTCACCGTCGGCGAGTGGTTCGTGACGGGCGGCTTCTACGTGCCCGACCCGCAGTACCTGCATCGCCCGCACGCCGTCGCGCTCGCGTTGTGGCACGGCACGCGCGTGCTGGGATCGATCACGCTCGCCCTCGCGGCGCCGGTCGCGGTCGCCTGGCTGGCGCTGCTGTGGGCGCGGCGCCGGATCCGGCCGGCAGCCGTGATTGGGCTGGCCTGGGTTGCCGTCGGGGCCCTCCCGGCGTATGCGTTCTTCGAGGGGCACCCGTTCCGCGTCCGCTACATGGTGCCGCTCGTGACGGCCGCCGCGGTGCTCGTGCCGCTGGCGATTGACCGGCTGCCACGACCGCGAGCACGGACCGTGGCGGCGGTTCTTCTGCTGGCAGGCGTGCTCGGGAGCGTGCGTCCGTTCGACAGCGGCGCGGCGATGGTCCGCGAAGCCCAGTGGGACAGACCGAAGAGCCTCGCCCGGCAGCAGGTGACGGCCTGTCTGCCGGAGCCGGACGGCACCGTCACCGTGCTCGCCAGCATGGGCTCGCTCGCCCACTACATGCAGGAGCTGTCGCATCGCGGCTTCGCGATCCGCGACTTCGTCCATGAGGGCAACGGCGAGCTGTGGGCCGCGGCCGTGGATCGGCCGCGCGATCACGTGCGCTGGATCCTGATCGAGGAGGTCTCTGAGGGGGGCGACGTGCTCGCGCAACGCGCACGAAGCGATCCCGCCTTCCTGGACGGGTTCGCCCGCACGTGTGAGGCCGCGGGCGTGGTGCTGTACGAACGGCGGGACTAGCCGGGGTCACGGAGGCCGCAGAGGACTGATGTCCCTGCTTCCTCCATGACCCCCGGTTCTCTGTGCCCTCTGCGACCTCTGTGGCCTCTGCGGCCTCTGTGGCCTCTGTGGCCTCTGCGGTCTCTGTGCCCCAGGTGTGGCCGCGGCCGTGCCTCTGTGGCCTCGTGCCGATCAGAATCGCCAGGTCAGGTTCGCCTGAACCGTGAGCCCGCCGAGGTCGATCACTTCACCGAGGAACTCATCCTCCGGCAGATCGGCTTCCGCCCACTGGTAGCGCAGCTCGCCGCCGAGCATCACGTTGCCTGCAATCGGCGCGCGCACGCCGCCGAAGACGATGGGCGCCGCCTCCGTGCCGCTCGCCTGGAAGGAATCGCGGAAGATCGAGAAGTCCACGGGATCCACGAACTCCCCTACCTCGCTGTAACGCCACACGAGCGCCGCGACCCCTGCACCGACGTACGGCTGGAACCCCGCCGTCCGGCCGGTCGGCACGAGCTTGATCGTGGCCGTGAGCGGGACGACGCGGAGCTTCAGGTCCTGCTCGATCTCGGTGCCGTCCGGGCGTTCCAGCAACTCGTACACCGACCCGACGGTGCGCTGGTAGAAGCCGACGCCGAACCCGACCTCGGTGTACTCCCCGAGGCCGAACAGGTATTCGCCGCTCACCGTCGCGCCGTTGAAGTCGCTCACCTCGAACAGCAGCGGCTCGCACAGGAAGTCGACCCCGATGCAGCGGTCCGCGTTCAACACGTCGCCGGTGGCACGGCCGTCCTCGCCGCGCAGCGCGAAGTACCCGAGCGACACGCTGAATCCGTGATCCTGGGCCGCCGCCGGTGCCGGGGCAAGGCCGATCAGGACGAGGCACAACGTCAGAAGACGGGACATATGAGGCTCCTCCGTCGCGGCAATCCGTCCGCGCCTGGTCCCGCCGCGGAACGACGACGGCGACCTGCTGCGCCGGCGCTGGAATGCGGCACCGCGCTGCCCGCTGTGCGAGCAGGACCGATGCCAACAGCTGACTTCGTGGATTCGCGCGGGATTTCGGCCGGATTCCCGGACAGGCTGCCCGCCGGGCTGCAGGTCGTCGTCCTCATTCGTGCACAGTCCGCTACCCGGACCGGACGCAACGAAGGGGCGCGCTCAGGATCGGCTGGCGTAGAACTCGCGGATCACGCGGAGCATGTCGTCGTGGACCAGCCCGTTCGAGGCGACGATGCGCCCCGCGCGCAGATCGAAGGGGCCCCCGTCGAGGCTCGTGACCCGCCCGCCGGCCTCCTCGACCAGCAGCACGCCGGCGGCGATGTCCCACGGGTTGAGCCCCTGCTCCCAGAATCCGTCCATGCGGCCCGCCGCGACGTAGCAGATGTCGAGGGCGGCCGAGCCGAGCCGGCGCACGGCACGCGCTTCGGCGAGGAACGCGCCGAAGAGACCCAGCAGCTCCGGCATGCGCTCCTGCAGCGTGTAGGGGAATCCGGTGACCAGCAGCGCGTCGATCAGGCGGTCCGCCGACGAGACCCGGAGCCGGCGCCCGTTGAGGAATGCCCCGCGCCCGCGCTCCGCCGTGAACAGCTCGTCGCGCGTCGGGTCGTAGACCGCCCCGACCTCGAGGCGCCCGTCGACCTCGAGCGCCACGGTGCAGCAGAAGAGCGGCAGGCCGTGCGCGAAGTTGGTGGTGCCGTCGAGCGGGTCGACGATCCAGCAGTAGCGCGATCGCGCGCCGCCGGCCGGTCCGCCCAGCTCCTCGGCGAGGATGTCGTGATCCGGATGGCGCTCCGCGATGAGCGCGCGGATCATGCGCTCCACCGCCATGTCGACCTCGGTGACGAGATCGATCGTGCCCTTCTTGCGGATGTCGATGTCGCCGCCGAATGCGGCCTGCTGGATGGCCCCCGCGCGCCGGACGGCCTCGATGGCGGTGGCCAGAAAGGGTGATGCGGGCCCGTCGTCGATCACGTCGCGGCCCTGGCGAGCTTCTTCGTCATCCGGACTTCCATGCCGCCGCCCGGCACGCGACGCAGCTCGAGCTCGTCCATGAAGCTGCGGATCAGGAAGATGCCGCGCCCGCTGCTCTTCAGCACGTTCTCGGGCGCGAGCGGATCGGCGACGCTGTCCGGATCGAAGCCCTCGCCCTCGTCCCGCACGCTGACCGAGAGCCCGCCCTGCTCCGGGTCGTTCGACGAGACGAACTCCACGTGCACCATCTTCTGCTGGTCGTTCCGGTTCCCGTGCTTGATCGCGTTGATCACGCACTCGCGGATCGCCACGCTCACCCAGTGCATCGAGTCCTCGTCGAACCCCACGCGCTTGCACAGATGGTCGCTGACCAACTGGACGAAGTCGAGCATGTCGAAGGCGCTGCAGAACTCGAGCCGGACGACGTCGGAGGACGGAGAGGTCATGCGGGCGGCACCGGGGACGGCTCGGTCAAAGTGAGTGAAACGGATAACACACCGCTTCGAAGCTGGTCAAGCCACGCACGCACGTCAGACTCGTCCCACATCGCGCGTCCGTACGCGCCCGATCGCGCGTGATATAGTGCCCTGATGCCTTCGCTGCAGGAGGCGCGCATCGTTCCGGCCCGCCGCGTCGCCGGCCGCCTGTCGGTCCCGGGTGACAAGTCCATTTCGCATCGCTACGCGCTGCTGGCGGCACTGGCCGATGGCGTCAGCCGCCTCGCCAACTATTCGCCGGGCGCCGACTGCGCCTCGACGCTCGACTGTCTCCGCCGGCTGGGTGTCCGGATCGAACGCGACCCGTCGCAGCCCCGGACCGTCGTCGTCCACGGTCGGGGGCTCGGCCGGCTCGCCGCGCCGGACCGGCCGCTCGACGCCGGCAACTCCGGGACGACGACGCGGCTGCTGGCCGGTATCGTCGCCGCGCACCCGTTCACGTCGACCATCACCGGCGACGAGTCGCTCTGCCGCCGCCCCATGGGCCGCGTCATCGACCCGCTGACCCGCATGGGCGCGCGGATCGAATCGGCCGACGGGCGCTGCCCCCTGCGCATCACCGGCGGCCGGCTCACCCCCATCGACTACGCGACGCCGGTCCCCAGCGCGCAGGTCAAGAGCGCCATCCTGCTCGCCGGGCTCCACACGGAGGGCTGGACCACCGTGCGCGAGCCGGCCCCTACACGGAATCATACGGAACTGGCCCTCGCCGCGTTTGGGGCGACCGTCGACTGTGAAGGCACGATCATCCGTGTGAAGGGGGGCACGCCGCTGTCGGCGGTGGAGACGACCATTCCGGGCGACGTGTCGTCGGCGACCTTCTGGGCCGTCGCGGCCGCCGCCCTGCCCGGCTCGGATGTCGAAATCGCCGATCTGGGCCTGAATCCGTCCCGGACGGCGCTGTTCGACGTGCTCGAGCGCGCCGGAGCCGGCGTCGAGCGCCAGATGGAAGGCCACCGGCTCGGCGAGCCCAAGGGGCGCGTGCGGGTGCGCCACCGCGAGCTGCGGCCGCTGGTGCTGACGGCCGCCGATGTGCCGGCGCTCATCGACGAGCTGCCGGCGCTTGCGGCCATGGCGGCCATCGGCGGCGATCTGCACGTGACCGGCGCGGCCGAACTGCGCGTCAAGGAGAGCGACCGCATTTCAGCCCTGGCTGCCGGCCTGCGGACGCTCGGCGTCGACATCGACGAGTTCCCCGACGGCTTCCACGTGCGGGGCGGCCGGCGCCTCCGGGGCGGCGTGGTCGACGCGGCGCACGACCACCGGCTCGCCATGGCCTTCGCCGTCGCGGCGCTCGCGGCCGACGGCCCCACGACCATCCTCGGCGCCGATGTGGTCGACGTCTCGTATCCCGGGTTCTTCGAGCAGCTCGCCGCGCTGACGCGTGAGGACTGACAAGGTCTACCTGGTCGGGTTCATGGGAGCGGGCAAGTCGACACTGGCGCGGGCGCTGGCCAGGCGACTCGACTGGCGCGCGGAGGACATCGACGACTGCATCGAGGCCCGCGAGGGGCGCACGGTGGCCGAGATCTTCGCGCGCGACGGCGAGGCCTACTTCCGCCGCCTCGAGCGTCGCGTGCTCCTCGACCTGCTCGGTCCCCGGCACCTCGTCGTCGCCACCGGCGGCGGCACCTTCGCCGACCCCGACAACCGCGCCCTGATCAACCGCGACGGCCTCTCCGTCTGGCTCGACGTCCCCCTGCCCCTGCTGGTCGACCGTGTGCCGACCGACGGCCGGCGGCCCCTCGCCGCCGACCGCGCGCAGTTCGAACGCCTCTACGAGACACGCCGGGCCGCGTATCAGCACGCGCACGTGCGCCTGGACGCCGGGCGCGCGCCGGTGCCGGCGCTCGTCGAGCAGCTGCTGGATCACCTGGAGGTCTGACGTGCGCTACCTGGTGCTCAGCGACATCCACGGCAACCTCGACGCGCTCGAGGCCGTGCTGACCGCGCTCGAGGGACGCTACGACGACGCGCTGGTCCTGGGGGACCTGGTGGGCTATGGCGCCGATCCCAACGGCGTGGTCGACCGGGTGCGCAGCCTCCGCCCGCGCGCGGTCATCCGCGGGAACCACGACAAGGTCGCCGCGGGCATCGACGACGGCGAGAGCTTCAATCTCGTCGCGCGCAGCGCCGTGACCTGGACGACCGAAGCGCTGTCGCCGGCCAATCGCGAGTACCTGCTCTCGCTCCCCGAAGGCCCGGTCGCCATCGACGACCTCGTCGAGATCTGCCACGGCTCGCCGCTCGACGAGGACCACTACATCTTCGACGAGCTGGATGCCCTGCGGGCGTTCGAGAAGGCCTCGCGGCCCCTCTGCCTGTTCGGCCACACGCACATCGCCGTCGCCTACCGGCGCACCGATCGGATCGCGATCGTCGCCGGACCGGGGGACACGGCGGGCGTGTGCCTGAATCTCGACGAGGCTTCCGACGCCTGCTATCTCGTGAATCCCGGATCGGTGGGACAGCCCCGCGATGGCGACCCGCGCGCCGGCGCCGCCATCGTCGACACGGAGACGCGGCAGGTGGAGCTCTTCCGGCTCCCCTACCCCATCGACGCCGCGGCCCGGAAGATCAGGGAGGCCGGGCTGCCCGACGTCCTCGCCCGCCGGCTGTCGGTCGGCCGCTGAGCGCGGAGGCGCGCGTCTCCCGGCCGGGTGCGGTCTACTTGTTGCGGGACTCGCGGCGGCGCAGCTCCGCGGCGTACGCGTCGCGCGCGGCGCGCGAGCCGAGGATCCAGCCGATCACGATGCCGATGAGCAGAACGCCGGGGATGAAGATGAAGTGCCCGGCGGTCATGTCCCCCATGGATCACTCCCGCGGTGCGTGCCTGAGGGTCTCGAGGTCCCGCTGCACCGCTCCGAGCCGGCGCCAGAGCAGCCAGACGTAGACCAGCACCGCCACCCAGACGAAGCCGTACGCCGCGAACAGCAGCGGCTGCGCCGGCAGCTGTTCGCCCGGCGGGATCTCGGAAAGCGGCACGTACTCGTCCTGCGCCGCCTGGGGCTGAAGCGCGGCGACCGGCGTGACCGCAGGGGATGCCGCGAGGCATCCGGCTGCGAGCAGCAGACAGGCGAGCCGCCGCAGGGGGATGGTGAGTTTCCGCATCAGTGCTCCCGGACCACGTCCCGCTCGAGTGCGAGGTCGTCGGCGAGGGCTTCGAGCTCGCCGACACGGGTTCGCACCGCCAGCAGGGTCAGAAACAGCATCAGGAACGCCGCCAGGCAGAACCAGAACGGCTCGCGCATCCCGGGACCGAGCGAGGGCACGACGGTCGTCTTCGGATGCAGCGTCCGCCAGTAGTTGACGGACAGGTACACGAACGGCACGTTCGCGGCGCCGAACAGCGCGACGCCGGCGGCCAGCTTGCCCGCCCCCGGCCCGCCGTACCGCCGGACGATGAGACAGGCGGTGAACATCAGCCAGACGAGCAGCGACGACGTGAGCCGCGCGTCCCAGTCCCACCAGACGCCCCAGGCCTTGCGCGCCCAGAGCGGACCGGTGACGAGCACGATCAGGCCGAAGAGCACCGTCAGCTCGCTCGCGGCGGCGGACAGCCGGTCGGCCCGCGGCGCGCCGGTGAACAGGTAGCGCGCGCCGGCGATGCCGGCCGTGAACGCGCCGGCGAACATCATCAGCGCCGACGGCACGTGGAAGTAGAAGATCTTCTGCACGAGCCCCATCGTCGACTCGTACGGCGCGGCGCCGATGAGGAACGGCGCGGTCGCGAATCCGGCGAGCGCCAGGACGATCGTGAGGGGAAACAGACGCTGCAGCACGGGAGTCGTCTCCGGAGGTCAGTCGGCCATCAGCGGCTCGAACGTCCAGAGCGCGAGCACGAGGAACACGGCGTCGAAGAAGACGAGCAGCATCAGCCAGAACACCGCCATCGGCTCGTCGGGAACCGGACGGGCGAGGGCTGCCGTGGCCCGCACTCCTGCAATGATGACGGGAATCGTGATCGGATACAACAGCACGGGCAGCAGCACGTCCCTGCTGCGCGCCCGGACGAGCATGGCGGCGAACAGCGTCCCCACGGCGGCGAACCCGATCGTGCCGGCCGCCAGAATCGCCACGAGGAGCAGCGGACGGGCGAACATCACGCCGGCGTCGAACAGGAGCGCGACCAGCGGCACCAGCAGCGCCTCGGCCGCGGCCAGCAGCGCGACGATGCCCGCGAGCTTGCCGACGTAGATGGCCGCGCGCGGCGCCGGCGCCATCAGGAGCGCCCGCATCGCGTCCTCGTAGCGCTCCCGCTCGAACACGCGGCCCAGCGCCAGCGTGCCCGCAAACGCGATCGCGATCCAGAGAATGCCGGCCGCCGCGTCCGCCACGGCACGGCCGTCGCGCACGAACGCGAAGGCGAACACGAGCACGGCCGACAGCGCGAAGAACAGCGTCGTCGCGAGCGTCTCGCGGCTGCGCAGCTCGATCACGACGTCCTTGCGGAAGACGGCCCAGACGGTGCGCGCGAACATGCGTCAGCCGGACAGCGCGAGGGCCTGGCGGCAGGTGTCGCGCCACTGGGCGCCGGCCGCATCGGCGGCGATGCGGCCGCCGCGCAGCACCACGGCCCTGGTCAGCACGGCCCCGGCGGTCTCCATGTCGTGGGTCGCCATCATCACGATCGTGCCGTCCCGCGCGAGCAGGCGCAGGCGCTCGATCAGATCCAGGGCCGAACGGTGATCGAGACCGGTGAACGGCTCGTCGAGCAGGAGCAGCCGCGGCGCGTGCAGCAGGGCGCGCTCGAGCGCCAGGCGCTGTCGCATGCCGCGCGAGTAGCTCGCGACCAGGTCGTCGGCGGCGTGCTCGAGCCGTGCGCGGGCCAGGGCCTCCCCCACCGCCTGTTCGACGCCGGGAACCCCGTGAAGCCTCGCGAAGAAGCGCAGGTTCTCGCGGCCGGTGAGCTCCGGGTAGAGCTGCAGCTCGTGTCCGAGCCAGCCGATGCGTCCGCGAAGGGCGGCATCACCCCTCGCGGGGCGGCCGTCGTACTGCACCTCGCCGGAGGACGGCGCGAGCAGCGTCGCGAGAATCGCCAGCAGCGTCGACTTCCCCGCGCCGTTGGGCCCGAGCAGTGCGAGCACGTCGCCGCGCCGGCACGTGAAGGAGACATCGGCCAGCACCCGGCGCCGCCCGAAGGCGCGGCTGACGTTCGCGACGGAGACGGCCTCGAAGTCCGCCGTCACACGGGCAGCTCCCGGACGCCGGCAGCGGAAGCCGTGGCGGTGTCGAGCGCCTGGTAGATCGCCTCGAGCTCCGCGACCAGCACCGCGCGCCGTTCGTCGTAGGCGTCCTGCTCCACCGTGCCCGCGCGATGCGCCTGCTCGAGATCCGCAAGGGCCTGCAGGCCGGCGGCGCGGCGCGCTTCGAGCGACGGCCGGTCCACCGCGGCGCCGGGCGACACGGACAGCCAGATCCCCATCAGCACGATCGCGGCAGCAATGCCGATGGCGACGTACCGCCCGGTCATGGACCGGTGCGGCAGTCCCGTCAGCGTGAACGTGAGCGGCGTGCCGGCCGGCAGCGCCGGCCCACTCGCCACCAGGAAGGACTGCCCGCGAAGCGATGCCTCACGTGTGCTGGCGATCTGCGGGCTCTCGAGCCCCATGCCGGGCAGCCGGTGCACCGCGAGCGCCACCTGGTCCACCGGCAGCGGCAGCGGCTGCTCGATCGTCAGCCGCTCGCCCCAGTTCTCCAGCCGATAGGCGATCGGCACCTCGGTGATGCCCGGCGGAATCGGGCCCGAAATCGTGATGCGCGGTCCGCGGGCATTCGCCAGCGGCGAGGCTCCCTCGAACAGCGACGCCCCGATGGCGCCCGTCGGCAGATCGATGACGAGCGCCGAGTCGAGCGGCGCCGGCGCGCCGGTGTCGTTGACGAGCTCGAGGAGATAGAAGACGGTCAGGCGATCGTCCTGGAACTCGACCGCGAACCGCGTGTTGTTGCCGAAGTGCAGCCCCCGCGATCCGGACGACGGCGCAGCGGGTGCGGCGCTCAGTCCTGCGACGAGGATCGTGCGCATGCCCCCACGGGCCGGCACGTCGAACGGCGCCGACTCCAGCGGCTCGCCGCCAACCACCGCACGGACGTGCACCCGCGCGCCGGCCGGCAGCCCGGTGAACTCGGCTCGCCCATCCAGTCCGGTCGTCGCGCGGCGCACGTCGCCGGCGCCGTGCAGCTCGACGTCGATGCCGGGAACGTTGTTGGCGAGCGTCTGGCGGACCACGCGGACCGTCACCGTGCCGGCCGGCAGTTCACCCGCGGGAATGGCCTGGCCGTGCATCATGCGCGGATCCGGCATCTGCGCCAGAACGGCGGGAACGAACGACAGGAATCCGAGCACGACGACGGCAATCCCCCCTCGCATCGCTCGTGTCACGGCCGAACGGAAGTTCGGCCCTACGCCCCCGACCCCTGGCCCCCGGCCGCTGATCATGCCAGCGCCTGCCCGCACATCTTGCAGAAGCGCGCGTCGGAATCCGCCGGTGCACCGCAGCTCCTGCAGACCGCCTGCGCCGCGCCCTGTCCGGCCGGCGCTGCCTGCAGCAGCGCGTCGAGATCCCGCTCGATCTGCGCGCGATACGACTGCGCGTCGTCCAGCTGCCGGATCAGCCGCAGTGCGCGCGCCCGCAGCCGATCGCGCATCTGCTCGAAGTCCGGCCCCGAGATCTTGCCCATCGCCCGATCGAACTCGAGTTCCTTCAGCGATCGGAGGACGAGCTGCTTGTCGCGTTCGAGCGCCGCGCGCGTCCGCCCGTCGATGAGCGGCGTGCCGATCTCGAGATCCACGACGAGCGGCGCCAGCATGCGGTAGACGGCCGTGCCGGCCAGGCCGGCGCCGACCAGCGTGAACGCGATGAGGCTGAGCGCGGCCGCGCTCTGTCCGCGCAGGAGCACGAACGATGCGATGGCGACGACGAGCGAGAGGATCAGGAAGAAGGGCCCGACCGGCACGCCGGCCGACCGGTCCGCCGTGGCAGCGCCGCTGGCGTCGTGCCGCCCGGCGCTCCGCTTCGATCCGCCCGTGCGAGGGGCCGGCTGCCTGTCAGTCAAGGTCGCGCAGTTCCTCGTCCAGACGCGCCTCGAGCGCGGGGTCGGCCGGCGCCGGATCGGGCGTGGCCGCCGCCTCGCGGCGCCGGGTCCACCGGAACGCGATGACGCCGAGCAGGCCGAAGCTGCCGAGGCCGATCAGATACGGCACGGCCCACGCGAGGCGGTTGAACCCCTCGTCAATCGGAGCGGCCAGCGGCTCCTGGCTGCCGTACTTCGCGACGTAGTACTGGATGATCTGCTCCTCGGTGCGCCCCTCGCTGACGAGCCGCGCGAGCTCGGCGCGCATGTCGGACGCCATCCCGCACTGGCACTCCGAGAGCAGCTGCCGGCCGCAGCCGCCGCACATGCAGATCAGCTTCTTCTGCATCGCGCGCTCGAACGGCGTGCGCGCGACCACCGGCACGGGCTGGCCGGTGTCGTTGTGCTGCGCCCGCACGGCGCCCGGCAGCGCGAACAGCAGCGTCAGCAGCAGCGCCGTCGTCCGCGCCGCCGCTGCGGCCGGCAGCTTTGCCGTCGCGAAGGCGAACGCGGTGTCCGGCAGCAGCGCGATGCCGGTTCCGAGCGCCATGATGCCGAAGCCGACCCAGATCCAGTTCACGAGCGGGTTGATGACGATGTGCAGGCTCGCCGACTGATCCTTCAGGTCGAACGCCGGCATGACCACGTAGAGGTCCTCGGCAAACGAGCGCCGGATCGCGACCTCCGTGGTCGGCTGGTCCTCGTGCTTGCGGAAGAACCACTTCGCCGGATACAGACGCCCGATCTCCCGGCCGTCCTCGAAGACGGTCAGGTGCCCGGTGATCATCTGCTTCTGCCCGTCGTCGGTGACGCGGATCGCGTCGTGCCGCACGGTGAAATGCCCGACCGTCGCCGACTGCCCCGGCTTCAGCAGCACCTGCTCTTCCTGCTTGAAGCCGTCGCCGGCGAAGCCGAAGAACACCAGGACGATGCCCAGATGGACGATGTAGCCGCCGTAGCGCCGCTTGTTGCGGCCGACGAGCCCGATGATCGCGGTGAGCAGATCGGTGCCGGTGGCCCCCTGGCGGACGCGCGCGCCGCGGTAGAACTCCTGGACGATCGTCGCCGTGACGAAGCCGCACAGCGCGAAGCAGATGCCGGATGACCACGCGCGCACGCCGAGCGCCACGAGCGCGCCGCCCGTGACGAGCGCAGCGGCGACCGGCCACAGGAACTGCTCGCGCAGGTTCGACGCGGTCGACTTCCGCCACGCCAGCAGCGGCGCCGCCCCCGTGAGGAACAGCAGGATCAGCCCGATCGGCGCCATCCACTTGTTGAAGAACGGCGGCCCGACGGTCAGCCGCTCCCCGGTGACCGCCTCGCTCAGCGTCGGGAACATCGTCGCGAACAGCACGAAGAGCGCGCTGAAGAGGAGAATCCAGTTGTTCGCGAGGAACGCCGCCTCGCGCGAGAGCCAGGAATCCAGCTCGTTGCGCGACCGCAGCAGCGGCAGCCGGCGGATGACCCAGCCGAAGCTGAAGATCAGCGTCAGCGCCATGAACCCGGTGAACATGAGGGCGAGATCGCGGTCCTCGCCGAACGCGTGGACCGACTGCACCACGCCGGACCGCGTCATGAACGTCCCGAAGATCGTCAGGAAGAACGTGACGATCACGAGCGTGACGTTCCAGATCCGCAGCATCGCGCGCCGCTCCTGCACGATCACCGAGTGCAGGAATGCCGTCGCGGTGAACCACGGCAGGAGGCCTGCGTTCTCGACCGGGTCCCACCCCCAGTAGCCGCCCCAGCCCAGCTCCTCGTACGCCCAGATCATCCCGAGCGTCAGGCCGAACGACAGGAACAGCCAGCTGAGCATCGTCCAGCGCCGGACCGCACGCAGCCAGGCGTCGTCCAGGTGGCCGGTGATGAGCGCGGCCATGCCGAAGGCGAACGGAATCGTCATCCCGACGAAGCCGATGTACAGCGACGGCGGGTGGATGACCATGTACGGGTTCTGGAGCAGCGGGTTGAGCCCGCGCCCGTCGTCCGGCACCGCGGTCAGGAAGGTGTCGAACGGGTTGCGGTGCACGATCATCAGGAACAGGAAGAACGCCTGGACGACCGCGATCACCGCGACGACGTACGGGATGAGCTCGCGATGGCGCTCGCGGTTCGTGGCGACGGCGATCGTGCCGAACAGCGAGAGCAGGAAGACCCAGAAGAGGATCGAGCCGTCGAGCCCGCCCCAGTAGGAGGTCAGCTTGTAGAAGAGCGGCTGCGCCGCGTCCGAATACTGCTGGACGTAGCGGATGGTGTAGTCGCCGACCACGAACGCGTGGACGATGATCCCGGACGCGACCGTCGCGAGCGCCGTGGTCAGGTAGAGCGCGCCGATCCCCGACTCGACGAAGCGTCTGGAGCCACGGCGGGCGCCGGCCACCGAGATGGCGGCCGCGTAGATCGAGACGACGAAAGTCGCCAGCAGGACGAACGAGCCGAGTGATGCCATGGGTATCGTACGCGCGCGGCGACCCGCCGCAACGCAGGGCCGAAGGCCAGTTCGGCCGAGCCCGGGCGACTAGACGCCCGGAGGTGCGGTGGCGGAGCCGGACTTCGGCTCGTACTTGGACGGGCACTTCGCCATGACGCCGTTCGGCTCCACCTGGAAGCCCTCCGGCGTCAGCGTGCCCTTGAGCACGACCTCGGCGTCGTCCTTGAACGTATCGGGCACGATGCCCGAATAGGTGGCCGGGACGACGTATCCCTTGCTCTCCACCTTGAACTTGTAGTCCAGCGAGTCCCGCTTTCGCAGGATGGACGCCGGGACGACGTACCCATGCAGCTGCAGACGCTTGCCGTACCAGGCATCCGGCTGCGCCATCACTTCGTCGACGTGCTTGTAGTACTCGGTGCCGTCCTGCAGTGTCGACCAGAGCAATCCGCCGAAGGCCAGCACCAGCACGACCGTGGTGGCCCCGATCTTCAACGCCTTGTGTGTCATGGGCTTCGAGAGTCTCAAACAGGATATCACCGCCGGGTGAACTGGCCCAGCCGGCCGGCCGCGCGCCCGATCAGCGCACCGGCACGGCGGGGCCGGCGGCCTCGAGCAGCCGTCTCCCCTGTTCGAACTGACGCAGCAGGCGGCAGACGGTGACGACGGGCAGCCCGATGACGGTGGAGGGCGCCCCGCTCACGGCCTCGACGAAGCGCGACGCGAGCCCCTGAACCGCGTACGCGCCCGCCTTGTCGAACGGCTCGCCCGTGGAGACGTACCAGTCGATCTCGGCGTCCGTCATCGGGGCGAACCGGACCTCGGCCAGCTCGACCGCCGAGAGGAGGCGCCCTTCCCCGGCAATCGCCACGCCAGTGTGCACCTCGTGCGACCGCCCCGCCAGCGAACGCAGCATCGCCCGCGCCTCCGCGGGATCGCACGGCTTGCCGAGAATGGTTCCGTCCCGCACGACGACGGTGTCGGCGGCGAGCACCAGCGCGTCGGGATGCTGCGCGGCCGCGGCCGACGCCTTGGCTTCGGCGAGCCGCCGGACGTGCTCCGCCGGTGTCTCGCGCGGCCGCACCGATTCATCCACCGCGGCCGGCGCCACGACGTGCGGGATCCCGGCGTCCTGCAGCAGCCGGGTGCGGCGCGGCGACGCGGAAGCGAGCACGAGCGGCATCCCGACGCGATGATACACTCCCGCCCATGAAGGGAGTCGGGTCCCTGCCGGCGGCCGTGCTGCCGCCGCTGCTCGCGCGGGCGCCGCTGACGCCGGAAAAGGTCAGCTTCTTCTGGGGGCTCGCCGTCGGCGCGCCGATGGCGCGGGCGACCCGGGTCGAGCTGCACGGGCACACGCTGCGCGTGTACGCCGACGAAGAGGCGTGGCGCCGCGAAGTGGAACGCTCGGCGCCGTTGATCCTCGCGCGCGTCCAGCAGCTGCTCGGCGCCGCGACGGTCCGCAAACTCGACGTCGACACGGCCCCACGCTGATCTCCGATCCCGGCCGCCGGCCGCTCCGATCCGATCGCCGCCATGTCACAGCCAGTCATTCTCAGTGCCGTCCGCACGCCGACGGGCCGTTTCCTCGGCGCTCTGAAATCCCTGCCGGCGACCGAGCTCGGCGCCCAGGTCGTGCGCGAGGCGGTCCGGCGCGCCGGCGTCGACCCGCGCGAGATCGAGGAATGCATCCTCGGCAACGTCGTCTCCGCGGGGCTCGGTCAGGCGCCGGCGCGC
>DASVDJ010000007.1:0-22954 GCA_036381155.1 Vicinamibacterales bacterium
CCGAATATGAGATGGCAAGAATCGGGCTCGCAGAGAGGAGAAAGCATCGACCGTCTCAACTCTCAGGAGGACAGCGGCAGCGGGTCAGTGTCGCGATGGCGTGCGTGAAGAAGCCGGCGCTGCTCGTGGCTGATGAACCTACGGCGAGTCTTGATGAGGCGACTGCCGTGCAGGTACGTGAACGACTTCATGAGTTGAGAAAGGAAGGAACGGCGGTCGTTCTGGTATCGCACAATCAAGAGGACTGGGCGAATGCGGATCGAAGAATCGTGATGAAACTCGGGTCTGTTGCCGACATCGTGCGGCAAGGGAGCGGGTTGAAGGTGGTGGGGACCTGAGAAGTGCGTCGTCCCTGGTGGTGAGGTGGTCAGGAGTCTGTCCCACGTTACGTTCTCGTACGTAGTAAAGCGCGAGCGATCCCCCCGGCAGGATACGGCGATTGCGGCAGTGACGTGTGCCGGTGGACGTCGGCTCAGGTACTCTGTCCGGAGGCGGGCGAGAGCCCCCCGATGAGCCCCAAAGCGAGGAGTGCGGCGGATACGGACTCCAGATCGGGATCCCGCGCGGCACGGCGCCGGTTCAGCGAACCGCGCGCCGTAATCGCCGGCTCCAGATACCGCACCGCCATCTCGGCATCGTCCAGCAGCGCGTACGCGACGCCGACGTAGTACATCGTCGCCGGCTCCGAGACGCCGCTGGCGGCGCGCTCCTCGTACATCCGGATGCAGAGGCGGAGGTGGCGCTTCGCCTCGTCGTCACGGCCGAGGCGGAAGTACGCGGCCCCGAGCTTCTGGTGCAGCTCGATCAGGCTGCGGTCCTTGAGCACGTTGTCGCTGGACGAGAGAAACACCAGCTCCGTCTGGTATTCCTTCAGCGCCTCGTCGTACCGCCCCTGGCGGTAGAAGGCGTAGCCGAGACGCGTGTGCGCGCCGACGATGAGGAAGCCCTCCTCGCCGGAGATGTACTGCTCCTGCAGGTCGACCGCGCGCCGGGCGGCGCTCTCGGCGCGCGCGAAGTCGCCCGCCTCGGTGTACAGCCAGGCGAGCTGGAGGTGCGCGTACCCGAACTGCGGGTTGATAACGACCGCGCGCTCGAGCTCGCTGATGCCGGCGGCGATGTCGCCGCGGCCGATCCAGTGCACGCGGGCGAGCGTCGCGTGGGCGCGCGCGTGGCGCGGATCGAGCGTCACCGCCTCGGCCAGCGCGTGGAGCGCCTCGTCGTACCGGCCCAGCGCGAGCTGCGCGCTGCCGAGCGTCACGTGTGCCTCGGCGAGCCGGGGCGCCAGCCGCACCGCTTCCCGCGCGGCCTCGACGGCCCGGTCCAGCATCTCGGGAATTCCCAGGAAGGCGCCCTTCACCTGGTAGGCGGCGCCGAGGCCGGCCCAGGCCTCGGCGTAGTCGCGGTCGAGCGCGAGCGCGCGCTCGAACAGGGCGATGGCGCGGTCGGGTGCGTCGCGCGTCGCCATCCGCAGCGCCAGCATGCCGCGCGAGAACAGCTCGTACGCCTCCAGCGACCGCGTCTCGGGCTCGCTGATCTGGTCGATGGCCGACGGCTCGAGCCGCAGCTGGAGATCCTGGGTCAGCTCGAACACGATCCGGTCCTGCAGCGCGAAGATGTCGTCGAGCCGCCCGTCGATCTTCACGTTGCGCAGCACCGCGCCGGTGTCGACCTCGACGAAGCGCGCGGTGATCCGGATGTTCGGGCCCAGCCGCTGGTACGCGCCGCCGACGATCCAGCGCGCGCCGAGGCCGCGCCCGATCTCGATCGCGAACCGGTCGTCGTGCGCCGACTCGTCCTGCCCGGGCTCGAGATTGCGGAGCGCGTCGAACACGCGCTCCCGGCCGATGACCGTCAGTCCCCGGACGTTCTTCAGATCCGCCGTCACCGTCTCGGCGATGCCCGAGCCGATCCAGGCGTCGCCCGGGTCGCGCGTGATGTTCGCGAAGGTCATGACCGCGATCGAGTTCTCGCGCGGGAACGACAGGGCAGACAGCCCGCTCGGCGTGCGGGCGCTCGACGGCGGGCGCCCGCGGTGGCGCGCGGCCTCGTCGAGCATCTCGCGCACGCGGGCGAGGTCCATGTACATCGCGCGCGCATCCTGGTAGCGCAGCTCGGGCGACTTCTCCAGCGCGCGCCGCACGACGGCGTCGAGGTCGGGTGTGACGCCGTAGTTGAAGCGCGCCAGCGCCGGCGGAACCTGGTGCAGGATCGCGTCGACCACCTCGCCGAACGATCGCCCCTCGAACGGCAGGCGTCCCGCCAGCATCTCGTAGAGCACGACGCCGAGCGAGAAGAGATCGGCGCGCGGATCGGTCGGCCGGCCCAGCGCCTGCTCGGGCGCCATGTACGACACCGTGCCCAGCACCGTGCCGGCCATGGTCTCGGGAGGCAGCGTCATGGCCGTGTCCAGTTCGTCGCCGCCGCGGACGAACTTCGCGAGCCCGAAGTCGAGCACCTTCACCTGTCCGCGCGCGTTGACGATGATGTTGGCGCTCTTGATGTCGCGATGGACGACGCCGCGGGCGTGCGCCTCGGCGAGTGCGTCGGCCACCTGCACCGCGATGTCGACGGCGTCCCGCACCGGCAGCGGCCCGCGCGCGATGCGCGCCGACAGCACTTCCCCCTCGGCGTACTCCATGACGAGGAAATCGGTGCCCTCGTGCTGGCCGATGTCGTAGATGGCGGCGATGTTGGCCGACCGGAGCGCCGAGGCCGCGCGCGCCTCGGTCAGGAGCCTGGAACGGCGTTCCGGGTCGGCCTGCGCGGCCGCGGACAGGAACTTGAGGGCGACTTCACGGCCGAGGCGCGTGTCCTCGGCCAGATAGACCTCGCCCATGCCTCCCTGCCCGAGGCGTTCGCGGATGCGGTAGTGCTGGACGGTGGAGCCGACCACGATCTGTCGATCTTACAGGTCCGGGGCCGCGCCGCCTACGGTACCGGCCGAATGCCGGATGGCGGCATCGGCCGTCTGTCCACTTGCGGGGCGGGCGTCAGGTTCTCGCCGCGTTGTCGATGGCTTCCGCCGCCGGGGAGTCGGGCCAGATCGGGACGGGCGGGGCGGTGAAGGCGGCGTGGGCGAGCCGCCCTTCGAACAGGGTCATGGCGCTGCCGAGAAATGCCGCCCGGACGAACAGGCGTGCGGCCAGGTAGCCGACGCCGGCGGCCAGGACGGCGAGCAGGCGCCAGTCCCCTCCCGTTCCGCCCGGCGCGATGACCAGGTACAGCAGCAGCACGAGCCCCGCGGCGACGCCATTGACGGCATAGACGGCGATCGCGCTGCCGGCGTGGCGCCGCAGGAACCGCGCGGCCGCTGCCAGTGCGCCGAGCACGCTGCGGCGGTCTTCGATCACCAGGCGGACTTTCGCGTAGTCGGCGAGCAGGTTCACTGCCAGGAGCGGCGCGAGCCAGAGCAGGTAGAGCGTCGCGCGCCAGACGGCCGCGGTGCGTTCGACCGTCGTCTCCCGCGTGAGCCACGGATACAGCCCGTCGAAGATCCAGCCGTGCACGGGACCGAGCAGCAGCGCGTAGAGCACGCCCGTGATCACGGCCATCCGCAGCAGGCGGAAGAACAGGGCCCCGCACCCAGCCAGGAATCCCCGTGTCCCGAGCCGCCGCCGCCGGGCGAGCCGTTCGAGCAGCCCGCCGCTCAGGAAGAGCCAGACGGCGCCAGCGACGACCGCAGCAGCCAGCGCCTCGGGGGGCGGTGTCGCGCCGTCCAGGAGTCCGGAGTACGTCGTCAGCGGCGCGGCCCCGCCGATGATGCCCGGCGTGAACGAGGGCGGCGCGCCCCGGTACTGGAATTCGTCCCACCAGACCAGGTCGGCGCCGCCCGCCGCGCGCTCTGCCATCAGGCTGGCGCCCAGGTCGTGCTCGATGGCGCGCGCCAGCAGCAGCGTCGCGGGCAGCGTGGCCAGGGCAGTCGCCGCGAGGATGCCGGCGATCGCCAGCCACGCGCCGGCGGCGCGGCGCCAGCCGCCGGTCACCGCGACGCGGACGGTCATGCTCCGCGGCGACGGACGCGTGGTGCCGTCAGAGGAAGAAGCCATGGGTCAGCGCGAAGTCCTGCAGCCAGATCCACCAGCGGCCCGCCCACTGGCGTGCCGCCTTCGCCGCCTGCGGCCGGCGTGTCTCGCTGTTGTTCGTGAGATTCACGTCGAGCAGCAGCACGTGATCGGGATCGACCACCGCCGAGACCGCCGGTGACGGACGCTCGAAGACGAAGAGCGTCCAGCGATCGCGGCCGTCCCACTGTTCGCGCGCGGTCGTCCCGTCCTCGAACGTCACGAGAACGTCCACCGGGAACACGCCGTCACCCAGGCGCTTCACGACGACCTCGGTCCGCCAGGGGCCATTTCGCCGTTCGCCGCTCGAGAACGTCGCGGCGTCTCCGTCTCCCACCAGCCCCCGCGGTCCCGCCTGCGTCGTCGTCAGCTGGCCGATGGCGTAGTCGAAGACGTGCGACGACCGGTACACCTGGTCGAAGAACGGCGTGAGGTCGCGGCCGGCCGCCTCGCTCATCGCGGCGAAGAAGTCGTCCGGGTCCGGATGTGAGAAGCGGTGCCGCTCGAAATACCGCGACAGGCCGCGCTGCATGCGTTCCCAGCCGATGTGCCGTTCGAGCGTGTGGAGCCAGAGGGCGGTCTTGCCGTACGTGATGCGCGCGCCCGAGCCGGGGAAATAGCGCCAGGACGGCGTCGAGGGGACGTCGCTCGTCGCGAACATCCGGTAGCCCGGCATCCCGTTGCCGTGCACCTCGCGCGTCAGCCGCGCGTCCCGGATCACCCACGGCACGAATCCTCCGAACACGCGCAGCGTCAGCGCCTGGTCCGGGTAGGCCTCGAACATCACCTTCGACTCGGCCCAGGAGTTGATCCCTTCGTCGAGCCAGGCGTGCTCGAACTCGTTGTTCGCGACGATGCCGTAGAAGAACTGGTGGCCGGTCTCGTGGACGGTCACCGCTTCCGGGTCACCGGTCCCTTCGGGTGCGAGCCAGCGCGTCCCGGCCGTGAACAGGGTCGGATACTCCATGCCGTCGGCCTCGCTCTGCCACGCCGGGTCGACGATGGTGATGTGGCCGTACGGGTAAGGGCCGAACCACTCGCCGTACTTGCGCAGCGCCAGCGCCGTCGCGGCGAAGTGCCGGGCTTCCTGGCCGGCGTGCTCCGGCATCAGCAGCAGGCGCATCTCGACCGGCGGCAGCGTCGGGTGCCTGAAGGTCTCGCGGTGCTCGATGTAGTCGGGGCTCGCCGTCCAGGCGAAGTCGTGGACGTCCTCCTGCACGTAGCGGTGCACGGTGCGTCCCGCGGCCGTGTCGCGCCGCTCGCGTTCGCGCCCGGTGGCGCCGACCACCCACCCGCGCGGCACGGTGATGCGGACGTCGTAGACGCCGAAATCGGCGAAGAACTCGGTGCCCGCGTGGAACTGGTGGGCCTGCCAGCCTTCGTCGCTCAGCACGCCGATCTTCGGGAACCAGTGCGCGATGAAGTAGTAATCGCCGACCCGGCCCGTGCGCGCGAACGGCCGCGGCACGCGGGAGGTCCAGGCGACCTCGAGCGTGACCGTCTGGCCGGGACCGACCGGCTCCGGCAGCGGAACCGCCATCAGCGTCCGGTCGTCGGCATTGCCATCGTCCGGCGCGATGAACCGTCCCGCATCCGTCAGGTCGACGAGCGCAGCCTCGCCCGAGCCGAGCAGGCGCAGCGCGGTGACGTCGATGGACGCCCAGTCGCCCGCCGGGCGGTCGCCTGGCGCGTCGAAGAGCATCGAGTTCCGTCGCTGCCGGCCCCGAATCTGTTCGCGCATCCACGTGGAGTGCGTGTTGCGCCACGCGTTCCAGTACAGATGGAGCCGCAGCTCCGACGTCGGCCGGTTGGTGATGTTCCGCCACGCGATCACGGCGCGGCCGGACAGCGTGCGGGCATCGGGATCGAGCTCGACGTCGATCGAGTAGTTCGCGTTGCGGGGCGAGAGAGCCGGAGCAGGGGCCGTCTCCGCCGGCGCCGTGGCCGGCGCAGGAGACTGGAGCCGCAGCCCTTCGACCGGAAGGGCGAGCGTCGCGGCCGCCACGAGGGACAGCCCGAGGGAAGCGCGGCGCATCGGCGCAATCCTACAACGAGTCTGATTCTTGTAGCTGGCAGCTGGCAGCAGGCGGCTGGCAGCAGGCGGCTGGCAGCGCCGAAGTCCGAGTGCGATACGGCGCGACCCGCGCGGACCGGGATCAGACCCGATCAGACCTGGTGAGAGCCCTTGCCGTCGTGGCCGGTTCGATCACCTCCGTGGCGGCCAGGCTGCCGGCGGCACACGCCAGGCACGTGGCCGCGAGCGCGGCGGCCGTGACGTCGCCGAGGCTCACCAGCAGACCGGCCGCGAACAGCAGGATGCCGAACGCACGCGATCCCCAGCGGAGTGCCGACCCGCGGCGGCGGAGCTCCCGCTCCAGCGACTCCCGCCCATATTGTGCGACGAACCAGAGGTGCAGGCGCAGGACGCCGGTTGCCACGGCGAGCACCAGCAGCGCGTAGAACGCGGCGCGGCCGGCCAGGCCCTGCGTCAGGCGCATCACGTGCCAGGCGGGAACGACCATCGCGGCGTGGGCCACCGTCGCCGCGATCTGGTGGAACCGGTACCACCACATCGCGTGGGAGACCGGACCGGCGGGGCGCGCGACGGCGCGGCCGGGCAGACCGGGCGACCGGCTCGCCGCGTCCAGCGCCGCCGCGACCTCGTCCATCGTGGCAAAGCGGTCGGCCGGGTCCTTCGCGAGACAGCGCATCACGATCGCGCTGAGCGTCTCCGGCACGTCCGGCCTGAGGGCCTTGGGCTCGGCCGGCACGCGCTCGAGCACCGCGGCCACGACGGACGGCGACGCCTCGCGGCCGAACGGGGCCGCGCCGGTGAGCAGCTCATAGACGGTCACGCCCAGCGCGAAGATGTCCGTGCGCGGGTCGACCGGCTGGCCGCGCAGCTGCTCGGGCGCCATGTAGCCCGGCGTGCCCAGCACGAAACCGGTCGCGGTCACGGTGGCGGCCGACTCGTCGTCCAGATGCGCGATGCCGAAGTCGAGCACCTTGACGCCGCCCGTCGACGTCAGCATCACGTTCTCCGGCTTGAGGTCGCGATGGACGATGCCGCGCGCGTGCGCGGCGGCGAGCGCCCGCGCGATGCGGGCGCCCAGGGCGGCGGCTTCGCCGGGTGGCAGCGGTCCCTGCGCGAGCCGCGCCCGCAGCGTCACGCCGTCGACGAACTCGGTGACGATGCACGGCTGCGCCGCGTGCTCCTCGAGCGCGAACACCGCCGCGACCGACTCGTGCATCAGCAGCGCCGCCGCGCGCGCTTCCCGCTCGAGCCGCGCGCGGGCCCGCGAGTCGCGGAGCAGGTGCGGAGAGAGCACCTTGATCGCGACGGTGCGGCCGAGTCGCTCGTCGCGCGCGCGATAGACGATCCCCATTCCGCCCCGGCCGATCTCGTCCTCCACGACGTACGCGCCGATGCGGGTGCCGGGCCCGAGCGGCACGCCGGCCAGATCCGGAAAGGCATCGAGGGCGGGCGCGAAGGTCTCGAGTCTGGTGCCGGCGTCAGCGTCGGCGGCCAGCAGCGCCAGGACCTCGTCGCGATCCCCGGGTGACGGGCAGGCGCCGGCCACGAACGCCTCGCGCTCGGACGGCGGCAGGGCCAGCGCGTCTTCGACGATGCGCGACAGGCGCTGCCAGCGTGCGGGGTCCACGCGCGTCAGGCTCCGGTGATGGCCCGCGCGAGGAACGCCCGGGCTGAAGTCCAGCGCCGCTTGACCGTCGCGCGCGAGAGGCCGAGCGCCGCCGCCGTTTCGTCGAGGTCGAGCCCGCACAGGAACCGCAGCTCGACGATCCGGGCCTGTTCGGGGTCCAGCCGCGCGAGCTGTTCCAGCGCGGCGTCGAGGGCGAGCAGGTCGATGTCGGGCGCTCCGCCGGCAAGCATGGCGTCGTCCAGGGTGAGGCGGGCATCGTGGCCGCCGCGCTTCGCCGCGTGGCGCGCCCGCGCGCGCTCGATGAGCACGCGCCGCATGACCCGGGCCGCGAGCGCGATGAAGTGCGACCGGTCGCGCGGCGCGAGCCCGCTGCCGGCCGACAGCCGCATCCAGGCTTCGTGCACGAGCGCCGTCGGCTGCAGCGTCGCGCCCGGGCGCTCGCGGCGCATCTGGTCGCGGGCGACGCGCCGGAGCTCGTCGTAGACGAGCGGCAGCAGCTCCGCGAGCGCGTCGGCGTCTCCCTCGCGGGTACGGGCGAGCAGCTCGGTCACCGATGGCCGGGTCATGGGGTCCGGAGCGGGCGCTGCGCGGCGTGCCCGTTTCGCATCTTACTCTCACGAGCCGCCCCGGCCGGCCGCGTATAATCGTGACCTTTTCCGGGCGCGGGCGGACGCTGCAGGGTGGTCCCGCGCCAGACAGAGGGTCTCATGCCTGTTCGCGTCGTGCATTTCGGCCTCGGGCCGATTGGCGCGGCGGTGGTCCGTCAGACCGCCGCCCGCCCTGGACTGAAGGTGGTGGGCGGGATCGACATCGATCCCGCGAAGGTGGGCCGCGACCTCGGCGAGGTCGCCGGGCTCGATCGTCGGCTTCGCGTGAAGGTCGACAGCGATGCCAGACGCGTCATCCGCGCCGCCAAGCCGGACGTCGTCGTGCTCTGCACCAGTTCGTCGCTGAAGAAGGTCTGGCCGCAGCTGGAGACGGTGCTGCGGATGAAGGTGCCCGTGGTCTCCACCACCGAGGAGCTCGCGTATCCGTGGTGGAACCAGCGCCGGCTTGCGACGGCGATCGACCGCGCGGCGCGGAAAGCGAAGGTCGCCGTCGTCGGTACCGGCGTCAACCCCGGCTTCACGATGGACGCGCTGCCGATTGCGCTCACGGGCGTCTGCGAGCACGTCTCGGCGATCACCGTGTACCGCATCCAGGATGCCCGGTCGCGCCGACTGCCGTTCCAGCAGAAGATCGGCTGCGGGCTGACGCGGCGCGAGTTCCAGAAGCGCGTGGACGACGGCAGCGTCCGGCACGTGGGGCTGACCGAGTCGATTGCGATGATTGCCGCGGCGATGGGCTGGAAGCTGGATCGCGTCACCGACGTCATCAAGCCGCGCATCGCGGAGTCGGCCATCTCGAGCCGGTTCCTGACGGTGGAGCCCGGGCTGGTCTGCGGCATCGAGCAGGACGGGACCGGCTACGTCGGCGGCAAGCCGATCATCCGGCTGCACATGGAAGCCTACCTGGGGGCGCCGGAGTCCTACGACGCCGTCGAGATCGAGGGGACGCCGCCGATTTCGATGAAGATCGCAGGCGGTGTGCACGGGGACATCGCGACCGCGTCGATCACCGTCAACTCGATCCCGAAGGTGCTCACCGCGCCGCCCGGACTGCACACGATGCGCTCGCTGCCGTTGCCGTCCTGGTTCAACGGCCGCAACAGCCTCTGAACACCGTATCGAGTCCGTACGGGTGTCAGACACGCGTACCGGTACCGGTGTCTGGCACCCGTACCGGTACGGGTCAGTTGGCTGGTGCCAGGAACTTGCGCACGACGGTGACGACGTCGTCGGGAAGGCAGGGTTTCGTGAGGAAGGCGTCGCAACCGGCGTCGCGCGCGGCGGTGGCCGCACTCGAGCGTGCGTGGCCGGTCAGCGCGATGACGGGGGTGGCCGCCGTCTGCGGATCCGCCTTGATCGCCCGCGTCGCCGCCCACCCGTCGAGTCCCGGCAGCGACAGGTCCATGATGATCACCGCCGGCCGAAGCGCTCGCGCGCGCTCCACCGCCTCCTCGCCGGTGCCGGCCTGCGCGACGTCGAAGCCGCAGGCCTCGAGGCATTCCGCATACATGTCACGCGCGTCGTCGTAGTCCTCGACGACGAGCACGAGCGGGCGATCGCGACGGTCTGCTACCATGGCAATCCGGGAGCCGGCGCGCACCGCGCGCGGACCAGCATGGCTCAACTGAACTCGTTCGATATCACGTCGACCGTCGACCTGCAGGAGGTCGACAACGCGGTCAATCAGGCACGCAAGGAGATCGCGCAGCGTTACGACTTCAAGGGGTCGAAAGCGACGATCGACTTCGACCGTGGGGAGCATACCATCACGCTCACGGCCGAAGATCACTTCCGCATCGAGGCGCTCTGGGAAGTGGTCCAGACGCGTCTGGTCCGCCGGAGCGTGCCGGTGAAGAATCTCAAGCCCGGCGATATCGAGCCGGCGGCCGGCGGAACCGTGCGGCGCGTCGTGTCGCTGCAGCAGGGCATTCCGTCGGAGACCGCGAAAGAGATCGTCAGGTTCCTCAAGGACCGCAAGCTGAAGAAGGTGCAGGCGGCGATCCAGGGGGATCAGATCCGGGTGTCGTCCCCCTCGCGCGACGACCTGCAGGCCGCCATCCGGGCGTTGCGCGAACAGGATTTCGGCATCGAGCTGCAGTTCGGCAACTACCGCGGCTGAGACGCGGGGCGCGCCTCGTCCCGCTCGTCGGTCCGTCCCTCCTTCCGGCTTCGCGCCAGGCCCAGCGCACCCGGCGTGAAGCCCGCCTCGATCAGGTACGGCGCCAGCGCGTGCGCGCCCGCGGCGACGCCGTTGACGGTCGACACGAGCAGTCCGTCCCGGGCGGTCCCGGTCGCCAGGCGCGCCAGTGTCTGCGCCAGCGCACGCGCGATTCGCCGCCGCTCCGGGTCTGCCTCGGGCAGCCAGGCGAGCAGCTGCCCATCCCGGCGTCCGAGCCAGCCCGCCAGCAGCCCGTCGACGAGGATCACCGTCGTCCCGGCGGACCGGGACGGACGGCCGCCCTCGTTCGAAGGCCATGGCAGGATGCCGCCGTACGGGTTGGCCGGGTCGGTCGACGCCAGCGCGATCGCGAGCGGTTCATCGGGCGGATCGCGGTGCGCCCGCACGTCGTCGACCGCCGGCGCGAGCGCGAACTGCGCGGCGCCGAGCCCGCTGACGAACAGCCCGCGCCGCACGCGGCCCGCTTCCTCCATCGCGCGCAGAACCCCGTAGACCGCCCCGTAACCACCGGGGATCGACTCGACGGCCATCGTCTCGCGCGTCACCACGCCATGGCGCGCGAGCAGCTGCCGCGCGACGGCCGTCGCCCACTCGGTCTGCGACGGGCGCCCGGACAGCCGGTCCGCCAGCAGCGACCAGCGTCCTTCCGCCGCAGGCGGGACGACGCGGCGCGAGCGGAAGGCCTGGGGCTCCCGGCGGCGCCGCCGCTCCGGGGCCTGCAGATACGCGCGCAGGGCGTGAAACGCGTCGTTCGTGACGACGCCGCGCCACACGAGACTCCACAGCGTCTCCACCAGCTCCTGCGGATACCCGCCGCCGATGCCGGCGTGAATCGCGGCGAAGAAGGACGCGCCGTGGCGTGCCAGGTAATCGACGACGCGCTGCTCGAACTCGTCGGACGGGGCCGGCGGTGCGATGAGCGGCCAGAGCAGACGGAACTGGTCCGGGAGGTACAACGCGATGCGCCCGTCGCGTTCGCCGAGCGGCTCCAGTCCCGCCCACGTGACCTCGCCGGCCGCGACCAGCCGGTCCAGGTCCGCCGGGTCGTAGTCCTCGATGCGTGCCGGCAGGATCTCGGATTCGAGATCCGAGGCGGGCAGGGGCGCGCCCTGCAGCTGCTCGATCGCGTCGAGCAGCGCGTCGAGTCCGCGCCGTCGGCGCGCGACGCCCTGCCACACGGCGGCGAACCGGCCGAGGGCGGGCGGGTCCACGGGCTCGATCTCGCGACGCAGGCGCGCGAGCGAGCGCTGCCGCAGCGTGCGAAGGACGTCGGCGCCGCACCATTCGATGCCGTGTCCTCCCGGCCGGAACTGTCCCTCGACCACGCGGCCGGCTGCGGCGAGCCGGGCCAGCGTCTCGCGCACGGCGTCCTCCGACACTCCGAAGCGTCCGGCGCACTCCGCGGCCGTGAACGGCCCGTGCGTGCGCGCGTAGCGGTGGACGAGCCCGGCCAGCGCGTCGGATACCGGTTCGAGCAGCGCCGGCGGCAGGTCGTCCGGCACGGCCGTGGTCAGGGCATCGCGATATCGCGCCGCATCCTCGGCCGCGATGAATCGTTCCGCGCCGGCAATCGTGACCGCCAGCACGCGCCTGTCGCGCACGAGGTCCCCGACTGCGGCCATCACCACGGGCGTGGCGGAGCGGGCGGCGATCTCCTCGCGTGAGAGATCGCCGAGGCGCAGCAGCAGATCGTGGAGTCCGTCGGCGCTGCGCGCGTGGTACGACGGATCGAGCGCCTGCAGCTGCCGCTCGAGCGCCTCCAGCACGCCGGCGTCGACCAGCTCGCGCAGCTCGGCATCTCCGAGCAGCTCGCGCAGCTGCGCCTGATCCACCGACAGCGCCTGCGCACGACGCTCGGCCAGCGGCGCATCGCCGTCGTAGATGAAGTTCGCGACGTAACCGAAGAGCAGCGACGCCGCAAACGGCGACGGGCGGTCCGTGTCCGCTGTCACCGTCCGGATGGATCCGGACGCCACGCCGGCGAGCACGTCGACGAGCGCCGGCAGATCGAAGACGTCGCGCAGGCACTCGCGATAGGTCTCCAGCAGTACCGGGAACGACTCGTACCGGGACGCGACGGCCAGCAGATCGGCGGCGCGCTTGCGCTGATGCCACAGCGGCGACCGGCCTCCGGGACGGCGGCGCGGCAGCAGCAGTGCGCGTCCGGCCACCTCGCGGAAGCGCGCCGCGAACAGCGCGCTCGCGCCGAGCTGGCGCATGACGAGCGCCTCGACCTCGGACGGATCGGGCAGCAACAGGTCGACGGGCGGCGGCTCCTCCGCATCCGGAATGCGGACCACGAACCCGTCGTCGCTCCACATCGTCTCGACGTCGAGGCCGCGCCGCTCGCGGATGCGCGCCGTGACGGCGAGGCACCAGGGGATGAGGACTTTCCCGCCGAGCGGTGACAGCAGGCAGAGCCGCCAGTCGCCGAGCTCGTCGCGCGATCGCTCGATGACGAGCGTCCGCTCGTCCGGCACCACGCCGGCCGCCGCCTGCTGTTCGGCGAGGTACAGCAGCAGGGTCTCCGCGGCGGCGTGGTCGAGATCGTGCTCGCGCACCAGCCGGTCGATGGCCGCCGCCGGGGGCATCTCGCGCAGCTCGCGCGCGAGGCAGCCGATGGCCGCGCCGAGCTCGCGGGGCCGCCCTGCCGCATCGCCCTTCCAGAACGGCATCTTGCCCGGCTCGCCCGGAGCCGGCGAGACGACGACGCGGTCGTGCGTGATCGACTCGATGCGCCAGGTGGACGCGCCGAGGACGAAGGTCTCGCCCTCGCGCGACTCGAACACCATCTCCTCGTCCAGCTCGCCGACGCGCGCCGTGCCCGGCGCGGCGCCGGCGAGGAAGACGCCGTACAGGCCGCGGTCGGGGATCGTGCCGGCATTCGCGACCGCAATCCGCAGGGCGCTGTCCCGCGGCGTGAGGCGATCGGTCCGGCGATCCCACGTCACGCGCGGCCGCAGGTCGGCGAACTCGTCGGAGAGATAGCGGCCCGACAGCATGTCGAGCACGTTGTCGAACGCGCGGCGGCTCAGGGCCGCGAAGGGGGCGGCGCGGCGCACGAGCCGGAACAGCTCGCCGGCGTCCCACGGCTCGACCGCCACGGCCGCGACGATCTGCTGCGCGAGCACGTCGAGCGGGTTGCGCGGGTAGCGCGTCGGCTCGACCTGGCCGTCCCGCATCGCGCGCGTGACCGCCGCGCAGGCGAGCAGGTCGCCGCGATGCTTCGGGACGATGACGCCGGTGCTCACCGCGTCGACCTGGTGGCTCGCGCGGCCGATGCGCTGCAGGCCGCTGGCGACCGACGGGGGCGACTCGATCTGCACGACGAGGTCGATGGCGCCCATGTCGATCCCCAGCTCAAGCGACGAGGTGGCGACCAGCGCGCGGACCTGGCCGGCCTTCAGCGCCTCCTCGACCTCGAGCCGCTGCTCGCGCGCCATCGAGCCGTGGTGCGACCGCACGAGCGGCTCGCCCGCCAGCTCGTTCAGCGCGGCCGCGAGACGTTCGGCGAGACGCCGGCTGTTGACGAAGACGAGGGTCGACTGGTGCGCGCGCACCAGCTCGAGCAGCCGCGGATGGATGCCGGCCCAGATGCCCGAACGGGATCCGCCTGCGGCCGCCGGGTCGTTGGTGTCCTCGCCGGGGCCGCGCGTGCCGGCGCCGCCCGGCATCTCGACGCGCAGCGCCAGCCGCTTCGGCGCGCGCTCGTCGACGACCGTGACCGGACGCCAGGCCGGCACGGCGGTCCCGGCGAACTCGCCATGCACGTCCGCGACCGCGTCCGGACCTTCGCGCGACGGCGCCGCCGCACCCGTGTCATCGGCGCCCCCGAGGAAGCGCGCGACCTCGTCGACGGATCGTTCCGTCGCCGAGAGGCCGATCCGCTGGAGCGGCCGGCCGGTGAGCGCGGCGAGGCGCTCGAGCGACAGCGCGAGGTGCGCGCCCCGCTTGGTCGGGACGAGCGCATGGATCTCGTCGAGGATCACCGTCTCGATCGCGCGCAGGGCCTCGCGCGCCCGCGACGTCAGCAGGAGATAGAGCGACTCGGGCGTCGTGATGAGGATGTCGGCCGGCTCGCGCGCGAAGCGCGTGCGCTCGGCGGCGGGCGTGTCGCCGGTGCGGATCGCGACGCGCGGCACCGTGTGCGCGTCGCCGCGGGCGGCGGCGGTCCGGCTGATGCCGGCGATGGGCACGCGGAGGTTGCGCTCGACGTCGACGGCGAGCGCCTTGATCGGCGAGACGTAGAGGACGCGGCAGCGCCCGGCGCGCGGCGGCACCGGCGCGAACATCAGGCGGTCGAGGCACGCGAGAAACGCGGCGAGCGTCTTGCCGCTGCCGGTCGGCGCGAAGACGAGCGTCGACGCACCACGCGCGATCGGCGGCCACGCGCGCCGCTGCGCGGGCGTCGGCGCGCCGAACGCCTCGGCGAACCACGCCTCGACGGCCGGGTGAAAGAGCACGACGATCGATCTTACGGCGACTCGCGCCGCGCACGGCGCGACGAGTCGTTTATAATGGTCCTCTTGCACTGGGCTCGATCAGTGCAGATGAGACGAGAGGCATCGGAATGGGTGACGCCGGCGAAGGACTGATCGACGCGGACGCGCGTATACAGGAACGAATGGAGGAGGCCGCGCTGAGCCGCGCCCGGGGGCGCCGCCAGGTGGTGCGGAACCCCGAGCAGGTACGCGTGCTCGAGTCGTTGAAGCTGGCCCGGGCCGCCGCGCGGCAGCAGCTCGACGCGGCCACGCACGACGCCCGGCGGCAGCAGCTCGCCGCGGCGCTGAAGGATCTCGATTCCCAGATCGCCGCTGCACAGGCGGCGCTCGACTGAGCGCCGCCGCAGCGTTCGGTATCGATCGGTGCCGGCCCGGGGCCTGACCCGGGCCGGCCTCACGCTTCCGTTTCCGCGTCTGCGCGCGGCACCACCGCCGCCAGCGGATCGGGAACTCCCATCTCCCCGAGCAACCGGCGGAGGTGTTCGCGGCCGTCCGGCCGCAGGTGCGCCGGGAGCCGGACGTCCGGATCGGGGCGCGCCGCCGCGTCCACCAGCACCGCTTCGTACGCCGCCGCCATGTGGGCGAGCGTGTGCCGCTCCGTCCACCAGCGCCGTGCCGCCATCCCCAACGCGTTCCGCAGCGACGCATCGCGCACGAGGCGCTTCAGCGCGAGCGTCAGCGAATGCGTCTCGTCCAGCAGATCGATCGCAACGGCCATGGGGTCCTGACAGGGCCCGACGCCTGCTCCCGGCACCGTCCATGACCGCGGATCCAGCGCCGGCAGCTGCGCGTGCGCGGCGAGGTCGGTGATGACGGTCGCACGGCCGGCTGCCAGCGCGCGCAGCCAGGCCGCCGACGTCTCGCCCCCGGTCGGCCAGCGCAGGCAGGCGATCACGTCCGCGGCCGCCAGGTACGCCGGCAGTTCCCCGTCGGGCACATACCCGGTCATCGTCACCAGCCGATCGATCCCGAGCGCGCGCGCGTGCGCCGCGGCGTCGAAATGCGCCGCCTGGCCGCCGACGAGCAGCAGCCGCGCATCCGGCGCGTAGGCCCGGGCCACCGCGAACGCCCGCATGAGCGGCTCGACGCGCTTCTCGGGGGTGACGCCGCCGAAGGCCGCGACGACCACCGTTTCCGGCCCGAAGCCGTGGCGGGCCCGGATCGGCGAGGCGTCGGCGCCGCCGGGATCGGCCACCCCCATGGGGATCGCGTGGATCGGCACGCCGGGATGTCGCTCGCGCAGCGTCCCGGCCAGCGCGGCGTCGTGCACGGCGACCGCGCGCGCCGAGCGGACGGCGACCCCGTCCATGGGCCAGAGATAGACGAGCGGGCCGTCGTACCCGGCCAGCCCGATCCGCTCCGCGCCGGGCGGCGCGTCGGGATGGCTGAAGAAGAGCTCGGCGGTGTAGTCGTCGGGCCGCCTCAGCTGGAGCAGCCGGCGTGCCCGCGAGTGCTGCAGGTGGCGCTCGTGCAGCACGACGAGGCCGGGCCAGCGCACGAGGTACGGCCACATGTAGTCGTGGCAGGTCGCGTTGCCGAGCTGGTAGACGACCAGATCGTACGGCGTGCGGCGGCGGGCCCAGACGAAATCGTGCGCGCTGCGGACGGCGGCGCCGTCGGGCACGGCCGCGGCCCGCAGTTCGTCGGCGGACCCGACGAACACGTCGATGGCGTGGCGCGGCGCGAGCGCCGTCAGCAGCTCCGCCGTGTAGGCGGCGATGCCGCTGCGGACCGGAGGCAGGGGCGAGAAGATCGCGAGACGCACGCCGCGATGTTCGCACACTTGCGGTCGCGCCCCGGGCGTGCACGCTGACGGGCACCCACGGTCGGGCTTTCGTTGACTTGCCCGATACCGTCCAGTAGCATGAGGGGTGGTCGGCTTGCGAAATTCTTCACAAAGCTGATCAGACCTCCGGGACCCATGCAGAGCTGGCTGTCCATATTGCTGATGTTCGGCCTCGCGGTCGGATTTGGAGTCTTCACGGTCTTCATCTCCCGCCTGCTGGGCCCGAAGGTCGTCACGCCGGAGAAGCTGGCGCCCTACGAGTGCGGCGTGCCGCCCGTCGGCGACGCGCGCGAGCGCCAGTCGGTGAAGTTCTACCTGGTCGCGATGGTCTTCCTGCTCTTCGACATCGAGGTCGCGTTCCTCTACCCGTGGGCGATGGCCCTGCGCGACCTCGGCTGGGCGGGCTTCGTCCAGGTGGTGCTGTTCATCGCGATCCTGGCGTCCGGCTACGTCTACATCTGGCGCAAGGGAGTCCTCGACTGGAGCGCGCTGCCGCTTCGTCGGCCGGCCGTGCGCCCCGGGGTGGTCGATGGGTCTCGAACAGCAGCTTGATATCCCGGTCCTGACGACCACCGTCGAGAAGGTCGTCACCTGGGCCCGGAAGTCGGCCATCTGGCCCGTGACGTTCGGACTGGCCTGCTGCGCCATCGAGATGATGTCGATGAGCGCGTCGCGGTACGACATCGCGCGCTTCGGCGCCGAGGTGTTCCGCGCCTCGCCGCGGCAGGCGGACCTGATGATCATCGCCGGCCGGCTCTCGCGGAAGATGGCGCCGGTGCTCCGCCGCATCTACGACCAGATGCCCGAGCCCAAGTGGGTCATCTCCATGGGCGCGTGCGCCTCGGTCGGCGGCGTCTTCGACAACTACGCCATCGTCCAGGGGGTGGATCAGGTCGTGCCGGTCGACGTGTTCGTGCCCGGCTGCCCGCCGCGCCCCGAGTCGCTCATCTACGGCATCGTGCAGCTGCAGCAGAAGATCGCCGAGTCGAAGCTGTAGCCCACCCGCCACGTCGACGATTCATGTCCATGCTGCCGAGACCTCCGCTGGAAGACGCCCTGCCGGCGGGGACGTTCCAGGAGACCGAGACGCGCGACGGCATCCCGACGCTGCTCGTGCCCGCGGCCTCGCTGCGTGACGTGGCCGCCGCGCTGCGCGACCATCCGGGCTGCCGCTTCGACGTGCTGCTCGACGTCACCGCCGCCGACCACTACCCGCGCCGTCCGCGGTTCGACGTCGTGTACCACCTGGTCTCGACGGGGCACAGGTACACGCTGCGGGTGCGGGTGCAGCTGGAGCAGGCGGAGGCCGAAGCGGACGTCCTGCCGACGCTGTCGACGCTCTGGCCCTCGGCGAACTGGCAGGAGCGCGAGGTCTGGGATCTCTTCGGCATCCGCGTCGCCGGCCATCCCAACCTCACGCGGCTGCTCACGCCCGACGACTGGGAAGGGCATCCGCTGCGGAAGGACTACCCGGTGCAGGTGAAGCTGCCGGTGAAGACCTACGAGCCGCTGGAGCTCACCGAGGACGAGTTCCGGGCGAACGTGGAGGCGGATCGGCGCGCCCGCCGGTCCTGAGCGGACGTGGAGGAGCGGCGCGCGGCGATTGACCGGATCTTCGCCGAGACCATCCGCGTCCACGAGGCGCTGCGGACCGCCGATCAGGAGCCGCTGCTGCGGGCGATCGACGCGGTGGCGACGGCGCTGAACGGCGGACAGGCCGTGCTGGCGTTCGGCAACGGCGGCAGCGCCGCCGACGCGCAGCACTTCGCCGCCGAGCTCGTCGGGCGGTTCGAGCGCGAGCGGCGCGCGGTCCCGGTGCTGGCGCTGACGACGGATACGAGCGCGCTGACCGCGATCGGCAACGACTACGGGTTCGACCAGGTGTTCGCGCGCCAGATCGAGGCGTTCGGCGCGCCGGGCGACGTCGCGATCGCGCTGACGACGAGCGGGCGATCGCCGAACGTGCTGGCGGGGCTCGAGGCGGCGCAGGCGCGCGGGCTGACGACGATCGCGCTCACGGGCCGCGACGGCGGCGAGGCGGGCCGGATGGTCGACATCCACCTGCACGTGCCGCACGAGTCGACGGCGCGCGTGCAGGAGGCGCACCGCACGCTGCTGCACGTCATTTGCGCGCTGGTGGAGGAAGGACTCTAGGAGACATGCCCGAGCTGCGCACCGAGACGATGACCGTCAACATGGGGCCCCAGCACCCGAGCACGCACGGCGTGTTCCGGCTGGTCCTCGAGCTCGACGGCGAGACCATCGTCTCGGCCAAGTCCACCATCGGCTACCTGCACACCGGCATCGAGAAGACCGCCGAGAACAAGAAGTGGCAGCAGGTCGTGCCGCTCATCGAGCGCACGGACTACCTGGGGGCGCAGAGCAACTCGCTGGCCTACGCGCTGTCGGTCGAGAAGCTGCTCGGCCTCGAGATGCCCGACCGCGTGAAGTGGATCCGCGTGCTCATCGCGGAGCTGCAGCGGCTCAACAGCCACCTGGTGTGGCTGGGCACCTCCGCGATGGACCTCGGCGCGGTCTCGGTGATGCTCTACTGCTTCCGGGAGCGCGAGCTCATCCTCAACATCAACGAGCTCATCGCCGGCTTCCGGATGTTCCCGAGCTACATCCGCGTCGGCGGCCTGCGCGAGGACCTGCCGCCCGGCTTCCACGAGAAGGTGACCGAGCTGCTCGACCGGATGCCGGCGAAGCTGGCCGAGTACGAGGACCTGCTGACGGCCAACCCGATCTTCCTGAAGCGCACGCAGGGGGTCGGCCGTTTTCCGCTCGATCAGTGCCTCGCCTACGGGCTGATGGGGCCGATCGCGCGCGCGGCCGGTCTGCCGTACGACGTGCGGAAGGTGCACCCGTACAGCGGCTACGAGACGTTTGAGTTCGACGTGCCGGTGCTGCACGGCGCCGACGTGTTCGACCGCTACCGGGTGCGCATCGCGGAGATGCACCAGAGCCTGCGGATCGCGCGGCAGGCGCTCGATCGCATCACGCCGACGGGCGTCTTCCAGGTGGACGATCCCCGGGTCGTCCCGCCGCCGAAGGACAAGGTCTACACGGAGATGGAAGCGCTCATCCAGCACTTCCTGATCCACTCGCAGGGCTTCACGGTGCCGGCCGGCGAGGCGTTCGTGCCGGTGGAGGGGCCCCGCGGCATGCACGGCGTGTACGTCGTCTCGGACGGCACGAACCGGCCGATCCGCGTGCACCTGCGGCCGCCGTCGCTGCTGGCGTGCCAGGCGATGGAGCCGATGGTGGTCGGCAGCCTCATCGCCGACGTCATCGCCATCATCGGGTCGACCGACATCGTCATGGGGGACGTGGACCGGTGAGCTTCCATCCGGAGATTCCGTACAAGGACGGACACCATCGTTCGGAGCGCCGGCTGCCCCCCGAAGGGGAGCCGTTCGTGTTCACGCCCGAGCGGCGGGAGCAGTTCGAGCGGCGCGCGGCGCAGTATCCGCCCGAGCGCCGCAAGTCGGCCATCCTCTACGGGCTGTTCCTGGTGCAGGAGCAGATCGGCTACGTCTCGCGCAACGGGATGGCGCACCTGGCCGAGGTGATCGGGTGCACGCCGGCGGAGGTCGAGGACGTCGCGTCGTACTACGCGATGTTCTACAAGGCGCCGGTCGGCAAGTACGTGATCCAGGTCTGCCGGACGCTCTCGTGCGCGCTGCTCGGCGCCGAGCGGGTGACCGAGGAGATCGGCCGCACGCTGCAGATCGCGCCGGGAGAGACGGACCCGACCGGCACGTTCACGCTCGTCGAGGTCGAGTGCCTCGGCGCGTGCGATCGCGCGCCGGTGGTGATGGTGAACGACGGCTGGCACGAGCGCCTGAAGCCGGAGGAGGTGCCGCAGTTCCTGGAGGCCGTCCGCGCGCGCGGCGAGGCGGCCCTGTCCGGCTGCGTGCACCGGGTGGAGAAGTAGGGCATGGAACCGGTTCTGACGCGCTTCGTCCGCGAGCCGCACAGCGACACGCTCGACTTCTACCTGCAGAAGCACGAGGGGTACCAGGCGCTCCGGAAGGCGCTCGCGATGACGCCGGACGCGGTCATCGAGGCGGTGAAGGCCTCCGGGCTGCGGGGGCGCGGCGGCGCGGGGTTCCCGACCGGCATGAAGTGGCAGTTCGTCGACCGCAAGTCGACGAAGCCGCGCTACATCTGCTGCAACGCGGACGAGAGCGAGCCGGGGACGTTCAAGGACCACCTGCTGATGGAGCGCAACCCGCACCTCCTCATCGAGGGGTGCGCGATCGCGTGCTACGCCATCGGCGCGAAGGTCGCCTACATCTACATCCGCGGCGAGTTCCTCCACGTCCAGCACCACCTCGAGGCGGCGATCGCCGAGGCGTACAAGGCCGGCTACCTGGGGAAGAACATCTTCGGCACCGGCTTCGACTGCGACGTCTACGTGCACCGCGGCGCCGGGGCCTACGAGGCGGGCGAGGAGACGGCGCTCATCGAGTCGCTGGAGGGGAAGCGGGCGCAGCCGCGCATCAAGCCCCCGTTCCCGGCGGTCTCGGGGCTCTACGACTGCCCGACCGCGGTCAACAACGTCGAGACGCTCTGCAACCTGCCGCCGATCATCACCAACGGCGCCGAGTGGTTCGCCGCCCTCGGGCCGGAGAAGAACGGCGGCCCGAAGCTGTACTGCGTGAGCGGCCACGTGAAGCGGCCGGGCGTGTACGAAGCGACGATGAGCACCACGCTCAAGGAAATCATCTACGGCATGGCCGGGGGGCCGCGCGACGGGCACCAGATCAAGGCCGTCATTCCCGGCGGCTCGTCGGTCCCAATCCTCCTCCCGGACCAGCTCGACATCCCCGCCAGCTTCGACGAGGTCGCGAAGGCCGGATCGATGCTCGGGTCTGCGGCCATCATCGTGATGGACGAGACGACGTGCATGGTCTGGGCGGCGGAGAACCTGCTGCACTTCTACCGCCACGAGTCCTGCGGCAAGTGCACGCCGTGCCGCGAGGGCACCGACTGGCTGTTCAAGATCCTCCGACGCCTCGAGCAGGGGAACGGCACGATGGCCGACATCGACCTGCTCGACAGCGTCGCCGGCAACATCGCCGGCAAGACGCTCTGCCCGTTCGGCGACGCCGCGGCCACGCCGGCGCTCACCACCGTGAAGCATTTCCGCGCCGAGTTCGAGGCGCACGTGCGCGAGGGACGCTGCCCGCACGTGGCGGACTGGCGCCGTGAGGTCCGCGTCGAGGCGGACGCCACAACCGCCGGAGCCCACGCATGAACGAGATGATCGCGGCCCACTTAGGGCTGATTCTGGTCGTCTTTGTGTGTCTTCTCAGCTCAGCCGCGGTGCTCGTATATTTCGAGCGCAAGATCGCCGCCTGGGTCCAGGGGCGCTACGGTCCGTACCTGGTTGGCCCGTTCGGCCTGCTCCAGCCGCTCGCGGACATCGTCAAGTTGATGTTCAAGGAGGACATGCGGCCGAAGGCGGCCGACGCGATCCTGTTCTCGCTCGCGCCGGTCATTTCGGCGACCGCCGCGTTCGCCGCCTTCGCGGTCGTGCCCTTCGGCGCGTCCACGACGCTCTTCGGGCTGCTGCCCGAGCCGCTTCGCCTCGAAATCGCGGACGTGAACGTGGCGGTGCTGGTGATATTCGCCATCACGTCGATGGGGATCTACGGGATCGTGCTCGCCGGCTGGAGCTCCAACTCGAAGTACTCGCTTCTCGGCGGGCTGCGCTCGGCGGCGCAGATGATCTCGTACGAGCTGTCGTACGGCCTGGCGCTCGCCGGGGTGATCCTGCTGGCCGGCTCGCTGTCGCTGCGCGAAATCGTGAACGATCAGGCGGGATACTGGCTGGGGTTCATCCCGCGCTGGTTCGTGTTCCTGCAGCCGATCGGCTTCATCGTCTACATGATCGCGGGCGTGGCCGAGACGAACCGTGCCCCGTTCGACTTTCCGGAAGCGGAGCAGGAGCTGGTCGCGGGCTACCATACCGAATACAGCAGCATGAGCTTCGCGATGTTCTTCCTGGCCGAATACATCAACATCACAACGGTTTCGGCGTTGGCGGTCACGTTGTTCTTCGGCGGCTGGCACGCACCGTTCCCGATCAGCCTGTGGGCCGGCGCGAACCAGGGGTGGCTGCCGCTGCTGTGGTTCATCGCCAAGGTG
>DASVDJ010000008.1:0-3735 GCA_036381155.1 Vicinamibacterales bacterium
GGAATCTCGCGCGTCGCCATGGCTGGCTCCTCCAGCTGCTCAGGTGATTCCGTCCGACAACTACCCGCAAGAACGGTGCCCGCCCCTCCGCCCAACGGGCTCCGGAGGGCTTCGGCGGGACCTGATCCCACCTGATCCGACCCGAGTCGACTCGATCACGCCCTCGTCCTCAGGTCCACCAGCGACTCGCCGCGGTGACAGCGCTGGATCGCCGTGGCGATGAGCGGCGCGACGCTGGCGGTCTGCAGCCGCTCGATCAGCGGCCTGGCCTCCACCGTGTCAGTCGCGATGAGGCGCGCAACCGGCAGCGCCGCCAGCAGCTCGCGCGCGCGGCCCACGCCGAGCGCATGCGTGACCACGACGTCGATGGGAACGACGGCGCCGGCGGCGCGCAGCGCGCCAATCGCCGCGTCGATGGTGCCGCCGGTGCTGAGCATGTCGTCGACGAGCAGCGGCCGGCGGGCGCGCACGTCGCCGATCACGTCGAGCGCGGCGACCTCGTCGCCGTCCAGCCGCGTCTTGTGCACGACGGCGAACGGCGCATGCAGACGCTGCGCGTACTCGCGGGCCAGCTTCACCGCACCCAGATCGGGCGCCACGACGACGACACCCTCCAGGGGGTCCTGCGCCACGGCATCGGCGAGCACGGGCACGGCCGTCAGGTGATCGATCGGAATCCGGAAGAAGCCCTCGATCGCCGGCGTGTGCGCATGGATGAGCATCAGGCGGTCGAACCCGGCGGTGCCGAGGAGGTCCGCGACAACGCGGGCGCCGAGCGAGCAGCGATTCGCGCGCCGGTCCTGCCGCGCGTAGCCGAAATACGGGATCACGGCGGTCATGCGCCCGGCCCCCGCGCGGCGGCACGCGTCGGCGAGCAGCAGCAGCTCGATCAGGTGAGACTCCACCGGCGGGCTGGTGGACTGCACGAGGAAGACGTCGCGCTCGCGTACCGACTCGAGCACGTCCATCTGCACCTCGCCGTCGGGGAAGCGCCGGCACTCGTACCGCGTCGGCACGAGATCCAGGAGCTCGCAGACGCGCGCGCCAAGCTGCAGGCTCGCGGGTCCCGCGAGAATGCTCATCCGCGTCACCATGGCTCCTGCCTGTCCGCCGCCAGCCTGGCGGCATCACTCGCGGCGCGCCGGACGTCCGGCTCCGCCGATGACACAAGCACAGAGCGGACCACTTTGCCCGGCGGCCCCGGACGAGCACCAGATTTCGTGCAGCGCCGGCTGAAGCTGGCCACGAGATTGCAAATGCCGGGGCATGACTCACCGGCTTCATTCCCGCGGTGCGCGTCCCGCGCCGCTGCCGGACATCCGGGCGGACGGGGACAGCGTGATCTTCAATCTCGATGTCGTGGGCGCCTGGCGCGGCGCCCGGCTCGTGCTGCGCTGCGACGACAACGGCGAGGTGTGGGCGGCCCTGTCGCCGGATCCGGCAATTCAGGCCGCAGATTGCCCTCCGGCACGCGCATGAGGCGCGTCCTGCTCGCCTACGATCGCTCCGAGCCCTCGGAGGCGGCGCTGCAGGCGTTGCTGCGGCAGTTCGATCCGGCAGCCACCGAAGTGCGTGTCGTCCACGTCGTCACGTGGGCGGAGTCGGTCCCCGCGCCGCTGACGTTCGCCGAGGGACCGTCGGCGGCCGACGATGTCTTGACGCACCGGCGGTCGGCGTTCCGACAGGGCGAAGAGATCGCGGACGCCGCGGTGCGCCAGCTGCGGGACGCCGGCTTCACGGCCTCGAAAGAGGTGCTCGGCGGCGAGCCGGCCGATGCCGTCCTCAGGGTCGCCGATGCCTGGCGTCCTGACGTGATCCTCGTCGGCTCGCATCGCCGCGCCGGCCTGGATCGGGTGATGCTCGGAAGCGTCTCCGGTCCGATCGTCCGCCGCGCCCCGTGCGCGGTGGAGGTCGTCCCGCTCGTCTGAAGCGTCCATCGGCTCCAGGCGTTCATCCGTCCGCGGGAATATTCCCCGCCCCCCCTCGCAAGTTTCCGCGCCCGCCATCAACGTGGAGCACCGCGCGGCAGCCAATCCGGCGCGCTGCACACGGCCCCGCGCGCACGAGCGCCGGCCGTGTGCCGGGGTACGGCGCTTGCACCTGAAGAAGGGCGAGAGGACCGCCATGACTCAGAACTGGGTGGACCGATTCATCGCGGCCGGGCGGGAGCTTGAGCGCGAGGAGAGTCAACGCGCGCAGGCCGGTATCCGTCTGGCGGAACGCCGGGCCGCGAGGCTCCAGTCGTACATGGATGTGCTCGAGGAGCAGATCGCCGGCGACGTCGTGGCGTTCGCGCGTGAGTTCCCCGAGCGCCGCGTGCGCTTCGAGCGTTCACTCGGTGGCGGCTTCTCGGTCAGGCGTGAGCACTACCCGGAGGTGCACCTCGTCGTGACGCCGAACGACGACTCGGGCACCATCCAGGTGCAGTACGTCTTCGCCATGCAGACGGGCACGGTGGCGCCACCGGTGTTCGAGCTCGTCCCGGAGCCGGGTGCGTCGTTCGTGATGCGCGTGCAGGGCGGCCGGGATGCCCGGACCTTGCGCGGAGCGGAGCAGGCGTCCGAGTATCTGCTCGTGCCGGTGTTCACCGGCGTTCCTCGCGACGAGGAGGTGCCGGCGTAGCGCGTCGCGCCGGACGTCGCCGGGCCCAATGGATGGACGTGTCCACAGGAGCAACCCCATGACCCCGTTCCGCACCATCGTCGTGGCGACCGACTTCAGCGATACCGCCCGCGAAGCGCTGCAGACCGCGCTCGAGATCAGCCGGCAGAGCGGCGCGCGCCTGCACATCGTCAACATCGTGCCGGACCCGCTGCACCAGCCGTGGATGGTGGAGACCGCCGGCGTGGACTGGGTCGCGCTGCGACGGGAATGGCTCGACGCCTCGCGCGGCCAGATGGCGGATCTGCTGACGTCAATGCAGATCCCCCAGGGCGAGGTGGTGGTAGCCGTGGTGCCGGGCAGGCCGGCGCACGAGATCGTCGGCTACGCCGAGACGCACGGCGCAGACCTCATCGTCATGGGCACACATGGCTACGGCACCGTCCGGCGCTTCCTGCTCGGCAGCGTCGCCGACCAGGTGCTGCGGCAGGCCACCTGTCCGGTGCTCGTGGTCCCGCACCGCGCGGTGAAGGAGCAGAAGGGGTCTGGAGCAGCGGAGGCCAGTGCGGCGCACTGAGCGGGCCGCGGCGGGGATGCCGTGACAGGGACGCCTTCCCGGCGCCCCTGCACGGACGTGACGGTCAGCGGGTGGTCTTTGCGCCCCGCGCCGAGCGTGGGTTGATGAACCGTTCGGCCAGCGTCGTCAGCCGTTCGTCGGCGGCCCGCTCTTCTTCGAGCGTCTGCTGCAACAGGTCGGCCGCGTACGTATAGCCGAGCGTCTCGGCGTACGTGCGGGCCGTGCCGTAGCCGGCGATCTCGATGTGCTCGGCGCGCTGTGCCGTGGCGATCAGCCATGCGTCGCGCGCGTCAGCCGAGACGTTGGAGCGCATCAGCTGCTCTCCCTGCCTGATCACGGCCGACAGGACGCCGTCCTCGCCCTTTCGCGGCCGCGCCCGGAGGGACCGGAACACGCGCTCCAGCCGATCGACGTGGCCCTGCGTCTCCAGCCGGTGCGCCTCGAAGGCGCTCTTGAGCTCCGGGTCGGTGGCCCTGCGGCTCATCCGCTCCAGCGCGGGCACGAGCAGCCGCTCGGTCCGGTAGAGATCGGCGAGCTCGCGCAGGAGCAGCTGGTCG
>DASVDJ010000009.1:0-21528 GCA_036381155.1 Vicinamibacterales bacterium
TCCGCCTCGGCGCCGAGCCGCCGCTTCCGGTCGGCCTCGTACTCCTGGTAGTTCCCCTCGAACCAGACGACGCGGCTGTCCCCCTCGAAGGCGAGGATGTGCGTCGCGATGCGGTCGAGGAACCAGCGGTCGTGGCTGATCACGACGGCGCAGCCGGCGAAGTCGAGCAGCGCGTCCTCGAGCGCGCGCAGCGTGTCGACGTCGAGGTCGTTCGTCGGCTCGTCCAGCAGCAGCAGGTTGCTGCCCTTCTTCAGCAGCTTGGCGAGATGCACCCGGTTGCGCTCACCGCCCGACAGCGTGCCGACCTTCCGCTGCTGCGCCGCGCCCTTGAAGTTGAACCAGGAGCAGTAGGCACGCGACGGCACGGTCCGCTTGCCCATCTCGATCTCGTCCTTGCCGTCCGAGATCTCCTCCCACACCGTGGCGTCCGGCCGCAGCGCGTCGCGCGTCTGGTCGACGTAGCCGATCACCACGGTCTCGCCGATGCGCAGCGTGCCGGCATCCGGCTGCTCCTGACCGGTGATCATGCGGAACAGCGTGGTCTTGCCCGCGCCGTTCGGCCCGATCACGCCGACGATCCCGCCCCGCGGCAGCGTGAACGTCACGTCGTCCATCAGCAGGACGTCGCCGTAGCCCTTGCGCAGGTTGCGCGCCTCGACGACGACGTCGCCGAGACGCGGACCGGGCGGGATGTAGATCTCCGCGGTCTCGATCTTCTTCGCCGTGTCCTGGTTGAGCAGCTCCTCGTACGCGTTCAGGCGCGCCTTGCCCTTCGCCTGCCGCGCGCGCGGCGACATCCGGATCCACTCGAGCTCGCGCTGCAGCGTGCGCTGCCGCTTGGTCTCGGCCTTCTCCTCCAGCGCGAGCCGGTTCTGCTTCTGCTCCAGCCACGAGGAGTAGTTCCCCTCCCACGGGATGCCGTGCCCGCGGTCGAGCTCGAGGATCCAGCCGGCGACGTTGTCGAGGAAGTAGCGGTCGTGCGTGACCGCGACGACGGTGCCCGGATAGTTCGCGAGGAAGTGTTCGAGCCAGGCGACCGACTCGGCGTCGAGGTGGTTCGTCGGCTCGTCGAGCAGCAGCAGGTCGGGCGCGCTGAGCAGCAGGCGGCACAGCGCGACGCGGCGCCGCTCCCCGCCCGAGAGCGTCGTGACGTCGGCGTCGGGCGGCGGCAGGCGCAGCGCATCCATCGCCTGCTCGAGCTGCGAGTCGAGCTCCCAGGCGTTCGTCTGGTCGATGCGGTCCTGCAGCTTGCCCTGCTCCTCGAGGACCTTCTCCATCTCCTCGGCGGAGAGGTCCTCGCCGAGCTTCATGTTCAGCTCGTCGTAGCGGTTCAGCAGGTCTCGGATGTGCTGCACCCCTTCCTCGACGTTGCCGAGCACGGTCTTCGCCGGATCGAGGCGGGGCTCCTGCGGCAGGTAGCCGATCTTGATGCCGGGCGCGGGGAACGCCTCGCCGATGAAGTGCGGGTCCTCACCCGCCATGATCTTCAGCAGCGAGCTCTTGCCCGCGCCGTTGACGCCGAGCACGCCAATCTTCGCTCCCGGGTAGAACGAGAGCCAGATGTCGCGCAGGACCTGGATATCGGGCGGGTGAATCTTCCCCAGCCCTTTCATGGTGTAAATGAACTGCATGGTGATCGGAGACGACTCTCGGGCGCCGTGAGCGACGGGACCAGGGCACGCGTGCGGAGAATCCGCGGCGCCCATGCGGCCAGACGCTCCGGAACTCGCAAACCCTCAGTATACCCCGCGAGCGGACGGCCGCCGGCCGGTTGCCGGGCGGGTCGTAGTAGACTCTGGCCGATCGCGGGGCCGGCGCGGGCGCCGGCCCCGGGGAGACGCCCCCGTGACGACCACCGCATCCACAGGCCGCCGCATCCGCCAGTACGAAGTCGTCGTGTCGGACGTGATCGTCGAGACGGCGGACACGGTGACGCTCGTCTTCGAGGGCGAGGGGCCCTTCGAGTACAAGGCGGGCCAGTTCTGCACGATCGGCCCGCACCAGTTCCGGGTGATCGCCGGCATGACCCGCTTCCTCGAGGACCTCAAGAAGCACAAGGAGCCGCCGCGCGCCTACTCGATGGCGTCGGCGCCGTTCGAGCCGCTGGCGATCACGATCAAGGAGGAGTACTACGAGAGCGGCACGACGAAGTACCCGCCGCTGCTCTCGCCGGTGCTGGTCCACAACGTCGCGAAGGGCATGCGGATGACGATCAGCGGCTTCACGGGGCCGTACACCCTGCCCGACGACGTCCTCGACCGCACGGACCACATCGTCCACGTGACGGCCGGGTCCGGCAGCGTGCCGAACTGGTCGATCCTGAAGTACGCGGTGCGCTGCCTGCCGACGCTGCGGCACACGTTCATCTACTCGAACAAGACCTGGGACGACGTGATCTTCCGGGACGAGCTGAACCGGTTCTGCGCGGCGCATGCGGACAAGGTGCGGCTGGTGCACTGCCTGACGCGGCAGGACGTCCCGCCGGACGCGCCGCCCGGAACGCGCCGCGGCCGCGTCAGCGCCGACCTGCTGCGGGAGCTCATCCCCGACCCGAACGCGGTGCTGGTCTACGCGTGCGGTCCGGCGCTGTCGTCGTACGAGCGCGCCGCCGCGCGCGAGAAGGGGATCGAGCCGACGCCGCGCTTCATGGAGACGGTGAGCGCCGCGGTCCGCGACATCGGGGTGCCGAAGGATCGGTTCAAGACCGAGGCGTACGGGTAAGCCGGCCTTCAGGCCGGAAAGGAAGGAGGGCCGGCCTTCAGGCCGGCTTACCCGATTGCGGATTTCGGATTGCGGATTTCGGATTGATTGCGGATTCGGGTCCCGGGCCTGACGGCCCGCTTGTGATTGCGGATTCTTTCGGATTGGGCGGCGGCCGCTGACGCGTTCCGGCCGCTGGGATTGCGGATCCTTGCGGATTGGGCGCTGCCGCGCCATGGCCGATCGATTGCGGATCTGCGCTTCGCATGATTGCGGATTGAATCCGCAATCCAATCCGGCAATCCGACCAGCGTCAGCTTCCAATCCGCAAGGATCCGGAATCGACCAGCGTCAGTGAGCCATCCGCAAGAGTCCGCACTCGCCAGCGTCAGCTCGAATCCGCAATCAATCCGCAATCCGAAATCCGCAGTCCGAAATCGAGCAGCCAGATGAGACGCATCCTCCATATCGACATGGATGCGTTCTACGCCTCCGTCGAGCAGCGTGACGACCCGTCGCTGCGGGGGCGGCCGGTGGCGGTCGGCGGCTCACCCGAGGGGCGCGGGGTGGTCGCGGCGGCGAGCTACGAGGCGCGGCGCTACGGCGTCCGCTCCGCGATGCCGATGGCGCGCGCGGTCCGTCTCTGCCCCGACCTCGTCATCGTCCCGCCGGACTTCCGGAAGTACCGGGCGGTCTCGGGGCAGGTGTTCGGGCTGTTCCGCGAGGTCACGCCGCTGGTGGAGCCGCTCTCGCTGGACGAGGCGTATCTCGACGTCACCGAGAACGCGTGGGGCGAGCCGCTGGGGCGGCGCGTCGCGGAGCGGCTGAAGGCGGGCATCCGGGAGCTCACGGGGCTCACGGCGTCGGCGGGGGTCGCGCCGAACAAGTTCCTCGCGAAGATCGCCTCCGGCTGGCGGAAGCCGGACGGTCTCACCGTCATCGCGCCGGCGCGCGTCGAGCGGTTCCTGCAGGGGCTGCCCATCGACGCGCTGTGGGGTGTGGGTCCCGTGACCGCGAAGCGGCTGCGCGCGGCCGGGATCACGAAGCTGACCGACGTGCGGACGGTCCCCGAGCCGCGGCTGCGCGAGATCGTCGGCAGCCTGGCGCCGTGGCTGCAGCAGCTCGCCGAGGGGATCGACGAGCGGCCCGTCGAACCGAACCGCGAGGCGAAGTCGGCGAGCAGCGAGAACACCTTCGCGCGCGATCTGACCGACCTCGCCGAGATCCGGAACGCGCTCGACGAGATGGCGCGCAGCGTCGCCGGGTGGCTCGTGCGCAAGGGACGCCGCGCGCGCACGGTGACGATCAAGGTGCGCTACCACGACTTCTCCACCATCACCCGATCCGTGACCATCGCGCCGACGCAGGACGCCGACACCATCGCGGCGCAGGCCGTGGCGCTCGCCGACAGGACCGAAGCCGGCACGCGCCCGGTGCGCCTGCTCGGCGTCGGCGTCCACAACCTGTGCGGCCTCGACGACGTCCCGCCGCCGGAACGGCCGGTCGAGATGCCCTGGCTGCCCTTTGATGAGTAACCAGTTGGGCCTTGGGCCTTGGACTTTGGGCCTTAGGCGGGCTTTGGGCTTTGGGCCTTGGGTGGGCCTTGGGCTTTCGGCTTTGGGCTTTGGGCTGGTCTGCGGGCATCACCTGCCGCCGTGGCCTCGCCCGGCCATCGTTCGCTGATCGGAACCCTGGTCGCTTGTGAATGGCAGATCCTGGCGCCGGTGCGCACACAGCGTGGCAGCGGCGGTCGTCCGGTTGAGAGCCAGGCGCCGGGTACACCCGTGATCCGAGCCCAAGGCCCAAGGTCCAAAGCCTAAAGCCCAGATCGCCCAAAGCCCAAAGCCGAAAGCCCAAAGCCCACCTAAAGCCCAAAGCCGAAAGCCCAAAGCCCACCTAAGGCCCAAAGCCGAAAGCCCAAGGCCCACCCAGGGCCCAAGGTCCAAAGCCCAAGTCGCCCAAGGTATTACAATAGACGCTGCCATGCTGAAGGGCTCGCGCGAGGCGATTCTCCGCAAGGTGCAGCCGATCAGCGTGCACGGCCAGATCTCCTGGGACGTGTACTTCAGCGATCCCGAGAACCCCGATCAGGTCTCGGTGGCCCGGGTCGGCCCCGAGGCGGTCAGCCCCATGCTCGAACCGGGCGATCGGATCCGGCTCGACTACATGCTCGGCTCGGTCGTCGCGATCCACCGGATTGCCAAATCGGCCTGAACCCCTTTCTGTCCCGACAATGACGCAGCCGGATACGCCGCGGCAGCTCGGCTTCCGCATGCCCGCCGAGTGGCAGCCGCACGCGGCCACCTGGATGGCCTGGCCCCATGACGATGAGCAGTGGGTCGGGATGCTGGAACCGGCACGCGAGGAGTTCGCGACGCTGGTCGACGCGGTCGCACGCGCCGAGCAGGTGGAGCTCCTCGTCGCCGACGAGGAGTCGGAACAGGATGCGCGCCGGCGCCTGACCGCGCAGCGGATCCGCATCCACCGGGTGCCTCACCAGGATCTCTGGCTCCGCGACTCGGGGCCGACGTTCCTGACGCGGCGCGCCGAGATCGCGCTCATCGACTGGGAGTTCAACGGCTGGGGCGGCAAGTACCCGGCCGAGCTCGACAACGAGGTGCCGTCCCACCTGGCGCGCATCCTGGGCGGGCCCCGGGTGTTCAAGCCCGGCTTCGTGATGGAAGGCGGCTCCATCGAGGTCGACGGGCGCGGCACGGTCCTCACGACCCGGCAGTGCCTGCTCGCGCCGACGCGCAATCCCGGGATGAGCGAGGCGGAGATCGAGCACGCGCTGCGCGAATGGCTGAACGTGTCGCACGTGATCTGGCTCGATGACGGGCTGGAGGGGGATCACACCGACGGCCACATCGACACGATCACGCGCTTCGCGGGCCCCGGAACGATCGTCACGGCGGTGTGCGAGGATCGGAGCGATCCGAACCACGCGGTGCTGGCCGCGAACCTCGAGCGGCTGCGCGCGGCGCGCGATCCGGAGGGGCGGCGCTACCGGATCGTCGAGCTCCCGATTCCGCGCGAGCCGGCGTACTTCGAGGGAGCGCGCCTGCCGCTGACCTATGCCAACTTCTACATCGCCAACGGCGCGGTGCTGGTGCCCGTGTACGGCGACGCGAACGACGCGCGCGCGGTCGAGATCCTGCGGCCGCTCTTCCCCGGGCGCGAGGTCGTGCCGGTGATGTCGCGCGCGCTCATCACCGGCGGCGGGTCGTTCCACTGCGTCACCCAGCAGCAGCCGGTCGGCGAGTCAGGAGACCAATCATGACCGCGCTCGGCATTGTCCAGATGCGGATGAGCGACGAGCTGGAGGCGAACGTCGCGAAGGCAATCGAGATGGTGCGCGACGCCGCGGGCCGCGGCGCCACGGTGGTGCTGCTGCCGGAGCTCTTCGAGGGCTACTACTGGCCGCAGGCGCAGCGCGAGCGTTTCTTCGAGCGCGCGCATCCGGTCGAGGGACATCCGTTCATCCCGCGCTTTCAGGCGCTGGCGCGCGAGCTGGGCGTCGTGCTCCCGCTCTCGTTCTTCGAGCGCGCGGGGCACGCGTACTACAACAGCCTCGTGATGATCGACGCCACCGGCGAGCTGCTGGGGCTCTACCGCAAATCGCACATCCCGGACGGCCCCGGCTACATGGAGAAGTACTACTTCGCGCCGGGCGACACCGGGTTCAAGGCGTTCCCGACGCGCAGCGGCACGATCGGCGCCGCGATCTGCTGGGACCAGTGGTATCCGGAGTCGGCGCGCGCGATGGCGCTGCAGGGGGCGGAGGTGCTCCTCTACCCGACCGCGATCGGGTCGGAGCCGGAGGAAGCCGGCGAGATGGACACCAGCAAGATGTGGCGCCGCGTGATGGTCGGCCACGCCGTCGCCAACGCGTGCTATCTCGGCGCCGCCAACCGCGTCGGCACGGAAGTCGTCGAGGGCTGCGAGCAGACGTTCTACGGCACGAGCTTCATCTGCGACTACACGGGCGAGATCCTGGCCGAAGCCGGACGGACGGAGGAGACCGTGCTCGTCGCGGAGCTCGATCTCGAGCGCGCGCGCTCCTTCCGGGCGGGGATGGGGTTCTTCCGCGATCGGCGGCCTGAGCTGTACGCGCCGCTCATGACCAGGGACGGGAAGATCGGCCTGACGTAGGGCCGAACGGAAGTTCGGCCAATCTGGGCCTTGGGCTTTGGACCTTGGGCTTTGGGCCGCGGGGAATCCCCTCGCCTGCGCTGTGTGCGGTGCGACGCTCGCTGTCACGCTGCGCGGTGTCCGCCCGAACGGAAGTTCGGCCAAGCTGGGCCTTGGGCTTTGGACCTTGGGCTTTGGGCCGCGGGGAATCCCCGCAGCCCCAGGCCCAGAGCCCAAAGCCCAAAGCCCAGATTGGCCGGACTGAAGTTGGGTTCTACGTTGCCTTACAGATCCCTCGACCCGCCGGGCGGGACCGGCACCTTTTCCTTCTCCGGCTCCGGCGTGAAATCCTCCCCCGGATTGATGAACCGGTCGCGTTCGAAGTTGTACTGCTTGTCGTAGAGCTGCCGGTACCGCCCGTCGCGCGCGAGGAGCTCCTCGTGCGTGCCGCGCTCGACGATCTCCCCCGCCTCGAGCACCAGGATCTGATCCGCGCTCCGGATGGTCGACAGCCGGTGCGCGATGACGAACGTCGTCCGGCCCTGCCGCAGTTTGCGGAGGCCGTCCTGGATCAGCGCCTCGCTCTCGCTGTCGAGACTGGACGTCGCCTCGTCGAGGATGAGGATGCGCGGGTCCGCCAGGATGGCGCGCGCGATCGCGATGCGCTGCCGCTGCCCGCCCGACAGCTTGACGCCGCGCTCGCCGACCACGGTGTCGTAGCCGTCGGCGAAGCCGCTGACGAACTCGTCGACGTGCGCAATCCGCCCGACCGCCTCGATCTCCTCGCGCGTGGCGCCCGGCTTGGAGAAGCCGATGTTGTCCGCGACCGTGCCGTCGAACAGGAAGTTGTCCTGCAGCACGATGCCGAGCTGGCGGCGGTAGTCGCGCAGGCGCCGTTGCGAGAGATCGCGCCCGTCGATGCGGATGGTGCCCGACTGCGGCCGGTTGAACGCCATCACGAGGCTGATGAGCGTGCTCTTGCCCGACCCGCTCGACCCGACCAGCGCCGTCGTCGTCCCGGCCGGCGCATGGAAGGAGATGCCCTTCAGGACCGGCACCCCCTCGACATACGAGAACCAGACGTTCTCGAACTCGACGTCCCCCTCGACGTGGGCGATCGGCTCGCGCGATGCGTCCTCTTCGTCCTCGGTGGCCATCTGCCGGATCTCGCGGATGCGATCCAGGCCCGCGAACGCCTCGCTGATCTGGGTGCCGATGGACGCGATGGCGACGACCGGCGCGGCGACCAGGCCGGTGAAGAACACGTACAGCACGAAGTCGCCGAGCGTCATCGCGCCGCTCAGGATCGACCGCCCGCCGACGACGATCATCACGACGCCGATGATGCCGACGATGACGGTGGAGGTCGCCGAGACGGCGGACACGCCGATCATCGTCTTCGCGATGTTGCGGAACAGGATGTGGATGCCGCGCGTGAAGACGAGCGCCTCGCGCCGCTCCGCGGTGTACGCCTTGACGATGCGGATGCCGCCGAGGGTCTCGGCCAGGCGGCCCGTGACGTCGGCGTTGATGCGGTTGCGCTCGCGGAACAGCGGCCGGAGACGGCTGAACGCCCGCGCCATGATCCCGCCGAAGACCGCGAGCAGCGCGAGCGTGATCGCCGTGAGCTGCCAGTTCAGCCAGAACAGCACGCCGAGCGCGACGATCGCGGTGACGATGCTCCCGACGAGCTGCACGAGGCCGGTGCCGACGAGGTTCCGGATCCCCTCGGCGTCGGTCATGATGCGCGAGATCAGGACGCCGGTCTTGGTGGAGTCGTAGTAGGCGATCGGCAGCCGCGTCGCGTGCGCGTGCACGGTGCGCCGCATCTCGGTGATCGACCGCTGCGCGGCGACGCCCAGGACCATCGCGAGCGCGAAGCCGGTCAACGCCTGCACCAGCGTCGCGATCCCGGCCGCCGCGGCCAGCGGCCACAGCAGCTCCGCGCGCCCCTTGCCGACGACCTCGTCGATCAGGAACTTCGACGTCGCCGGCAGCACCAGGCCGGCGAGGCGGCTGACGATCATCAGCACCATCCCGATCGCCAGCCGCCCGCGCCGCGCCCAGATCAGGTCGCGCGCCTCGCGCCACACCACCGACCACGGCGGCCGCGTCTTCGGCGGCTCGGCCGGCGGCGGCGTGCCCGGCCGGTGCGGACGCATCCGCTCCGAAGAATGGCCGGGGCCGCGAGGGAATCCGTGGACGCGCATTGGGTCCTACTGCTTCTCCAGGCGCACGCGCACCAGCTCGATCCGCTCGACCGGCGCGTCGCCGTTGACCTCCACCCCGTCGAGCGCCCGGACAACGTCGAGCCCGTCGACGACACGGCCGAAGGCGGTGTACTTGCCGTCGAGCGAGGGGGCCGGGCCGGTGCAGATGAAGAACGACGTCGACGCGCTCGCGGGAGCGTCGAGCCGCGCCATCGAGACGACGCCCAGCTCGTGCCGCGTGTCGTTGAACTCCGGCTGCAGGTTCCGCACGAGCGCCTGCTGCTTCTGCGTCAGCGGCGTCTTCCGTGTCGAGATCATGCCCGTCTGGACGACGAACCCGCGGACGACCCGGTGGACGCTGGTGCCGTCGTAGACGCCCGCGGATGCCAGGCGGAGGAAGTTGCGGACGTGCTCCGGCGCCTTGTCGGGCATGAACGCGATCGTGATCGCGCCGCGGTCGGTCTCGAGCACGGCACGCCAGTTCGCCAGCTCGGCAGCCGTCTCGGTGCTGAACGGCTCCGGCTCGGGCGGCGGCGCCTCGCGGATCGTCACGCTCGTGATCTCGATCCGCTCCTCCACCCGGCCGTTGGCGTCGACGGGCGCTTCCGAGATCTTCTGCGCGATCTCGAGCCCCTCGACGACCCGCGCGAAGACGGTGTACTGGCCGGTCAGCGCCGGCTGGTCGGTGATCGCGATGAAGAACTGCGTGCCGGCGCTGTCCGGCCGGCCCGGCTGGAGCACGGCCGCCACGGTGCCGCGCGCGATCGGGGTGTCGCTGAACTCGGCCGCGAGCACACCGAGGCCGCCGGTGCCGTACTGGTCCCGCTTCGCGGGATCCTTCGAGATCGGGTCGCCCCCCTGGATGATCCCCAGCCGGATCGCGCGGTGGAACGTCGTGCCGTCGTAGGTTCCCGCGCGCGCCTGTTCGATGAAGTAGCCGACGTGATTCGGAGCCAGGTCCGGCAGCAGCTCGAAGACGATCGTGCCGGAGGTGGTCTCGAGCACCGCCTGCCGGTTCCGCATCTCGTCCGGCGTCAGCGTGGTCTTGTACGGGGCCGCCGGCGCGCGCGGAGCAGCGCGGCGCCGCGGCTGGGCCTCGAGCGACGCCGCCGTCGCCAGAAGCAGCACGGCGGCAGCTGCAGCGGCAATGCGCATGAGGTGATCGTAACAGGTTGGTCCGGCCGCGACATCCACGCCGCCCCTCCATACAATGGGCCCCCATGAACGCGCTGCACACGGCCTTCTCCGGGTTCATCGACTACGCGGGACTCTTCCCGCCGGCGTCGCTGCCGCTCGCCGACGTCATCCGCCGCTACGGGGAGTACCGTGGCGGCGCGCATGCCTGGATGCTGGGACGCCTGATTCTGCCGCTGCAGGCTGTCTCCGACGCCGCGGCGCTGGCGCGCGATCACGGCGCCAGCCCTGCCGCGCGATGGCCCGTGAGCGTGCTGGCCGGCCCGGCCGACCTGGAGCACGCGGCCGCGGCCATCGAGCAGCTTCGCGCGCCCGACGCGGTGCTCACGGTCGAGTCCGTGGAGACCTCGGCTTCGGACGTCGACGCGATCCGCCGGGTGGCATCGCTGCTGCCGGACACGGTGGAGCGGTTCGTCGAGATCCCGTCGGACCCCGATCCGGCGCCGCTGATGCAGGCGCTGGCCGATGCGGGACTCTCGGCCAAGATCCGCACGGGCGGCACGACCGCCGACCGCTTCCCGGACACCGCGTCCGTCGCGCGCTTTCTCGCGCGCGCCGCGTCGGCAGGCGTGCCGCTGAAGGCGACGGCCGGTCTGCATCACGCGCAGCGCGGCGTGTATGCGCTGACGTACGAGCCCGACAGCCCGTCCGGGACGATGCACGGCTTCGTGAACCTGACGCTGGCCGCGGCGCTGCTGGCCGCGCGCCGCATCGACGAGGAGCTCGCCGACGCGTGCCTGGACGATGACCGCCCCGGCGTGTTCAAGTTCGGCGGCCGCGCCGGATCGTGGCTCAACGCCGTCGTCACATACGGCGAGTTCGCGGAGGCGCGCCGCACGCTGCTGCGATCGGTGGGGTCGTGTTCGTTCGAGGAGCCCGTCGACGATGTCAGGCGCCTCGCGCCCTCTTAGGCCTCTCTTAGGCCTTGGGCCTTGGGCTCTGGGCTTTGGGCCTTGGGCTTTGGGCCTTGGGCTTTGGGCTTTGGGCTTTGGGCTCAGGGTTCCGGATGAATGCCGGCATCAGGGCTCAACCGGAGGACAGCCCCACGGCCCAGAGTCCAAAGCCCAACACCGACTCAACTCAGTAGAGAACGACGTGGACCTCGCCGGGGCCGTGCACGCCGAGTGTCAGCGTCAGCTCGATGTCCCCCGTCCGTGACGGGCCGGTGATGAACACCAGGTTGCTGCCGTCGTCCGCGACGCCGGGGTTGGCCGCCATGAAGTGCGGCAGCGACGGGTAGAGCTGCGACAGCCGGACGACGGCGATGTGGACCGGCGGGAGGAGCGAGGCGATGCGACCGCGCCCGGGGCCGCTGACGAGCGCCAGGCTCCCGGTATCCGCGAGCGCGCCATACGCGCCGGTCAAGCCGACCACGATGTCGTCGAGGGCCTCGAGGCGGGCGGTGCGTGCGTCGCGGTCGGGCGGCAGCCAGCAGGGCTCGAGCGTGATGCCGGCGTCGCGCAGGAACGCGCCGACCCTCGGCGGCGCGAGCCACTCGTCGTCCCAGGCGAGCACGCGCGTCGCGCCGTGCGCGCGAATCAGCTCCAGCACCTGATTCGCCGCCCCCGCGTCGTCGTCTGCACGGTGGACGGTGCCCTTGAGCGCCGTGAGCTCGCGCGTGAAGGAGTCGGCCATCGACTCGGGATCGGATGGCCGGTCGGGCAGCGGCCCTGCGCCGGGGTGATCGCGCAGCGCGCCGGGCGGCAGCGGACCGCGCGAGACGCCGCGCGCGATCGCGGCCAGCACGTTGTAGCGATCGTCCTTCATTTCCGGCGGGCCTCCCACTGCTGCTGGAACGTCTGCGGCGCGAACGCCGGGAAATCGCGCGCGTCGGTCCAGCGCGCCAGGTGTCCCGGCATCCGGCGGATCCAGCCGTCCGTCGCCAGGCGGCGTGTGGCCCACGAGGCCAGCGCCTGCGCGCGCCGGAACAGCCGCGGACGGGTGGCCAGCGTCGCCAGCGTGCTCAGGCCCAGGCTCACCCACCACGGCGTGTAGCCGATGCGCGTCGTCTCGCTGCGCAGCTCCAGCAGCATGCGCGGGATGTCGATGCGCACCGGGCAGATCTCGCGGCAGGCGCCGCACAGGCTGCTGGCCTGCGGCAGATCGTGCCACTCGTAGAGCCCGCGCAGCGCCGGCGTCAGCACCGCGCCGACCGGCCCCGGATAGACGCTGCCGTAGGCATGGCCGCCGAGCTGCTGGTAGACCGGACACGCATTGAGGCAAGCGCCGCAGCGGATGCAATAGAGGATCTCCGCCAGCTCGCCGCCGAGCAGCGAGCTGCGGCCGTTGTCGACGAGCACGACGTGGAAGTGCTCCGGACCGTCGGACTCGCCCCCTGGCCCCTGGCCCCCGGCCCCTGGCCCCTGACCGTGACGGCGCGGCCCACTGATGATGTTCGTGTAGACCGTCAGCTTCTGCCCCGTCGCGCTGCGCCCGAGCACCTGCAGCATCACCGCGAGGTCGTCGAACGTCGGCACCAGGCGCTCGATCCCCATGAGCGCCACGTGCACGCGCGGCAGCGTCGTCGTCAGGCGGCCGTTGCCCTCGTTCGTCGTGATGCACAGGCTGCCGGTGGCGGCGACGCCGAAGTTGCCGCCCGAGATGCCCATGTCCGCGTGCAGGAAGCCGGCGCGGAGCACGCGGCGCGCCAGGCGCGTCATCTGCGGCACGTCCGAGACGTCCTCGTCGGTCGCCTGCAGCCGATCCCGGAAGAGCCGGGCGATCTCGGCGCGGCTCTTGTGGATGATCGGCATCACGATGTGCGACGGGTGATCGTTGGCCAGCTGGACGATGAACTCGCCGAGGTCGCTTTCGAGCACCTCGACGCCGGCCTGCGCGAGCGCGGCGTTGAGGTCGATCTCCTCGCTGACCATCGACTTCGACTTGACCGCCGTACGCACGCCGTGCTCGCGCGCGATCTCCGTGACCAGGCGCACCGCGTCGGCGGCGGTCGCGGCCCAGTGCACGCGGCCGCCACGCGCGACGACGTTGGCCTCGAACTGGCGGAGATACCGATCGAGGTGCGCGATCGTGTGCGCGCGGATCGCCCGGGCCCGATCGCGCACCGACTCGGCCTCGGGGAACGCGGCCATCGCCGCCTGGCGGTTCGCGACCATCCGCCCGGTCGACAGACGCACCGCCGCCTGCAGCGTCGGGTTGCCGAGTGCCGCTTCGACGCGGCGGTAGAAGGTTGCGGGCGCGGCGCTCATGAGCGCTCCTCCGTGGCGGCGGCATCGGGCGCCGTTTGCTGGCCGGCCGGCGTCAGCCGGTCCGCCAGCACTTCCGCCAGGTGCCGCACCCGGATCGTGCTGCCGCGCCGGCGAAGGCCGCCCTCCATGTGCATCAGGCAGCTGATGTCGGTGGCGACGAGCGTGTCGGCGCCGCTGGCCTCGACGTTCGCGAGCTTCCGCTGCAGCAGGCTGGCGGAGACGTCGCTCAGCTTCACCGCGAACAGGCCGCCGAAGCCGCAACAGGTTTCCGCCTCCGGCAGCGGACAGGTCTCGACGTTGCGCACGGCGCCGAGCAGCGCCAGCGGCTGCGTCGCGGCGCCGAGCCCGCGCAGGCCGTGACAGGCCGGGTGGTAGGCGATCTTCCCTTCCGAGACGGCGCCGACATCGGTCACGCCGAGCACGTCGACCAGGAACTGCGTGAACTCGAACGTGCGCGCGGCGAGCGCGCGGGCGCGGTCCGCGTACTGCGGGTCGTTCTCCAGCAGGGCCGGCGCCTGGTGGATCACCATGTCGCCGCACGAGCCCGACGGGACGACGACGGGCACGTCGGGACGGTCGCCGAACACGTCGATCAGGTGCCGGGCCATCGCCCGCGCCTCGTCCCATCCGCCCGAGTTGAAGGCCGGCTGCCCGCAGCAGGTCTGCCCCGCCGGCACCTCGACCTCGAGCCCCAGCCGCTCGAGCACCTCGACGACGGCGAAGCCGACGCGCGGCGCAATCGAGTCGACGAGGCAGGTCACGAGCAGCTGCACCCGCGTCGGGCGCGACGGCCACTTGCCGGAATTCCCGGTCCTCTCGCTCACGACTGTCCTTTCGTCTGCAGGTGCTTCCGCAGCGCCTTCGACTGCACCCGATCCGCCTTCTTCTTCTGCTGCTGGGCCAGCGTCTCCTGGCGCTCGGCCAGCGCCTGCAGCTCGGCCTGGAGCTTCCGGTAGCTCTCCAGCCGATCGGCCGGCAGCCTGCCGGCCTCCACCGCCGCCTTCACCGCGCAACGCGGCTCGCTCTCGTGCCGGCAGTCGGCGAAGTGGCACTCGCGCGCGATGGCCGCGATGTCCTCGAACGCCTCCTCGAGACCCGAGTCGGCCGACCAGAGCTGCAGCTCGCGCATGCCGGGCGTGTCGATCAGCAGCGCGCCGCCCGGCAGCACCACCAGCTCGCGATGCGTCGTCGTGTGACGTCCGCGCTGGTCGCTCGCGCGCACCGCACCGGTCTTCAGCCGCTCCTCGCCGAGCAGGCGGTTGATGAGCGTCGACTTGCCCACGCCCGACGAGCCGAGGACCACCACCGTGCGCCCCGGCTGCAGGTACGGCGCGAGCTGGTCGAGCCCGCGGTTCTCGCGCGCGCTGATCGCGTGCACCGGGACACCGAGCGCGACACGCTCGACCTCGGCGATCTGCTGGTCGAGCGTCGACGTCGCGTCCGCCTTGTTGAGCAGGATGACAGGCGCGGCGCCGCTCTCCCAGGTCATCGCGAGGTACCGTTCCAGGCGGCGCACGTTGAAGTCGTGGTCCAGGCCGGTCACGAGGAACGCCGTGTCGACGTTGGCGGCGAGCACCTGCTCCGTCGTCTCGTCGCCGGCGGCCTTGCGCGAGAAGAGACTCGTGCGCGGCAGGATCGCCTGGATCGTCGCGCGGCCGCCCGGAACGTCGGACGTGCGCAGCGCCACCCAGTCGCCGACCGCGGGCAGGTCGCGCCGCCCCTTCGCCTCGTGCCGCATGCGGCCGGAGACGTCGGCGAGCAGGTCGCCGTCTCCGGTCACCACGCGGAACGTCGCCCCGTACGCCACGGTCACGCGCGCGGGAACGAGCCTGTCGGCCGCGAACGGCTCGAAGGCCTCGGCCAGCGCGGGCGTCCATCCGAGCCGGGTCAGGGTCATGCGTCGGTTGCGTGCCTCGAGACCGCACCCGGACAGCCGCGTCCGGCTCCCGCGCTCACGGCGCGACGGACAGCTTCCGCGTGTCCAGGTCGACGACGTTGAGCGGCACGTCCCAGTGGGCTTCCAGCAGCTCGAAGCGGCGCTGCTCCTCGCGGCGGAACTTCTCGCGATCGGGATACAGCTTCGCGATGATCGCCTCGGTATCGACCTTCGGCGGATTCGGCGGCTGCACGAGCTCGACCGCGAACGTCCAGTCGGCGCGCCCGTCCCCGTGGTTCGTCGGCACGTACGTCCGGATGCGGGTGAACCGCCCGGCTTCCATCTCCGCCTTCAGCACCGGGTAGTGGTTCCGCTGGAAGAGGTCGAGGAACTCGTCCTGGAAGCCCCATCGCACCTTGTAGAAGTACCACGTCGTCTGTCCCGGCTCGGCCGAGGGCGGCGGCGCCTGGGCCTCCACCTGCAGGCCCGTTCCCAGCAGCACGATGAGCAGCAGGAGACGTCGGTACACGGCGCTGTCCCTCCTCCGACTGCCGATTATAGATGCTGGGATCGAGGTGTGAACGGGTTGGATCAGGTTGGATCAGGTCCCGCCCGCGCTGGCGCGCGGGCGATCGGGTCCGCACGGCTGCTCCCTGACTCTTGCTCGCAGCCGCGCGATCAGGTCGGATCGGGTCCCGCCCTCGCGCTTGCGCGCTCAGGCGGATCAGGTCGGTGCGATTGGGCCTGGATCGGGGCCGAGCACACCCTTCGAGCCATCCCGGCCGCAGCATTGAGACATAAGTCGAACTTATTTTGTTTGCGTCTTCAAAAGCGAATGTTGTAGGCTGTCCGGGTCATTCTCGGGAGACCCCGCGTGCGGACGGCCTATCAGGGAGAACCGGGCGCCTACAGTGAGGCGGCGGCACTGCGCTTCGACGCGGAGGCGGAGCTGCTGCCCTGCCCGACGTTTCCCGAGGTGTTCGCCGCGGTCGCGTCGGGGCGCGCCACCCACGGGATCCTGCCCGTCGAGAACTCCATCGGCGGCAGCATCCACCAGAACTACGACCTGCTGCTCGAGCACGACCTCCCCATCGTCGGGGAGGTGCAGCTCGAGATCACGCACAACCTGATGGCGCTGCCGGGGACGACGCTCGACCAGATCACGCGGATCTACTCGCATCCGCAGGCGCTGGCGCAGTGCGAGCACTTCCTGCGCTCGCTCCCGCACGTGGCGGTGGAGGCCACCTACGACACCGCCGGCAGCGCCAAGCTGGTGAGCGAACAGCGGCTCGAAGGGGCCGGGGCGATCGCATCGGAGCGTGCCGCGGAGGTGTTCGGCCTGGAGATCCTGCGGGCCGGCATCCAGGACTACTCCGACAACATCACCCGCTTCCTGGTCATCAGCCGCACGGCCGCCGCGAGCGAGGCGGCCGACAAGACCACGCTCGTCTTCTCGCTCCCGAACGAGCCGGGCGCGCTGTTCAAGGCGCTCTCGGTCTTCGCGCTGCGCGACATCGACCTGACGAAGATCGAGTCGCGGCCGATCCGCGGGCGTCCCTGGGAATATCTCTTCTACGTCGACATCCCCATCGGGCAGTCCGACCCGCGCGCGGCGCGGGCGCTCGCCCATCTGGCGGAGTTCGCGCGCTCGATGCGCACGCTCGGCTCGTATCCGAGCTGGAAGAGCCGCGAGGCCGCCCGGGTCCCACAGGTCTGATTGCATGAGTTTCGTGCCCGTCTACCGGCGCAACAGCGCCACCATCGTGGAAGGCCCCCATCGCGCCGCCGCCCGCGCCATGCTCAAGGCGGTCGGCTTCGACGACGAGGCGCTGCGCAAACCGATCGTCGGGGTCGCCAACACCTGGATCGAGATCGGTCCCTGCAACTACCACCTGCGTGAGCTCGCCCAGCACGTGAAGGCGGGCATCCGCGAGGCCGGCGGGACGCCGATGGAGTTCAACACCGTCTCCATCTCCGACGGCATCACGATGGGCTCGCCCGGCATGCGCGCGTCGCTCATCAGCCGCGAGGTCATCGCCGACTCGATCGAGCTCGTCGCGCGCGGCAACTGCTTCGACGCCGTCGTCGCGCTGTGCGGCTGCGACAAGACCATTCCCGGCACCGCCATGGCGGTGGCGCGGCTGGACGTGCCCGGCCTGGTGCTCTACGGCGGGTCGATCGCGCCGGGCACGTTCCAGGGGCACGACGTCACCATCCAGGACGTGTTCGAGGGCATCGGCGCCCATGCCGCCGGCCGGATGACCGACGCCGAGCTGAAGGACCTCGAGGACCACGCCTGCCCCGGCGCCGGCGCGTGCGGCGGCCAGTTCACCGCCAACACGATGGCGACCGCGATCGAGTTCCTCGGCATCGCGCCGATGGGCAGCGGCTCCGTGCCGGCCACCGACCCGCAGAAGGCGGAGGTCGGACGCCAGGCGGGCCGGCTGATCGTCGACCTCGTGAAGCGGAACGTGTCCATCCGCTCCATCCTCACGCGCGAGGCGCTCGAGAACGCGATCGCCTCGGTGCTGACGACGGGCGGGTCGACCAACGCCGTGCTGCACCTGCTCGCCATCGCGCGCGAGGCGGGGCTGCCGCTGACGATCGACGACTTCGACGCGATGAGCCGGCGGGTGCCGACGCTGGCCGACCTCAAGCCGGGCGGCCGGTTCGTGGCCACGGATCTGCACCGGGCGGGAGGCATCCGGCTCGTCGCGAAGCGGCTGCTCGACGCCGGGCTGCTCCACACGGACCAGATGACCGTCACCGGCCGGACCATCGGCGAGGAGGCGGCCGAGGCGGTCGAGACGCCGGGACAGGAGGTTGTCCGGCCGCTGGATCGGCCGATAAAGCCGACGGGCGGCCTGGCGATTCTCAAGGGGAACCTGGCGCCGGAGGGGGCCGTGGTGAAGGTGGCGGGCTCCAACCTCCAGCACCACCGCGGACCCGCCCGGGTGTTCGACGGCGAGCAGGGGGCGCTCGACGCGGTCCTGCAGAACCGGATCAAGCCGGGCGACGTCGTCGTCATCCGCTGCGAGGGGCCGAAGGGAGGTCCCGGCATGCCCGAGATGCTCGCGGTCACCGCAGCCATCGTCGGCGCGGGCCTGGGCGAGTCGGTGGTGCTGCTGACCGACGGCCGCTTCTCGGGCGCGACGCGCGGGCTGATGGCGGGACACGTCGCGCCGGAAGCGCTCGCGGGGGGCCCGATTGCCGCCCTGCGTGAAGGGGACATGGTCGTCTTCGACATCCCGAACCGGCGGCTGGATGTCGAGCTGAGCGACGAGGAGATCGCGGAGCGGCTGCGGACGTGGACTCCGCCGGAGCCGCGGTACCGGAGCGGGGTCATGGCGAAGTACGCGCAGCTGGTGACCTCGGCGGCACAGGGCGCGACGACGGGTTGAGGCAGGAGGGCCGGCCTTCACACCGGCAGATACCAGGAGGGCCGGCCTCAGGCCGGCTGACACCAGGAGGGTCGGCCTTCAGGCCGGCTGAACCAGGAGGGCCGGCCTTCAGGCCGGCTGGCTTATGAAGAAGACAGGCGCGCAGATCATCTGGGAATCGCTGATGCGGCAGGGCGTCAGCACGGTCTTCGGCTACCCGGGCGGCGCGATTCTGCCGGCCTATGACGCGATGACGCAGTACCCGATCCGGCACGTGCTGGTCCGGCACGAGCAGGGGGCGACGCACATGGCCGACGGGTTCGCGCGCGCCAGCGGCCAGGTCGGCGTCGCCATCGCGACCTCCGGCCCGGGCGCGACGAACATGGTCACCGGCATCGCCACGGCGATGCTCGACTCGTCGCCCATCGTCTGCATCACCGGGCAGGTCGGCAGCAAGCTCATTGGCAGCGACGCGTTCCAGGAGACGGACATCACCGGCGTCACGCTGCCGATCACGAAGCACAACTACCTGGTCACGCGCGCCGAGGACATCGCGCCGACGATCCGCGAGGCGTTCCACGTCGCGATGTCGGGGCGGCCCGGCCCGGTGCTGATCGACATCACCAAGGACGCGCAGCAGAACAGCTGCGAGTTCGACTGGGACGCGGCGGAGCCGAAGCTGCGCGGCTACCGGCCCGATCACCGGCCGGCGCCCGCCGACTTCCAGAAGGCGCTGGCGCTCATCCGGAGCGCGAAGCGGCCGGTGATCCTGGCGGGCCGCGGCGTCATCCAGTCGGGCGCGACCGGGCAGGTGATCGAGTTCGCCGAGCGGACGCAGACGCCGATCGCGATGACGCTGCTCGGCATCGGCGGCGTGCCCGCGAACCACGATCTCAACCTCGGCATGATGGGCATGCACGGCGAGGCCTGGGTCAACACCGCGATCCAGGAAGCGGATCTGCTGCTCGCCTTCGGCATGCGCTTCGACGACCGGGTCACCGGCAACCTGAAGACGTACGCGACGAACGCGAAGAAGATCCACATCGACATCGACCCGGCCGAGATCAACAAGAACGTGCGGGTCGACGTCGCGCTCGTCGGCGACCTGCGCGAGGTGCTGGTCGATCTGCTGCCCCACGTGCCGCGGACCGAGCACGTCGAGTGGCTGGCGCGCATCGCCGAGCTCAAGGGCGACTCGGCGGTCCGCGACATCCAGAACCTCCCGGACAACGGCCACCTGTACGCGGCCCACGTCATCAACGACCTGTGGCGCGAGACCGACGGCAACGCGATCGTCGTCACGGACGTCGGCCAGCACCAGATGTGGGAGGCGCAGTACTACAAGCACAACACGCCGCGCTCGCTCATCACGTCGGGCGGGCTCGGCACGATGGGCTTCGCGCTGCCGGCCGCCATCGGCGCGAAGATCGCGCGCCCCGATTCGGAGGTCTGGGTGGTCGTCGGCGACGGCGGCTTCCAGATGACGATGTGCGAGCTGGCGACGGTGGTGCAGGAGAACCTGGACATCAACGTCGCGATCATCAACAACGGCTACCTCGGCATGGTCCGGCAGTGGCAGGAGTTCTTCTACGAGAAGCGCTACGCCGCGACGCCGCTGGTAAACCCGAACTTCACGAAGCTCGCCGAGGCGTTCGGCCTGACCGGCATCACCGTCACGCGCCGGGCCGAGGTGATCCCGGCGGTGCGCGCCGCGCGCACGCACCGCGGCGGGGTCGTCGTGGACTTCCAGGTCGAGCAGGAGGACGCGGTGTACCCGATGGTGCCGGCCGGCGCGGACCTGCACGCGATGATCCGGCGCCCGAGCCCGATCGTCGAGACGGCATCGGATTAGGTGGTGCAGCAGGCCGCTGGCAGCAGGCAGCCGGCAGCAGCTCGCGGACGTCCCGCAGCGGCCGCGTGCTGCCAGCCGCTGCCGGCTACCGGCTGCCAGCCGCCAGCCGCTGCCAGCTGCCAGCTGCCAGCCGCCAGCTACAAGGATCAGAGATGCTTCACACTCTCGTTGTCTACGTCGAGGACAAGCCCGGCGTGCTGAACCGGGTCGCGTCGCTCTTCCGGCGCCGCGCCTTCAACATCGACTCGCTCACGGTGGGCCACACCGAGACGCCCGGCGTCTCGCGCATGACGATCGTCGTCGACGTCGATCCGGCCAGCGCCCGCCGCGTCGAGGCCAACATCTACAAGCTCGTCGACGTGCTGCGCGTGGACGACATCACCCACCAGCCGTCGGTGGCGCGCGAGCTGGCGATGATCAAGGTCAGCGCGAGCCCCGAGACGCGGGCGCAGCTGGTCCAGCTCGCCAACGTCTTCCGGGCGCGGGTCGTCGACGTGTCGCCGGAATCGATGATCCTCGAGATCACCGGCAGCGCCGGCAAGATCGACCGCCTGCTCGACGTGCTGCGCCCGTACGGCGTGCTCGAGACCGTGCGCACCGGCCGGGTCGCCATGGCGCGCGGCCCGCGGCGGGAACAGAAGCTCGAAGAGCAGTTCGCCGGCGACGAGGTCCCCGCCGAGCAGCAGGGCGTCTCGTACTCGGTGTAGGCTGTAGCTGGCGGCAGGCAGCAGGCAGCTGGCAGTAACCGCCGGTCCGGCCCGGTACCAGGTCCCTGCTGCCAGCCGCCAGCTGCCAGCCGCCAGCTACAAGGATCAACCCTTCAACCCCACAGCAGAATGGCCACCATCTACTACGACAACGACGCCGATCTCTCCCTCATCCAGTCGAAGAACGTCGCCATCATCGGATACGGCTCCCAGGGCCACGCCCACGCGCTGAACCTGAAGGACAGCGGCGTGAACGTCGTCGTCGGCCT
>DASVDJ010000010.1:0-7059 GCA_036381155.1 Vicinamibacterales bacterium
TCCAGCGTGGGCAGGATCAACTTGTAGTTCGTCTTGTCCAGCTGCAGCAGCGCGACGTCGCCCTCGCCGACGATCGTGAGCCAGTGCTTCTTCCCCTTCATGAAGAACACGGGCAGCGCGAACAGGCCGACGGCGACGGCCAGCACGGCACCCGACTTCCAGCGGGGACGCTTCGAGTAGCTGTACTCCGCGTTCGTCACGCGTTCGTAGGGGAAGGTCTTGAGCAGGGTCCGCGTCTCCTCGGCGCGGATCTCGAGCCGGTCCTCGTGGAAGACCAGGTAGGCCTTGACGGCGTCGGTCTGGTCGCCCCGGCTCACCATCAGCCTGGCCTTGCCGAACGTCTGTCTCGACTGCGCAGCGGGCAGCGACGGGATTGCCACCAGCGAGACGCACAGAATGGCCGCAACGAGCTTTCGCACCATGCCTCCTTGCCGGCCCGCATAGGCCTGACCGGCCGCACGATGCTGTCGCAGGGCCGTGACAGGTTAGGTCCACGGACCTGAACCCGCTTCGGAGGACTTGTCCGGACGTTCGGGGCGGTGTAGAAGCATGGCGGCGATCGGTCCTTCAATTGGCGAGTCCCGGCGCGGGAGGCGGCATGCTGATCCACATCGTCCGCAGCATCGCGGTTGCCGCGGCACTCGTCGCCGCGACCTTCTATCCGTTCCTTCCCGGCCCGTACGACCGGGCCGCGCACACGATCTCGATCACCGCGCAGGTGCTCACCATCGGCAGCCTTCTTCTGGTGCCGGTCGGGTTGCTGTGGCTCGTTCGTGCCTGGCGATCGCGGACCACGTCAGCCAGCGACGGCCAGGCCCGCGCCGGCAGACGCCGTCTCGAGACGCTCACCGCGATCGTGACGATGCTGGTCGCCGGGTTGGCGGGGGTTGGCGCAGTATCGAGCGGCACGGCGGCGCTCGGCGCGGCCATCATCGTGCTCGGCGGCGTCACCGGCTGGCGCATGCGGCGGAGGCTCGAGCGATCGTCGCCGGCAGCCGTGGCGACGCATCTGATCGTCGTGCCGCTCGCGGCGCTCGGGCTGACGGCGGTGATGTCCGGATGGGCGATGACGTCCAGCCGCCTGCGCGCGATGGCGCATGCCGCCCAGGTTCTCGCCGACATCGAGCAGCACCACGCGCGCGAGGGGAGCCACCCCGTGTCGCTCGTCGCGCTGAACCACGACTACGAGACCGGCGTCGTCGGCATCGAGCGCTACGCGTACGTGCGCCACGGCCGCGCGTTCTCGCTGTCGTTCCAGCAGCCGGAGCTCCTGTTCCCGAACGTCGGGACGAGAGAGGTCGTGGTCTACAACCCGGCCGGCGAGCACCTGCACGCGAGCCATGCGGCCTGGTTCGCGGTGAGGCCGTACGAGTCGCTCATCGCGCAGCAGGGATGGTATGCGGGGTTCGACGCGGAGCTGCCGAACTGGAGGTATCTGTGGTTTGACTGAGGGGGGCGGTGCGTCGCCAGGAGCCGGGGTACGTCCGGGGTGTCCTGCGACGCGAGTTTGCTATTTCGGGGAGTCGTTGCCCTTGATGGCGCGGGAATCCAACCGGCGGCCGCCACCGGGAGTTCTTGTGGGAAAAGCTGAGGTTGTGTCCGTCTATTCCGGCTGAACGAGTTCCGGCCGGGACGAACTGTCCGCACGAGTTCGCGTGCGCCAGACCGGGCCAGGTGCGGAAATCGAGGAAAGTCTCCCCGGCACCGCGAGTGGCGCGCGTGCCTCAGCACCTGGAGGTGCATCATGCGGCGGCTGCTCGCGACGTGCGGTGTCATGGTGTCGGTCGCCTGTGGTGGTGGCGGCGGTGGCAACGGGTCACCGGCGCCATCGCCGAGCCCCAGCCCTCCACCGGCCACAACCTTCACGTTGACCGGCCAAGTCACCGAGCCGGCACCGTTCACGACCAACGTGATCGCGGGAGCCCGCGTCGAGTTCGTGGATGGCGCGAATGCAGGAAAGAGTGCGACCACCGACTCGAACGGCAACTATGTGATCACCAACGTGAACCGGGGCGGGTTCACGGTCAGAGCGAGCGCAACCGGCTATGTTGCGGTGTCCTCACCGGTCACCATTACCGCGAACGGCACACTTGATTTCGAGCTTCCGCCCGACGGGCCCAGGAAGAACTTCGGACCGGGGCAATATCGGGTAGGCAGCGAGATCGCAGCAGGACGCTACTTCGCAGACCCGGACCCCGGCTGCTACTGGGAACGGCAGTCCGGTTTCAGCGGCACCCTGGCCGATGTCATTGCGAACGACTTCATCGGATTCGACGCACTCCAGATCATCGTGGACGTCCGGTCCAGCGACCGCGCGTTCCAGGGCGACGAGGACTGTGGCCGGTGGTACAACACGCGTCGTCACGGCGCCCAGACGAGCGTGGCCGACGGGACCTGGCTCGTCGGCTCACAGGTCACGCCCGGAACGTATCGCGCGACCACGGCGAATGGCTGCTATTGGGAGCGGCTCCGCAACTTCACCGGAAACCTCTCAGCTATCATCGCGAACGACTTCGTCGGAGGCGGCGGGGTGCGGCGCGTGACGATCCGCAGCAGCGACGTCGGTTTCAGCACCGATGAGGACTGCGGGGTCTGGACGCGGGAATCCTCAGGGGCCTCGGTCGGCGATGTCCCGCTATCGGAGGAGAACTCGCCGGAGGAGATCGAGCGCAACTGGAGGCTGAAGCGCCGGAAGCACGGGCTCCGTTAGCGAAGCCGCAAGCCGGATTGCAGGTTGCCTTTCGAAACGGGCTGCCTTGCGGTCTACTCAGGAATTGCCAAGGACGCGACGAGGTGCGTGGAGCCGGCGGTCGGACTTGAACCGACGACCTGCTGATTACGAATCAGCTGCTCTGCCAACTGAGCTACGCCGGCCGGCGGGAGGGAGCGGCGCCCGGCGGCCGTCCGGCCGCAGACGCACGATTGGGCAGTATAACACACGGGTCGGCGCGGACGGGCGGGGGTGCGGCCGTCGCGGAGGCGGCCTGAGCGCCGCGCCGGAAGAGTAGCGCCTCTGTGGCGCCTCCGTGCTCTCCGTGTCTCCGTGTGTGGCGGACGTGCGGGCCAGGCCGGAAATGCGGACGATGATTGCGTCAGCGGTCGCCGCCGAACCAGAATGCGCGGCACGACGCCGTGACCGCACGCCGACTCCTTCCTCTCGTTACGGCCGCCCTGCTTCTGGCGGCCGCGCCCGCCACCTCACGCCAGCCCCTTCCACGTCCGGTCACGGTCGTCGGGCTCGAGACGAACGCCGCGGTCAACCCGCTCGGCATCGATGACCCGGCGCCGCGGTTCACGTGGCGCCTCGAGTCGACCGCGCGCGGCGTGATGCAGCGCGGGTTCCGCGTACTTGTCGCGACGAGCCCGGAGCGGTTGCGGGCGGGCGAGGCGGATGTGTGGGATTCCGGCGAGGTGCGCGGCAGGGTGGAGGCGAGCGGGTCGGCGGTGCCGGCTCGAGCCGGATCCGATCCGTTCGTCATCTACGCCGGGCCGCCGCTCAGGTCGCGCACGCGCTACTACTGGACGGTCCGCGTCGACACGACCGCAGGCGACACGGGATGGGCGGAGCCGGCGTGGTTCGAGACGGCGATGCTGGATCCGGCGGAGTGGACGGCGTCGTGGATCGCCGGGCCGGAACGGCAGTTCACCCGGCTGACGCCCGCACAGGGCGCTGCCGACGACGAGGTGATCCGGCGGGCGGGGGAGTTCTGCCGCCCGGTGGGATGGCCGGCGGCCGGCTTCTTCCCGAGCCGCGTGCCGAACAACCAGGGCGAGTGCCGCGAGATCCGGCCGGCGCCGCTGCTGCGGACGTCGTTCACGCTCGACCAGCCGGTCGCTCGCGCGCGGATCTACGCGACGGGCCTGGCCTACCTCGCTCTCTCGCTGAACGGCGAGCCGGTCTCCGATGCGGTGCTCGATCCGGCGCTGACGGACTACAGCCGCACGGTCCTCTACACGACGCACGACGTCACGAACCTGCTACGCCACGGCGAGAACGTGCTCGGCGCCGAGCTGGGCTCGGGGCAGTTCGACAGCGCGACCCGCACGTGGGACTGGGGCTGGGACCAGGCCGAGTGGCCAGCCTCGTGGATCGCCGGGCCGGAACGGCAGTTCACCCGGCTCACGCCCGCACAGGGCGCCGCCGACGACGAGGTGATCCGGCGGGCGGGGGAGTTCTGCCGCCCCGTCGGGTGGCCGTCCACCGGATTCTTCCCGAGCCGCGTGCCGAACAACCAGGGCGAGTGCCGCGAGATCCGGCCGGCGCCGCTGCTGCGGACGTCGTTCACGCTCGACCAGCCGGTCGCTCGCGCGCGGATCTACGCGACGGGCCTGGCCTACCTCGATCTGTCGCTGAACGGCGAGCCGGTCTCCGACGCCGTGCTCGATCCGGCCTTCACCGACTACAGCCGGACGGTCTTCTACACGACGCACGACGTGACCACGCGGCTCCTCCCCGGCGAGAACGTGCTCGGCGCCGAGCTCGGGTCGGGGCAGTTCGACAGCGCAACCCGCACGTGGGACTGGGGCTGGGACCAGGCCGAGTGGCGCGGCACGCCCCGCCTCCGCCTCGAGCTGCACATCGTCCACAGGGACGGCAGCACGCGCGTGATCCGATCGGACGACACGTGGCGCGTGAGCGTCGACGGGCCGCGCCGCTTCGACAGCTACTACCTCGGCGAGACCTACGACGCGCGGCGCGCGATTGCCGGGTGGGACCGGCCGGGCTTCGACGCCTCGGCGTGGCGCCGCGCACGCGTGGTCGACGGACCGGCGGGCCGGCTGCGCGCCCAGCCGCAGGAGCCGATCCGCGTCGTCGCCACACGCCCCGCTCATCCGCCCCTGCAGCCGATTCGCGGCGTGTTCGTCCACGACGTCGGCCAGAACCTGGCCGGGTGGGTCCGGATCCGCGTGCGCGCGCCGGCGGGTACGGCGATCGAGATCTTCTACAGCGAGAAGCTGCGCCCCGACGGGCGCGCGAGCGACGATGTCGGGTTCGCGCTCGTGGGTGGGCAGCTGCAGACGGACTACTACATCGCCGCCGGCCGCGGCGAGGAAGAGTGGGCGCCGCGCTTCTCGTACAAGGGCTTCCAGTACGTGCAGGTGAGCGCGCCCGGCGGCGCGCCGCTCCCGGACAACGTGTCGGTGGAGATCGTGCAGGTTGCGCAGGTGCGCACGGCGCTGCGCGCGACGTCGACGTTCGAGAGCACCAGCGCGCTGCTGAACCGCATTCACGGCAACACCCGCCGGGCCATCGAGAGCAACCTGCACGGCGTCGTCACGGACACGCCGATCTACGAGAAGAACCCGTGGACCGGCGACGCGCAGCTGTCGGCGGGCGTCATCGCCACGTTGTTCGACGCGGAGCGCCTGTACGCGAAGCTCGCCATCGACATGGCCGACGCGCAGGCCGACACGGGCGAAGTGCCGCTGCTGGCCCCGTCGAACGAGAACTACGGCTACGTCGGCAAACCGGCGTTCAAGCCGGCCGACTGCTGCGGCGCGACGCCGGCCTGGGACGCGTTCTGGTTCGTGCTGCCGTGGGAGGCCTGGCGGCATTACGGCGACCGCCGCATCCTCGAACGCACCTTCCCGCTGATGCAGCGCTACCTCGACGCCTGGATCCCGCGCTGGACGTCCCGCGACGGCGACCGCTTCGCGCACACGCTGACCGCCGGCCTCGGCGACTGGGATCCGCCGGAGGGCACGCCGACGAGCAACGCCCTCGTCTCGACCGCGTACTACGCCCACATGGCGGCCATCGCACGGGACGCCGCGCGCGTACTCGGGCGCACGGCCGACGCGGAGCGCTACGACAGGCTGGTCGCGGCCATCCGCGCCGACTTCAACGCGCGCTTCCTCGCCGCCGACGGCGTCTACCGCGACAAGCCGGACGACGAGTTCACGCAGACCGCGCAGGTGCTGCCGCTCGCGTTCGAGCTCGCGCCCGCCGCCGCCCGCACGCGGCTGCTGGCCCGTCTCACCACCGATCTCGGGGAACGCAACGGGCGCGCACGAGTCGGCATCCTCGGCGCGCGTTACCTCCTCCCGCTTCTCGCCCGCGAAGGTTACGCGGACCTGGCGTACACGATCGCCACACAGACCGACTACCCGAGTTGGGGCTACTGGATCGACGAGCTCGGGTGGACGTCGCTCGGCGAGTTCTGGGAAGCGACGTCGCGATCGCGGAGCCACCACTTCTTCGGCACGATTCTCCACTGGATGTACGAGGAGCTGGCCGGCGTCCGGGCGCTCGAGCCGGGCTATGCGCGCATCGAGTTCCGCCCGGAGATCCCGGCGTCGCTCGAGCAGGCGACGATGACGTACGACACCGTGCGCGGCACGGTCGCCGGCGGGTGGCGCCGGACCGGAGGCGGCATCGAGCTCGAGGTGACGGTCCCGCCCAACGCTACGGGCGTCGTGTACGTTCCAGCATTCTCGCGAGCGTCGGTAATCGAGGACGGTGCCGGTCCAGGCGTGCCGGCCGACCGTGCGATCGGCGTGCGGTTCCTCCGCGAGGAGGGAGACCGGCAGGTGTATGAGGTCGGATCGGGAACCTACCGGTTCCGGGTCAGGCGGTGATCGCGAAGCATCAGGGCGGGCTCGCGAACCACAGAAACCGCAGAGGCCGCAGAGACCACGGAGAGACCAAGGAGATCACAGAGATTGCGGATCACACTGAAGCACACGGGCATAGGGCCCGCAACTGTGAGACAACGAGACTCGACATTCGAGTCGCACGCTCGTTGATCAGATAGCCGTCGCTTCGCGGCTCCCACGTCCCCGATTTCCCGTGCCCTCCGTATTCCCCTCCCCTCGCTGCTCTGAGAGTTCTCTGTGCCCCCTGTGATCTCTGTGGTCTCTGTGGTTTCGTGAACGTTCCGTCGCTCACGTCGCCGGCTGTTCCAGCTGAAGCGCCTGCGCCAGTTCCCGCAGCCGCGCCTTGATGCGGCGTGCGTTGTCGGGCCCCATGCGGAGCAGCAGCTTCTGCGCGGGTGTCAGCGACTCGAGCTGTGCGTCCTCGTAGACCCAGAGTCCGCCCTTCGGCACGACGCGGACGGG
>DASVDJ010000011.1:0-3780 GCA_036381155.1 Vicinamibacterales bacterium
CTCGCGTGCGGCGCAGGTGCTGCTGGCGATCGTCGCGAGCGCCGCGGGGACTGAGTAGCGACACCTGACCACAGGAACACCGAGGCCACAGAGGACGCAGAGGCCGCCGGGGCAACAGAAGCACGAGCGCGGGCGACAGTCGCGCTGATTGCATGGATACGATCTTCCTTCTCTCGCCGGCTCATTGCGGCGGCCGCCGCGCCGCGCTGCTCCTGCGGCCGGAGTCCACGCTGCCGATGGCGGCGCGGCTCCGCCGCGGCGAGCTGCCGCTCGGCGAGGCCTTCACCTTCATGAGTGGCCTCTACTTCCGCGGCAAGCTCGCGTACGCCCGCGCATTCGGACGTGGCCCGGACTCGCGGCTGGTGATCACGCCGACGCGCGGCCTGCTGTCCCCCGACACGCCGGTATCGGACGCCGACATCCGCGAGTTCGCGTCGCTCGACGTCGCGGAAGGAGGCGCCCGGTTCCGCGACCCGCTCCTGCGCGACACCCGCGCGCTCGCCGAACGCTATCCGGAGGCGCGCGTCGTCCTGCTCGGCAGCGTCGCGACGTCGAAGTACCTGGACGTGCTCGACGACGTCCTCGGCGAGCGTCTGTGCTTCCCGTCGGCGTTCATCGGCCGGGGTGACATGAGCCGGGGCGGCCTGATGCTGCGATGCGTCGAGTCGGGCACGGAGCTCGAGTACATCGCGCTGCGTGCAGCAGCCACCCGGCGGGGGCCGAGACCGGAGAAGCTGCCCCCGAGAAACGGGAAACGGGAAACAGGGAACGGGAAGGGCGCGACCGCTCGCTGAACGGGACTTCGCGGTCGCGCGGCGCCGGCTCGATGAGCATGACTTGCCGGCGCGCGGGCGTGTCGGCAGCACTGCAGGGCGGACCTACGAAAGACCTACGAAGCGGTCTGCAACCCCGGCCCTACCGGCACGTCGCCGCGAGCATCCGGATGGCCGTGACCGTCACGGTCGACGCAGCCGGAGGCGCGGCCGGAGCATGGTCCGGCGCCTGTGCCTCTTCGGTGGGCCTGGGCGGTGGCATGGTCTCCATCCCGCTCGACCCGCCCGGCATGCTCGGCGACACGCCTTCGTTGCCACGCGATTTCCGGTCCGGAACCGCGACGGCGAGCCGCCCGCGCACCTGCACCTGCTGGCCGACGTGCGGCGCCAGGTCGATGCGGCCCGCCTCCGGGACCACCGTATAACGGGTCGCAGCCGGCTCTCCGTCGCCACCCCGGACCACCAGCACGTATTGCTGCGGCGCCTCCGATGCTTCGTTCCCGGTGTGTGGCCTCATGCGGTCGGACGGTGCGGCCGTGCGGCGCTCGAGACACCCGGTCAGGGTCACGGGGGCTTCAGCGTCGGGGCGTTCCGGCTGCCGCGCCGTCCCCTCGGGCTGCGGCGTCTGCGACGACGCACCGGGCGTCTGCGCGACAGCCGCCATCGACAGCGTCAGCACGAACGCCCCGGCCGGTATGAGTGCGCGCATGTCCTCCCCCTTCTCACGCGATCCCGGGGACCTCGTTGTTCCGGCGGGCCGCATCCTGCGGCATCAGCGGCGCCAGCCAGGAGAACCCGACCTCGTGCGACATCCGCGTCTCCCCGCCGCGGCCGTCGCCGGCCGGCGCCGGCAGCATGCGTGTGGCCGCATCCCTCAACACGGCCGTGAGCTCCGGCATGACGATGTTGACGACCTCGGCGAGACGGGCCTGGATGCCGGGCGTCGTGTGCGCGCGTCCTTCGCGGCAGGCGCGCACGAGCTCACGCGCGGCACGGGCGGCGTTCTTCGACGTCAGCGGCGTCGCGACGGTCGCGCCGAAGAACAGCGCCTCGCGCTCGTGACGCCCGCGCAGCTGCACGCGGAGATGCGACCCGGTCCGCATCAGCCCCGGCGTCGCGGTCGTGACGACGATGCCCTCGGGCGCCAGCTCGGCGCGCAGCCCTTCCGACAGGCCGACGAGCGCGAACTTGCCGACGCAGTACGGCAGCAGGTGCGGGACCGACACGCGGCCGCCAATCGAGGCGATGTTGAGAATCCGGCCGCGCGTGCGGTGCAGGTGCGGCCGCGCCGCCAGGATGAAGTAGAGCGGGCCCCGGAAATGCGTTGCGAGCGAGTGCTCGAAGTCGGCCGGCGTCGTGTGCGCGAATGGCGACATCGCAATCACGCCCGCGTTGTTCACGAGCACGTCCAGCCGTCCCGTCGCGCCGACCACGTCGTCGACGAAGCGGCGCACCTGCGCCTGATCGGTGACGTCGCACGGGGCCGCGTGCGTGTGGATGCCGCGGCCTCTGAGATCCCGGGCCGCGTTCTCCAGCTCGGACGGTGTGCGCGAGCAGATCGCCACCGTGGCGCCGTGCCGTCCGAACTCGCGCGCCAGCAGCAGCCCGAGGCCGCGCGCACCGCCCGTGACGATGACGGTTCGCCCGTCGAGTGGGAACAGGTGCCGGCTGCGCCAGAGCCGCCGGACGGCGGCGCCGGCCGCCAGCGCGGCCGCGGCCTTCACGAAGCCCGGCGTGTCTCGGTGCTGTCCGTCTCCGTGTGCCCGGGCTCCGGCTCGTTCCTCGCGGGCCATACGAGGACGGGATGCAACGGCAAGGCCAGCTGACCGGCAGGGACGCCGGCACCGCGATCCTCGCGGCGGCGGGCGTGGCGGCGACGCTCGCCCGAGCGGCGCTCTGTCGGCGACGTGAACAGCCGCGTCATCCGCCGGTAGACGGCACAGGTCTGCATCAGCTCGTCGTGGCGTCCCTGCGCGATCAGCCGGCCGTGGTCGAGGACCAGAATCCGGTCGGCGTCCCGGACGGTCGACAGCCGGTGCGCGATGACGAACGTCGTCCGGTTGCGGCGCAGCCGGCGCAGCGCGTCGAGGACCAGCGACTCGGAGAGCGGATCGAGCGCCGAGGTCGGCTCGTCCAGGATGAGCAGCGGCGAGGGCTTGAGGAACGCCCGCGCGATGCTCAACCGCTGACGCTGGCCGCCGGACAGCGACGCACCTGCCTTGTCCATTTCGGTCCGGTAGCCGTCGGGCAGCTCGCAGATGAACTCGTGCGCATGCGCCGCCCGTGCGGCCTCTTCGACCTCGGCGTCGGTCGCCTCGAGCCGCCCGTAGCGGATGTTCTCCGCGACGGTGCCGGAGATCAGGATGGCCTCCTGCAGGACGACCGACACGGATGCGCGCAGCGTGTCCAGCGGCAGATCCCGGACGTCGATCCCGTCGATCAGCACGCGCCCGGTTTTCGGGTCGTTGAACCGGTTCATCAGGGTCAACAGTGTGGTCTTGCCGGCGCCGGACGGGCCGACCACCGCGATCAGCTCGCCGGGCTTGGCGCTGAAGCTGACCCCCTCCAGCACGGGCGTGTCGCCGTAGGCGAACGTGACGTCCTCGAAGCGGACCTCGCCACCGAGCGGCGCAGCGGGTTTCAGCCCGCCGCCCTGCTCCATCGGCAGCGCGAGCGTCTCGCGGACACGGCGCGCGCTGACGAGCGCGCTCTGCAGCGTCCCGGCGATGTTGGCGACGACGGACATCGGGCCGTAGACGAACCCGATGTAGGCCAGGACAACGAGGAGCGTGCCGATGGTGAGCTCGCCGTTGAGCACGCGCCAGCCGCCGACGCCCAGCGTGATCACCCCGCCGGCGGCGGTGATCGCGCCGACCGTGAACGCGAACCGCGTCTCCTGCGTGGCCAGATCGATGCGCGCGTGCACGGCCTGTGACGCCTGATCGGTGAACCGGTGCGCCTCGTAGCGCTCGCGGGCGAAGCTCTTCGTCAGCGCGATGCCCGCCAG
>DASVDJ010000012.1:0-4825 GCA_036381155.1 Vicinamibacterales bacterium
GGCGTGAGCCGGCCCAGGTCCGCGATCCGCCCGAGCAGTTCCCGCCGATAGCCTTCCCAGTCGAGCATCATCGGACCCTCCTCTCCAGACAGCGTGCGTTCGTCCGGCACGGGTCACAGAGTCACGGAACACACGGAGGACGCACCGAGTCTACAGCCTGAGCTGCCGCGCGTCGGCATTCATCTTGCGACGTACACAAAGTCCCGAGTACCGCTGTGCCTCTCGCCGACTCGTCGTGAACAGCGAGCGGTCGGAGCCGTGCTCGACCACGTCACACGATCGTGGCTCTTCAAGCGGTCGGCCATTGAATGCCACGAACGTGCTCTCGCGCAGCGCTCGCTCAACCACATGACAGGTTCAGGGGAGACGCTCATGAGCACGGTCTTCGCGAAAGACGGCACGACGATCTACTACAAGGACTGGGGCACGGGCCCGGTTGTCACCTTCTCGCACGGGTGGCCGCTCAACGCCGACGCGTGGGACGGCCAGATGATGGCGTTCGCGCAGAACGGGTTCCGCGCGGTCGCGCACGACCGGCGCGGCCACGGGCGATCGGAGCAGGCGTGGTCCGGCAACGACATGGACGGGTACGCCGACGACCTGGCGGCCGTCATCGAGACACTTGACCTGCGGGACATCACCCTCGTCGGGCATTCGACCGGCGGCGGCGAAGTCACCCGGTACATCGGGCGGCATGGCACCCGCCGGGTCGCGCGGGTGGTCCTGATTGCGGCCGTGCCGCCGCTCCTGCTGCAGACGCCGTCCAATCCCGAGGGCCTGCCCATGGCCGTCTTCGACGAGCTGCGGAGCAGCCTGATGAAGGATCGCTCGCAGTTCTACAAGGACCTGTCCGTCATGTTCTACGGTGCCAACAGACCGGACGCGAAAGTGTCGCAAGGCATGCTGGACCAGTTCTGGCTGTGGAGCATGCAGGCGGGTCTGAAGAACGCGTACGACAGCATCAAGGCCTTCTCCGAGACCGACTTCACCGACGACCTCCGGACGTTCGATGTCCCGACGCTGGTCATGCACGGCGAGGACGACCAGATCGTGCCCGTGAAGAACTCGGCGAGGAAGTCGGCACGGCTGATCGACGGCGCGAGGGAGATCTACTACCCGGGCCTGTCGCATGGCGTGACGGCGACGCACCCGGATCTCGTCAATCGCGACCTGCTCGAGTTCTGTCAGGCCAGGCAGCCGGTCATGTAGGCGGAACGGATCGCAGCCCGCCTGCCGGGAGATCGCCCGGACCGCGCGCAGAGATGCGCGTCGGTCGTGGCGGGCTGCGCCCCGGATGAGGCCCACGTGTCAGGCAACTTTGATCTCCACCGGGAGATCGGTCGCATCGTCCGCGGCAGGAGCTCCCGGAGCTGCCGGAGTCCTGCAGACCGAAGAGGGCTCGTGGACGGCTGCCGCCGGCGTGGCGAACCTGCAGACCCTGCCATCAGGAGCCGGATCCATGGATCGACTCCTTTCCTGTTGGCTTAGGATGGTCGCGCCCCGGCATGTGTCCGGCGTGAAAGGAGTCCTCGGACGTGGATGGAAACGCGGTTCGCCTGCTCACTGCGCTGCTGACGGCAGCCTTCATTCCGCTCCTGGGCGCCGGTTGTTCGCCGCAGGCCGGGAAGGAGTCGGCCTCCGACGCCGCGCCTCCGGCGGCCAGCGCCGGGCGCACCTCGGCGCCGACGCCCGAGATCGTCGTCGAGCCCGAGGCGCCGGCCGGGGTCGCCGAAGGCGAGGTCTGGATCCCGCCGCTCCCGACCTTTGACGATGTGAAGGCGCCGGAGGGATGGGAGCCGCCGGGCGTCGAGCAGCCGCCGATGCCGTACACCCTCCTGCGTCTGCCGCGCACCAACATCATCCGCGCGAAGTATCCGGCCATCGACTTCCACGTGCACGCACGCGGGTTGACCTCCGCGGAGGCCTACGACCAGCTGATTGCACTGATGGACGACGTGGGGCTCGGTGCGATCGTCAACCTCAACGGCGGCACGGGCGCCGATCTCGATGCGGTGCTGAAGGCGGGCGAACCGTATCGCGACCGCGTCGCGACGTTCATCACCTTCAGCGCCGCGGGCATCAACGAGCCCGGCTGGTCCGAGCGGTTCGCGGCGGAGATGGAACGGGCGTTCAAGGCGGGCGCGCTCGGCATGAAGGTGTCGAAGCAGCTCGGACAGGGCGTCAGGAACCCGGACGGGTCGTTCATCCAGGCCGACGACCCGCGGCTGGACCCGATCTGGGAGATGGCCGCGAAGTACGACAGGCCGGTGATGATCCACACGAGCGACTCGATCGGCCGCTTCTACCCGATCAGCCCGAAGAACGAGCGCTACGAGGCCGGCCTGTGGCGGAAGCCGGGCGACACCACCGGCAACCTGTTCGAGAGCGGCCCGCCGCACGAGGTGATCGAACGGGCGCGCGAGAACATGCATCGCAAGCATCCGCGTACACGCTTCATCAATGCGCACATGGCGATGCTCTACTACGATCCGCAGAAGCTGGCCGCGTTCCTCGATACCTACCCGAATGCCGACATCGAGCTGTCCGCGACGTTCCAGGACCTGGGGCGCGCGCCGCGGCTGTGGCGCGAGTTCATCCTGAAATACCAGGACCGCATCCTCTTCGGCAGCGATGGCAGCCAGCGCCGCGATCCGGACGACTTCTGGCGTCCGCACTGGCGCTGCCTCGAGACGCTGGACGAGTACTTCCCGCATCCGGCCCAGGTCCGCACGCCGAGCGGCTCCCCCGGCCACGGCCGCTGGCACATCTCCGGCCTCGGGCTGCCCGACGAGGTCCTGCGCAAGGTGTACTACGAGAACGCGCTGCGGCACCTGCCGACGTTGAAGGCGTCGATCGAGCGGCAGCGCGCAGCGCGCGCCGGCCGTGCGCCGGCACGGGCGGAGTAGCGGATGCGACGACTGACAATCCTTGCGTCCGTCCTGGCGGTGACGTGCGCGGTCGGCTACATGGCCGCGCAGCCCGCGCAGACCCACGACTGGCCGGTGTACGGCGGCGATCGCAACGGCACGCACTACAGCCCCCTGACGCAGATCACGCCGGAGAACGTCCACCGCCTCGGTCTGGCGTGGGCCACCGACCTCGAGTCGTACGCCGGGCAGATCGAAGGCACCCCGCTCGTCGTGGACGGCACGCTCTACGGCACCGCGCCGTGGAGCGTCGTCTTCGCGATCGACGCGCGCACGGGACACCTCAAGTGGCGATGGGACCCGCGCATCCCGCATCAAGTGTTCGAGACCGACGAGCGCGGCGTGCGCCAGCGCCGCGGTCCGAGCCTGTGCTGCGGGCCCGTCAATCGCGGCGTGGCATACCACGACGGCAAGGTGTTCGTCGGCACGCTGGACAGCCGTCTCGTCGCGCTCGACGCCGCCACCGGCCGCCAGGTGTGGAGCACGCAGGTCGCGAGCCGCGAGGACGACTACAGCATCACGGGCGCGCCGCGCGTGATCGGGAACCTGGTGATCACCGGCACGAGCGGATCGGAGTTCGGCGTTCGCGGATTCGTCGCGGCCTACGACATCGAGACCGGGAAGGAGGTCTGGCGGTTCTGGACCGTGCCGGGCGATCCGAGCCTGCCGTTCGAGAACGAGGCCATGCGGAAGGCCGCGGAGACGTGGACCGGCGCGTGGTGGAAGTACGGCGGCGGCGGCACGCCGTGGGACGGCATGGCCTACGATCCCGACCTCGATCTGCTCTACATCGGGACGGGCAACGGCTCGCCGTGGCCGCGGCTGCTGCGCAGCCCCGGCGGCGGCGACAACCTCTATCTGTGCTCCATCATCGCGCTGCGTCCCTCGACCGGCGAGTACGTGTGGCACTTCCAGCAGACGCCGGCCGACAACTGGGACTACGCCAGCACGCAGCCGATCGTCCTCGCCGATCTCGTCATCGACGGCCGGACGCGCAAGGTGCTGCTGCAGGCGCCGAAGAACGGGTTCTTCTACGTCATCGATCGCGAGACTGGCGAGTTCATCTCCGGCGCGCCGTACGCCACGGTGACGTGGGCCACGGGTCTCGACCCGGTGACCGGCCGGCCCATCGAAACGCCGGAGGCCAACTACGGACCCGAAGGACAGCGCCTCTCACCGGGCTCGGACGGCGCGCACAGCTGGCATTCGATGGCGTACCACCCGGGCACCGGGCTCGTCTACATCCCGGGGCAGGAGACCGCGGGCACGTACGCGTGGGACCCGGACTTCCAGCATCAGATCGGCCGCATGAACACCGGCCGTCCGCGCCGGCGTCCGCAGCCGCGCGATGCCGCCACGCACATCGCGCCGCCGCCGACACCCACCCGGCGCGACCCGCACGTCGTCGGGGCGGCCGGCGGCCAGCAGCAGGGTGCGTTCCTCGTCGCGTGGGATCCCGTCGCGCAGCGTGAGCGCTGGCGCATCGTCTTCGACAAACCGGGAATCACCGGCGGCACGCTGGCGACGGCGAGCAACCTGCTGTTCCACGGCTCCAACGATGGCTCGTTCAAGGCCTACACCGCCGACACCGGCAAGGAGCTCTGGTCCATTCAGCTCGCACCCGGCTTCGCCAACCCGATCACGTACATGCTCGACGGCCGGCAGTACGTGACCGTGGCCACCGGACGCAGCGGCTTCCAGGCGCCTGGGCGCATCTACACGTTCGCGCTCGACGCCCGCGCGCCGATCCCGTCGATGGACCCGGTGGAACCGCCGCCCGACCCGTCGGGCATCTCCACCACCGAGCACCTGCTGCGCGAGTTCGAGCGCGCCGGCCTCCCGGATGAACCGGCGCGGGCGCTCGTACAGCAGCTGTGCTCCGGCTGCCACTCGCCGAC
>DASVDJ010000013.1:0-52102 GCA_036381155.1 Vicinamibacterales bacterium
GGCGCCGCGGCCGGCGCCGACGAGCCGCAACCGGTCAGGAACGGCAGGAGCAGCGCCACCGTGGCGGACGGAAACAGCCGCGATCGGCGGGACAGCATGGAGGACGGAAGAACCATAGCAGTGTTGGCCGGATGAGGGCGGCGAAAAGCCGCATGGACGTCAGGCCCAGCGCGGAAGGGATGTACGACCCGGAAGCGCAGCAAGACGCTGACCCTTGATTGTGCCATAACGCGCGCCGCGGCTGGACCCGCCCTGGAGGGCAGGCCAGAACGGGCTACGACCGGGCAGTGGGAGCGGGTAATGGGTGGCGTCCGGTGGCCCGGCGCTCCAGCAGCGCGTGAACCGGCACGCCGAGCGCGACAATCGCGGCCCCGGCGAAGGCCTGGACGGGGCGCGCCGAGGCGAGCAGGACGAGGAGCACCGCGGCGAGCCCGACGAAGATGGCCGGCGTCACCGGGTAGCCCGGCGTGCGATAGACGCCGGACGCCTCGCGCCGCCGCAGCCGGTACAGCCCGGCCACGCTGAGCGCGATAAACGCCACGGTGACGAAGATGAAGTAGGCGATGATGCCGTCGAACGTGCCGACGAGGGTCAGCACGCAGGCGAGCCCCGCCTGGAGCGCAATGGCCCGTGCAGGCGTGCCGAATCCCGGGTGCAGGGCGCCGAGCGACGGGGGGAACACCCCGTCGCGCCCCATCGCGTAGTACAGGCGCGGCAGCATCATCATCACCGCCACCAGACTGCCCGCGACGGACACGACGACGATCGCGGCAAGGGCGGCCCCGCCGGCGGGGCCGAAGAGCGCCTGACCGGCCTGCGCGGCAAAGGTCGCACCGTCGGTCACCGCTTCGATGGGCACGAGCCGGATGAACGCCGCCGAGGTCAGGACGTAAGCGAGCGTCACCACGCCGACCCCGTACGCCAGCGCACGCGGCATCACGCGCTCCGCGTCACGGACCTCGCCAGCCAGCTTCGCCGCTTCCCACCATCCACCGAACGCGAAGAACGCGGAGATGAAGCCGCCCGCCAGCGCGGGAATGAGCGCCTCCGAGCCCGGCCGCTGCGCGACGAACGGGACGAAATGCCCCCAGTCGCCGCGCGGCAGCACGAATGCGCCGACCACGATCACGCCGAGCGCGCCGAGCTTGAGTGCGGTGAGTGCCGCGACCGCTCGTGCGCCGAGCCGGGTGCCCGTGACGTTCACGAGCGCGGCGGCCAGGATGGCGGCCAGCGCGACGCCCTTCGACGCGGCCGGCGAGAGCGGGATGAAGTAGCCGACGTGCGCCGCCAGCCCGGCGGCGAGCGCGGCCGTGATGCCCGGGTCCATGACCAGGCAGCACTTCCAGCCATACAGGAACGCGACGCGCGATCCGAAGGCCTGGCGCAGGTAGATGTACCCCCCGCCGGCCTCGGGGTAGCGGGCCGCCAGCTCGCCATACGCAAGCGCGCCCGCCAGCGCCATGCCGCCGCAGACGGCCCACACGACGAGCAACCAGAACGGCGATCCGAGCCCGCGAGCCATCGAGGCGGGCGTCAGGAAGATGCCCACCGCGATGACCTGCCCCACGACGAGGGCCGTCGCCGCGCCGAGCCCGAGCTGCCGTCTCATCGCCACATCAGGCGCACCGCCACCTGCAGCGCCCGGGGGCCGCCGCTGCCGAACACGCCACCCGCCGTGGACACGGGGCGGCCGAACGAGGAGGACCGGAGGAACCCGGGATCGGCGGGGTCCTCGCTGTCCCGCACGAGCACGTTGCTGAAGCCCGAGTAGTTCACGTTGGACACGCCGAGCACGTTCGTGACGTTGAAGACGTTGAACACTTCCAGCATCGGCTCGACCCGCAGGTCGCCGAACCGGATCGGACGCGAGAAGCGCAGGTCCAGCGAGTCGAACCGGTCGTTGAAGCGCGCGTCCTCCGAGACGAGCGGCAGCGGCGTGCCGTCGATGCCGCCGCGCGCGTTCAGGTCGGTCAGCCAGGCATTGAGCTCGGCGGCCGTACGGAAGAGCCGCCCGCCGGCGTTGCGCTGGAGCACCGGGATGCGCGACTGGCCCGACGGCAGCAGGATGTCCATCGGCACGCCGGATGCCAGGGTCCACAACGCCGAGACGCTGACACCCGCCGGCGCGTCCCACGTGCCGGCGAACGTGAACCGGTGGCGCTGGTCGTTCGGCGTCGGGCCGTACTCGGCGCGCAGGTTGTCCGGATCGACCGGACCGTTCGCGAACGGAATCTGGTCGTCGTTGGCGTAGTTGAACGCCTTCGCGAGCGTGTACGAGGCGCGCAGGCCGAAGCCGCCGTCGAGCCGGCGCTCGACCGACACGAGCAGCGCGTCGTAGTGCGTCCGCGCGCTCGACTCGAGATTGACGACGCGGTCGGGGCCGCCCACGACCGGATTGAACACCTCGCCGACGGTGCGCCCGATGATGAAGTGCGTGCCGAGCGCGTGCAGCCCGTCGACGCGGACGGTCCAGTGCTGTCCGATCTGCCGCTCGACGCCAAGGCTGAACTGCTGCGTCATCGGGTTCTGCATGCCGTTGTCGATGATGTTGATGCCCGAGGCGCCGGCGCCGGGAAGCACGAAGCCGCTGAACGGGTTGGCCAGGCTCGGCGCGAACGGCGGGAACTGCCCGGTCGCCTCGTCGAGGAAGAGCACGTTGCCGGCACGCACCTCGATGGGCAGGGCCCGTCCGTCCAGGCCGCGCTCCAGCGACTGGATCTGCAGCGTGATGCGGTCGTAGTAGATGCCGTACCCGCCGCGCGCGCTCGTCCGCCCGTCGGCGGTGGACCAGTTGAACCCGATCCGCGGCGCCCAGTTGTTGGTGTCGCGCGTCCGGCTCCCCTGCAGGAAGTCGGCGACCAGCGGGTTGATCTGGTCGTACCGGCTGTTGTTCTTCACGTCCGTGTCCAGCTCGTAGCGCAGCCCCAGGTTCAGGGTCAGCCGCGACGACACGCGCCAGTCGTCCTGCACGAAGCCGGCCAAGTGTACGCTGTCGGCGTCGGGAATGTTCAGGTCCTGATCCGGCTTCCCGCTCCGCAGCGTCACCGCGAACAGCAGGTCGTTGTCGTTCACGACGCCGTCGCCGTTGTGGTCGAACTGCGGGAAGTCCTGCACGAGCTCGATGCGCCCCTCGCGGAACACGCCGAGGCCGAACCCGGCGTCCACGCGCTGCACCTCGCCGCCGAACCGGAGGAAGTGCGAGCCCGCGGCCATGCTCACGGTGTTCGCGAACTGGAGCCGGCGCTGCACCGTGGACTGCGGGACCCGGAACGACGATCCGTCCTGCAGGCTGGGGAACGTCAGCTGCGGGCCGGACGCGGTCGGCTGGATGGCGTTGTCGAAGTCGCTGATGCTGACGCTCGCGCTGTTGACGGTCCGCGCCGACAGCACGCGCGTCCAGGTGCCGAGCAGCGAGTGGTACCGGTTGCGGCTGCGCTGCCGCTGCGTCGCGGACCCGATCGCCCGCTCGATGGTGCTGGCGCCGGTCGCGTCGTCTCGCTGGCCGGCGTAGCGGAACATCACCGCGTCGGCGTCGCGAGGCCGCCAGTCCACGCGCGCCATGCCGAGCACGTCGTCGAGGGGCGCCGGCGCGAACGAGCGGCGGATCACGCGCGCGGCGACGTCTCGCTCCCCCACAAGCACGGCACCGTCCTGGTTGCGGTACTCGATGGCGCCGAAGGCAAAGAGGTGATCGGCACGCAGCGGCCCGCCGAACGAGACCGAGAGCTGCTGCCGGTCGAACGGCGGGTTGTCGGCCTCCGGGTCCGCCGTGGCGGGCACCGCCTGCAGCGAGTCATCGCGCAGGAAGAACGACGCCGAGCCGCGCATCGTGTTGCTGCCGGAGCGCGTGACGACGTTGATGACCGAGCCCGCCGAGCGCCCGAGCTCCGCCGAGAAGCGGCCGGTCGCAATCTGGAACTCCTGCACCGACTCCTGGACGACGTTCAGCAGCGGCCCGCCGACGACGTCGTCGTTGTTGTCCATGCCGTCGATCGTGATGTTGCCGCCGCGTCCCAGCTGGCCGGCCGACGCGATCAGGACCGAGTTGGCCTTCGTCGGATCGAAATTCGGCGCGGGGCTGTTGCCCGGCACGAGCAGCGCCAGCTCGAGGAAGTTGCGGCCGTTGAGCGGCAGACGCTCGATGGCCGCCTGGCCGATGACGGCGTCGACGTCGGAGCCCGTCGTGTCGACCGCACCGATGCCCGCGCCACGCACGACGACGGCCTCGCCCAGGTTCCCGACCGAGAGCACGACATCCAGCGTGACCACGTCGCCGACGGGCAGCGTGAGCGCTTCGTACCGCCGCTCACCGAGACCGGGTGCCGTCACCCGCACGTCGACGTCGCCAGGCGGCAAATCGGACAGGACGAAGCTGCCGCTGCCGTCTGTCGTCGTGTCCCGGCGTCGCCCGGTGGCGCGCACGGTCGTCTCGATCGACGCGCCGGGCACGACCTCTCCGTGCTGGTCACGGACCTGGCCCCGCAGCGTTGACGTCGCAGCCTGCTGCGCGGCGGCGGTATCGGCCATGACCGACACGAGGACGGACAACGCGACCACTCGACAGGCAATCTGAAGCACGGTGCTCCTCCCGGGGTTCCGGACGCCGGAACCGGACCCGCGAGTGTGTCGCGCGCGCGCGGCCCGGGCAGTACGCGATTGGAGTAGAAGACGGGCGACTAACGGGTGGGAGAGAGCACCGCGGGTCTATTACCCCGGCACCGCACGGACAGCGGGGGCAGGGTGTCCTGTGACGAATGGCGTCAGCCGGCCCGGTGAACGCGATAAGATTCGGGGCTTGCTGTGGCTCCGCAGACCGAGCCCTGGCGGTTCACTGGAGGAACGCAATGAGAGCTGCATTCTGCATGTGCGTGCTGCTGGCCGGAGTCGCGGCCCCTGCCGCCGCACAGACCAACCCGCTGACCCAGGCGGCGCGCGAGACGATGACGCTGGTGCGGACGAACATCGTGAAGTCCGCCGAGCAGATGCCCGAGGAGCACTACTCGTTCAAGCCGACGCCCGAGGTGCGCAGCTTCGGCGAGCTGCTGGGCCACATCGCCAATGCCAACTACATGATCTGCTCGATTGCCACCGGCGCGGAGAACCCGAACAAGGCCAACATCGAGAAGACGGTGACGGCCAAGGCCGACCTGCGCAAGGCGGTCGACGACTCGTTCGCGTTCTGTGACGCGCAGTTCGCCGCGATGACGGACCAGAAGGGGCTGGAGATGGTGCAGATGTTCGGGCGCCAGCAGCCGCGGCTCAACGTCCTGCACTTCAACAACGCGCACGACATGGAGCACTACGGCAACATCGTCACCTACATGCGCCTGAAGGGGCTGGTGCCACCGAGCAGTCAGCGCTAGACGTGCGCGAGGCCCGGGGTCGCAGACGGAAGGCCGGCGCCGCCCCGCGGCGCCGGCCGGCCGTACGATCGCATGGGCCGCTGATGTGAGTGAGGAACGTGCGAATCTCCGCGTCGATACGCAGGCTGCCCGGCAACGAGGACCTGCCGCTGCCCGCCTACCAGAGCGCGGCCGCGGCGGCGATGGACCTGCACGCCGCGGTGCGCGAGCCGCTGACGCTGGCGCCGGCCGGCATCGCGCTCGTGCCCTGTGGCTTCGCGATGGCGCTGCCCGAGGGCTACGAGGCCCAGGTGCGCCCGCGCTCGGGCCTGGCCTCGAAGCACGGGCTCACCGTGGTGAACACGCCCGGCACCATCGACGCCGACTACCGGGGCGAGGTCAAGGTCGCGCTCGTCAATCTCGGCGCCGGGCCGGTCGTGATCGAGCGCGGCATGCGCATCGCGCAGCTCGTCGTCGCCCCCGTCGTCCGGGTGACGTGGGACGAGGTCGACGAGCTGCCCAAGAGCGCACGGGGCACGGGCGGATTCGGATCCACCGGGACCGGCCCGTAGACCGGTCCCGCAGCGACTAGCCGTGCGCCGGCACGCCGACCGGGGTCACGGCCGCCTCGTCCTGTTCGCCGGTCCGGATCCGGTACACCTTCTCGACCGGCAGCACGAAGATCTTGCCGTCGCCGACGGATCCGGTGTGTGCGGCCTTCAGGATCGCCTTCACCGTCGGCTCGACGAAGTGGTTCGACACGCCGATGTCGAGCCGGACCTTCTCCGAGAGTTCCATCTTCACGGTCATCCCGCGGTAGGTCTCGACCTGCTCGCGCTCGCCGCCGTGTCCCTGGACGCGGGTGATGGTGAGCCCCTGCACGTCGGCCTTGTAGAGCTCCTCGAGCACCGCGTTCAGGCGCTCGGGACGGACGATGGCAACCACCAGTTTCATGACCTGCCTCCCTGTGCGGTGGCCGACGCGAACGCGGGCGCCGTCGGCGTCTCACGGTCGGGCAGCACGAGAATCGCCCCGTCGCCCTCCGCGTACGCCTCCTCCCCGTGCTGGCTCACGTCGAGACCGAGCGCCTCTTCGGACGCCAGCGCACGCAGCGGCATCACCGCGCCAATCACCTTCAGCAGCGTGAAGCTGACCGCGGCGCTGTAGACGATCGTCGCCAGCACCGCCGCGGTCTGGATCCACAGCTGTCCGGGATTGCCGAACAGCAGGCCGTCGGCGACTCCGCTCCAGGCCTTCTCGGAGAACACGCCCGTCAGCAGCGCGCCCACCATGCCGCCGAGCCCGTGCGCCGCGACCACGTCGAGGCTGTCGTCGAGGCGGGTGCGGACGCGGAACAGCAGCGCGTAGTAGCTCGGGACCGCGGCAATGCCGCCCAGCAGAATCGCGCTGATCGGGCTGACGTGCCCGGCCGCCGGCGTGATCGCCACGAGGCCGACGACGATGGCCGTGGCGGCGCCCACGGCGGTGGCCTTCCGGTTCCGCACGAGGTCCAGCAGGGTCCAGACCACCAGCGTCGCGGCCGGCGCCAGCATGGTCGTCACGAACGCGAGCGCCGCGGAGGTGTTGGCCCCGAGGGCGGAGCCGCCGTTGAAGCCGAACCAGCCGAACCAGAGGAGCCCGGCGCCGAGCAGCGTGAACGGCACGTTGTGCGGCAGGAACGCCTGCCGCGCGTAGTCCTTCCGCGGGCCGAGCACCAGCGCGGCCACGAACGCGGCGACGCCGGCGTTGATGTGGACGACGGTCCCGCCGGCGAAGTCGAGCGCGCCCCAGTTGTACAGCCAGCCGTCGGCGGCCCAGACCCAGTGGGCCACGGGCGCGTAGACGGTGAGCATCCAGAGCGAGATGAAGACCAGGTAGGCGCTGAAGCGCATGCGCTCGACGATGGCTCCCGAGATGAGCGCGGCGGTGATGATCGCGAAGGTGCCCTGGAACGCCATGAAGAGCAGGTGCGGGATCGCGCCGCTCGCCTCGAGCGTGACGCCCCGCAGCAGCACGTGGGACAGTCCGCCGACAAACGGGCCGCCCGGCGACAGCGCCAGGGAGTAACCGGCGAGCGCCCACAGCACGCCGACGAACCCGAGCGCGACGAAGCTCATCATCATCGTGTTCAGCGCGTTCTTGCCCCGGACGAGCCCGCCGTAGAAGAAGGCGAGCGCCGGTGTCATCAGCAGGACCAGCGCGGTGGCCGTCAGCATCCACGCGATATCGCCCTGATTCATGTGCACACCTCTTTGGATGGAGTCGCCCGCCAGCCAGTACCGGGGACCTGGATGCAGAGTGTATAACAGGATTCGCAGTTCATGCACGATAGAAGTTTCACTTTTCTAAACAAAGTTCTATTCCAGCCGCCGTATCATGCCGGTCATGCACCACACGCATGTTTACGCGGACACCTGGGTGACGAGGATGGAGGTGGGTCGGGCCTGCCAGGTCGCCCGGACTGGTCCGGGCCGTCGCGGCGATCCCCGCCGCGCCGACAACTCCCGGGGTGAGCTCTCCGCGGCCTGTGACGGACTGCGTCGAACAGCTGACGTTCGTGCAGTAGAGTGCCGGTGGGAGTCTTCACCATGCACCATCGCACGCCTGCCTGCTGTTCACGGGTGATGGCGTCCGCGCTCGTTGCTGCCGCAGCCGTCGTGGCCCTTGCGGCGCCGGCCGCGGCGCAGATCGACGCGCGGATGTTCCGCTATCCCGACGTCTCCGCGACGCACATCGCGTTCGTCTACGCGGGCGACATCTGGGTGGTCCCCAAGTCGGGCGGCCTGGCGGCGCGCCTCAGCTCGCCCGCCGGCGAGGAATCGTTTCCGCGCTTCTCGCCCGACGGCTCGCAGATCGCGTTCAGCGCGAACTACGACGGCAACACCGACGTCTACGTCGTCGCCGCCCTCGGCGGCGAGCCGCTGCGCCTCACGCATCACCCGATGACGGACCGGGTCGTCGACTGGCATCCGGACGGCACGCGGGTGCTGTTCGCGTCGAGCCGCGAGTCGGGCCGCCAGCGCTACAACCAGTTCTATCTGGTCGATCGGGCCGGCGGCCTTCCCGCGAAGCTGCCGGTCCCGTACGGCGAGTTCGCGAGCTTCTCCCCCGACGGCCGCGAGATCGCGTACGTGCCGATGACGCAGTCGAACCGCACGTGGAAGCGGTATCGCGGCGGCTGGGCGCCCGACGTCTGGCGCTTCGCGCTCGAGGGCTTCGCGTCGACGAACGTCAGCGCCGATCCGGCGAACGACGAGTTCCCGATGTGGCACGGCACGACGATCTACTTCCTGTCGGATCGCGGGCCGCACGGCCGCTACAACCTGTGGGCGCACGACACGGTCTCCGGGACCGTCCGCCAGGTCACGCACTTCGCCGACTACGACATCTCCCATCCGTCGCTCGGGCCGGACGACATCGTGTTCCAGGCCGGTGGGCGCCTCTATCTGCTCGACCTCGCCACGGAGAAGACCACGGAAGTGCGGGTGCAGGTGGTCACCGACCGGATGACGCTGAAGCCGCGCGTCGAGAAGGTCGGCAAGGCGATCGCGTGGGCCGGCGTGTCGCCGTCCGGAAAGCGGGCCACGTTCGAGGCGCGCGGCGACGTCTTCACGGTCCCGGCCGAGCACGGCGCGATCCTGAACACGACCCGATCGTCCGGTGTCGCCGAGCGCTATCCGCGGTGGTCTCCCGATGGCAGGTCGCTGGCGTACTGGAGCGACCGGACCGGCGAATACGAGCTCGTCGTCCGGCCGGCCGAGGGCCCTGGCGCCGAGACGACGATCACCGCGCTCGGCCCCGGCTTCCGGTACCCGCCGCACTGGTCGCCCGACAGCACGCGCATCGCGTTCGCCGACGACACCGGGCGCATCCGCATCGTCAACGTCGCGACGAAGGCGGTCGTCGAGGTCGATCGCAGCCCGCTCTGGCTCTCGCACGGCGCGCTGCAGGGGCTGACGCTCAACTGGTCCGCCGACTCGCGGTGGCTCACCTGGTCGCGGCCGATTGAGTCGGGCACGCGCGCGCTCTTCGTGCACGACACGAAGAACGGCAGGACGACGCAGCTGACCTCGGGATACTTCGAGGACGTCGTGCCGGTGTTCGACCCGAAGGGCCGGTACATCTTCTACCTGTCGAACCGCAGCTTCGAGCCGGTCTACAGCGACTTCGACAACAGCTGGACGTACCCGAACGCCACGCGGATCGTCGCGTTGCCGTTGCGCCCCGACGTCCCGTCACCGCTCGCGGCGCGGAACGACTCCGAGGAGGCCTCGAAGCAGGAGGACGAGAACGCATCCGGGAAGAAGGACGAGGCCTCCGGCAGGCCGGCCGACGCCAGGCGCATGGACGGGGAGAAGGGGGAGACGAAGGAGAAGAAGGACGAGGGGCCGCCCCCCGTCGAGATCGACTTCGAGGGCATCGAGGCGCGCGCGGTGGTGCTGCCGCCTGCCGCCGGCAACTATGCGCAGCTGTTCGCCGTCGACGGCAAGCTCCTCTACCGCCGGGCGCCGCGCACCGGCTCCGGAGAACGGCACCAGGCGCTCGTCCAGTTCGATCTGCAGAAGCGCGCGGAGAAGACGCTGCTGGACCAGATCGACCGATTCGAGCCGACGGCCGATGGCAAGCGCGTGCTGGTCGGAAAAGACGACGCCTACGCGATTCTCGAGCTGAAGGAGTCGATGAAGTTCGAGAAGCCGATGCGGACGGCGGGAATGGAAGCACCGGTGGATCCGCGCGCGGAGTGGAAGCAGCTGTTCGCGGACGCGTACCGCTTCGAGCGCGACTTCTTCTACGACCCGGGCATGCACGGCGTCGACTGGGCGGCGATGCGCGACCACTACGCGAAGCTGCTGGAGGATGCCGTCACTCGCTGGGACGTGAACTTCGTGCTGGGCGAGTTCATCGCGGAGCTGAACGCGTCGCACACCTACCGCGGCGGCGGCGACGCCGAGCAGGCGCCCGAGCGCGGCGTCGGCATGCTGGGCGTCGACTGGGAGCTGGCGAACGGCGCCTACCGGATCGCGCGCATCATCCGCGGCGGCCCCTGGGATGCCGGCGACGTCCGGTCGCCGCTGGCGGACCCCGGCCTGAAGGTCGGGGAGGGCGACTACGTGCTCGCGGTGAACGGCGTGCCGCTGGACACGACGCGGGATCCATGGGCGGCATTCCAGGGCATGGCGGGCCAGACGGTCATGCTCACGGTGAACGACCGGCCCACGGCCGACGGAGCGCGGCAGGTCGTGGTCCGCTGCCTCGAGGACGAGACGGAGCTGCGCTTCCGCGCCTGGATCGAGGAGCGGCGCCGTCGCGTGGACGAGGCGACGAAGGGACGCGCGGGTTACGTGTACGTCCAGAGCACCGGCGTGAACGCGCAGAACGAGCTGGTGCGCCAGTTCATGGCGCAGTTCACGAAGCCGGCGCTCATCATCGACGAGCGCTTCAACAGCGGCGGCCAGATTCCCGATCGGTTCATCGAGCTGCTGAACCGGCCGATCCTCAGCTACTGGGCGGTCCGCCACGGCAAGCGGTGGCAGTGGCCGCCGGTGGCGCATCGGGGCCCGAAGGTGATGCTGATCAACGGCTGGAGCGGGTCGGGCGGCGACGCCTTCCCGTTCTACTTCCGCGAAGCGGGCCTCGGCCCGCTGATCGGCACGCGCACGTGGGGCGGCCTGATCGGCATCACCGGCGCGCCGCCGCTCGTCGACGGCGGCCAGGTCACCGTGCCGACGTTCCGGATGTACGACGTCCGCGGCAACTGGTTCGCCGAGGGCTACGGCGTCGATCCGGACATTCGCGTGGACGAGGATCCGACCGCGCTGGCCCGGGGCGGCGATCCGCAGCTCGAGCGCGCGATCGCGGAGGTCCTCCGTCAGCTCGACACGTTCCCGGCCGAGCCGAAGCAGCCCGAGTACGAACGGCGGGTCCCGGAGCCGACCACGACGACGGCCGCAGGCGCGAACTGATCGCCGGGCCGCGGCGCGGCGACGCGAAACGGCAGATGGTCAGGTCCGCGCCGGAACAGCGCGCGCCCGCTGAACCTGCCGATGCCGGAAGCAGGCGACGAGGTGGTCGTTGACCATCCCCGTCGCCTGCATGAACGCATAGCAGATGGTCGAGCCGACGAAGGTGAACCCGCGGCGGCGGAGGTCGCGGCTGAGCGCGTCGGACACCGGCGTGCGTGCCGGGACGTCGCGGAGCGTCCGGAACCGGTTGATGGTGGGGCGTCCGCCGACCTGCGCCCACACATAGCGGTCGAAGCTGCCGAACTCGTCCTGCACACGCAGGAACGCCTGCGCGTTGCGGACCGCGCCGGCCACCTTCAGCCGGTTGCGGACGATGTTCGGGTTCTTCAGCAGGCGTTCGACGCGTGCCGGCGTGAAGCGCGCCACGCGCGCCGGGTCGAACCCCTCGAACGCCTCGCGGTAGTGCTCCCGCTTCCGCAGGATGGTGATCCAGCTGAGTCCCGCCTGCGCCCCTTCCAGCAGGAGCATCTCGAACAGGTGCCGCTCGTCGTGCGACGGCACGCCCCACTCGGTGTCGTGGTACGCGACGTAGAGCGGGTCGGTGCCCGCCCATGGACATCTGACGAGAGTCCGTCCCATGTGCCCCCTCAGATCTTGCGCAGCCGGATCGACGCGATGTCGTGATCGGCGCCCTTCCGGAAGATCAGGTGCGCGCGCTCGCGGGTCGGCGCGATGTTCTCCGTGAGGTTTACCAGGTTCACCTCGCGCCAGATGCGCTGCGCGGTCCGGACGGCTTCGGCGTCCGACAGCGATGCGTAGCGATGGAAGTACGACCGCCGGTCCTGGAACACGGTCTCGCGCAGCGTCATGAACCGCTCGACGTACCAGCGTTCGATGTCGGCCGGGTCCGCGTCGATGTAGATCGAGAAGTCGAAGAAGTCGGACACGGCCAGCGATCGTCCTTGCTGGCGCTGCGGCGTCTGCAGGACGTTGAGCCCCTCGACGATCATGATGTCGGGCCGGCTGACCTCCTGCACCTGCCCGGGGACGATGTCGTACGCGAGATGGGAGTAGACCGGCGCGGTGACGCGCGGCTGGCCCGACTTCACGGCCAGGAGGAACTCGAGCAGCCGTCGGACGTCGTAGCTCTCCGGGAATCCCTTCCGGTGCATCAGGCCGCGCGCCTCGAGCACGGCGTTCGGATAGAGAAACCCGTCGGTGGTCACCAGGTCGACGCGCGGGTGGTCCGGCCACTGCGCCAGCAACGCCTGGAGGATGCGCGCGGCGGTGCTCTTGCCGACCGCCACGCTGCCGGCAATGCCCAGCACGAAGGGCACCCTGGCCGAGGGCCTGCCCAGGAAGACGTCGGTCGTCGCGTGCAGCGTCTGCGTGGCTGCGACGTAGAGGTTGAGCAGCCGCGTGAGCGGCAGGTAGATCTGCTCGACCTGGGCCAGCGTCACCTGCTCGTTGACGCCGCGCAGCGCGTAGAGCTCCGCTTCGGTGAGCAGCAGCGGCGTCTGGTTCCGCAGCGCCGCCCACTCCTCGCGCGAGAACGCGACGAATCGCGACGCCCCCAGTCCCTCGTCCATGTCTCCTACCGCCGGCGAAGTGGAACCCGGATGACGCGCGTGCCGCCGTTCCGGCGGATCTCGACGTCGACCACGTCGCCCCAGAGACGCGACGCCATGGCCCTCGCCAGGGCGTCCCGGCCCGGCGTCGCGTGCCCGTCGACGCCGACGATCACGTCTCCCATCTCCAGCCCGGCGGCCGCCGCCGGGCCGTCCTTGTCCACCACGATGACGCGGCATCCGCCATCTGCGGCGGTCGTCGAGACCCCGAGCGAAGGAAACGTGCTCCAGCGCTCGTACGGCACACCCCAGACGAAGCGCGCGTAGGACGCACGGACGCGCTCCCGCGGCCCGTCGTCGTCGGCGACCGGAACGGGAATGACGCTGGCAATCGGCTCGTCGGTCCAGTTCCGCGCCTGGCGTTCGATCCCGACGCCGTACACCGCGTGTCCGGCGCCGACCAGGATGACGCCGAGAGTGCCGGACGGCTTCGTCTCGAGCGCGCGGAGCATGTGCCAGGCCATCGCGGCGTCCCATGTCGCCTGCGCGGCGAGCAGCCCCTTCCACGTCTGCTCGTCGAGCTGCCCGTGGGCCGATCCGCCGCCGAGCGCGGCTTCGAGATACGCGCGAAGCTCCGGCGAGTCGACGTCGACCCGGGGCGGCAGGTGCGTCTTCTGCTCGGCCGTCAGCGCGTCCAGGCCTCCGCGCCGCACCGCCGTGACGATCGTCCGCGGAATATTGATGCCGTGCAGGGGGATGCGGTGCTCGCGTGCGAACGCGAAGAGATCGCGGTAATAGCGCCAGTCGTAGCCCCAGTGTTCGTACCAGTTCGAGCGTTCGAGGAACTCGTCCTCGGACAGGCGGCCGGCGACCCAGTCGTCGAGGACGGCCTGCGCCGAGACCGGCAGCATCTCGAGACCGATGGCGAGCGGCCGCCCGCGGCGCTGCAGCGCCTGCAGCACCTGGAGCTGCACGCGATGCGCCTCGAGGCTGGTGTGCGACTCGCCGACGAGGAGCAGCCGGGCGCGATCGAGCCGCGCCGCGACATCATCGGGCTCGAGCGTGGCGCCGTCCTCCGTGTCGACGGGCGCATCGAGCACGAGGCGCACCGTGCGGCCGCGACGGTCCGGGTCGCCGATGGGCAGATCGTAGGTGGACCCGCCACCCGCATCCGGCTGACGCGCGGCGCCGGCAGTCGCGGGAGACGCCGCAGGCATCGCGGCGGCAAGCAACAGGGCGAGTAACCGGAGGCGCATGCGGATCTCACGCCCATCGTATCCCGTCTGCCGCGCCGGATTGACATGCAGGGGTCCTGGATGGCGTGATCGACGGTATGGCCGTTCCGATCCTGCAAATCGACGCGTTCACCGCCGCGCCGTTCCGCGGCAATCCGGCTGCCGTCTGCCTGCTCGACGCACCCGCCGATCCGTCATGGATGCAGCAGGTCGCCGCCGAGATGAACCTCGCCGAGACGGCGTTCGTCGTCCCGGACGGTGATCGGTTCGGGCTTCGCTGGTTCACGCCCGAAGTCGAGGTCGCGCTGTGCGGCCATGCCACGCTGGCCTCGGCGCACGCGCTCTGGGAGACCGGCCGCGTCCCGGCCGGGCGCGACATTCTGTTCGAGACGTTGAGCGGGACGCTCGGCGCCGTGCGCGACGGCGATCGCATCGCGATCGAGCTGCCATCGAGACCGGTCGCGCCGGCCGATCCGCCGGCCGCGCTCATCGTCGCGCTCGGCGCCGCGCCGCGCGCCACGTTCGCGACGGTCGCGGGCGGAACCGGCGCACACCCCAACTATCTGCTCGAATACGGCAGCGTGGACGAGGTCACGGCCCTGCGCCCCGATTTCGCGCGGCTGCGCGGCGTGCCGGGCGGCGTGATCGTCACCGCGCGCGGGACCGGCCGCTACGATTTCGTCTCGCGGTTCTTCGCCGCGCCGTACGGCGTCGACGAGGACCCCGTGACCGGATCGGCGCACTGCTCGCTGGCGCCGTTCTGGGCCGACCGGCTGGGCAAGACGACATTGCTCGCGTGGCAGGCGTCGAAGCGGGGCGGCGAGCTGGGGGTAACGCTGCGGGGCGATCGCGTGCGGCTTGCGGGGCACGCGGTCACGGTGCTGCGGGGGGAGCTGGTGGCGTAGAGCTCAGTTCGAGCGTCTGGAACAACCACAGAGACCACAGAGACCACAGAGAACACAGAGGACACGGAGGACACAGAGATTTCAGAAATCAGACCCGGATTTCAGAAATCAGACGCGGTGGAACAAGGAAATCCCCTGTTGCGATCCTCCGTGGTCTCTGTGGCCTCTGTGGCCTCTGTGTCCTCTGTGGCGAAGCTCTCTGGCGACGCTTCGTGACGAAGCTCCGCGGCCTCTACTTGATCAGAAGAGCCCCTCCACCGTCAGCGGCGAGTCGGCCTTCGCCCAGGCAGCCTTGAACTCGCGCTGCACGGCCGCGGCCTCCGAGTCGCGGCCCTGCGCCTCCAGGCTCTTCGCGAGGCCGAAGAGCGCGCGGCCGCTCCGGGGATTGAGCTCGAGATCGCGGCGGAACACCTGCTCGGCGTCCGTGGCACGTCCCGCCTTCAACAGCACCGCGCCGAGCGTCTCGCGCACGGACCAGGGCCACGGCTCGGGCTCGTCGTACTTGAACGCATCCTGCTTCGCCGCGGCCAGCTCCAGGTGCCGGACCGCTTCGTCCGGGTCCGACGCCAGCTGCCCCTTCAGCAGGTGGCTGACCATCTCCAGCACATCCCGTCCGGTGTTCCAGACGACGACGACGTGATCGTCCGGGACCGTGGTGCGAATCCGCTCGAACGTGGCGGCCTCGCGCGCCGCCTCGTCGGAGCGGCCCGTCATCCCGTACGCGAGCGCACGCGCGTACGCGTCGAACGCGGCGAGCAGGGGACGCGTCGCCGCGTCAGGACGCGGCGCATCGAGGATCGTCTGCCAGCGATGGAACCGCACGTGCGCGAGCAGCGGCATCGCGAGCGCCCACTCGGTCATCGCCGGCATCTGGTCGACATGCGGCGCGAAGACCCGCGCCAGCTTCTCGCCGTGCGCCACCGCGTCCGCGTACCGGCCGGTCAGGATGCTGCCGACCACGACGAAGTGGACGTTGTGGCCGTAGTACATCTGGTAGAAGCTCTCGGGCCGCGCGATCTCGAGGTAGCGCTCGTCCGCCTCGGCCGCCCGCGCGTTGAGATCCGCGATGCGGTCGAGGTGCCCGGTGTGGATGTAGATGTGCGTCGGCATGTGGACGAGATGACCGGCGCCCGGCACGAGCGTCTCGAGCCGCTGCGCGCTGGCCAGCGCGCGCTCCGGCGTCTTCGAGGCCTCGACCGCATGGACGTAGTAGTGGTTGGCGCCCGGATGATCCGGGAACCGCCGCAGCACGCGCTCGAGCACCTCCACGAGCTCCTCGGTCCCCTCCTCCGGCGTGCCGTCGGGGCGCCAGAGCTGCCACGGCCGCAGGTTCATGATCGAGTCCGCGTACATCACCGCGATCTCGGGGTCATCGGGAAAGCGGTGATGCGCCACCCGCATCGCGTCGCTGTACCGCCGGTTCAGCACGTCATGGTCGGCCTTCGGGTCGAGCGAGTACCGCACCGCGAGCGCCTCGGCCAGCGCGGCTTCGGCGGGCCAGCCGCCGCGGCTGAGCGCCACGGCCTTCTGCGCGGCCTCGTACGCGCGCTGCAGCCGTTCTCCCTCGAGCTTCGTGACGTCGCGGTTGTAGTTCAGTCCGAGCGTCACGCCGACGCCCCACCACGGCATCGGGGCCTGCGGATCGAGCGCCGCGGCACGCAGGAACGACTTCTCGGCCTCGGCGTGGTTGAAGTTGTAGAGCAGCACGAGTCCCTGATCGAAGAACTTCTGCGCCTCGGCGCTGCTCGTGCGAATCGGATGGCTGTAGTCGCCCAGCCCGGGCAGCAGCGTCGCCTCGCTGTCCGGGTTTGCCGCCGCCGGCGACGTCACGGACCAGATGGCCACGGCCAGAAGAGCGGCGCGCGTCCATGTCTTCATGCGGTCCTCCAAGTGGGTATGAAACGGAGATGTACGAATCCGGAATGACCTCACAGGGCCATATACGCCCTGAGCGGATCGTAGTGTTCCGGGAGGCGCCGGTGGACCCGCATGGATGGGCGGCCCGTCAGCCGTGTCTCCAGGGCCCGCGCCCTGATACCCGACCATTCGTGCAGGCACCGGGCAGGACATTCGCGGCGGCTCAGGCGGTCTTCCAGGGCGGGTTGTAGAAGGGGGTCGCGACGACTCGCGCGGAGGCACGGCGGCGGACCGCCTCCACCGTGACCTCGACTTCGCAGGTGGTGCCCTCCCGGAAGTGCGGTGCATCGATCGTCGCCAGCGCGATCAGCCGCTTGAGCATCGGCGACCACGTGGTGGACGTGGCCTTCCCGATCTGCCGGCCGTCGCGGTACACCGGCACGGCGACGCGGGACGCGACAGCGGGAACCTGCGGCGTCAGGCCGATCCTCGTGTACAGGGACTCGACCGCGTTCCAGTCGATCTCCAATCCGACGATCCGGCGCGCAATCCCGCGCCGGCGTTCCCGCAGGATGGCGTCGCGGCCGATGAACGGCGCCTTGCGATCGCTGACGAGCCGGCCGAGCCCGAGCTCGTCCGGCGTGTAGCGCTGGAAGTCGGCGACGACCTTCCGCGAGCTGTTGAAGTCGACGTCGATGAGCAGCAGGCCGGCCTCGATACGCGCGACGTCGAGCGCCAGCAGGCCCGCCGGGCGCGCGTCGAAGGCCCGGCCGACGTCCATCAGCCGATCCCACACGTCCGTCGCGCGCTCCCACGGGATCCAGATCTCGTAGCCGAGATCGCCCGTGTAGCCGGTGCGCGAGATGTCGACCGGCACTCCCGCGATGGTGCCGCTCGTGACCCGGAAGTACTTCAGCGTGCCGACATCGGCATCTGCGGCAGCCTGCAGGAGCTGCCGCGACGTCGGGCCCTGCACGGCGATCGCCGCGACGCGTTCGGAGATGTCCTCGATCCCGACGTTCAGCCCTGCCGCGTTCAGGTGGAACCATCGCAGGTTCGGATCCGCCGCGGTCCAGCGCCACACGTCCTCATCCAGCCTCGACACCGTCCCGTCGTCGATCACCCTGCCGCGCTCGTCGCACCACGGCGTGTAGATGACCTGACCCGGCGTGACGCGCGTCGCGTCGCGCGTGACGATGCGGTCGACGAGCCGGGTCGCGTCGGGTCCGCGCACGAGGTACTTGAAGAGCGGGGAGACGTCGATCAGCGCCGCGCCGTTGCGGATTGCGGCGTACTCGTGCTCGTGCGTCGTCTCGTAGGCGCTGACCGCGTAGTAGCCGGCCCATTCGCGGTAGTTGAGGCTCCCGCACAGGGCCGAGGTCCGCGGATGGAGTGCCGTGCCTTCCGGCATGCGGCGGACGATAGCACGGGCGACCGCCGATCGGCAGCCCGGCCGGGCGCGGCCGGCGCCTGTGGCACAATCCACCCGCCATGCGGTACGACGCGATCGTCGTGGGCGGAGGGCACAACGGGCTCGTCGCCGCCGCGTACCTGGCCCGTGCCGGTCGCCGCGTGCTCGTGCTCGAGCGCCGGCACGTCGTCGGCGGCGCGGCCGTCACGGAAGAGGTGTTCCCCGGCTTCCGCTTCTCCGTCTGCTCCTACGTCGTCTCGCTGCTGCGCCCGGAGATCATCCGGGAGCTCGACCTCCCGCGGCACGGCCTCGAGATCCTTCCGCTCGACGGGACGTTCACGCCGATGCCGGACGGCAACTATCTCTGGCGCACGAACGATCACGGCCGGACGTTCCGGGAGATCTCGCGCCACTCGCGGCTCGACGCGGAGGCGTACGACGAGTACGGCCGCGCGATGGTGGAGAGGGCCCGGTTCGTCAAGCCCATCATCGACGCGCCGCCGCCGGATCCCTGGTCGATGCGCCCGCGCGATCTGGGGCGCCTGCTGTTCCTCGCGCGCCGCTTCCGCGGGCTCGGCAGCACCGACCGCATCAACCAGATCCAGCTCATGACCATGAGCGCGGTCGACTTCCTCGACCAGTGGTTCGAGACCGACGTGCTCAAGGCCACCATGGCCGCCAGCGGGATCATCGGGACGTTCCTCGGCGTGCGCTCGCCGGGCACCGCCTACGTGCTGCTCCATCACTACATGGGAGAGATCGACGGCGTGTTCCGGTCCTGGGGGCTGCCGCGCGGCGGGACCGGCAGCATCTCGAACGCCATCGCCTCCGCGGCGCGGGAGGCCGGCGCCGAGATCCGCACCGGCGCGGCCGTGAGCGGGATCCTGGTGCGCAACGGCCGCGCGCGCGGCGTCGTGCTCGCGAGCGGCGAGGAGATCGGTGCGGATGTCGTGCTCTCCAGCCTCGACCCGCGACGGACGTTCCTTCAGCTCGTCGGCGAACGTCACCTGCCGGCCGAGTTCGCCGCCGGCGTGCAGCGGTACCGGTTCCGCGGATCCTCCGGCAAGGTGAACCTCGCGCTCGACGCGCTGCCGGACTTCACCTGCCTGCCCGGACCTGGCCCGCATCTGCGCGGCGCGATCTCGATCTCGCCGTCCGTGGACTACATGGAGCGCGCGTTCGACGAGGCGAAGTACGGCCGGTTCTCGCGACGGCCCTACATCGACATCGTGATCCCCTCGCTCAGCGATCCGACGGTGGCGCCGCCGGGCAGGCATGTGATGTCGTGCTTCGTGCAGTACGCGCCGTTCCACCTGGCCGACGGCTCGTGGGACGAGCAGCGCGAGGCCTTCGGCGACGCGGTCGTCGACACGATCGCGGAGTACGCGCCGAACCTGAAGGACATCATCCTGCACCGCCAGGTCGTCACGCCGCTCGATCTGGACCGTGAGTGGGGGTTGTCGGAAGGCAACATCTTCCAGGGGGAGCTCTCGCTCGAGCAGCTGTTCTTCCTGCGCCCGGTGCCCGGCTGGGCGCAGTACCGGACGCCGATCGACAGCCTTGTCATGTGCGGGTCGGCCACGCATCCCGGCGGCGGCATCATGGGCGCACCCGGACGCAACGCCGCGCTGATGGTGCTCAACCGATGACCGGCCGGCCTGTCGTCATCGGCGCCGGTCCGAACGGACTCGTCTGCGCGACGCTGCTCGCGCGCGCCGGGCTGCGCCCGATCGTGCTCGACGCGCGCGATCGCCCGGGCGGCGCCGCCGCCACCACGGCGATCGCATCCGGGTTCCGTGCGCCGGCCTTCGCGCACAGCGTCGCAATCCGGCCGGACGTCGCCTCGGCATTCGATCTCGCCTCGCGCGGCGTGCGCGTCATGTACCCGCGCATCCCGGCTGCCGTGCACACCGGCGATGGACGGCTGCTGGCGATGCCGGCCGATGTCGCGCAGGGCGCCGACGCGCTGAAGCCGTTCTCCACGCGCGACGCGGAGCGGTGGCCGGACTTCTGCGCGACCGCGATGGCGATTGCCTCGGTGGTCACGCGCATCCTCGACGCCGTGCCCCCCTCCATCGACGGGCCGTCCGGACACGATCTCTGGACTCTCGCCCGAACGGGCCGCCAGGCGCGCCGCCTGGGGCGCGCGCGGTTCTACGAGCTGCTGCGGTGGGGCCCGATGCCGATTGCGGATCTCGCCGCGGAGTGGTTCGAGACGCCGGCGCTCGCCGCGCTGATCTGCTCGCGGGGCGTGCTGGGCATGCACGCGGGACCGCGCTCGGCGGGCACCGCGGCCCAGTGGCTTCTTCAGTCGGCTGTCGAAGGGCATCCGCTCGGATTACCGGGCATGACCGCGGGCGGGCCCGGCGCCCTCGCCGACGCGCTGGCGCAGGCGGCCGTGCAGGCCGGCGCCGAGATCCGGTCCGGCGCAGCGGTCACGCGCATCGAGGTCGACGAGCGCGGCGCGCGCGGGGTGACCCTGCAGGACGGCACGACGCTGGAGTCGTCCACGGTCGTCTCGAGCGCGGATCCCAGGCAGACGTTTCTCGATCTGATCGATCCCGTCTGGCTCGCGCCGTCGTTCCGGCAGCAGCTGCGCAACTACCGATGCCGCGGCGTGCTCGCGAAGGTGAATCTCGCGCTGTCCGCCATGCCGCGGTGGACCGGACTCGACGGGCCGGCGCCTGAAGAGGCGCTGTCGGGGCGCCTGATCGTCGGCGGCACTCCCGACGACATCGAGCGCGCGTTCGACTGCGTGAAGTACGGGCAGATGTCGCCGCGTCCGTGGCTCGAGGTCACGATGCCGTCGATCCTCGATCCGGACCTGGCGCCCGCAGGCGCGCACGTCATGTCCGTCTACATGCAGTGGGCGCCGTACGAGCTGCGGGACGGCAGCTGGGACGATCGCCGGGACGAGCTCGCGTCGACGGTCATCCGGCGGCTCGCCGAGGTCGCGCCCGATCTGCCGTCGCGGGTGGTGGCCGTCGAGACGATGACGCCGCGCGACCTCGAACGGCAGCTCGGTCTGACCGGCGGGCAGATCTTCCACGGTGAGCACGCGCTCGACCAGCTGTACGCGATGCGACCGGTGCTCGGCTGGGCGCAGCATCGCACGCCGATCGCCGGACTGTATCTGTGCGGGTCCGGCACGCACCCCGGCGGCGGCATCACCGGCGCGCCCGGCGCGCATGCCGCGCGCGTGATCCTGCGCGCAATGCGCAAGGGGAACAGGTCGGATCGGGTCTGATCGGGTCGGATCAGGTCAGGTTTATTGAGAAGGCCAAGTCGGGCCGGATCAGGTCTAATCAGGTCGAATCAGGTCCCGCCAAAGCGCGGAGCGCGAAGGCGGACAGATCAGGTCCCGCCCGCGCCGGATTTCAGCGCGGGCCTGGCGGACAGCACGCCATGCGCAAGCCACTGCTCCTCACCCTGACGCTCGCAGTCCTCGTCCTGGTCGACACGGCCGCACAGGTCCCCGGTATCGTCGCCCGGCCCCCGGGTGGACGGCGGCCGGGTGTGGTGCAGCCGCCGCGCGACCGCGACGCCGCGCCGCAGACCGGTACGGCCCGCCTGCGCGGCGTGGTCGTCGGCGGCGAGAGCGGGCAGCCGCTCCGGCGCGCGATCGTACGCATTTCAGGTGAAGGGCTCCGCGAAGGACGCGTGGCCACGACGGATGCGGAGGGCCGGTGGGAGCTGGCCGACCTGCCCGCCGGCCGCTACACCCTCACGGCATCCAAGGCGGGCTACGTGACGCTGCAGTACGGCCAGCGACGCGCCTTCGTCCCGGGGCGTCCGATCGAGCTCGCCGACGGGCAGACACTCGAGAACGTGAACTTCAATCTGCCCCGCGGCGCCGTCATCGCCGGCCGCATCGTCGACGAGTTCGGCGAGCCGGTTGCGGAAGTCATGGTCACGGCGATGCGGTACCAGTACGCAGGCGGCAGGCGGCGGCTGGTGCCGGCAGGCCGGTTCGCCCAGACCGACGACGGCGGACATTTCAGGATTTACGGGCTGCCGCCGGGCGAGTTCCATCTGAGCGCGACGTTCCGTGAGTGGGCGACGATGGGCGCGACGAGCGATGCCGGCTACGGGTACGCCCCCACCTACTATCCGGGCGTCATGTCCCCCCAGCATGCCGAGCCGATCGTGCTGAGCCTGGGCGGAGAGATCTCCGGCCTCACCTTCCCGCTCCTGCCGGTGCGAACGGTGACGATCAGCGGAACCGCGCTGGACGGCCAGGGACGCCCGATGGCCAACGCGCTCATCCAGGTCAGCGCGCGTGACAACGCGATGGGGTTCTTCTCGATACAGGGCGGCAACCGGACGCGCGAGGACGGAAGCTTCCGCGTGTCGAACATCACGCCGGGCGACTACACCCTGATTGCCCTGCCGACGCAGGGGATGCGCGGGCGGGGCGAGGACGTCGAGATCGGTCTCGCCGAGATCACGGTGGGCTCCGAGGACATCAGCGGCGTCGTCCTCGCGCCGCCGCGCGGCGCGACGATTCGTGGACGGGTCGTGCTGGACGACGCCGCCTCGAACCCTCCGCCACCGGAGACGATCACCATCACCGCGCTGCCGGACGGCGAATCCGGTCCCGCCTTCATGATGGGCATGAGGCCGAGCCAGCTCGGACCCGACTGGACGTTCGAGCTCCGGGTTCCACGATCGCCGGCGGCCATCCGCCCGTTCGTCATGTCGCCGGAATGGACGCTCGCGTCCGTGCTCGTCGGCGGAGAGGACGTCACGGACACCGGCGTGACGTTCAGGGACGGCGAGACGATCACGGATGTCCAGGTCGTGCTGACGACCAGACGGACGCACGTCTCGGGATCGGTGCTCGATGCCCGCGGGCAGTCCGTTCCGGACTACACCGTCGTGGTGTTCGCGGAAGACCCGGCCTACTGGCGCACCCGCTGGTCGCGGCGGATCGAGGTTGCCCGCCCCGATCAATCGGGCACATGGACCGTCCAGGGGCTGCCATCCGGACGCTACGTCGCCGTGGCCGTGGAAGCCGTCGAGCAGGGCGAGGAGCGCGATCCCGCACTGCTCGAGCGGCTGCGCACGGTCGGTACGCCCTTCACGATCGGTGAAGGAGGCCGGCACACGATGCAGCTGACGCTGCAGCAGGTGTACTGATCAGGTCTGATCAGGTCTGATCAGGTCCGATCAGGTCGGATCAGGTCCCGCCGCAGCGCGAAGGCGGACGGCTCAGGCTTGCCCGCCAGAGTCCCCAGGGGCGGACGTGGGCATCCAGACCAACGCGGTCAGCTGGACGTGCACGCCGCCGCGGCGCGGCTTGACGCTCACGGTCTCGATTGGCTCGGCCGCCTGCTCGTACGACGCCTCGATGGCGGCAACCTTCTCCTGCAGCTCGGCGTCAAGGTCGGCGATGCTGCGCTCGACGGCGGCGAGGTTCTCCTTCGCGCGCTCCACGTCTCGCGCCTCCTTCGAGACGCGACCCATGCCGCGCGCCGCGGTGGTCGCGCGGCCCAGCGTCGACGCGCTGAGCGTCTTGCGCCCGAACAGCGCGCCGAGGATCGTCGTGCCGAACGAGATCGCGGTCTGTGTCTTCTGGCTCTCGACCTGCTGCTCCTCGCGGCTCACGGCGTGCCGGGCCCGCCGCAGCTTCTCTTCCAGCGCTGCCGCCTTCGGCGCGTACTTCTGCCGCAGCTTCTGGACCTCGGCGTCGCGCGCCTCGCGTGCGGCCAGACGCACCCGTGCCCGGAAGGCGCTTTCCGTTTCGTCCGGCACCGACGTGAGCTCCAACGCCGTGCTGCGCAGCAGCTCCAGCCCCTCCATCGTCTGCAGCCATCGCGCGAACGACTTCGCCCAGTCCTCGTAGCTGCGCGGCTTCGCCGCCGCGGGCGGCAACTCGCCGAAGCGTGCTCCCTCCGGCGCCTCGCGCGTGAGCTCCCGGATGTCGAAGGGAGCGGGGCGTGCGGCATCCCAGTCGATGGGCAGCGCGCCATCGGCGAACGGCACGACCACGGCGCGAGATCGGACGACGTCGATGTCGAGCCGGCGATCGGAATAGTGGATCTCTGCCGCCGCGAGCAGCATCGCCGTCAGCGCGGCGCCCGGATCTGCCGGGGCAAAGAACTGCTGAATCCCGTGCGGGAGCACCGGCGGCGTCGTGCTGAGACGGCCCGTCGGCGGCGAAGGTGCCGTGGCTGCAACGTCGCGCAACACCACCGGGGCAGGCGCCGGCACAGCGGGCTGCGGAGCCGGCGCGACGCGGCCTTCCGTGAGCGTCCGGATCTGCGCACGCGTGAGCGGCCCTCGCAGGTACGACATCGCCCACCGGGTCTCGAAGACCTCGGGCCCGTCCTCGTGGACGTTGTGCAGCAGGAACCTGCGCTTGCCGAGACCGGAGATGATCCGCTCGAGCCGAGCGCGGTCGAACGCACCGTCCGCGCTCGACATCGCCCCCTCGAGCCCGTCGAGCACCCGTGCCTGATCGCGTTCGGTCTGCAGCCGCCCGAGGAACCACGTCCCGGCGTTCGAGAGCGCCTTGTAGTCGAGATCGACCGGATTCTGCGTCGCGAGCACCAGGCCCACGCCGAACGCGCGCGCCTGCTTGAGGAGCGTGAGCATCGGCGCCTTCGAGGGCGGCGCCGCGACCGGCGGCAGGTACCCGGCGATCTCGTCCATGTACACGATCGCGCGGAGGCTGCCGGTGCCCGGCTGCTGGCGCATCCATCCGAGCACTTCGTTCAGCAGCAGCGTGACCAAGAACATCCGCTCGGCATCGGTGAGATGCGCGATCGAGCAGATGGCGAGCCGCGGCCGCCCCTCGTTCGTGAACAGCATCCGCTGGATGTCGAGCGGCTCGCCCGCGATCCACGCGGCAAAGCCCGGCGCCGCGAGCAGGTTGTTGAGCGCGGAGGCCAGCGCGAACCGTTCGGCCGACGGGTAGAACGCCTCGAGGTCGAGCACGCCGACGCGCGAGATCGGCGGCGCCTGCACCAGTTGAATCAGCCGCGCGAGGTCGAGGTCCTGTCCGGCGCGCCAGGCCGCATCGAGGATCGTCGCGATCAGGATGTGCTCGCGGCTGCGGATCGGGTCGGCGGCGATGCCGATCAGCCCGAGCAGTCCCGTGACGGTCGTCGAGACACGCTCGCGCAGCAGCTCGCCGTCATCCCTCACGCTCGCCGGCGGCGCCTCGAACGAGCGGAGCACCGAGAGCGGGATGCCCGCTTCGGATCCGGGCGTGTAGATCACCGCATCCGCGGCCGCCTTCAGGCGCGCGATGCGATCCGGCGGCTGATGCCAGCTCTCCAGACCCTGACGCCAGAGCGCTGCCTGCGAGGCAGCCCACTCGTCGGGCGACTGCCCGTTCCGCCGCGCCTCGTCTTCGTCGACCCACGGACGGAACTCGGCCGCCGAGAGGCCCGGAAACGTCAGCAGCAGGTTGCCGAGATCGCCTTTCGGGTCGATGACGATCGCCGGGATGTCGTCGAGCGCGGCCTCTTCGAGCAGGTCGATGCAGAGGCCGGTCTTGCCGCTGCCCGTCATGCCGACGCAGATCGCATGCGTGACGAGATCGCGCGCGTCGTAGAGCAGCAACCCCTCGCGCGGCGCGCCCGTTTCGACGTCGTACGGCCGGCCCAGATAGAAGAGCCCCAGCTTCTCGTAATCGTGCATCGCTGACTCCGCGCCTTCGATCTCTCGCGCCGCATCGGCCGAACTGAAGTTCGGCCCTACGACGCCCTACGACCTGACCCCTGGCCCCGGACGGCCGGCCTTCAGGCCGGCTATTCAGAACGCATCCCCGTGCCAGTAGAGCACGTCCTCGCGCTCGAGCGGACGTGCCGGTTCGCCGCCGGGTCCGAGCGGCCGGATCATCATCACCTCCGAGGACGGTCCCCTCGGCCGGATGTCCAGCTGCGGCGGTTTCAGGTCGGCAGGCCACCAGGATCGGATGCGAGGCGGCACGGCAGCCGGTTGCCGCGCGACCAGCACCTGCAGGAGCGCTCCGATGCGCGCCCCGGCGGGATCGCGATCCCCACACGCGGCCAGGCTCCACGCGTCCGGCTCGCCGCGTCGCCCCCGGGTCACCTGCATCAGCACGAACGCGACGGCCTGGTCCCCTTCCTCTATCACGAAGTACTCGACCGATCGCCGCCCAGGGGGACCGACGGCCGCCATCAGCCGCTTCTTTGACACGGAGTAGCGCACGAGATCGGCGTCGAGCTCCAGGCCGAACCGGTACCGCTTCAGGCGCTCCGCATGCATCGCCGCCACCGCGGGCGCATCGCGTTCGTCGCCGGCGCGGGCGAGCACGGCGGGAGCGCCGCCCGGCATCCGGACCGAGATGTCGCAGCTGACGACGGGGACGGTGCGGAATCCGAGCCGCTCGTAGTATCCGGCCCCGATCTCCGAGAAGAGCAGCGCCAGCTCGAAGCCGTCGCGAGCCGCCTCGCCGCACATCGACTCGACGAGGGCGCGCGCATGCCCTCGACCGCGCAGGTCGGGCGGGGTGAACAGCGCGCCGATGCCGAGCGTGCGAACGGATCGGCCGTCCAGTCGCACCTGCAGCTCGTACCGCTTGGCCGACGCGAGCACCCGGCTCCCGTCGGTCCAGACGACGCGGCGGAGATGCGAGTGGCCCCAGGGCGTGCGGAGCTGCGCGCGGTTCCAGGCCACGTAGCCCTCGAGCGGCAGCCCGTCCCCCCAGAGTGCGTACGTGTCGGCGAGAATCTGCGCCTGCTGCGCGTCCGTGGCGTCGGCGAGGTGAGGCATCGGACGAAGGACTCGATTGTATGTCCGGACCGCGGACCGGCGGAGAAAAGACGAGGCTGGCAGGGGCCGCGACGGAGTAGAATCAGCCCATGTCGCGCAACAACGAGGTCGTGAAGGCGGAAGCCGCGAAGCTGCAGGTCGGCGAGGCGCTGGGGATGATCGAGACCCGCGGGCTCGTCGCCCTCATCGAGGCCGCCGACGCGATGGTCAAGGCGGCCAGCGTCACCATCGTCTCCTGGGACAAGGTGGATGCGGGGCTCGTGACCGTGCTCGTGCGAGGCGACGTCGGATCGGTCAAGGCAGCGACGGACGCCGGCGCCTCCGCCGCCAGGCGCGTGGGCGAGCTCGTCAACGTGCACGTGATCCCGCGGCCCGGCGACGACCTCGAGCGCGTGTTCCCGATCCAGCCGGCCTGATCGATTCCCGGCGCCCTATCCCCGCGCCGCTTCCTCCGCCCGCCGCGCTCCCTCGAAGTCCTTCGCCGTCAGCCCGCCCTCGCTGTGCGTGGTGTAGGAGACGGTGACCTTGCGGTAGCTGATCGTCAGGTCCGGATGGTGGTCGGCGGCTTCCGCGCCCGGCACCAGTCGCTGCACGAAGCTCACCGCCTCGGGGAAACCGGGAAACGTGAACTGCTTGCGGATCGCGTTCCCGTCGCGCGTCCAGCCGTCCAGCGTCCTGAGCTCGGCTTCGATGCGATCGTCGGGCAGCAGGGCCATCGCAACACCTCGGCTTTCTCCAGCCGTCGTTCAGTAAGCGCCGAAGCGCGAGGGGCGGCACGGCTCCCAGACATCGTCCGGGGTCCGTCCTTCCACGAGGTCCGCGACGATCACCGCCGTGAGCGGCGCCAGCAGCGCGCCGTTGCGATAGTGGCCGGTCGCGTAGATCAGCCCGGGGATCTGCTCCGAACGCCCGACGATCGGCCGATCGTCCGGCGTCCCCGGGCGCAGGCCCACGCGCGCGCCGAGGAACGCGGCGCTGGCGGCAGGAGGCGCGAGCTCGGTGACCGCGTTCAGCAGCTGCTGCACGCCGGCTGCGGTCGCCTGCTCCTCGAAGCCCACCTCTTCGACCGTCGCGCCGACCAGCAGCGTGCCGTCGCTCCACGGCACGGCGTAGCACCGCGGTCCCCACAGCGTGTGCCGCGGCGGCACGGTGCTCCACGTCAGCGCGAGCAGCTGCCCGCGAACGGGACGCACGGGCAGCGCGGGCACGCCGGCGATGTCGATGGTGCCGGCCCATGCGCCGGCGGCGACCACCACGTGCGTGTACTCCTGCTGGCCGGCGTCGAGGACGGCGCGCACGCTGCCCTTTGACGGCTCCACGCCGCGCACCGGCGACGGCTCGAGGCGCGCGCCGCGCCGCGAGGCCGACGTCCAGAGGCCGCGCACCAGCCCGACGACGTCGACGAAGCCGTGGGAGGGAATGCGGAGCCCGCCGCGGGCCTTGCGGGTGACCGCCGGCTCGAGCGAGCGCACCCCGCCGGCATCGATGAACTCGCAGCCGGTGTCGGGCGCCGCGTTCCTGGCGATCATCTCGAGCTGTCGCGCGTCTTCGTCCGTGAGGGCGATGTCGAGCGAACCCGTGCGGGAGTAGATGAACTGCTGCCCTTCGTCGCGCAGCGTCGCGACGAAGTCGTCGTACATCGCGAGACTGCGGAGCCCCAGCGCGTGCATCGAGGCGTCGTGGCGACCTTCGGTGTGGGGGGCGAGCATGCCGGCCGACGCCTGGCTGGCGCCGCCGGCGATCGGACGGGGCTCGGCGAGCGTCACCCTGGCACCGCGGCGCGTGAGCTCCCACGCGGCCGCGCAGCCGATGATGCCTCCACCGATGACGAGAACGTGACTCACGAGCGGGATGGTGCGAACGGCATCACTTGCGCCGGTCGCGTACGGTCTCTGGGGGCGGCAGGGCCGTGCCGTCGTTGATGAAGCGGCCGAACCCGCGATCGCCGTCGAGATACGGCTTCGCCGGACGCGGCGACACAGGCCGCTTCGGAACCGGCACCAGCCAGGGGATGTAGACGACCTCGCGTTCGATGACTGCGGGCGGTTCAGGGGCGGCGCCGATCACCGCGACGTTCGGCGCGGGGTCCGCGTCGGACGCGGCGGGATCCGGCTGCGGCGTCGACGCCCGAACGGCGGCGGCAATCACGGCGTCGCTCAGACCGGCCTGCTTCAGCCGAATCGCTTCGTCGGCGTCGACGGGCGACGGCACGCCCGTCGACTCGATCAACGCGATGAGCACCTCGTCGCCCAACCCGGCCCGCCGCAGCTCGACGAGCTCGCCCGTCGTCACGGCGGCAGCCGTCGCGGGGAGTAGGCTCGCGGCGACGACCGCGACGGCGGTCGCCAACCGGCGGGCTGTCCTGAACAGCAGCAAGGTCATGAGCGCTACTCCTATTTTTCTCCCGTCTTCCCGGCAATGCAACGCGCGCACCAGAGCGCGGCCGCGGAGAATCCGGCGGGGCCGTCGCGCACATTCGCCGGGCGAGGACAGCGGCCGCCCTGAACTCAGGACAGGGCGGCAGGCTTGAGGTTCATGTATCTTGCTGCCAACGCGCTACTTGCGAGGCAACGGCCACCGCGGCTGACGGCACGTCAATTGCTGTCCCGGAGGGCGAGGAGTTTCGCGATGTTCACCAACAGACTCGTCGTGGCCGCGGCGGCCGTCGCCGCGCTCGTCGGCGCCGCGGGCGCGGGCGCGTTCATCGCGTCGCGGCAGGCCCCCGCGCCGGCCCCCGAGGCCGCCGGGGCTGCGGTGCTGCCCGGTCCGGCGGTCGAGACCACCGAGGCCGTGCTGGAGGAGACACCGCCACCGGCCGTCGAAACCCCGGTTGCGCCGGCGAAGCCGGAGCCGGAACCGGCGCCTCGCGTCGCGCGGCGGGAGGCGTCGGCGCCCGCGCCGGCCCCGCGCCGCAGCGTTACGAAACGCGAAGAGCCCGTCAGGCCGGCACCGCGCCCCGAGCCGGCGCGTCGCCAGCCCGCGCCGCCGGCGGCCGAATCCGTTCGCGCCGATGCATCCCTGCCTCCTGCCGGCGCGTGGCCGGATTCGCCTGACACGTCGCGGACGGCCGGTGCCGCGGACCGCCCGGTCCAGCCCGTGGAGCCGCTGCCTCCCGCACCGCGCTTCGAAGAGCTCACCGTGCCTGCCGATGCCGTGATCGGGCTCGAGCTCGGGACGACCGTCTCCAGCGAGACGGCGGAGATCGAAGATCGCGTGGAGGCCCGCGTCTCGCGCGACGTGCGCAGCGGCGGCCGGGTGGTCATTCCGGCCGGCTCGCGCGTCGTCGGGTCGGTGACCCTCGTGGAGCGCGGCGGCAAGATGAAGGAGCGCGCGCGGCTCGGCGTGCGCTTCCACACGCTCGTCCTGACGGACGGCACCACGGTGCCGCTCCAGACCGAGACGGTGTATCGGGATGGCCCCTCGCCCGCCAACGCCAGCGCAGCCAAGGTCGGCGGCGGCGCGATTGGCGGCGCGATCCTCGGGGCGATCCTCGGCGGCGGCAAGGGAGCGGCCATCGGCGGCGCCGTCGGCGCAGCCGGCGGGACGGCCGCTGTCATGGCGGGTGGCCGGCGTCCGGCGCAGTTCCTGGAGGGCTCGCCGCTGACCATCAAGGTTCTGTCGCCTGTTACCGTGACCGTCGAGAGCAACTGACCGTCGCGACCTGACGGCCCGGCCCGCGCGCGTGCGGGCCGGGTCGCTTCCCTTCCAGCGCGCGCGGCGGTACCATCGCGGAGAGTCCGGACTGGAGCTCCCATGCGTCTCTCGCTGCTCGTGCTCGCGTTGCTCGCCGCGCCCGTATTGCTGCTCCCCCTCGCCGCCGACCCGGCGCCGGGCGGCGTGTCGAACTACACGAGGGTCGACGCGACGTTCGCCTGCGCCGGCGCGACGCCTGCCGAGGCCATGCCCGCGATCAGGAGCGAGGGGTTCCGCAGCGTGATCAACCTGCGCCTCGCGACGGAAGAGGGCGCCGACATCGACGCGGGACGCCGCGCCGCGGAGGCGGTTGGCCTGCGATACATCCACCTGCCGGTGGATTCCAATGCCCTCTCCAGCGAGCTGGTCGATCGCTTCCTCGCGATCCTGCGCGAGCCGGACGTCTCGCCCGTCTTCATCCACTGCGCGTCGGCGAACCGCGTCGGCATGCTGTGGCTGGTCAAGCGGGTCGCGGTCGACGGCTGGCCCGAAGACCAGGCGATTGCGGAAGCCGAACGCATCGGGCTGCGGAGCCCGAAGCTGAAGGCGTTCGCGCTCGAGTATCTGAAGGCGCGCGCCAACTGATGGGCGACGAAGCCGCTGGCGCGCGTCCCGCCGGCGACATGCCGGTCGAGGAGTTCCGGCGCGCCGGTCACCACATCGTCGACTGGCTGGCGGCGTACTTCGCGTACCCGGAGCGCTTCCCGGTTCTCTCCCGTTCCGCTCCCGGCGATCTGATTCGCGCGCTGCCTTCCGAGGCACCCGCCGTCGGCGAGCCGTTCTCGGCGATCTTCGAGGACTTCGAGCGTCTGATCGTCCCCGGGCTGACGCACTGGAACCATCCGGGATTCTTCGCCTACTTCGCGATCACCGGCAGCGGGCCGGGCGTGCTCGCCGAGATGCTGGCCGCCGGGCTGAACGTCCAGGCCATGCTGTGGCGGACGTCGCCGGCCGCGACGGAGCTGGAAGAGGTCGCGCTCGGCTGGCTGCGCGGGCTGCTGGATCTGCCGCCGGAGTTCGAGGGAGTCATCTACGACACCGCGTCGGTGTCGGTGCTCCACGCGCTCGCCGCCGCGCGCGAGGCGGCGATGCCCGACGTCCGCACGCGGGGCGCGTACGGCCGCGCGGATCTCCGGCCCGTGCGCATCTACGTATCCGCGCACACGCACTCGTCCGTCGACAAGGCCGTCATGCTGCTCGGATTCGGCCAGGAGGCGATTCACCGGGTGCCGGTGGACGACGCGCATGCCATGCGTGCCGAATGCCTGGCCGACGCGATCGCGGCCCATCGTGCCGCCGGGTTCCAGCCGCTCGCCGTGGTCGCCACGGTCGGGACGACCTCGTCGACGGCCGTCGACCCCGTGAACGCCATCGCGGACGTGTGCGAACGCGAGAACGTGTGGCTGCACGTCGACGCGGCCTACGCCGGCGTCATGGCGATGCTGCCGGCCTGGCGTCCGCTGTTCGAGGGCAGCGGCCGCGCGGACAGTTTCGTCGTCAATCCTCACAAATGGCTGTTCACGCCGTTCGATCTGTCGGTGCTGTACTGCCGACGGATGTCCGTGCTCCGCCAGGCGTTCTCGCTGGTGCCCGACTACCTGCAGACCACTGAAGCGGCGCCGGTGAAGAACCTGATGGACACCGGCATCCAGCTCGGACGGCGTTTTCGCGCGCTGAAGCTCTGGATGCTGCTCCGCTACTTCGGAGCCGAGGGCATCCGGGCCCGGCTGTTGCATCATGTCGATCTGGCGCGCCGCTTCGCCGGCTGGGTCGACGATGCCCCGCGGTGGGAGCGGATGGCGCCGGTGCCGTTCAGCGTGGTGTGCTTCCGTCACGTGCCACCGGGCCTGAGCGACGAGGCGGCCCTCGAGCGGCACAACGCCGCGATTCTCGACGCGGTCAACGCGTCCGGCGAGGTGTTCCTCTCGCACACGCGGCTCGACGGCCGCTACGCGCTGCGGCTCGCGATCGGCAATCTGCGGACCGAGGAGCGGCACGTGCGGCGCGCCTGGGAGCTGCTGGCCGACGCCGCGCGCTCGCTGTGATCCGTCAGCGGTGCGGCAGCGTGCTGCCGGCACGACGTTCAGGTTTTCCGCGTCCCTGACGGACGCGCCGGGAATTCCCCAGCGGATTGGAGAGTGCTGAGTGAAGACGACATCCCGACTTGCGCTGATCTGTTCGCTCGTTCTGCTCTCGATGCCGGCGGCCGCCTCGGCGGATGGCTTCATCAACCCGTACCTCGGCGTGAACTTCGCCGGCGACACCACCGAGCGGAGCACGATCTACGGCGCGGCCATCGGCTACATCGGCCAGAACGGCGGGTTCGAGCTCGATTTCGGGTACACGCCGAAGTTCTACAGCGTCGAGGAGGCGGGCGTTGACGGCAAGGTCGTCACGGCGATGGCGAACTTCCTCCTCGGCGGGCGCCGCAGCGGCTTCGCGCCCTACCTGGCGCTCGGCGCCGGCGTGATCCGGACGAACGTGCAGGACGACCTGCTCGATCTCGACGAGGCGAAGAACAGCCTCGGATGGAACGGCGGGATTGGCGCGTTCATGGGAGGCGGCGGTTTCACCGTCCGCGCGGACGTGCGCTACTTCCGTGCCTTCGACTACGAAGGGTTCGACGACTTCGACATCACCAGCGACAAGCTGTCGTTCTGGCGCGGCACGATCGGCGTCGGTCTGATGTGGTAGCCGGCGTTGTCCGGCGGCGCGCCGGGACCTTTCCTGTCCCGGCGCGTCGTACAATTCCCGCGTGCTTCCGACCGCACTCGCCGCCCTCCTCGGCTTCGCCGCCGGCGCTCTCGTCGTCTGGCTGATTCTGCGCCAGGCGGCCGCCCGCAAGCTGGCGGAGGCGGCGGCGCAGCATGCCGCGCAGATTGCGTCGCTCGAGGCGCAGGTGCAGGCCGCGGCCGAGCGGCAGGACCTCCTGACGCGCGCCGAAGGCGCTTTGCGCGAGGCGTTCCGGTCTATGGCGTCGGAGGCGCTGCAGGCGAACAGCGAGTCGCTGGCCGCGCTCTCGCGCGCGGCGCTCGAGCGCACGCAGGAGCAGGCGAAGGGGGATCTCGAGCGGCGGCAGCAGGCGATCGCCGATCTCGTCACGCCGATCGCCCAGGCGCTCTCGAAGGTCGACCAGCGGCTCACCGAGGTCGAGAAGGATCGGATCGCGACCACCGCGTCGCTCGTCGAGCAGCTGAAGCAGCTCGGCGCGGGGCTCAGCTCGCTGCAGGGCGAGACGGGTCGCCTGGTGCGCGCGCTGAGGCAGCCCCACGTGCGCGGACACTGGGGAGAGGTGCAGCTGCGGCAGGTGGTCGAGCTCGCCGGCATGGTGGAGCACACCGACTTCGTCGAACAGGAGACGGTGTCCACCGAAGACGGACGGATCCGCCCGGACCTGATCGTCCGCCTCCCCGGCGGCAAGCGGGTGATCGTCGATGCGAAGGCGCCGCTCGCCGCGTATTTCGACGCCGTCGACGCGCAGGACGACTCGCAGCGCGCCGCGCTGATGGCGGAGCATGCGCGCCAGGTCCGGGATCACCTGCAGCGCCTCGGCAGCAAGGCGTACTGGAATCAGCTGGAGGACACGCCGGAGTTCGTCGTGATGTTCCTGCCGGGCGAGGCGTTCTTCAGCGCGGCGCTGGCGCAGGACCCGCTGCTCATCGAGCACGGCATCGCGAACCGGGTCGTCCTGGCGAGCCCCACCACGCTGATTGCGCTGCTGAAGGCCGTGTCGTACGGCTGGCGGCAGGAGCGGATTCAGGCCAACGCGCAGCAGATCTCCGAGCTCGGGCGGGAGCTGTACTCGCGGCTGCTGGTGCTCGCCACGCACTTCGACGACATCCGGCGGGGGCTCGACAAGGCCGTCGACGCGTACAACCGCAGTGTCGGCTCGATGGAGTCGCGCGTGCTCGTCACCGCGCGCCGGTTCCGCGAGCTCGGCGCGGCTGCGGGCGAGGAGATCCCCACCGTCGAGGTCGTGGAGAAGACCACGCGCGAGCTGCAGGCGCCGGAGATCCGGACGCTGTTCGAGGACGTGTAGCGCCGGGGACGTTGAGGCGCCGAGCGCCAGTCGGTCGACGACTGATCGGCCTGCTCCGCCGGGACGATGTCGGTGACGCGGATCGTCCGCGTGTCTTTCGCCTCACCTGTCACGCCGCTGGCGACCACCATGCGGCCGACGAAGGGTATCAGCCTGCGGTTCGCCTCGGTGGTGTACTCGCCCGTGATGACGTAGACGTCACCGGTGTCGGTCAGGATGCCGAGCACGGCCCCCTTGCGCGCGCAGCTCAGCGCGCAGTCCACGTGCACGTCGCCGCGGTGGCTCGTGTCGGAGCGGTAGCAGAGGACATCCACCACCTCACCGCGCACGGTCGTCGCCGGCTCTCTTTGTGAGTCCTGCGCCGGCAGCGCCGGCAGGGCGGGAAGCAGGGCGAGCGCCAGCACGAGGAGCGCGAAGCGGGCTGCGCGCGGCATGGGCCGCATTATAGCCCGCGGCGGCGGGTTTGATTGGAGGACCAAGCATGGCGGATCGCCGGAACATCGCGAGCGGCACGACCTGGGAGCCGATCGTCGGCTACTCGCGCGCGGTGCGGATCGGCCCGCACGTCTTCGTGTCAGGGACCACCGCCACCGGTCCCGACGGGCGCATCGTCGGCATCGGCGATCCGGCCGCGCAGACCCGACAGATCCTCCGGAACATCGAGCAGGCGCTCGCCCGCGCCGGCGCCCGGCTGGAGGACGTCGTGCGCACCCGCATCTACGTCACCGACATCAGCGCGTGGGAGACGGTCGGCCGGGAGCACGGGGCGGTCTTCGGCAGGATCCGGCCGGCCACGAGCATGGTCGAGGTCTCCCGCCTGATCGCGCCGGAGATCCTCGTCGAGATCGAGGCCGAGGCGTTCGTCGCCGAGCGAGGCTGACTGACCGATCCCGGGCCTCTTCCAGCCTCGCGCCCCCCGGCCAGAGGCCACCCGGCTCGTGTGTACGAAGATTTTCGTTGACATCTACGAAAGTCGTCGTAGGATCGGACCCATGGCAACTCCTCCGCGTCCGACCGACGCCGAGCTCTCGATCCTGCGGATCCTCTGGGCGCGCGGTCCCAGTACCGTGCGCCAGGTGCTCGAGAGCCTGAGCGCCGAGCGGGACATCGGCTACACGACCGTTCTCAAGCTCATGCAGATCATGACCGACAAGGGGCTGCTCGTCCGCGACGAGTCCGACCGCTCGCACGTGTATCGGGCGCGGTACGGAGAGGCCGAGACGCAGGGGCTGCTCGTGAGCGATCTGCTCGAGCGCGCGTTCGGTGGTTCCGCCATGCAGCTCGTGCAGCGCGCGCTCTCCACGCGCAAGGCAACCCCCGAGGAGCTCGCCGAAATCCGGCGGCTGCTGGACGAGTACGAAGGAGACAGACGATGAGTCCCGTGAACTGGACCGCGGTCACCCACGTCATCGGCTGGAGCCTGGTGCACTTCGTGTGGCAGGGGATGCTGCTCGCCGCCGCGCTGGGCCTCTTCCGGCTGCTCGTCCCGCAGCCGTTCGTCCGGCTCCGCTACGTGGCCGGCTGCGTCACGCTGGCCGCGATGCTCGCCGCGCCGCTGCTGACCGCCGTGCAGATCGCCGGCACGCAGACACCTGCTCCTGTGCCATCGGTCGCCGCCGCGGATTCCCAGGCGCGCACGGCATCGGTGCGCGCTGACGAGTCTGGGGTCGAACTACACACCGCAGCGCCGGTGCCGGCGCACAGTCGTGTCCTGCCGCTGCTCGTCGTCGCGTGGGGGATTGGCGTGCTCGTCTGCGCCATCCGGCTCGCGGGAGGATGGTGGCACGCGCGCCGGCTGGTGCTCGCGGGTACGCAGCCCGCGCCCGAATCGCTCGTCGCGTCGGCCCGCGCGATCGCGCGGCGAATCGGCCTGTCGCGTGCCGTTCATCTGCTCGTCTCGACGCGTGTTCAGGTTCCGCTCGTCGTCGGCTGGCTGCGCCCGGTGCTGCTGGTGCCGGCAGCGGTCGTCGCGGGCCTCCCCGTCCATCAGCTGGAAGCCGTGCTGGCTCACGAGCTCGCGCACGTCCGCCGTCACGACTACCTGGTGAACCTGCTCCAGGCCGTGGTCGAGACGCTGCTCTTCTATCACCCGGCGGTGTGGTGGGTGTCGCACACGATACGCGTCGAGCGCGAGCACTGCTGCGATGATCTGGCGGTGGCTGCCTGCGGCGATCGCATCGCGTACGCGCGGGCGCTGACGGCCATCGAATCGTTCCGGCACGATCGCGTCGCGCTGGCGCTCGCGGCCAGCGGCGGATCCCTGGTCGCGCGCATCCGACGCCTGCTCGGCGCCGCGCCGCCGCGCCACGTGTCGACGTCGCACTGGGTGGTCGCGGCGCTGACCGCGCTCATGGTGTCCGGCGCGGGTGCGACGAGCCTGCTCGATGACCTCGCGGGATTCTGGCCCTCCGGCGCGCTCGCACACCAGCAGCCTGAAAAAGTTGCCCCCGCGCCGATCAAGGAAGCGTCCGCGGCGCCGCAGCCCTCACCCTCGCCTGCGCCTTCCCCGAGCCCGGCGCCCCAAACCCGCACCCCCCGGCGTGATGTTCAGCCGCCCGCAGCGACGGGATCGGCCGCCAGCGAAGACGAACGCGAGCGGGAGCGCGCGCGGGCACAGGCGCAGGCCGTGGCGGAGGCGGCCCGTCGAGAGGCGCTGGCTCACGCCCGGAAGGCAATCGAGGAGGCCCATCGTGCCGCCGAGGCGGCGATGAAGGAGTACCGGCGCGCGCTCGAAGAAGCGCATCGCGCGAGAGCCGAGGCCATGGAGCAGTACCGGCTCGCGTTGCGGGAGGCACGACGCGCGACAGCGGAAGCGCGCGCGAGGATGCAGGCCGAGTACGCCAACCGCCCCGAGATCAGGGAGCTGGTCCGGCAGACGCACAAGCTCGCGCGCGACGCCCGGATGAAGGCACGGGAGATCGCTCACGAGGCAGAACGAGCCGCACGGCGCGCCGCGACTGAGGCGCAGCGCGAGGCACAGCGGTCGCGTCGGGTGCCTTCCGGACATCCCGGCGCGAGTGACGGCGTCAAAGGCGGCGTGCCGGGTGGCGTCGAAGACGGCGTGCCGGGCGGCGTCGGCGGCGGCATCGAGGGTGGCCCGAAGACTCCGCGCAAGCCGCGCCGTTCCTCCGACAAGCCCGAGCTCGCGCCGGCACCACCCGCGCCACCGGCGATTGAGGTCCCGCCGCCGCCGGAGTTCCCGGAGGGCGTGGCCGTTCCGCCGGCGCCGGACGTTCCACCTGCGCCGGAGGTTGCGCCCGCAGTGCCCGTCCCACCGGCGCCGATGGTTGCACCCGCGGTGCCCGTCCCGCCGGCACCGATCGTCGCGCCCGGGGCGGTTCCGCCGGCACCACCTGCGCCCCCGGCCGTGGTCCCGGAGGGTCCTGCAGTGGCACCTCCTCCGCCGCCAGCACCGCCGCGGGCCGAGCAGCAACCGCCACAGGCCTGAGACCTGCGGGCACGCCGCTCGCTCGCCGGTTGATCGGTCGTCGTTCGCTCAGCTGTCGAGCAGCGGTCCCACGCCCGCCCGTTCGGCCGGCGCGGTTTCGACCGCCGCGCCGGCGCGTACCCGGCCTCTGCTCACCAGCACCTGCGCGTACAAGGCGTCGATATCTGCGACGAGCCGTTCTGCGGAATGGTGTGCCGTGGCGTGTCGGCGTGCCGCAGCTCCCAGACGCGCACGGAGTGCCGGGGACGCGATCAGCCGATCGAGCGCTCCCGCGATCGGCGCGGCGTCCCCGTCCGGAACCAGCAGCCCCGTTTCGGCGTGGCGGATGAGATCAGGTACGCCGCCGACTGCCGTGGCCACGACCGCCCGCGCAGCGGCCATGCCTTCGCTGATCGCGAGCGGCGTGCCCTCGTTCACCGACGTGAGCAGCACGATGTCGGTCGCTGCGTGAACTGGCGGCAGGTCGTGCCGCCAGCCGGCAAGTACCACACGTGATACGAGATTGCGGCGGCGGACGTCGGCCTCGACCTCGGGCCGGAGCGGCCCGTCACCGGCGACGAGCAGCACGGCATTCGGGTGAACGGCCGCGATCCATTCGAATGCCTCGATCGCCAGGAGCGGCCGCTTGATCCGGACCAGCCGTCCGATCAGGCTGATGACGACGGCATCCGGCGGCAGGCCGATCTGGGTTCGCGCCTCCGGCCCCGGCGGCGGAAGGGCGGCGTAGCGGTCGAGCTCGAGACCGAGCGGGACGATGGCCACGCGCTCACGCGGGATGACGCGATACGTCTCGACGAGATCGTGGCGCTGACGTTCCGAGAGCACGACGACGCGATCGGCGAGGCGGGCCAGCACACGTTCGACCTGCCGCACGCACCAGCTGCCGGCGGTTCCGAAGTACCCGTGCAGCAGATGGCCGTGAAACGTGTGGACCACGCCGCAGCGCCCGGCCCGGCGGCGCGTGAGGTTGTAGAGAAGCGCGACCACCCGGCCGATGGCGCCGTCTTCGCCGTGTGCGTGTGGATGATGTCCGGCTTCCACGTGAAGACCAGCCGGCAGATCGCGACGAACGCCAGCACGTCGCGCCACGGACGGATGCGTCGCCAGAGTACCTGAAGCCCGCGCATCCGGATGCCGCGCGACACGAGCTCCGGCTCCAGGCTGGCTTCCCCCTCGTCCACGGGTCCGTGCACGAGCAGCCCGTCCCAGCCGCGGCGCGCCAACCCCTCCTGCAGGATCGCCACGTGCCGGGCGGGACCGCCGACATTGAGCCGAGCGATCAGGCGGAGGACCTTCATCGGATGGCGGGTTTGCCGATTGGGGTGGCGGACCTCAGAGGACGTCATCCGGCGTCCCTTCGGCCATCAGCCGTCCTTCGCCGAGCACGAGCACCCGATCCGCCCCGGCAAGCTCCGACGCGTCGTGCGAGACGTGGATGGCGGGCAGCCGCTTCCGGGCGAGCCATCCGGTCAGACGCTCCATGATGCGCCGCCGCCGCGGCACGTCCACGGCCGACAGCGGCTCGTCGAGCAGCAGCAGCGAGGGCGAGGACAGCAGCGCGCGCGCGAGCGCGACCCGCTGGCGCTCGCCTCCCGACAGCCCGGCCACGCTGCGCTCGACCAGCCCGCCGATCTCGAGCATCGTCATCACCTCGTCGAGCGGCGGACGGCTGCGGCCGCGCCGCGACCCGTAGAGCACGTTGTCGCGCACGGTGAGGTGCGGGAAGAGCGCCCCCTCCTGCGGCACGTAGCCGACGCCGCGGCGGCGCGGCGGCAGCCAGCGCCCCGCGGCCGTGTCGAGCAGCACGCGATCGCCGAAGACCACACGCCCGGTCGCGGGATGCCGGAGGCCCGCGATCACTTCGAGCACGGTCGTCTTGCCCGAGCCGGAGGGGCCGAACAGACCGAGCAGCGACACGTGCCCGCTCCAGCCGAGTTCCATGGTGAAGGCGCCCTGCCGCAGCGCGATCTGCAGCACCAGCGCGGCTGGAGACGCCGCCGTCATGCGCTCTCCCGCACGAGCCGGTTGGAGCCCCAGACCGCCAGCAGCGCGATCGCGAGGGACGTGAGCGCCAGCGCCACCGCATCGGCATCCCGGCCGGTCTCGAGATATCCGTACAGCGCGACGGCGATCGTCCGCGTCTCACCCGGCAGACTGCCCGCCACCACGATCGTCGCGCCGAACTCGCCGAGCGCGCGCGCGAACGCCAGCAGCAGCCCGGCGAGCACCGCGCGCCGCGCAAGGGGCAGGCTGATCGTGAAGAAGACGCGCCACGGTCCGGCACCGAGCGTCTCGGCAATCTGCTCGAAGCGGCGCGTGTTCTGCTCGAACCCCGTGCGCGCCGTGCGCACGAGCAGCGGGAGCCCCATCACGACCATCGCCACGAGCACCGCCTTCCACGTGAAGATGACCTCGATGCCGGCGGTGTCGAGCCATGCGCCGAGCGGCCCCCGCCGGCCCAGCAGCCGAAGGAGCAGGTAGCCGGTCGCGACCGGCGGCAGCACGAGCGGCAGCGCCACGGCGGTCTCGACCACGGGCACCAGGCGCGAACGGCTGCGCGCGAGCCACCACGACAGCGCGAGGCCGGGCGGGAGCATGAGCACCGTCGCGCCGAGCCCGATGGCGAGCGTCAGGACGACGATCTGGATGTGCTCGACGGTCATCGGGGGGCCGGGTCGGGCAGGATGAATCCCGCGCGCGCGAATGCGTCGCGCGCCCGCTCGTCGTCTCGGAGAAACGCGAGCAGCCGCCGCGCCGTCTCCGGATCGCTCGCGCTCGCCGGCACCGCGGCGGGATAGACAATCGCCGGCGCGTCGTCGCCGGTGACTTCGTACACCGTGGTCACGCCGGCCTGGATCATCGCGTCCGTCCGGTAGACGATGCCGGCGTCGGCGTTGCCGGACGCGACGGCCGCGAGCGCGGCGCGCACGCTGGCGGACGGGACGATCCGATCCTCGATCTCACGCCACAGATTCACACGCATCAACCAGTCGCGCGCGTACACGCCGGCCGGCACACCCGCCGGATCGCCAATCGCGATGCGCCGCACGCCGGGAGACGCCAGGGCAGCCGGCATCGGCCCTTCCACTGCGGTGCCCGCCGGCATGATCACGACGAGCTGGTTGCGCCAGAGCGGGACCGCCGGGCCGTCGACGAGCCCCGCGTCGACGACCCGCTGCATCTGGCGCTCGTCGGCGCTGATGAACAGATCGGCGCGTGCCCCCTCGATCAGCTGCTGGGCGAGGATGTTCGACGCGGCGGCGCTGACGGCGACCCGACGTCCGGTGGCTTGCTCGAACGCCTCCGCGGCCTGCGCAAGGGCGTCCGTCAGGCTGACGGCGGCAGACACGCGGAGGGGCGCCTGCCCGGGCTCGCCCCGGCAGCCCGCGGCGGCCATCAGGGCGCAGACGGCCCCGGCCACCAGGAGGCGGACGCGAACGAGGCGCGACACGGCGTGTAATTTGACATGTCCGCGCGCCGTGCGCTAGCCTCAGAGGTCAGTCATGGCCGTCCGGTTCCACCACGCGCACCATCTCCATCACCTGGCCTCGGGCCGGGCGGGGGTGCGCTGTGTGTCGGGGAGCTGAGATCGCGGCCGACAACGGATTCGGGTAATGCGCAACCCCGCCGGCACCGGCGGGGTTTTTTTTTGCCGGGGCACGCTCGTGGATTTCAGCAAACTGCAGGGACTCGTCCCCGCCGTCGTCCAGGACGCGGGGACCAACGAGGTGTTGATGGTCGGGTTCATGAACGACGCGGCGCTCGCGCGGACGCGCGAGACCGGGTTCGCGACGTTCTTCAGCCGCAGCCGCAACACGCTCTGGATGAAGGGGGAAACGTCAGGAAACCGGCTCCAGGTCGTGGACCTGCTCGTCGACTGCGACGAGGACACGGTCCTCGTCCGCGTCCGGCGGCTGGGCGACGGCAACGTCTGCCACACGGGCGAGCGGACGTGCTTCTTCCGCCGCCTCGACGCCGGCGCCGCTACCGCGGAGGAACAGTGACATGGCCGTGCTGAAGCTTGGCATTCCCAAAGGGTCGCTGCAGGACGCGACGGTCCAGCTGTTCGCGCGCGCGGGCTTCACGATCTACGTCAGCTCGCGCTCGTACTTCCCGTCCGTCGACGATCCCGAGATCGAGTGCATGCTGATCCGCGCCCAGGAGATGGCACGCTACGTCGCCGGCGGCGTCATCGACGCCGGCCTGACCGGCCTCGACTGGATCCGCGAGCACCAGGTCGGCCACCCGGAAGAGGACGCGATCCGCACGGTCTGCGACCTGGTCTACTCCAAGCAGAGCTTCGGCAAGGTGCGCTGGGTGCTGGCCGTGCCGGAAGACTCGCCGTACCGGAAGGCCGACGACCTCCGCGGCAAGACGATTGCGACGGAGCTGGTGCGGGTCACCCGGGCCTACTTCGAGGAGCGGAAGATTCCGGTCGAGGTCGAGTTCTCGTGGGGCGCAACCGAGGTGAAGCCGCCGGTGCTCGCCGACGCCATCGTCGAGGCGACCGAGACCGGCTCCACGCTGCGGGCGAACCGGCTCCGGATCATCGAGACGATCATGGAGTCCAACACCCAGCTCATCGCGAACCGCTCCGCGCTGGACGATGCGTGGAAGCGGACCAAGATCGAGAACATCGCGCTGCTGCTGCAGGCGGCCATCCACGCGCAGGGACGCGTCGGCCTGATGCTGAACGTCGAGCAGGAGAACCTGCAGGCCGTGCTGGCGCTGCTGCCGGCGCTGCAGCGCCCGACGATCTCGCCGCTCGCCGAGAACGGCTGGGTCGCGGTGAACACGATCATCGAGGAGCGCACGGTCCGCGACCTGATTCCGCGTCTCAGGCAGGCTGGCGGGCACGGCATCGTCGAGTACCCGCTGAACAAGATCGTCGTGTAGCCGGAGCATCTCGTGACTACGCCCACAGCCGCCCTGAAGGGCGGCCCTCCTGGTCCCATTGCCGTCATCCAGTCGACCGACACCGCGGCGGTCGCCGCGCTGCTCTCGCCGCGCCGCGCCGGCGACGTCGCCGCCGATCGCGCCGCGATCCGCATCGTCGAAGCCGTGCGGAAGGGAGGCGACGGTGCAGTCGCGCGGTTCGCGCGCGAGCTCGACCGCGCGGAGCCGCCGTTCGAGGTCCCGCGATCGCAGTGGAAGCGGCTGGCGAAGCAGGCCTCCGCCGACGTCCGTGAGGCGCTGGCGGCTGCCGCGGTCAACATCGCCCGCGTGGCCGAGGCGCAGCTGACGAAGCCGTTCCGCGTGCGGATTGCGCCGGGCATCACGGTGGAGCAGCGCGTGACGCCGCTCGATCGCGTCGGCTGCTACGTGCCGGGGGGACGCTATCCGCTGCCCTCCTCGCTGCTGATGACCGCCATCCCCGCGCGCGTGGCCGGCGTCCGCGAGATCATCGTCTGCTGTCCGAGCCCTGATCCGATGATCTTCGCGGCCGCGGACCTGGCCGGCGCGACGAGGCTGTTCCGGCTCGGCGGGGCGCATGCCGTCGCCGCGCTCGCCATCGGCACGGAGACCATCCCGCGCGTCGACCGCGTGGTCGGACCCGGCAACCGCTACGTCGCCGCCGCGAAGCGGTACGTCTCGCGCGAGTGCGGCATCGACATGCATGCCGGCCCGAGCGAGATCCTGATCCTCTCGAGCACGGGCCGGCCGGCGTGGCTGGCCGCCGATCTGATCGCCCAGGCGGAGCACGATCCGGATGCCCGCGCCGTGCTGATCACGCCGCGGATGCACCTGGCCCGGGCGGTCGCGGCCGAGGTCGCGCGCCAGCTGCCGTCCACGGGACCGGCCGCGAAGGCGCTCGCGACGAACGGCGGCATCATCGTCTCGCGGTCGATGCGGGAGGCGATCGAGCTGGCCAACCGGATGGCGCCGGAGCATCTCGTCGTGGACGATGACGCGACGGCGGAGGCGGTGACGTGTGCCGGCTCGATCTTCATCGGCCCGCACACCGCCCAGGTGGCCGGCGACTACGCCATCGGCGCGAACCACGTGCTGCCCACCGGCGGCGCCGCACGGTATCGCGGCGGGCTGCACGCGAATGACTTCGTGCGGGTCGTCACCGTCCAGCGCATGACGGCCCCGGGGCTCCGGCGCCTCGCGCCGGTCGTCAGCACGCTCGCGCGCGCGGAAGGGCTGACGGCGCACGCGGCGTCGATCGAGACGCGGATCGCGTGATGCAGGAATACCAGCGTCCACGGACCGGACCAGGCGGCCTGCGCCTGCACCTGAACGAGAACACCGGCGGCCCGTCGCCGCGCGTCCTCGAGGCGCTGCGCGCGCTGACGCCCGAGCAGCTCGCGTTCTATCCCGAGTACGACGAGGTGTCGCGCGAGACCGCGGCGTATCTCGGCGTGCCCGAGTCGTGCCTGCTGCTGACGAACGGCCTGGACGAGGGGATCTTCATCGCCGCGGTGCTCGCGCTCCAGCGCCGGCCGGCTGACGGTCCGCCTGAGGCGGTGATCGTCGAGCCGACGTTCGACATGTACGCCATCAGCGCGGCGGCGTGCGGCGCGTCGGTGGTCCGGGTACCCCCGCAGCCGGATTTCCGCTTCCCTGTCGACGCGACGATTGCCGCGATCACGCCGCGCACGCGCGTGGTCTACGTGACGAGCCCGAACAATCCGACCGGGGTGCGCATCGCGAACGCGGATCTGCGCGCCGTCGCGCGCGCGCTGCCGCCGGAGGCGCTGCTGTTCGTCGACGAGGCGTACCACGACTTCTGCGGCGACACGCTGATCCCCGAGCTCGGCACGCTTCCGAACACGGTGGTCGGGCGGACGTTCGCCAAGGCGCACGGGCTGGCGGCGCTGCGTGCCGGCGCGCTCGTCGGCGTGCAGGAGGTCATCGCGGCGCTGCGCCCGGTGATTCCGCCGTACAGCCTCAACGTCGCCGCCGCCGCCGCGCTGCGGGCGGCGCTGGTCGACACCGCGCACGTCCAGGCGTACGTGGACGAGGTCCGGCGGTCGCGCGAGCTGTTCTACGCGTTCTGCCAGCGGCACGGCTTCGAGTACTGGGAAAGCGGCGCGAACTTCGTGCTCGCGCGCGTCGGGGCCGTCGCCGGGCCGCTCGTCGCGCACCTGCGCGAGCGCGGTATCTACATCCGGGACAAGTCCGGGGACCCCGGATGCGAGGGATGCATCCGCGTGACCACCGGCCGCGTGGTCGATACCGAGCAGGCGATCGCGGCGATGGAGGAGTACCTGTGCGGCGTGCAGTGATCGATCGGCAGACCACCGAGACGCAGATCCGCCTTGCGCTGACGATCGAGGGGCGCGGGCGGTACTCGGTGCGGACCGGCATCCGCTTCCTCGACCACATGCTGGAGCTGTTCGCACGGCACGGCGCCTTCGACCTCGAAATCGATGCGACGGGCGATCTCGACGTCGACCAGCACCACACCGTCGAGGACCTCGGCATCGCGCTCGGCGAGGCCGTGTCGAAGGCGCTCGGCGATCGCCGCGGCATCAACCGCGCCGGCTACTTCGTGATGCCGATGGACGAGACGCTGGCCGTCGTCGCGCTCGACCTCGGCGGACGGCCGCATGCGGTCGTCGACCTGAAGCTGCGCGTGCGCCAGGTCGGCGACCTCCAGTCGGAACTGATTCACGACTTCTTCGACGGGTTCGCGATCGGCGCCCGCGCCAACGTGCACGCGAAGGTGCTGTACGGCCGGTCGAGCCACCATCACGTCGAGGCCGTGTTCAAGGCGTTCGCGCGCGCGCTGCGGGTGGCGTGCAGCAGGGACAAGCAGCTCGCGAAGATGCTGCCGAGCACGAAGGGGTTGATCTAGCGAGCGGCGCTCTCGGGCCGGCCTCTGGTCCCTGGTCCCTGGCCCCTGGCTCCTACACCGTTATGCCCATTGCTCTCATCGACTACGGCGCCGGCAACCTGACCTCGGTGCGCAAGGCGTTTGCGCATCTCGGTGCGGAGCTGTACCAGCCGCAGTCCCCCGGTGACCTTGAGCGCGCGTCGGCGGTCGTCGTCCCTGGTGTCGGCCACTTTGCAGCGACGCGGGCGCTGACATCGGAGTGGCACGCCGCCATCCGCGCCGGGCTCGATCGCGGGCAGCCGCTCTTCGGCATCTGCCTCGGCATGCAGTGGCTCTTCGAGGGCAGCGACGAGGCGCCCGACTGTCCGGGGCTCGGCCTCCTGGAGGGCCGGTGCTGGAAGCTCACCGGCGGTCCGGAGCGGCTGAAGGTACCGCACGTCGGCTGGAACACGCTGGAGCCGGCGGGGGACTCCGCCCTGCTCGCCGGCCTGCCGGCCGGCAGCAGCGTCTACTTCACGCACTCCTACGCCTGCCCCGTCACGCCGGCAACGGCTGCGACCACCGAGTACGGCGGCGAGCGGTTCGCCGCGGCCGTGGACACCGGCCAGGTCATGGGCGTGCAGTTCCATCCGGAGAAGTCGGGTGAGGCCGGGCTCGCGATCCTCCGCAACTTCCTCGCGCGCGTCTCCACGCGTGCGGGTGCAGAGACGCGCTGAGATGCTGGCGAAACGGATCATCGCCTGCCTGGACGTGCGCGACGGGCAGGTCGTCAAGGGCGTGCAGTTCGAGGGGCTGCGGACGGCCGGCGATCCGGCCGCACTCGCACGCCGCTACAACGCCGAGGGCATCGACGAGCTCGTGATTCTCGACGTCACCGCGACGCTGGAGAAGCGGCTCGCGATGGCGCGCACCGTCCGCGCCGTCGCCGCGGAGCTGTTCATCCCGCTCTGCGTCGGCGGCGGCATCCGCGGCGTGGACGATGCGGCGGCGGTGGTGGAGGCGGGGGCGGACAAGGTGAGCCTGAACTCGGCGGCGCTCGCCGACCCGTCGCTCATCACGACGCTCGCGCGCCAGTACGGCAGCCAGGCGGTGATTGTCGCCATCGACGCGAAGCGCGAGGACGCGCGGTATGCGGTGTACTCGCGGAGCGCGACGGTCGCGGCCGGACGTGACGCGGTGGAGTGGGCGCGCGAGGCGGAAGATCGCGGCGCGGGCGAGATCCTGCTGACATCCATCGACCGCGACGGCACGAAGGCCGGGTTCGACTGCGAGATGACCGCGGCCGTGTCGTCGGCGGTCAACATCCCGGTGATCGCATCGGGGGGCGCGGGCGACTTCTCGCACTTCGTCGACGTGTTCACGCGCGGCCGCGCCGACGCCGCGCTGGCCGCGTCGATCTTCCATTACCAGGAGAACAGCGTCGAGGCGCTGAAGCGGCATCTGCAGGAGGCGGGGATACCGGTTCGCTTGCAATAGGACATCCTGGCGCTCGCGGGTCCCGTCGCCCGGCACCCCGTTCCGGTGCTCGGCACGACGCGCGTTGTCGACGGGAGTCGCCTGCGCGCCGGAACGGGGTCCCCGCCGGGCGCCACCCGCTCGCGGTGCCGTTCGCAGGCCGCGTCGGTGCGGCGTGACTGTGAACCCGGCAACTGAGAGCGGCCGCTTGTTACGATGCGGTCTGGCCCAAGGCCCAAAGCCGAAGGCCCAAGGCCCGGAACGAACGCATGCTTATCCCGGCAATCGACCTCCGCAACGGCAAAGTCGTCCAGCTCGTACAGGGAGAGCGCCTGGCGCTCGAGGATGCCGATCTCGACGGCTGGCTCCGGCGCTTCGAGGCCTATCCGAAGCTGCAGCTGATCGACCTCGACGCCGCCATCGGCACCGGCAACAACGACGCGCTCGTGCAGTACGTCTGCGCGCGGCGCCCGTGCCGCGTCGGCGGCGGCATCCGATCGATCGAGCGCGCGCGCACCGTGCTCGATCAGGGCGCGACGCACGTGATCGTCGGGTCGTCCCTCTTCAAGGACGGACGTCCCGATCTCGAGTTCGCCGCTCGGCTGGCCGAGGCCGTCGGCGCCGGGCGCGTCATCGCAGCCGTCGACACGAAGGGCGGGCGCGTCGCGGTGAAGGGCTGGCGCGAGACCGTGCCGCTCACGGCGGTCGAGGCCGTCAGGCAGCTCGAGCCGTTCTGCGCCGAGTTCCTCTACACGCACGTCGACCGCGAAGGGCTGATGCAGGGCACCGACCTCGAGGCCATCCGCGCCGTGCGTGAGGCAACCTCGCGCCCGCTCGTCGCCGCCGGCGGCATCACCACGCAGGAGGAGATCGACGCCCTCGATGCGATGGGCGTCGATGCGGTCGTGGGGATGGCGATCTATACCGGGCGGTTGAAGCCGCCGCCACCGCCAGGCAGATCCGCAACCGAACATTCGTAGGAGCACAGAGGTCTCGGAGGATACAGAGGGCACCGAGAATTCTCTGTGACCTCTGCGGCCTCAGCGGCCTCCGTGTTTCCCCGTGGTACGCTGAATCGTGCGACCAGCGCCGCTCGTGCAGCTCGCCATCGGACTGGCGCTCGTCGCCGCGGCGTGTGCGCCCGCGCCGCCCGCCGACTTCTCTCCCGCCACCGCCCGCGCGCACCTCGACCAGCTCGCCGGCGTCATCGGGCCGCGCCCGGCAGGCACTGACTCCAACGCCGCCGCCCGCGCGTACATCGTCCAGACGCTCGAACGCGCCGGGTTCGACGTGCGCGTGCAGGACACCGAGGCGCGGCGCCCCGAAGTCGGCCTTGCGGGGCGCGTCCGCAATGTCATCGGACTCCTGCCCGGTCATCGCCCCGACGCCATCGGCATCGTCGCGCACTACGATTCCGTGCCCGAGTCGCCGGGCGGCGGAGACAACGCGCTCGGCGTCGCCTCGGCGCTGGAGGCGGCGCGGGTGCTGGCGTCCCGCGGCACGCGCCGCTGGTCGGTGTACGTCCTGCTGACCGACAGCGAGGAGAGCGGGCTGCTCGGTGCGGCGGCCCTGCTCGACGACCCCGAAATCGCCGCGCGGCTCAGGACCGTCGTCAATCTCGACAGCATGGGCGCCGACGCGCCGGTCGTGCTCTTCGAGACCGGAGCGGGCAACGGCTGGCTGACCGGCGTGTGGGCGCGTGCCGCGCCGATCCCGCGCGGCGCGTCGTACTTCTACGAGATCTACCGGCGCATGCCGAACGACACCGATTTCTCGGTGTTCCGTCGCGCCGGCATTCCGGGCCTCAACGTCGCGGCGGTCGGCGACAGCTACGCGTATCACTCGCGGCTCGACCGCGCGGCTCGCGTGACGGACGCCGCCATCCTGAGCGCGGGCGCCACGATCGTGGCCCTCGTCGACGCGCTCGAGCGCGAAGACATCACCCGGCGCACTTCGGACGAAGCCAGCTACACGGACCTCGGCGGGCTCGCCGCGCTGTCGTGGGGACCGCGCGTGGATCTCGCCCTCGCCGTGCTTGCCGTCGCGCTCGGGGCCGTTGCCCTGGTCCGCTCGGCGGCCGACCTGTGGCGCCGCCGCGGCGCGAGCGCACCGGTCGTGACACTCCTGTGGACCATCATCAGCGGCGGACTCGTCCTCGCCGCCATGACCGGGGCCGTCGCGACGCTGCGCGCCGTGCGCGAGGTCTACCATCCGTGGTACGCGCACCCGGAACGGCTGCTCGTGCTGCTCGTCACAATCGCCGCCGCATCCGTCGCCGTGCTGGCGCGGCTGTCGGGCGTCCTGCCGCAGACCTGGCGTCCGGGGCGGACGCCTGCCAGTGTATGGCTGCCGGCACTGACGGTGTGGGTCGCGCTGACGGCTGCCGCGGCCTGGGCCGTGCCACGTGTGACATTCCTCTGCGCGCTCCCGCTTCTCGCGGCGGCCGGACCAATCGCGACGTTCGGGCTCCGGCCATCAGCCGCGCGCGCCGCCGCACTCGCGTCCGCCGTGGTGACACTGATGCTCTTCCCGAGGGACGCGGCCCTCTTCTTCTCCTTCCTGACGTCGCTGCTCGGGCTGGCCGGTGTCCTGGTGCCGGTCTGGGTGTATCCGGCGCTCACGGCAGGCTTCGCGATCTTCCTCGCACCGCCCTGGATTGCGCTGGCGATCGACCTGCCCTCGCGCTTCACACGCGCGCTGCTGTGGCCGCTGGCCGTCCTGGCTGTCGCCTCGTTCGCGTGGGCTTTCATGGCACCGGCCTACACGCCCTCGCGGCCGCTGCGCGCCTCCATGGCGCAGGTCGTCACCCCCGACGGTGACGGCCACGTCGCGCTCGCCGCGGCCGAGCCGCTCTTCGCCATCGGCGCCGGAACACCCTCGCTGGTACCTGGACGCTTCGACGTCCCCGAGCTCCGCCATGTCGTGCGCGGCGCCTTCTCGGTGTCCGGCCGCATGGCATCACCCGGGCCCGCCGGTTCCGTCCTCGTCCGCAGGCCCGGCAGCAGTGCCGGAGCCGTGGTGGAGCTCGACATCCTCGCCGACGCCCCCGGCACGTCTGCCGCCGTGCTCCTGCCGTACGGCGTCGAGCCCCGCCACGCGTCCCTGCCCGGCGTCACGGTGGCCGGGCGCTGGCGCACGCGATACGTCGGCATCCCCGCAGAAGGCCTCACGCTCCGGCTGACGCTCGATCCGCCCGACCTCGCGCGGCTCGGCGAGGCGCGGGTCTGGCTGCAGCCGCCGATCGGCACGGCGCCGTCGCCGGGCGACGCCGCGGCCTGGTGGCACCTGCCCGGCGTGGCCTGGGACGTGCTGGTCCGGCACGAGCTCGCGTTACGTTGATTTACGTATCCGTTACGCTATACTCCGTAACGCGTCGGGCTGGTCCGCCGGCCTGCCGCGGGAGCGTGCGCCCATGGAGAACCCGTTCGTCTACGGCGAGGTCGTGCCGGCCGGCGCGTTCGTCGACCGCGAGGAGGAGCTGGCCCGCCTCTCGGCCGACCTGCGCGCGGGCCAGAAGGTCTTCCTGATCTCCCCCCGCCGCTACGGCAAGTCGTCGCTCATCCGTCGCGCCCTCGAGGACGCGGGGCGGCGCGGATGCCTGACCGTGGAGGTCACGGTCAGCAGCTACAGCTCCTATCTCGCCTTCCTGGAAGGCTACGCCCGCGCGGTGCTGTCGGCGGAGACGAAGCTGCCGCGCGCGCTCGCGTGGCTCCGCGAAGCGATCGGCGCCACCCGCCCCGAAGTCCGGCTCGAAGAAGGGCGCGACGGCGGCACCGGCCTGGCCGTCGCCTTCCCCGCCGTCCGCTCCGCGCGCGACGTCGCCCGGCTGGCGCCCGAGGTCTTCGCGCTGCCCGCCCGGCTGGCCGAGTCGCGCGGTCGCCGCGTGATCGTCGCGCTCGACGAGTTCCAGGCGATTGCCGGATTCAACGGCGGCAGCGTCGAGGAGGCGATGCGCGCGGCCGTGCAGCACCAGCGTCAGGTCGGCTACGTCTTCGCCGGCTCCGAGCCGACGCTGATGGAGGCGATGCTCGGCCCTCGCCGCCCGTTCTACAAGGCCGGTCCCGTCATGCGGCTCGAGAAGATCCCCGCCGAGCCGTTCGCCGCGTTCATCGAGGCGCGTTTCCGGAAGACGCGCATGACGCCGGAACCGGGCCTGGGCCGCGCGATCCTCGAGCTCGCCGGCTCGCTCCCCTACGACGTCCAGCGCCTCGCGCACGAGCTGTGGGACGATGCGCGGGCGGAGGGCCTGAGGAAGGTCGGACTGGAGGCGCTGCACGGGACGCTGCGGCGGCTGCTCGCCGAGCACGAGGTGTTCTTCGAGGCGTCGTGGCAGCGCCTGACGCTCGCGCAGCGCGCCGTGCTGCGCGCGCTGGTCCTCGAGGACGGCCGCGGGCTGCTCTCGGCCGACGTCCGCACCCGGCACCGTCTCGGCGGCCCCTCCTCGGTTCAGGCCTCGCTCGCCGCGCTCGTCCGCCACGATCTCGTCGCCCGCGAAGGCGACCGCTACGCCGTCGTCGACTCCCTTATGCGCGAGTGGATTGCGCGGAGGACCTACTGATGCGCGCCTTCCTCGCGCGCGTGGGCCTGCGGACGCCCGAGCAGCGCGCCTGGGCGATGTACGACTGGGCGAACTCCGCGTTCCAGTGCACCATCATCAC
>DASVDJ010000014.1:0-31640 GCA_036381155.1 Vicinamibacterales bacterium
CGGCGGTACGAGGGCAAGCTCACCTGGTCGGCGGCGGCGGGGCACACCGTGCGGGGGACCTACATCTACCGCAACCGTGATCAGGAGAACACCAGCTCGTTCAGCGTCATGGACCTGCGGAGCCTCTACGACCGGTCGATACCGGACGATCTGGCGTCGGTCAACTACACCGGAACGCTGTCCGCCAACTTCTTCGTCGAGGGGACCTGGTCGCGCCGCACGCTGACGTTCGTCGATTCGGGCGCGCCCACCACCGACCTCATCGACGGCACGCTGGTGCTCGACGTCGCGCGCGGCACGCGGTACTGGTCGCCGACCTTCTGCGCCGTGTGCGGCCCCGACGAGGAGCGCAACAACGAGAACGTCGTCCTGAAGGGCACCTACTTCCTGTCGACGCGCCGCGGAGGCTCGCACAGCATCGTCTTCGGGTACGACACCTTCAACGACATCCGCACCGCCGAGAACCACCAGTCCGGGAGCGACTTCCGCATTCTCGGCACGACGTCACTCATCCGCGGCAGCGACGTGTTCCCGCAGTGGCTGCCGGGCAGCACGACCATCCAGTGGAACCCGATCGACGCGGCGAGCCTCGGCACCGATTTCCGCACGCACTCGCTGTTCGTCAACGACACGTGGCGCGTCAACAGCCGGCTGTCGGTGAACGCGGGGCTGCGCTGGGATCGCAACGCGGGCCGCGACAGCGCCGACAATCCGGTCGCCGACGACGCCGGCCTCTCACCGCGGCTGGCGCTGACGTTCGACCCGGGCGGCGACGGTCGCTGGACGGTGAACGCCGGCTACGGCAAGTACATCGCGGGCCTGGCCAACAGCATCGCCGACAGCAGCAGCGACGGCGGCGTGCCGGCGACCTATCAGTACGCGTATCTGGGTCCGGCCATCAACCCCGACGCCTCCGCGAGCACGCTGCTCACGACCGATGCGGCGCTGCGGATCCTCTTTGACTGGTTCAACGCCAACGGCGGGACCGGCCGGACGCAGACCTTCGTCGACATCCCGGGTGTCAACACGCGGATTGGCGACGGCCTGCGATCGCCGTCGGTCCACGAGCTGACGGCCGGCATCACGCGCCAGCTCGGGACGCGCGGCCTCGTCCGGGTCGACGGCGTCTACCGGACGTGGCGCGACTTCTACTTGTCGCGCCGCGACACGACGACCGGCGCCGTCGCCGATCCGGCCGGCATCCTGCGCGACCTGACGGTCATCGTCAACAGCAACGAGCCCGACCGCAATTACGCGGGGCTCAACACGCAGGCGACGTGGCGGTTCGGCACGCGGCTCAGCCTCAACGGCAGCTACACGCTCTCGCGCACGTGGGGCACCTTCGACGGGGAGAACCTCCAGAGCGGGCCGATCACGGCGGGCACGATCTCGGCGGGCAGCGCGACCAACGGCCAGGCCGGATGGGGCGTGTATCCCGAGTACACGGAGGCGGCCTGGAACCGCCCGGAGGGGGACCTGTCGATGGACCAGCGGCACCGCGCGAAGCTGTGGGCCGTGTGGAACGTTCCGGTCAGCGAACGCTACGGACGCCTGAGCCTGAGCGTGCTGGAGCAGATGAACTCCGGCAGCCCGTACTTCGCCGCCGGGCCGGTGAACCCGTCGCGGTACGTCCAGTCGTCCTACCAGGCGCCGCCGTCGCAGGCCGCGTACTTCTTCACCGCCCGCGACGCGTTCCGGACCGATGCCGTCTTCCGCACCGATGCCGCGGTGAACTACGCGTACGATCTGCGGGGCGCGGAGCTGTTCGTCCAGGCGCAGGTCTGGAACGTGTTCAACAGCTCGCCGATTGCCGACGTCAACAACATCGATGTGACCACCCGCACCCGCGACGGCGGCGCCACGAACCTGGTGACGTTCGATCCGTTCCGTGAGACCCCGGTCCAGGGCACGCACTGGGAGCTCGGGCCGAACTTCGGGAGAGCGCGGAACCGGAATGCGTACCTGGTACCGCGGCAGGCGAGGTTTTCGGTAGGCATCCGCTTCTGAGCCACGGGAAGCCGTAAGCGGGAAACGGGAAGGGGCCAGGGCGGCGGGTGATTCGTGCACGCCGCCCTGGCCTGTGACGCCGCGTTGCCGACTCACCGCTGTGACGAACCGCCGGCTGGCTGGGACGAACGGCGGACCTGCCGGGACCGCGCGCCCCTGGCGGGTGACGGGTTCGCCTAACTAGCTGATACTGAACGCTTTTCGCGCTTGACTCGGCCTCCGGCGGAGAGCCATAGTCGGTCCATGGAGCAGAAGCCGTGGATCACGCGTCCCGGCGTCATCTTCGGCGTCGCCACGTTCCTGGGCTTCTTCTCGGCATCCCAGGCCTACCAGGCCGTCCGCTTCTTCGCCGACCGTCCCACGCCGTTCCTGTTCCTGCTGATCCTGAATCTCGGGTACTGGTACGCGTGGGCGCTGCTGACGCCCATCGTCCTCTTCCTCGCGCGGCGCTTTCCCTTCGAGCGCAATCGCTGGCTCACGTCGCTCGCCGCGCACCTGCCCGCCGTCATCGTGATCACGCTGGTGCACATCGCCGCGGTGACCGCGATGCGCACCGGGCTCGTGACCTGGATGTACGGCGACTCGCCGAGGCTGACCTGGGCGTCCCAGGTGCTCCGCTCGTACTTCATGAACTTCGACTGGGAGATGATGACCTACTGGGCCATCGTCGCGTTCTGGCATGCGGGGAATTTCCACCGGGTCGCGCAGGAGCGCGCGCTGCGTGCCAGCCAGCTCGAGACGCGCCTGGCCGAGGCGCAGCTGCAGGCCCTGCAACGGCAGCTCCATCCGCACTTTCTCTTCAACACGCTCAACACCATCTCCGCCCTGATGCACCGGGACGTCGAGGCGGCGGATCAGATGCTCGCCCGGCTGAGCGACCTGCTGCGGCTGGCGCTCGACGGACGCGTCGGCCAGGAGGTCACGCTCAAGGACGAGCTCGAGTTCCTGCAGAAGTACCTCGAGATCGAGGAGACGCGTTTCGGCGACCGGCTGCGGGTGCGCTACGACGTCGAGGCGGAAGTGCTCGACGCGCGCGTGCCGAACCTGATTCTGCAGCCCCTCGTCGAAAACAGCATCCGGCACGCGGTGGCCGTGCGCGTGGAGCCCGGGTTCATCCGCATCGGCGCGCGCCGGGCGGACGGGCGGCTCGAGCTGACCGTGCACGACAACGGACCGGGGCTGCCGGCCAGCCCGTCGTCGACGTCGGGCAACGGCGTGGGGCTGGCGAACACGCGCTCGAGACTCGAGCATCTCTACGGCGCGGACCACCAGTTCATCCTGTCGTCGCCGCCCGACGGCGGGCTGCTGGTCACCGTGGCGATTCCGTTCCGCGCGGACGAGCCGGCGGATCCCGGCGAGGCCGCCGATCAGTTCCAGGGTGTGGCATGAGCAGGATTCGGACTCTCATCGTGGACGACGAGCCCATGGCTCGCGAGCGCATCCTGGGGCTGCTCGCCCAGGAGCAGGACGTCGAGGTCGTCGGGCAGTGCGCCGACGGGCTGCAGGCCATCGCGGCGATCCAGCAGCTGTCGCCCGAGCTCGTGTTCCTCGACGTGCAGATGCCCGCCGTCGACGGCTTCGGCGTCATCCGCCAGATCGGGCCGGAGCGGATGCCGATGGTCGTCTTCGTCACGGCGTACGACGAGTACGCGCTGCAGGCCTTCGAGGTGCACGCGCTCGACTACCTGCTCAAGCCGTTCGGCCGCGACCGGCTGCAGCAGTGCCTCCATCACGCCCGCGCGCAGCGCGAACGGCACCGCGCCGGCGAGCTCGGTCGCAGCCTGCTCGCGCTCGTGCAGGACTACCGGCCGGAGCAGAAGAAGCAGGATCGGCTCGTCATCAAGTCGGGCGGCCGCGTGTTCTTCGTGCGCACCGAGGACATCGACTGGATCGAGGCCTCCGGCAATTACGTGCGGCTCCACCTGAAGGACCAGTCCTACCTGTTCCGCGAGACGATGAACCAGATGGAGGCGCGCCTCGATCCGCAGCGCTTCTTCCGCATCCACCGGTCCCGCATCGTCAACACCGAGCGCATCAAGGAGCTCCAGCCCTGGTTCAACGGCGAATACGTCGTCGTGCTGCACAACGGGCAGCAGCTGCGACTGAGCCGGAGCTATCGGGAGAAGCTGGAAGAGCGGCTCGGGAAGGCGCTCTGACACGGCGTCCCGTTTCCCCGTTGACCCGCTACAGCGGGCCGGTTTCGGGCTTCAGGATCACCGTGGCCAGTGGCGGCAGCGTGAGGGCGATCGACTGCGGGTAGCCGTGCGCGGGGATCGGCTCGGTGTCGACGCCGCCCCCGAGCATGACGCCGGAGCCGCCGTATCGCGGATCGTCGGTGTTGAGCCGCTCCAGCCAGCGGCCGGCGCGCGGCATGCCGATGCGGTACCCGTGGCGCGGCACCGGAGTCCAGTTGCAGACGATGGCGAGCAGGTCGTCGTCTCCGGCGGCGCGCAGGAACGCGATGACGCTGTTCTCGACGTCGCTGGCGTCGATCCAGCGGAAGCCGGCGAGATCGTAATCGCGGGCGCTGAGCGCCGGCTCGCTGCGGTACAGCGCGTTCAGCTCGCGCACGAGCGCGACTAGCCCGCGGTGCGGCTCGTGCGCGAGCAGATCCCAGTCGAGGCTGGTCTGGTAGTTCCACTCGCGCCACTGTCCGAACTCGCACCCCATGAACAGCAGCTTCTTGCCGGGATGGGCGTACATGAACGCGTACAGCGCGCGCAGCGTCGCGGCCTTCTGCCAGGTGTCGCCCGGCATCTTGTCGAGCATCGAGCGCTTGCCGTGCACGACCTCGTCGTGCGAGTACGGCAGGATGTAGTTCTCGGTGTATGCGTAGAGCATCGAGAACGTGATCTCGTTCTGCGCCCATCGGCGGTGGACGGGATCGCGCGACGCGTACTTCAGCGTGTCGTGCATCCAGCCCATGTTCCACTTGTAGGTGAAGCCGAGCCCCCCGAGGTGCACCGGCCGGCTGACGCCGGGCCACGCGGTGCTCTCCTCCGCGATGGTGATCGATCCGGGCACGCGGGCGTGCGTCAGCGTGTTCATCTGCTGCAGGAACGCGACGGCCTCGAGGTTCTCGCGCCCGCCGTACCGGTTCGGGATCCACTCCCCCTCGCGGCGCGAGTAATCCAGGTACAGCATCGACGCGACGGCATCCACGCGCAGCCCGTCGATGTGGTACTCCTCGAGCCAGAACAGCGCGCTGGCCAGCAGGAAGTTGCGGACCTCGTTGCGGCCGTAGTTGAAGATCAGCGTGCCCCAGTCCTGGTGCTCGCCGAGCCGCGGGTCCTCGTGCTCGTAGAGCGCGGTGCCGTCGAAGCGGGCCAGGCCGTGCGCGTCCTTCGGGAAGTGCGCCGGCACCCAGTCGAGGATGACGCCGAGCCCCGCCTGGTGGCACCGGTCGACGAAGTACTTGAAATCGTGCGGGTGCCCGAGCCGGCTGGTCGGCGCGAAGTAGCCGAGCACCTGGTAGCCCCACGATCCGCCGTACGGGTGCTCGAGCACCGGCATCAGCTCGATGTGCGTGAAGCCGAGGTCCTTCACGTACGGCACGAGATGGTCGGCGAGCTCGCGATACGTCAGCGGCCGGTTGTCCTCCTCGGGCACGGTGCGCCAGGACGGCAGGTGCACTTCGTACACGCTCATCGGCGCGGCCAGCCACGCGCCGGCCGCCTGCCGCGCCTCCATCCAGGCCTGGTCCTGCCAGGCATAGCCGTCCGTGCGGCAGACGATCGCGGCCGAGCGCGGCGGCACCTCGAAGAAGCGCGCGTACGGGTCGGCCTTGTGCAGCAGATGCCCGGCGTGCGTGCGCACCTCGAACTTGTAGCGCTCCCCGTCCGCGAGCCCCGGGATGAAGAGCTCCCAGACACCCGACGGCACGAGCTGCCGCATCGGGTGCACGCGCCCGTCCCACCGGTTGAAGTCGCCGATCACCGAGACGCGCTGCGCGTTGGGCGCCCAGACGGCGAAGTGCACGCCGGCGATGCCCCCGACCTCGGTCGGGTGGGCGCCGAGGCGGCGATGCGCCTCGAGCAGGTTGCCCTCGCCGAACAGGTGCAGGTCGTAGTCGGAGATGCTGCGGCCGAAGCGGTACGGGTCGTCGATCTCGCGCGTGCCCGTGTCGTCGTGGATGACCAGGCGGTACTCGACCCCGTCGAGCGACGACACCTCCGGCACGATCGCCTGGAACAGCCCGTCGGGATGCCGGCGGGTCATCTCGACGCGCAACGCGATCGGACGCCGCAGATCGAGCTCGATCGACGACGCCCACGGGCACAGCGCCCGGACGACCAGCCGCCCGTGGTCGAGGTGCGGGCCGAGAAGGCGGAACGGATCGTGGTGCTGCCCGCGCGCGAGCGCCTCGAGCGACATCTGCCTGATTCTAGTGGATTGCGGATTCCGGATTGCGGATTGGGGATTGATTGCGGAGTGGCCGGATTGCGGATTCCTGCGGATTGGCGGGATTGCGGATGGGGATTGGGGATTGCCCGGGATTGCGGACCTGGATTGCGGATTGCTCGCGCTTCGCGCATCGATTGCGGATTGGCGCCCCGACCGTGCGCCGGACGTCCCGGCGGCCCCGGCAGCCGACCTGCATTACGATGAGGCATGGCTACATTTGCACGCTTCGAGACCAGCGAGGGCACGTTCACCGTCCGGTTCTTCGACGAGCAGGCGCCCCGGACGGTCGCCAACTTCGTCGGCCTGGCCGAGGGCACGAAGGAGTGGATCGACCCGGCCACCGGAGAGCGCCGCACCGGCACGCCGTTCTATGACGGCCTCATCTTCCACCGCGTGATCGACGGCTTCATGATCCAGGGAGGCGATCCGCTGGGCAAGGGCATCGGCGGACCCGGCTACCGCTTCGCCGACGAGTTCCACCCCGCGCTCCGCCACGACCGGGCCGGCATCGTGTCGATGGCCAACGCCGGGCCGAACACGAACGGCAGCCAGTTCTTCATCACCCTCGGACCGACACCGCACCTCGACGACCGTCACTCCGTGTTCGGCGAAGTCACCGAGGGCATGGACGTCGTCCGGAAGATCGGCAGCGTGCCGACAGGGCCGATGGATCGGCCGAAGACGGATGTGGTGATCAGGAAGGTCACGATCGAGCGGCGATAGCTCCAGCCGCGGCAGCCATCACGACCACAGGGACCACGGAGGGACCAGAGGCCACAGCGAACACACTGGCCACAGGGACCACGGAGACCAGAGAGTACACGGCGTCGTATCGGGATCGCACGCCGGGTCTCGCCCGTCCTCCGTGAACCCTGCGTCCTCTGTGGCCTCCATGTCCCTGTGTCCCTGCCCTCGCGCAGCTCTTCATCACCGCCCCGCCCATTTCCCTCGCCCCGCACGCGTGACCGGCTGACGTCGCGCCTTCCGCTGGCCATGCCAGCCTGTCCTGGAACATCCGTTGCAGCGAATCCCGCACTGAGCCCGACCCGGGCGAACAACGCCGGTGGTTCAAACCGGCTGGAGGTCCCATGGAGCGAGGACGGATGAGCGGAGGCGAACAGTACGCCCGGCTGCACGAGGTGGGCGACCTGCGCGTCTCCCCCGAGGATCCGGATCCGACCGGCTGGGCCGTGATCGACCGCAGCGGTCAGCGCATCGGCACCGTCGACGAGCTGATCGTGGACACGGCAGCCATGAAGGTCCGGTATCTCGAAATCGAACTCGACGACGCGCCGACGCGGGAGGATCACCTCCTGGTGGACATCGACGAGATCGATCTGCTCGACCAGCAGCACCAGGCGGTGCTGAAGACCATGAGCCGTCAGGACCTGCGAACCGGCGAGCGTCGGGAGCGGGCCGGCGGCCGCGACCCGTTCTCACAGGCGCACGATCGCGGCCAGACGGAACGGTTGACGCGCGCGGAGGAGGAGCTCCGGATCGGCACGCGCGAGAAGCAGGCCGGCGAGGTCGTCGTCGGCAAGCACGTCGAGTCGGAGCGCATCACGCAGCCGATCGAGCGCAAGGTCGAGCGCGTGCGCGTGGAGCGCCATCCCGTCAGCGGCGAGCAGCGGGCGGCCGAAGACATCGGCGAACGCCAGCTGCGCGTGCCGATCATGGAAGAGGACGTGGTCGTCGAGAAGCGGCCCGTGGTGAAGGAGGAGCTCGTCGTCTCGAAGGACGTCGAGACGGAGACGAAGAACGTCGAGGCCGACATCCGCAAGGAGCGGTTCGACGTGCAGGGCGAGGGCAACGTCATCGAGGACACCGGTGGCGCCCCGCGCAAACGGTCGGATGCGCCCGGCCGGGGAGGACGCCGTGGCTGACATCGACGTGGTCCACAAGCGCAGCGGCGCGCGGATCTGGTTCTGGGTCGTGCTGGCCATCGCGGCGCTGTTGATCCTGTTCCTGCTCCTGATGGGAGGCGACCGGACGACGACCGAGCAGCAGCTGAACCCGGTCTCGCACGTGCCGGCGGCGTCGACGCCCGCCTGGCAGACCTGAGCGGGCGGCGCGCATGCGCCCGGCGTGCGCGGCATCGCCGCGCACCGGGTCGTGCGCGCCGCGCCGATGCTTGCGTGGCGCATCGGGGACCCGGCACAATCCGGGGACCGCGATGCGCAACGCCGCCGATCTGCCCGTCGGTCCCCCCGTCCCGGGATGGACACCCCGGCCCCGCCCGCCACGTGAGCCGATGGCCGGCCGGTGGTGCAGGCTGGAACCGCTCGATGCCGGCCGCCATGCGCGTCAGCTCTTCGAGGCGAACCTCCTGGACGAGACGCAGGCGAACTGGACCTACCTGTCAATCGGCCCGTTCCACGGGCTCGACGAGTACACCCGCTGGGTCAGGCACGCGGCGCTCTCGGACGACCCGCTCTTCCACGCCATCGTCGACGCCGGCTCGAACGCCGCGTCCGGCGTGGCCGCCTACATGCGGATCGATCCCGCCAACGGCGTGCTCGAGATCGGCCATCTGAACTTCTCCCCGCGACTGCAGCGCACGCGCGCCGCGACCGAGGCGATCGCGCTGATGCTGCGGCGTGCCTTCGACGAGCTGGGATACCGGCGCGTGGAGTGGAAGTGCGACAGCCTGAACGCGGCATCGCGCCGCGCCGCCGAGCGGTTCGGGTTCACGTGCGAGGGCGTGTTCCGGCAGGCGATGGTCTACAAGGGACGCAGCCGCGACACCGCCTGGTATGCGATCATCGACCGCGAGTGGCCGGCGCTGCGCGCCGCGTTCGAGGCATGGCTCGGGCCGGAGAACTTCGACGGCGAGGGGCGCCAGCGGCGGAGGTTGGCGGCGTTCCGGAAGGCGTAAAGCCGGCCTGAAGGCGGGCTCCCGGTGCGCGTGAATGGCCGGCCTGAAGGCCGACCCTCCTACCGAAGCAGCTCGTCGACGCGGACGAACGTGTAGCCGCGCTCGCGCAACACGTCGACCAGGGCACCCACGCGGGGGTGGAACTTGTCGGTGCGCCCCGGCCCGGCGCCGACGTGCAGCAGCAGGATGAAGCCGCTCAGCCCATGCGGCTCTTCCTGCTCGCGGCGGAGGATGCTGTCGAAGATGGCCTGCGAGGACACGAACTGCGGCGTGCCCTCTTCCGTGTAGTCCGCGTTCGACCGCGTGCCGCGCGTGTGGCAGATGAGCGTCAGCCCGAGGCCGCGCGTCCACTCGGCGATCTCCTCGTTGTACCACTCGTAGGGCGGCACGTAGAGCGGCGCCCGCTCGCGCGCGATGCCGAACCGCGCCAGCCGCTCGTAGTTCCGCGTGAGGTCCGATTCGAACTGCTCGCGCGTGACGAGCGTGGTCTTCGGTCCCTCCCACGGGCAATAGAGCAGGTGCTCGTCCGAGTGGGCGCCGACATAGTGCCCTTCACGCACCATCCGGTGAACGAGCGGCGCGAACGCCTCGTTGCGCAGGAAGACCCCGGTCAGGAAGAACGAGGCCTTGACGTTCCTGGCGCCGAGCGCGTCGAGGATGGCGTCGCCCCCCTCGGCGAACTCGTGCCCGGTGAAGACCAGCGCCAGCTGCTTCCGGTCGACGGGCCCGCGCACGATCGCCCCTTCGCGGAGCTCGACGCCGGGCACCGGCGCCTGCCCCGCCAGGACAACTGCGCCGAACAGCACCGGCAGGAGGCGTCGTGCCGCGGCGGCGAGCACCCGGGAGTGCGCGGCAGGTCCGGTGGAAATCCGCCTGTTTCCGTCCTCCGGCACCAGTCGTCCAGTCGTCATAACGACCTGATGATATAGTGTGTCGCGCCCATGAGCATCCTCGATCGCGACGTCCCGATCCCGCTGTACCACCAGGTCATGACGTCGCTGCTGGCCGAAATCGAGGCCGGCCGGCTCGCCCCGGGCGACCAGCTGCCGGCGGAAGACCGCCTGAGCGCCCGCTTCGGCGTCAGCCGGATCACGGTCCGCCACGCGCTGCGCGAGCTGGCCGATCACGGCTACATCACCCGCCGCCAGGGGCGCGGCACGTTCGTCCGGAACCGCGCGCTCGAACAGGGCCCGCGAGCGCTCACCAGCTTCACCGACGAGATGCGCCGGTACGGACTGGGCTCCTCCTCGCAGGTGCTGGAGAGCGGCACGATCGAGGCGCCCGACGACGTCGCGGTCGCCCTGGGGCTGATGCCGGGAGAACCGGTGTTCCGCCTGCGGCGCCTGCGGCTCGCCGACAACAGCCCCATGGGCCTGCAGACCGCCTGCCTGCCCCTGTCGCTGGTCCCGGGCATCGACCGGATCGATTTCACGAACGCCTCGCTCTACGGCGTGCTCCGCGAGCGCTACGGCCTCCAGCCGGCACGCGCCCGGGAATCGCACCGCGCGGTCGCCGTCGACACGGAAGACGCGCGCTGGCTGCAGGTCGCGCCCGGCTCGCCGGCGCTCGCGGCCGAACGCCTCACGTCACTTGCCGACGGACGCCCGCTCGAGCACGTCGCCGCGATCATGCGCGGCGACCGCTACGCCGTCGTCCTGGATCTGGTGTCGCGGGGCGCGCGGTGACGACGGTCCTCGCCGTCGATCTCGGCGGCACGAAGACGGCAATCGCGCGCGTGGACCCGGATGGCACCGTGCACGATCGCTGCCGCCTGCCCGCGACACGCGATCTCGAAGGCAGCGTCGCGCAGATTGCCGGCGCCGCATCCGGCGTGCAGGCGGTCGGCGTGATCGTGCCCGGCATCTACACGCCGCGCAGCGGGCGCGCCTGGTGCCCGAATCTGTGGGGCACCGACGAGGTGCCGCTGCTCGACGCGCTGCGCGCGCGGCTGGACGTGCCGGTGGCGATCGACAGCGACCGCGCCGGCTACGTGCTCGGCGAGAGCTGGCGCGGCGCGGCGCGTGGGCTGCAGGACGTGGCCTTCGTCTCGCTCAGCACCGGCATCGGGATCGGCATCCTTGCCGGCGGCCGCGTGCTGGGAGGCGCGCACGGCATCGCGGGCGCGGCCGGCTGGTTCGCGCTGGATCCGCAGTGGACGGAGGAGTACGGCCGCACGGGCTGCTGGGAGGCGGAAGCCGCCGGGCCTGCCATCGCGCGCCATGCCGGAACGGCGGACGCACAGGCGGCCGCCGAGGCCGCCCGCCGCGGCGACCCCGCCGCGCGTGCCGCGTTCGACCGCGCGGCCCGCTACAGCGGCATGGGGATCGCGAACCTGATCAGCGTGCTCAACCCCGAGGCCGTCGTGCTGGGCGGCGGCGTCGGGCAGGGGGCCGGCGATCTGCTGCTCGATCCGATTCGGGCGGAGGTCCGCCGGTGGGCCCAGCCCATTGCCGCGGCGCGCTGCCGCATCGTCCTCACCGAGCTCGGCGAGGACGCGGGGCTGCTCGGCGCCGCGCGTCTCGCGCTCGACCTTCTCTGACGGAGTCCGATGTCCGCTTCTCTCTATTTCGAACGCATCAACGGGGTGCTCGCCCGCATTCGCGACACGCAGCAGGACGCCATCACCCGCGCCGGCGAGCTGGCCGCCGGGGTCATCGCCGGCGGCGGCCGCGTCTACCTCTTCGGCAGCGGCCACTCGGTCATCCCCGTGATGGACGTCTTCCCGCGCTACGGCAGCTATGTGGGCTTCTATCCGCTCTACGACCCGCGGCTGATGTGGTCGAACGTCATCGGGCCGAACGGCGCGCGCGAGCTGCTGTGGATCGAGCGCCGCGAGGGGTACATCCAGCAGTTCCTCCAGAGCTATCCGATCGGCGCCTCCGACGCGCTGATCGTGTTCTCGCACGGCGGGCTCAATGCCGCACCCATCGAGGCGGCGCTGTACGCGCGCGAGCGCGGCGCGAAGGTGATCAGCGTCTCGTCGCACGCGAACCTCAGGATCGCGAAGAAGACCCACTCGAGCGGCAAGGCGCTCGCCGATGCGGCCGACATCGCGATCGACAACTGCGTGGAGCCCGAGGACGCGCAGGTGGACATCGGCCGCCCCGAGAAGGTGGCCGCCGGTTCGACGATCGCCGCCGTCGCGATCGCGATGGCGATCGTCGCGGAGACCGCCACGCACCTGCAGGCGCGCGGTCATGCGTTCCACACGTTCGTGTCGCCGAACGTCGCCGGGGTCGAGAAGGACCACAACCTGCGGGTCTTCGACGAGTACGCGCGGCGCTGGTACGAGCGCGCGCCCGATCCGGTCGTGCGATGACGACGACGATGGCGCCGCAGATCGCCGCCCGGCCGCTCGGCGCCGTCGCCCAGGCCGGCATGTTCGTGTTCGGCATCGTCATGGCGCTGGTGGGCGCCGTCGTGCCGCCGCTGTCGGAACGGCTGGCGATTGCGCTCGGCGACGTCGGCACGCTGTTCCTGGCGATGAACTTCGCGATGCTCGTCGCCAGCCTGGTGCTCGGGCTGATCGTCGACCGGTTCGGGCTGAAGCTGCCGCTCGCCTCCGGTCCCGCGCTCGTCGCGCTCGGACTGGTCCTGATCGGCCGCGCGGGCGAGTACGCGCAGCTGATCCCCGCGGTGGTCGCGCTCGGGTTCGGCGGCGGCTTCGTGAACGGCGCGGCGAACACGCTCGTCGCCGACCTCCACGACGACGAACAGCGGAAGGCGGCGGCGCTGAACCTGCTCGGGATGTTCTTCGGCTTCGGCGCGCTCTTCCTGCCCTTCAGCATCGGCGCGCTGACGTCGACGTTCGGCATCGCGGCGCTGCTCTACGCGGCCGCGGCGCTCTGCGCGGCGACGGCCATCGCCGCGGCGGCGCTCACGTTTCCGCCGCCGAAGCAGCGTCAGGGCTGGCCGCTGGCGCGGATGCCGCAGTTCCTCGGCATGCCGGTCGTCCTGCTGCTCGGGCTGCTGTTGTTCTTCCTGTCGGGCAACGAGTTCACGCTCGGCGGCTACATCAGCACGCACCTGACGCGCGAGATGGGCCTGTCGATCGGGGCCGCGTCGTATGCGCTGGGCGGCTACTGGGCGGCGCTGATGGCGACGCGCGCGGTGCTCAGCCGCGTGCTGCTGCGCGTCAGCCCGCACACCGTGGTGCTCGCCGGCGCGCTGGTCTCGGCCGCGGCCGCGCTGCTCGTGGCGGCCGCGCCGGCGCAGGGCGTCGCGGTGGCAGGGGTCGTGCTGCTCGGCCTCGCGCTCAGCGGGCTGTTCCCGACGGTGCTCGGCATCGCGAGCGCGCGCTTCCGCGAGAACTCCGGCACGGTCTTCGGGATCCTGTTCACGATCGCCCTGAGCGGCGGCATGACGATGCCGTGGGTGGCGGGGCAGCTGGCGGAGGGCTTCGGCGTCGGCGCGGCCTTCGTGCTCGCCGCCGCGAACTTCGTCGCGATTGCGCTTATCGGTCTGGTCGTCCGGCGCAGCTGACCGCAGTCCGGTGCGGACCGGCCCGCCATGACGACCGCGGCCGGCAGGGACAGCCGCCAGTCCCTGCCGGCCGCTTCCGTCCCGACCTCAGTTCGAGAGCCCCGGCACGAGGCTCGCGATGCTGACCGGGCGCCCTTCGTCGGCGCTGCGCCGCGCGGCGATGCCGGTGAGGCACGACATCGCGCCGGCGCGCGATCCCGGCAGCTGCAGGTGCGCGGGGACCGAGGCGGGCTTCCGGAACACGAGCTCCCGGATGCGCTCGTCGCCGCCGCCGTGCCCTTCCTCGGGCGGCGGCAGCGCGATCTTCTCGCGCCTGCCGAAGTTCCGGATCAGATAGAGCTCCGTCTGCTCCCCCGGCTCCCACGGCTGGCGCTCGTAGTCGCGGACCTCGATGCGCCCCTTCGTGCCCGTGAACGAGAGCCGGTAGCCCTCGATCGGCATGTACGTGCTGACCGAGTAGCTCATCTGCACGCCGTTCGAGTACTTCACGACCGCGTTCATCGTGTCCGGCGCGTCGACGTCCTCGCGGAACACGCAGCCGTCGCGCAGGTAGCCGTCCGCCGACTCGGCGTTGACGTACAGCTCGACCAGGTTGCGGTTCTTCGTGATGTCCCAGTGGAACTGGCACGACGCCTTGTGCGGGCACGGCCGGCAGTGCGTGTGGCGGAACGGGCCCGCCTTGCCGTAGTTGCGGATGCTCGCGAGCGCGGAGACCTCGACCGGATCGGCATCGAGCCACCAGTTGATCAGGTCGAAGTGATGCGTCGCCTTGTGGACCCAGAGCGACCCGCTCTTCGCGCGCAGCCGGTGCCAGCGGCGGAAGTAGTCGGCGCCGTGGATGGTATCCAGGTACCAGGCGAAGTCCACCGAGGTCACGGTCCCGATCTCGCCGTTCATCAGGAGCTCCTTGATCTTCTGATGCTTCGGCGGATACCGGTAGTTGAAGCCGACGATGATGGGCTTCCCGGCGCGCTTCTCGGCCTCGAGCACCTGCGCGCACTGCGCCTCGTCGATCACCATCGGCTTCTCGGTGATCACCTCGATGCCGCGCTCGAGCGCCTTGACGATGCACTCGGCGTGGGTGTTGTCGACGGTCGTGACGCAGAGCAGATCGGGCTTCGCCCTGTCCAGCATCTCGTCGAGGCTCGTGTAGCGCGGGCACGAGACGCCGATGGCGCGCTGCGCCGCCTCGAGGCGCAGCGGGTTGATGTCGCAGAGGCCGACGAACTCGACGACGTCCTGGTAGCGCTGGGCGACGGGGCGCCCCCACATACCGATCGCGCGCACGCCCGTGCCGACGATGGCGTAACGGCGCCTTCCCGCCGCCGCCGCGCGGCCGGGCGACAGGAACGCTGCCGCCGCGGCGCCGGTCGCCGCGACGAACTGCCGCCGCGTCACGCCGTGCCTGAGTGTCATGGGCATCCTCCCGATGGAAGCGGCCGCCCGACGGGCCGGCCGGTCGTTGCGCCGCATCATAGCGCGCCGCACTTCGCGCTGATCTCCCGGTAGTGCACCGTCTGCGGCGCGTGGTGATTCTGGATCCCGATGTAGCCGGATTCCGGCCGCGGGCCGCGGATCGGCTCGTAGTCGTGCTGGCGCGGCGGCACCGGCTGCCCTTCGGTGAAGTCGTTCACGAGCACGCCGTTCAGGTGCACGACCGTTCGCGGGCCGCGCAGCTCGATCTCCATGGTGTTCCACTCGCCCGGCGGGTGCTGGGGCGCGGCCAGCGCGGGGCTCAGCGAGTAGATCGCGCCGGTCGTGTGCCACTTGTCGCCATACGTCTTCTGGTGCTCGGAGCGCTCGTAGTGCGCCGGGAAGTTCTCGAGGATCTGGATCTCGTATCCGGTGTGCACGGCGTGCCAGGGATCCCTCGGCGGCTCGGGAATCCGGATGAAGATCCCCGAGTTGTCGTCGAGCGTGGTCGTCCGGTACACGACGCGGAGCGTGCAGTTGCCGAACTTCCGGCCGGTGTACCACAGAAGGCCCATGCCGCCTTCCGTCTTCATCAGCCCGTCCTCGACGTAGACGCGCCCCTTGCCGACGTGCGCCCACCCGGTCAGGTCGCGGCCGTTGAAGAGCGGAACCCAGTCGTCGGCGCGCAGCATCGGACCCGCCAGCAGCAGACACGCGAGGAGGACATATCGGAACAGTGTCATGGGCGACTCACTTCGGGTGATCCAAGGGTGACGAGCCACGGCGACACGGAGGGCACAGAGGGCGCACGGCGATCCCCGCCTCGCGTCTCGCGCGAACAGGGTATCCGGTGACGGGGACTCTGTGAAGCCTTGGCGCCCGACACGGTCCGAGACCTGCCGCGAGCGACCTGCTGCCCGCCAGCTGCCAGCTGCCTGCTGCCAGCTACACGGATCTAGGTGAGCGGCAGCACGAAACTCAGCACGACCACGGCGAGGAAGCCGGTCGTGCCGACGACGGCCGCGGTGACGGACCAGAGCTTGAGCGCCTCGGCGTTGGACAGCCCGCCCATCTTCGCGATGACCCAGAAGCCGCTGTCGTTCATCCAGCTGCCGACGAGCGACCCGGCCGCGGCCGCCAGCGCGGCGTAGACCGGATGCGGCAGCCCGGCGCCGCCGGACGCCGCGTAGGTGGCCTGCAGCACCGACGCGGTCGTGATGATCGCCACCGTGCTCGATCCCTGCGCGAACTTCAGCAGCGAGGCGAGCAGGAACGCGAGCAGCAGGAGCGGCAACCCGATCGCGGCCGCGCCGTCCGCGAGGCTCGCGCCGACCCCGGCCCGCGTCAGCATGCCGCCGTAAGCGCCGCCGGCCGCCGTGATCAGGATGATGGTGCCGGCGCTGCCGAACGCCTCCTCCGCGAGCTCGGCCATGCGATCGAGCCGGACGCCACGCGAGAGCAGCAGCCACATCGCGGCGATGGTCGCGAGGAACAACGCGACGTTCGGCTCGCCGGCGAACTGGATGAACCGGGCGAGCGATCCCTCGTAGCCGCTGGCCGTGGCTGCGGTGCGCGACGCGATCAGCACGACCGGCAGGACGATCGGGAGAAACGAGAGGAACAGCCCGGGCTCGCCGTGCACCGGCCCGTTGGCGACGGCGGCTTCCGCCTCGATCGCCCTCCGGGTGTCGGCGGCAGCTTCGGGCCAGCGCCGGAAGGCCCAGCCTGCGTAGAACAGCCCGCCGATCGAGCCGACGAGAGCGACCGCCCCGCCCATGACGATCATCAGGCCCAGGTCGACGTTCAGCGACGCGGCCGCCGCCAGCGGTCCCGGCGTCGGCGGCACGAAGACGTGCGTCGCCGCCGCGCCGGCCATGACGGCCATCAGGATGAGGACGTAGCCCTCGCGCGCCCGCGCGTGCATCGCCTTGACGAGCGGCACGAGCAGGTAGAACACGGTGTCGAAGAACACCGGCACCGAGAGCACGTAGCCGCTGGCCCACATCGACAGGTGCGCGCGGCGTGGTCCGGTGAGCGACAGGAAGGCGGCCCCGACCCGCGCGGCGCCGCCACTGTGGTGCAGGCCGATGCCGATGAACGACGCGAGCGCGATGATGATGCCGATGCGGCCGACGATGGCGCCGAACTCGCCGGCGACGGCGCCCGGCGTGTCGGCCAGCGGCACGCCGGGCGCGAGCACGGCGACGAGCATCGCACCGATCAGCAGCGCGAGGAAGGCATGCAGCCGGAGACGGACGATGAGGCCGATGACGACGATCATCGACACGGCCAGCGTGAGGAGTGGGCTCATGGCGCAGCAGGCAGGATGTGCGGACGCCGGCCGGCGGGGGCCGGCCGGCGCATCGGACACGGGTGCACGGCCGGATCAGGTGCGCATCCGTTTCCAGTTGGCGAGGCAGCGCTCGGCGCGCTGCATCTGCTCCTCGACGGGACCGGCCTCCTGCTCGATCAGGTAGCACTCGATGCCGCCGACCGATTCGGCCGCCTCGAAGATCGCCTTCCAGGGCGCCTGCCCCTCGCCGAAGACGACCGTGTAGCCGCGGCCATCGGACGCCCAGTCCTTGCAGTGCATGCTGCGGATCCGGCCCGGGTTCGCCCTGATCCAGGCGACCGGGTCGACGCCGGCCTCGAGCGCGGTGCCGATGTCGAGCTGGAGGATGAACTCCTTCGGCGTGCCCTTCGCGATGAGATCCATCGGCCGGGTGCCCTCGACGGGACGCCACTCGAGCTGATGGTTGTGGAAGCCGGCGGACATCCCGTGCGGCTTCAGACGCTCGGCAGCGGCGTTCAGCCGCTCGACGAGGCGCTTCCAGTCGTCCAGCGTCGAGACGCGGCCCGGGCCGGCCATGATGATGGCCTTGCTGCCGATGGCGTGGTTGAGATCGATGGCCTTCTGCAGGTTGTCCGGCTCGAAGACGTTGGCGCCGTTGTGCGTCGACAGGCACCGGATGCCGAGGTCGTCCATCAGCCTGCGAACCTCGCGGGCCTGCTCCGGGGTCCAGGAGTAGTACGGCGAGTAGAACTCGACGACTTCGTACCCCAGCCCGGCGACGGCACGCACGGTGCCCATCAGATCCTTCTGCAGGAAGTTGCGGACCGAGTACAGCTCGATCCCGACCGGAACGGCGCTCTGCGCCCGGGCGAGACGCGGCACGAACGGCAGCGCCCCGGCCAGCGCCAGGAACGTGCGGCGTGAGAGAGAGCGGGTGGCATGCATGGCGCGCACGCTATCACAGATCAGCTCGGGTCGGATCAGGTCGGATCAGGTCTCATCAGGTCTGATCGGGTCTGATCAGGTCCCGCCTGCGCCGCGGAGGATCCGCGCGCGGCTCCGGCGGATCAGGTGTGATCAGGTGTCCGCCGCCGCCTTCGGCTCGGGTCGGCGCCCCCCCGCTCGCGGGTCCCTGCTCGCGGTCGCGTGCGAAGGCGGTGGGGGTAAGTTGCCAGCCCCCGCCAGGTTCTGGCAAGGTGACGCCGCGCTCGTCCGTAAGCTCCGGAGCGGACGCGCGCCAGGAGCAGGGAAATCCAGGAAAGGAGTGTCATGCCCGGCAGAACCGGGGCATTCGTGCTCGTCCTCCTGGCGGTGGCTGGACTGTCAGGAGGGGTCGCAAGTCAGCACACGCCGCAGGCAAGCCAGCCCGCACTGCAGGAGAGCAAGGACTGGAAGAGGCTGACCACCAGGAGCCTGGTGGTCGTGGGCAATGCCCGGCCTGAGGAGCTCAGACGCGCCGGACGCGAGATCGAGCGGTTCCGCGAATCGCTCCGGATGCTCTCCCCGGGTCTGCTCCTCGACTCCCCCGTTCCCACCCACGTCGTCGTCTTCAGGAACGACAAGGCGATGCGGCAGTTCAAGCCGCGCATGCTGGGGAGGATTCTTGACGCCGTTGCCGCGTACTTCGGGCCGCATCCCGACGTCAACTACATCGTGATGTCGGCATCCGGTCCCAGCGAGTTCAGGCACCGCGTCATCTACCACGAGTACACGCATTTCATCGTCAGCCGGAACGTGAAGCGGCTGCCGGTGTGGCTGAACGAAGGGCTGGCCGACTTCTACGGCACCTTCGCCGCGTACGAGGACGGGCGCGCCGTCATCGGTCGGCCCATTCCGCAGTACGTCCTCCTCCTCGTCGCCGGTGCATCTCCCCCGCTGGAATGGGTGATCGACCCGCAGAACATGTCGAGAGCGGCTCGCGACCGTCACAGGACGACGAGCTTCTACGCGCACGCCTGGGCGCTGACGCACTACCTGATGCTCGGCGAAGGAGGGACGCTGCGGCCTCTGCTGTCGCGGTACGTCGCGCTCCTCCAGACAGGGCGGCCGTTCGCTGCCGCGTTCCACGAGGTCTTCGGCGATCTGGAGAAGCTGCAGAGGGCCATGCGGCAGCACATCACGCAGCCGCAGCTTCCGGCACTGGCCGTACCCGACGTAGCGGTCGAGAGCGATCTGCCGGTCGTGCCGATGCTCGAACTCGACGCCCTCCGCCTGCAGGGCGATCTGCTGGTACGGGTCAACGAGCTCGATGACGGTGACAAGCTCATCGCACGTGTGCTCGAGCGCGACCCGCAACACGTACCTGCCCGTCTGTCACGTGCGCGCAGCCTCATCGCGCGCGGTCAACCGGCCGGCGCCGTCGACGTGCTGAGCGCACCGGATCTGGCGACGCTGCCCGTCTTCGGCGTCCAGCTCCTGCGCGGCGACGCCTTCCGTCTTCAGGAGCGGTACGACGAAGCGATCGCGGCCTACCGCCGCGCGAGCGAACTGCAGCCCGACTCCCCCTGGCCGTTCTACGGCATCAGCCTCGCCCAGACCGCGCTGAAGGATCCGGGGGCCACCGCGAACTTCGCGCGGTGCCTCGCGCTCCATCCGAATCCCGAATGGTACGGCCAGCGGCTGTTCGACCTGCTGAGCCTCGGAGTCGACACCTACGCGGTCACTGATGCCACCAACTACGTGCGGACGGGTGGATGGCAGGGCAACAAGACCGCCTGGGTGCTGATCAATGCCGCCATCACGCTGCTGCGCCGGCCGGAGCACCGGAGTGAGGCCCTGGAGATGCTCGCGGAGGTGGATCGGCAGATCGATCCTGACAGCTGGCCTGCCCGGGTCTCGGCGTTCCTCCAGGGCGGCTGACACGCAGGAAGCTGTTCGATGAGGCGGAGGGCGACGGCGAGAAGACGGAAGCCCGCTACTACGCCGCCATCCGGGCGGTGCTGGACGGAGACCTCGCGACCGCACGCGAGGATCTCGCATGGGTGAAGACGCGCGGGCGGCGAGAGTACGTGGAGTACCGGCTCGCGCTCGCGGAACTGAAGCGGCTCGATGACGCCGGGCGCCCGGCCCCGACCGGGACCGATCGGGACTAGCCGGCCTGCTGTGCCGCCCCGCGGGCCTCGCGCGCGAAGAACTCGCGGATCAGGCGGCGCAGCAGCGGGATCGAGAGCAGCACGGACAGCAGGTTCGGCAGCGCCATCAGGCCGTTGAGCGTGTCGGCGATATCCCAGATGAGGTGCAGCGACCCGATGGCGCCGAGGAAGATGAAGACCAGCCAGAGCAGGCGATAGGGCAGCGCGGTGCGCGCCCCGAGCAGGTACACCACGCCGGTCTCCCCGTAATAGCTCCACCCGATCAGCGTTGAGTACGCGAACAGCACCAGGCTCGTCGTCACGATGAGGTGTCCCCAGGTGCCGGGCAGGCCGATCGCGAACGCCGCGCCGGCCAGCGCGGCGCCGGTCTGGCCGTCCGTCCACGCGCCGGTCACGAGGATCACGAGCCCGCTCATCGTGCAGACGAGGATCGTGTCGACGAACACCTCGAAGATGCCGTAGAGCCCCTGCCGGACCGGGTGATCCGTCTGCGCGGCGGCGTGCACCATCGGCGCGCTGCCCAGTCCGGCCTCGTTCGAGAACAGCCCGCGCGCCACGCCATACCGCAGCGCCAGCATCATGGTCGAACCGGCGAAGCCGCCCGTCGCGGCGGTGCCGGTGAACGCCCCGGCGAACACCATGCCGAGCGCGTCCGGGATCTGCGCGGCAAACCTGATCAGGATCGCGAGACCGCCCAGCAGGTACAGGAGCGCCATCGCGGGGACCATGACCTCGGCGACCTCGCCGATTCGGCGGATGCCGCCCAGGATGACCACGGCGGTGATGACGGCGAGGACGATGCCGGTGACCGTCGGATCGATGCCGAAGGAGGAGCGGAGGCTGTCGGCGACCGAGTTCGCCTGCACCATGTTGCCGATGCCGAAGGCCGCGAGCGAGACGAGCCCGGCGAAGACGGCCCCGAGCCACGGGAGGCCGAGCCCCTTCTTCAGCGTGTACATCGCCCCGCCGCGCATCACGCCCTTCGCGTCCGGCTCGCGGTAGTGCAGCGCGATCACGATCTCGGCGAACTTCGTGCACATGCCGAAGATGCCGGAGACCCAGAGCCAGAACAGCGCGCCGGGACCGCCGATGGCGATGGCGGTGGCGACGCCGGCGATGTTGCCGACGCCCACGGTCGAGGCCAGCGCCGTCGCGACCGCCTGGAACGGCGAGACGTCGCCGGCCCCCGTGCCCTTCTGCCGGAGCTTGCCGAGCACCTCGCGCAGGGCGAGGCCCAGATAGCGGAATTGCACGCCCCCCGTGACGATCGTCAGCAGGACACCCGTGCCGAGCAGCAGCACGATGGTGGGCCACCCCCAGACGAACCCGTTCAGCCACGCGTTCCAGGCCGCCAGCTGTTCAAGCATGCGTTCTCCTCATCAGTGACGTTGTCGACGGGCGCGTGCAGGCGTGACCGCGCATCACCCTCACGGCCGCAGCGCCTGCACGGCCGCGGCGACGACGCCGCGCGACGCCGCCAGCGCCGCGCGCGCCTGCTCCACGTCGCAGCCGGCACGCAGCATCACGATCGCGACGGGCAGCTCGCCGCCGGCGCGCTCCAGCGTCGCTGCCGCGGTCGGCTCATCCGCTCCCGTCTCGGCCACGAGGATGCGCAGCGCCCGCGCGCGCAGCTTGACGTTGCGCGGCAGCAGGTTCGTCATGCGGTTGCCGGTGACGTAGCCGAGACGGATCATCACGCCGGTGGAAAGCATGTTCAGCACGAGCTTCTGCGCGGTGCCCGCCTTCATCCGCGTGGAGCCCGCAATCACCTCGGGCCCGACGACGGGCACGATGGCGAGCTCGGCCACGCGCGTGATCTCGGATCCGGGCACGCACGTCACCGCGGCCGTGAACGCGCCGCGCGCGCGCGCGTGGGCAACGGCGCCGACGGTATACGGCGTCCGGCCGGATGCCGCGAGGCCGACGACGGCGTCGCCCGCGGTCAGTCCGCGCGCATCGAGGTCGCGAGCGCCGGCCTCGCGATCGTCCTCGGACGCCTCCACCGCGCGATGGCACGCCTCGTAGCCGCCGGCGATCACGCCCTGCACGAGATCGGGCGGCACGCCGAAGGTCGGCGGACACTCCGCCGCGTCGAGCACGCCGAGCCGCCCGGACGTTCCCGTGCCGACATAGATCAGCCGGCCGCCGGCGGCGAGGCGCGCCGCGATGGCGTCGATGGCCGCCGCGACGGCATCGAGCTCGCGCGCGACGGCGGCCGCGACGGTCGCGTCCTCGTCGTTGATCAGCTGAACGATCTCGCGCGTGGGGCGCGAGCTGATGTCCCGCGTGCGCGGGTTCTCGCGCTCGGTGACGGGCAGGTCGGAACGGGGCTCGGTCATCAGGCGGAAACAGGCGGCGCGGGCGCCAATGGTATCAGCCCCCGGCCGTCCACACGCCGCCGACGCCCGCTGCGGCTGACGCTGACATTGTTCCTCTGTCGTGTGGAACTACGACTCCGGGTTTTCCTGTATTGATCCAGTGGAGGTCGCCTTCCAGGGAGACTTTTTTCCAGAGGAGCCCGGGAGCGGCCGGAGGCGCGCACCAGTAATGGAGGCCGCCGGATCCAGTACCCCTGCATCGTGTGGCACGCCCCCGGGGTACGGGAATTGTAACCTCGCCCGCTCGCTTCGGCACGCATCAATCGGAGGCGTTCGCGCCTCCGGAAATCGGCTCGGGGCCCTGTAACCCGCAGGGCGAAGCTACGCCCCGGAGCGCCACGTGCGCTCTGACGTTTCCCGCAACAGGACGCTTTCATGAAGGCCTGGCACGCTGTCTGGACACGCTCCCGCCACGAACAGCTGGTCTCGCGCGAGCTGCACCTGCGCCGGATCGAGGGCTTCCTGCCGACGGTCCCGCGCTGGAGCCGCTGGAAGGATCGGCGCAAGCGCGTCGAGTGGCCGCTGTTCCCCGGCTACTGTTTCGCACGCTTCGATCCCTCCGAGCGGTTCACGGTGCTCAACTGCATGGGCGTCGCGGCGATCGTCTCGATCAACGGCGCCCCCGCGCCGATCCCGGACGAGCAGATCGAGAGCGTCCGCCGCCTGGTCTCGAGCGAGCTGGCGTACGACCCCTGCCCCTTCGTCCGCGAAGGACAGCGCGTCGAAGTCGTGCGCGGGCCGCTCGCGGGGGTGCGCGGCCGGCTGATCCGGAAGGGCACGAACGCGCATCTCGTCATCGCGGTGGAGACCGTCAGCCAGGCGGTCAGCGTCCAGGTGGATGCGGCCGACGTGGTCCCATGCTGACACGCGCGCTCCTGGTCCTGCTCGCCGCCGCGTGGGCGGGATCCGCGGCCGCGCAGCCGCTCGCCGACGAGGAGGAACCGGTCACCGAGCTGACCTGGCGCCCCTCGGTCGCGTTGACGTCGCTCGGATACGACACCAACGTCCTGAACGACCACGACGATCCCAAGCGCGATTTCGTCACCGCCGTGCGGACCGGCCTCCGGCCGTCGCTGCGTCTCGGGCGGGCGGTGGTCGCCGGCGAGGTCGCGCTGGCCTACACCTACTACGCGCAGCTCGTCCGCGAACGCGGCATCGACGGCACGGGCCGCGCCCGGGTGACGCTTCCCTTCTCCCGATTCCGGCTTCATGGGTCGGGCAGCTACTTCAACCAGAAGGAGCGCTTCAACGAGGAGGTCGACGCGCGCGCGCGCCACACGGCGACGGAAGCTGCCGTGGGGGTCGACGTCGCTCTCGGGGCGCTGACGGCACTCACGTTCACCGCGGCCGACCGCCGCGTCGACTTCGACGAGAGCGGCGTGGCCGCCGGACTCGGACGCACGCTCGACCGGACGGAGCGGGCGTTCACGGCGGGCCTGCGTTACGAGCTCACGCCGCTCACGACGGTGGCCGGCACCGTCACGGTCGGCCGGCACCGGTTCGTGTTCTCGCCCGAACGCGACGGCGAGAGCGCCGGCGCCGACCTGCGCATCGATCTCGCCGACGACGCCATCCTCGGCGGGCACGGACGGATCGGGTGGCGGCGCGTGACGCTGGCCGACCCGCAGGTCCCGTCGTTCGAGGGGCTGGCCGGCTCGGCGGGTCTGACGGCACGCATCGGCGGGTCCACGCGCGTCGGCGTCGGCGCCCGGCGCGATCTCACGTTCTCGGTCGGGGAAGTGCTCCCCTACTACGTCGAGAGCGCGTTCGGCGGGTCGGTCGGACGCACCCTCGGCGAGCGGTTCGAGATCGGCGCGCGCGTCGAACGCGTCCGGCTCGACTACGTGCGCCTGCTCGACGCGGTCGACCCCGGCGGGTACCGCGAGCACGTCACGATCCTCGGCGGATCGCTGACCTATCGCACGCCGGCCGGCCTGGAGATCACGTTCCACGTCGACCAGCGCCTCCGGCGCACGAGCGCCGACATCAGCCGCAACTACGACAGCCTCCGGTTCTACACGGCCATCGGACCGGTCCTGAGCTTCTAGGTCCGGGCCGGGCCCGAGCTTCCAGGTCCAGTCGCCATGCAGCACCAGCTTCGTTCCGGTCCGTGCCCGTCGCGGCGCCGCGCCGCGGCGGCAGTCTCCGCGATCCTCGCGGCGGTCCTGCTGCTGCCGGCCGCCGCACGCGCCCAGTCGGCGCCGGAGTACGTCATCGGCCCGCGCGACGTGCTTGCGGTCACGGTCGCCAACGAGCCCTCGCTCTCGGGCCGCTTCACCGTCGTCGCCGACGGCACGCTCAGCTTTCCGCTTCTCGGGACGCTGAAGGTCGGCGGGCTCTCGCCCGCGGCGGTCGAACGGGAACTGACGACGCGGCTCGCCGACGGCTATCTCGAACGGCCGGTCGTCAGCGTCGTGCTCGAGCAGTTCGCGAGCCAGCGCGTCCTGGTGGTGGGGGAAGTCAATCGCGCGGCCAGCTATCCGCTGACCGGCCGCACGACCGTGCTCGAGATGCTGCTGCAGGCGGGGGCGCCGACCCCGAACGCGGCGTCCGAGGCGCTGCTCGTCCGGACGCCGCCGGACGACCCGTCGGCCCGGAAGGTCCAGACCATCAACCTCCGCGCGCTGCAACAGGGCGATCTGTCGCAGAACGCGGTGCTGCAGAGCGGCGACATGCTGTTCGTGCCGCGCGCCGAGGCCCCGCTGCCGGTCTACGTCACCGGCCAGGTCTCGCGTCCCGGCGCCTACACCCTGCCGCGCGGCGCGATCGTGCTGCACGCGCTCGCGCAGGCCGGCGGCATCACCAGCCGCGGCTCGACCGGACGCATCCGGATCGTGCGGATGCTCGAGGACGGCAGCACCGTCGAGGTCAAGGTGAAGCCGGAGGATGCCGTCATGCCCGGCGACACCGTAGTCGTTGGCCGGAGGCTCTTCTGATGCGACCGCACCCCGATTCCCCGGTTCGCCCGCCCGATCTCTGGACGCAGCCGGCCGACACCGACTGGGTCGACCCGCCCGTACGCCTGAACGTCATCGACGTGCTGCGGGAGCGGCGGCTCGTCATCGGCGCCGCGCTCGCGCTGTCGGCGCTGATGCTCGGGATCTATGCGACGCTCGGCCCCTCCGAGCAGTGGTACGAGGCGCACGCGCAGCTGCTGGTGGAGCCCGAGGTCCGCTCGCCGCTGGCGGAGGACGCGCGCGTCGATCCGACGAACCGGTTCTACGAGACGCAGCTGCGAATCCTGCGGAGCCGGACGCTGGCACGCCGCACGCTGGCGAGCCTGCGCGCGCGGGCGCCCCGTGAGGGCGAAACGAGTCCGGAGTCATCCGCGGGCGAGCGTGCGGCGTCTGCTGCGACCGAGCCGGAGATCTCTGCGGGCGACGTCGACCGCTTCCTGCGCGGGCTCACGATCACCCGCATTCCCGACACCGGCATCGTCGAGGTGCGCTATCGCGCGGCCGATCCCGACGAGGCGGCGCGCACGGCCAACGCGCACACGCAGGCGTTCGTGCAGCAGAGCGTCGAGCTCACGCTGCTCGGATCGCGCCAGCTGGCCCGGTGGATTCTGCAGCCGCTCGAAGAGCAGCGGGCGCGCCTGGAGGCCGGCGAGGCGGAGCTGCGGCGCTTCCAGCAGCAGTACGGAACGCTGGAGGGGCGGCAGAACCTGATCACGCAGCGGCTCACGGAGCTGAACGCCGAGGTGCTCCGCGCGCGTGCCAACCGGGTCTCGAGGGAGACCTCGTACCAGATGCTGCGGCAGGCGCGCGCGCAGGGGCGCGACATGACGGAGCTGGCAGGCATGGTGTCGTCGCCCATGGTCCAGCAGCTCTCGTCGGAGCTCGCCGGGCTGCAGCGGCGCGACGCCGAACTGGCCCCGCAGTACGGCCCGCGTCATCCGGAGCGGGCGAAGATCCAGCAGGCCGTGGCGTTCGTCAGGCGCAGCCTCGAGGTCGAGGTCGCGCGCGCCATCGACGCGGCCGCGCGCGAGCTCGAAGCGGCGCGCCAGGAGGAACAGAAGGCGCTCGGCGCGCTGAACGCGCAGTCGGCGGAAGCGGCGGCGCTGACACGCCGCGCCGCCGAGTACGACGCGCGGCGCCGCGAGGTCGCCGGCGATCGCGCGCTGCTCGAGCGCCTGCAGCAGCGGGCGCGCGAGCTCAACCTCGCCAACGACTACGAGCTGAGCAACATCCGCGTCCTCGACGCCGCGGAGACGCCCCGCGGGCCGATCCCGACCGCGAAGGCACGGAACATGGCGATCGGCGGGATGGTGCTGGTCGTGCTGTCGTTTCTCGCCGGCTTCGCCGTGCACATCTTCGACGAGCGGCTGCGCTCGCCCGAGGACGTCCGCGCACACCTCGGGCTCCAGTACCTGGGCATGGTGCCGCAGCTGCCGGGCCCGCCCCCGCCGCCCGGAACCGAGCGCCACGCGCTGCCGGCGCCGTTCGACGAGGCGGTGCGCGACGTGCGGACCCACGTCCTGTGCACGCCGGCCGGCCGCGAGGCACGGCTGCTGCTGGTGGCCAGCGCCGGCATGAACGAAGGCAAGACCCTGGTGGCGACGAACCTCGCCACCGGCCTGGCGCAGGTGGGCCACCGCGTGCTGCTCGTCGATCTCGACATGCGGCATCCGAGCGTGCACCGCCGGTTCGACCTGCCGGTCGAGCCGGGCCTCGCCGAGCTGCTCACGGGCGCCGCCAACGCGTCGACCGCCATCCGGCAGACCGGCGTGCGCGGCCTCTGGGTACTCACGGCGGGCGGCAACCTGCCGCGCAATCCGGGCGATCTGCTCGGCTCCGACGTCTTCCGCCGGCTGCTCGCCCACCTGCCCGAGTCGTTCGACCGCGTGGTCTTCGACTCGCCGCCGGTGATGGCGTTCACCGACGCGTCGGTCGTCGCACACCAGCAGGCCAGCGTCGTGTTCGTCGTCAGCGCGGACCGCACGCCGAGGCGGGCCGCGCAGGCAGCCGTCGATCGGCTGGAGGCGGTCGGCGCGCGCTTCGTCGGCTCGGTCATCAACCGGGTCGATCCGAGCCGCCACGGCTCCAGCTACTACCCGAGCTCGAGCTACTACGGCCCGCGCCCGTCCGATCACGTCTGATCGCCACTGTTCGTCCGTTTCTCCACCCGATCCGGATCGCGCTGTCATGCTCCCCTTCACGCGCGGCGGACCGAGGCGGCCTCTGATCATCGGCGAGGTCGCGCTCGCGCACGACGGCAGCCTCGGCCTCGCGCACGCGTTCGTCGACGCGATTGCCGACGCCGGCGCCGACGCGGTGAAGTTCCAGACGCACTGCGCGGCCGAGGAGAGCACGAAGCACGAGCCCTGGCGCGTGCGCTTCAGCCCGCAGGACGAGACGCGCTTCGACTACTGGGTCCGCACGGCGTTCACCGAGGCGCAGTGGCAGGGGCTCAGCCGCCACGCTGCCGCACGGGGGCTGCTCTTCATCAGCTCCGCCTTCTCGGTGGCGGCAATCGACCTGCTCGATCGCGCCGGCGTCGCGGCCTGGAAGCTCGCGTCGGGCACGCTGGACGACCCGCGGCTGCTGGAGCGGCTCGCGGGGGATCGGCGGACGGTGCTCGTCTCGACGGGCATGAGCCCGCTCGAGGAGATCGACGACGCGGTCGCGCGGCTGCGCGTCCGCGGCACGCCGGTCGCCGTGCTCCAGTGCACGTCGCAGTATCCGTGCCCGCCTGAAGGGGTGGGCCTGAACCTGCTCGACGTCTTCCGGCAGCGCTACGGCTGCCCTGTCGGTCTCTCCGACCACTCCGGGACCATCTTCCCCTCGCTCGCCGCGGCCACCCTCGGCGCCGACGTCCTGGAGGTTCACGTCACGCTCAGCCGCGAGATGTTCGGTCCCGACGTGCCCGCGTCGGTGACGACGGCGGAGCTGCGTCAGATCGTGGAGGGCACCCGGTTCATCGCGCGGATGCTGGCGTCGCCCGTCGACAAGGACGCACAGGCCACCGCGCTCGAGCCGATGCGCGGCATCTTCGGCAAGAGCCTCGTCTCGGCCGAACCGCTCCCGGCGGGCCTCGTCCTCGAGGCGCGACATGTCGCGTTCAGGAAGGCCGGCAAGGGGCTGCCGCCCAACCGTCTTCCGTCGCTGGTGGGGCGACGGCTCCGCCGCGCCGTGCCGGCGCACGAGCCGCTCGCCGACACGGACTTCGAGGAGGCCTGAATGCGACGGCGCATCGCCGTGGTCATCACCGCCCGTCCGAGCTACAGCCGCATCCGCAGCGCGCTCGCGGCCATCGTCGAATCGCCCGATCTGGAGCTGCAGCTCGTGCTCGCGTCGTCGGCGCTGCTCGATCGGTACGGCAGCGCGAGCCGGCACATCGAGAACGACGGGTTCGAGCCGGCCGCCCGCGTCTTCAACGTGCTCGAGGGAGGCACGCTGGCGACCATGGCGAAGACGGCTGGCCTGGGGCTGCTGGAGCTCGCGACGGTCTTCGATCACCTGAAGCCCGACATGGTCGTGACGATCGCCGATCGCTTCGAGACGCTCGCCACCGCCGCGGCGGCGGCGTACATGAACATCCCGGTCGCGCACGTGCAGGGGGGCGAGGTCACCGGGTCGATCGACGAGAAGGTGCGCCACGCCGTCACCAAGCTCTCCGATCTCCACCTGGTCGCCACCCGCCGCGCCGCCGAGCGCGTCGTCCGGATGGGCGAGGACCCGGATGCGGTGGTCGTGACCGGCTGCCCGTCGATCGACCTGGCGGCGGAGGTCGTGGCGCGTCCCGATCTCGACTTCGATCCGTTCGAGAAGTACGGCGGCGTCGGCTCGCGGGTGGACCTGTCCGGCGACTACCTGATGGTCCTGCAGCATCCGGTGACGACGGAGCACGACGAGGCGCGGGCACAGGTGCTCGAGACGCTGCATGCGGTGCGCGCGTCGGGCCTGCCGACCCTGTGGTTCTGGCCGAACGCGGACGCGGGCACCGACGGCATCTCCAGCGGCATCCGCGCGTTCCGCGAGCGCGAGCAGCCGGAGAACATCCGGTTCTTCAAGGGCATGGCGCCGCTCGACTTCCTGCGCCTCGCGTACCGGTCGCGCTGCCTCATCGGCAACTCGAGCCTCGGCATCCGCGAGTGCTCGTACCTCGGCGTGCCGGCCATCAACATCGGCACCCGCCAGGCCGGGCGCGAGCGGGGACGCAACGTGATCGACACCGGGTACGACCGGAGCGAGATCGCGGACGCGCTGCAGACGCATCTCCGCGTGGGGCGTTATCCGCGCGACACGCTGTATGGCGACGGACGGGCGGGAGAACGCATCGCGCGCGCGCTGGCCGCGCAGCCGCTCACGGTCGAGAAGCGGCTCGCGTTCTGAGATGACCCATGACAATCACCCCGCACGCGCCCGGCGCCGGGACGTTGACGGAGTCGCCGCCGGCGCCTCTCAGGCTGCGGGTGTGGGCCGACACGCTCGTGCGTCGCCTGGAACTGCGGAGCCCGGCGACGGATCTCCCGGTGTACCTGATCGTCGCGGTGCTGCTGGCACTGCACCTCGCGGTGTTCGCCAACGCCATCGCGTACCTGCCCGCGGAGGCGGACGACCTGCGGCTCATCTCGACAGCCGCTCGCGTGGAGAGTCCGCTCGACCTGCTGACGCGCGACGCCGGGTTGAAGAACCCCGTGTACCGCCCGCTCCTCTCGATCTCGCTGTGGGCGGTGTACGAGGCGTTCGGGGTCAGGTCGTGGCCGAACCAGCTGCTCGGCCTGCTGCTGCACTTCGCGAATCTCTGCCTGGTCGCGTGGATCCTGCTGCGGTCGGGCGTCCCGCGGCTGGCGGTGCTCGGCGGATCCGCCCTCGCGGTCTCGTCGATCTACACGGTGTCGCCGGTCGTCTGGGTTGCGGACCGGGCGACGCTGATGACCGCCTTCTGCGGGCTGCTGCTCGTCGCGCACGCGGTGGACCGGGACACCCGGCGGCGGGCGCTCAGCGCGGGCTTCGTCGCGATCGTGTCCGCAGCCGCGGTGCTGAGCAAGGAAACCGGCGTGATTGTGCCGGTGCTGGCGCTGCTCTGCGCGGCGGGACTGCACCCGCATGGCACACCCGTCGCGCGGGTCCGTGTGGCGGCCGCCGCCGTCGGCGTCCTGGCGGGATACGCGACCGTGCGGCTCGCGATCTTCGGGTGGGACGCGCTCGGCTACGACGAGAGCGGATACCTGCTGGCGACCTGGCACTACGACAGCGCGGCGCACCTCGAACCCGGCTGGCGCCTGTGGGCGGCCGTCGAGAACGTCCTGAAGAACGTGCTGGCCCTCGTGCTGCCGATCTTCGACAACGAAGGCGGGTTCCAGAACCGGGCGGCGTTGATCAGGCTGGCCCCGATCTGGATCCCGACGGCACTGCTCGCCACGGTGGCGCTCCGCCGGCCGTGGAGTCCGCTTCAGCGCTTCGCCGTCGCGCTCATCGTGCTGAACGCGCTCGTGCACTACGCGGCGTTCCGTCATCGGGTGCAGTACGTCGCCTGGCTCGGCCTGTGTGTGTGGGTGGCGGCGTCGCCGGGGCTGACCACCGGCCGGCTGCGCCGGGCCATGGCGGCGGCGATGCTCTGCGCGCTGCTCGGCGGGCTCGCGTACGGCAGCGCGTTCGTGGCGGACGGATGGCTGTACCGCTACCGGATGGTGACGTCGCTCCGGATGGCGCCGCTGCTGGCCAGGTATCCGCGCGAGATCGATCGCGCGC
>DASVDJ010000015.1:0-2596 GCA_036381155.1 Vicinamibacterales bacterium
GGCGGGGTGTTCGGCGGCATGCTGGGCGCCAAGCTGCTCTGGGTCTTCGAGCATCTCGGGGAAGCGCCGGTGCTGGAACTGCTCCTCAGCCGTGGAGGCCTGAGCTGGTTCGGCGGCTTCGGCGGCGGCCTGCTCGCCGGAGCAGCCGTGATGCGGTGGAGGCGAGTGCCCGTGCTGCCGACCCTCGCGGCGGCCACGCCGGCTCTCGCCGTCGGACACGCCATCGGCCGCATCGGCTGTTTCCTCGTCGGCGACGACTACGGGAAGCCGACCGATCTGCCGTGGGGCATCGCCTTCCCGCTGGGGCTGCCGCCAACGACCGTGCCGGTCCACCCGACGCAGCTCTACGAAGCCATCGCGCTCGTGCCGCTCGCGTGGCTCCTGATTCGGTGGCGCCGGGACGCGCGGTCCGATTCGTTCGTGCTCGGCGCGTACCTGGTTGCGGCCGGGAGCATCCGCTTCGCGATCGAGTTCCTGCGCATCAACGAACGCGTGCTCGGTTCGCTCTCGGTCGCGCACCTGGCGGCCATCGCCGCCATGCTGATCGGGCTGATGCTCCTGCGCCGGACGTCGAGCCGGCAGCGACGTCCGGCCGGGGAAACGCTCTAGCGCGGCGCCCGAACCCGGTGCGTTCGGGCGCGCGCATCCGCGTGTGTCAGTGACAGACGATGTCGCCGTCGTCGATGGCGCGTCCGATCAGCGCGCCCGCGCTGGCGCCGAGAATCGTTCCGAGCGTCTTCGACCCGCCGGGCGCGATCACGTGTCCCAGCACGCCACCCGTGATGCCCCCGACGATCAGCCCCGTGGTGCCGTCGTCACGCTTGCAGTAGTACCGATTGTCGTAGCCGCGGTAAATGCGATCGTGCCGGCCCAGCCGCCGCGGTCGATAGCGATGCGGGTCGTACCGGTAGTAGCGCGCCGGGTCCCAGTGGCTGCTGCGGCGGACGGCCTTGCGGTGGGCCTTGTGGATCTTCCTGTGATGCTTCCGGTGATGGCGGTCCCAGCGGTCTTCGTAGCGATGACGCGGGCGGTCGTCGCGGCCACCGGCCAGCGCCGTGGCGGGCTGGAGACCGGTGAACGAGAGCATGAGCGCGGCGATGACGGCTGTTCTGAGGCGGTTCATTCGACGTGTCCCCTTGGCAGTCGGCACCTGTCTGCCTGACCCCGGGACTGCAAGGGAGGTGCCGCCGAGCTTCGCCGATTTCGCGCCGTCGTCGCACGTTTGCCCGATGGCTGAGCGGAGACTGGCGAGGACAGCGTGTCCCCGCCGGATGACGTCCCCCGCGAGTGTATGTGACGCGCCTTCAGGCGGTGGACATCCCGTGTGTCGACCGGCTCACCCCGTCGCGAACAGCCGCAATCGGCTGGGCCTCACATACACCCGTTCACCCATCGTGAGCCGCAGCTGCTCGTACCGGTCGCGCCCGAGCTCCACGTGAATCGGACCGCCATCGGAGTCCTCCAGCTCGATCCGCACGAGGGCGCCGGCCGCTCTGACGAAACGCACGGTCGCCCAGAGCCCTTCGCCCCTCTCAATCCGGCTCAGTTCCAGTTCGTGCGGACGCGCGTACCCGACCGCCTGCCGCGCCTCCGCAGACGAGTGCGCCGGGTAGTCGACCGCGAGCGGACCGAGCTGGGCCTTCCCGTTCTGCACGCGGCCGTGGAAGACATTGACCGTGCCGATGAACGTCATCACGAACGGCGTCGCCGGATGCTCGAGGACGGCATCGGGCGTGCCGTCCTGTTCGATGCGTCCCTCGTTCATCACGACGACGCGATCCGCCAGCTCGAGCGCCTCCTCCTGGTCGTGGGTCACGAAGATGCTGGTGACCTGAATCTGTTCGTGAAGGCGGCGCAGCCACCGGCGCAGTTCCTGCCGCACCCTGGCATCCAGGGCGCCGAACGGCTCGTCCAGCAGCAGCACCTTCGGCTCGACGGCCAACGCGCGGGCCAGCGCCACGCGCTGCCGCTGACCGCCGGACAGCTGCGAGGGATGGCGATCGCCGAGGTACTCCAGCTGGACGAGCGCCAGCAGCTCGTTGACCCTGCGGCGGATCTCGGACTCGGGCGGACGATCCCGGCGCGGCCGGACACGAAGCCCGAACGCGACGTTCTCGAAGACCGTCATGTGCCGGAAGAGCGCGTAGTGCTGGAAGACGAAGCCCACACGCCGGTCGGTCGCACTGCGGGTCGTCGCGTCGTCGCCGTCGAAGAGCACCGTGCCGGCATCCGGTGTCTCGAGCCCGGCGATCACGCGCAGCAGCGTGGTCTTGCCCGAGCCGGATGGGCCCAGCAGGGCGAGCAGCTCGCCCGACGGCACCTTCAGGCTCACGTCCCGCAGCGCCACGAAGTTGCCGAACGACTTCACCAGGTTACGTACTTCGATGCTCATGGTCGGATGTCTCAGCGGAGATGCCGCTCGGCCACGGACTTGACGACCAGCGTCACGAGCGCGAGGCACGTGAGGATCGAGGCCACCGCGAACGCGGCCTGGAACCGGTACTCGTTGTAGAGAATCTCGACGTGGAGCGGCAGCGTGTTCGTCATGCCGCGAATGCGCCCGGACACCACCGACACGGCGCCGAACTCCCCGATG
>DASVDJ010000016.1:0-5416 GCA_036381155.1 Vicinamibacterales bacterium
GGAGCGTCTCGCGAAGCTCGTGGGCGGCGTCGCCGTGATCAAGGTCGGCGCGGCCACCGAGACCGAGATGAAGGAGAAGAAGGCGCGCGTCGAGGACGCGATGCACGCCACCAAGGCGGCCGTCGAGGAGGGCATCGTCCCGGGCGGCGGCGTGGCGCTGCTGCGCGCGTCCACGGTCCTCGACAAGCTGGCCAAGGACGGCAAGCTGGACGATGACGAGCGGCTGGGCGTCGAGATCATCCGGCGCGCGGCCGAGGCGCCGATCCGCTGGATCGCGACGAACGCCGGGCTCGAGGGCTCGATCGTCGCGGCGAAGGTGCGGGAGTCGAAGGACAAGGAGTTCGGCTTCAACGCCCAGACCGAGACGTACGAGAACCTGATCAAGGCCGGCGTCATCGACCCGGTGAAGGTCGTGCGCACGGCGCTGCAGAACGCGGCGTCGATCTCGTCGCTCCTGCTGACCACCGAGGCGCTGGTCTCGGAGCTGCCGGAGAAGGAGAAGGCGGCGCCGGCCACCCCGGGCGGCGCGGGGATGGACGACTTCTGATGCGTTAGTCAGGGGTCAAAGGCCAAGGGCAGGGATCAGGGGGCCAGCCTGGCCCCTGGTCCCTGACCCCTGGCCCCTTCACGCTGGCCCAACCGTAGCCAGCGAGCGAAGCGAGCGTTTTCGGCGAGGGCCGGCCCAAGGCCCAAAGCCCAAGGCCCAAGGCCCAAGGTGTGCTAACCTCAAAGGTTATGACTCCCGAGGAAGCCCAGAACGTATTCGAGGGGGGCGCGCCCGAGGCCGCGCCGGCCCAGCCCGTGTTCGAGCCGGTCGAGCCGCCGAAGAGCCGGTTTCTCTTCGTCGACGTCGCCGCGCTCCGGGCGAAGCAGCTCCGTCGCGGGGCCCTTCCGCGGCTCGAGACCGCGTCGATGCCGCAGCCGCTGAAGCCGGAGCGGATCGCGATGGAGGAAGTGCGGAAGGGGCTCGTGCCGTTCGAGCTGCCCGAGTTCCGGCCGTTCGAGAACGAGCCGAACTGAAACTTTCGCCCCACCGCAACCGTAACTGGACGTACGTGCCGGAGGCCGCGTCCGCGGCCTGCGTCCGCCAGGGCGTCCACCCGGCCGTCAGGAGCGGATGGCGGTGTTCGAGATCGTCGGCCTGATCGGGGCAGTGCTGATGGCGCTGCTCGTGGCAGCCATCGTGATGACGGTCCTGTTCCTCCTCAAGGCCGTCTTCTTCGTGATCACGTTGCCCTTCCGCGTCCTCTTCGCGCTCCTGTTCGTGCCGTTCTGGATCGCGAAGACGGCGCTCCGGGTGGTCGGCGCGGTGGTGCTGCTGCCGCTGCTGGCGGTCCTCGGCATCCTCGCCGTCACCGTGCTCGCGCTGGGCGCCATCGCGGCCGTCATCCTGCCGCTGGTGCCGATCGTCCTGATCGGGCTGCTGATCTGGGCGGTGTTCCGGTCGTTCCGGCCGGCGTCCGCGTTTTGAGTGGCGGCTTCGCCCCGAAGTAGCGCCTGCAATGCGCAGAGGGCACGGAGGGTCTCTGTGGCCGCCTCTGTGTCGATCACCGTCCCCGTCGCAGCAACCCCACCAGCGCGCTGATCCCCGCCTCGACGAGGCCGCTGGCCGGCCAGGCGCCGCTGCCGAGCCCCGATTCCCTGAACAGCCGCTCGACATGGAGCCGCTCGCGCAGGAGCGACAGCGGCAGGTTCGGGTCCACCTGCGCCAGCTTCTCGGCCGCGACGCGCTTCGCCTCGGCCTCCCCGAGCGCGGCAACCGTCCGCTCGACCTGGACGAAATCGAGCATCGAGAGCGGCGTCCGGCAGTAGCCGCAGGCGCTGGCGAGCTGCAGGTCGATCGGCGCGCCGCAATTGGAGCAGTTCACCGACCGCACCTGGGTGCGCAGCTCGTCGATCTGCGCCTGGGTCAGCGGCCGCACGAAATCCTTCTCGCGCAGGAAGTCGAAGAAGGTGGTGAAGCGGCCATGCCCGCGGGGGCAGCGCCAGTAGCGGAACGGCGTGTCGCGCTGGCGGTCGTGCGCGACGAGCAGGCGCAGCCCGCAGCGCGGGCACTGCATCCGCTCGCCGAGGGCGCGGCGTGTCTGCCCGCCGGCCTCGTGGATGCGCTCGAACAGCTGCAGCGTCGCGCCGGGCGTCAGGCGCAGGTTCTCGCGCTCGTCGAACCAGATGGCATGGCAGGCGCCGCACAGATCGAGCTCGATGCGGGTGCCATAGTGGCCGGCGAGCGACAGTGCCGTCATCGGCTGGCGGCACGAGGGGCAGGACAACGGGGCGGTGTCGGCCATCAGCGCACGCTCTCGCTGAAGATCTCGGTCTCGAACGCGAAGACGTCAGCCCCGGCGCGCCAGGCGTCCGGCGCCAGTCCCGCCTTGCGGCATGCCGCCTCCAGGAAGGTCTCGCGATCCCAGCCCGCCTCGACGGCGACCTGCGGGAGCAGCACGCCGCGCCGCCATCCCTGCACGACGAGGATGCCGTGCCGGCCGACCTCGATCGCGTCCGGCGCCGTGCGGACGACGGGCGTGAGCACCGAGAGCTCGACGCGAATCGCCGCCAGCTCGTCGCGCTGCACCGGCGTGAAGCGCGGGTCCTCCAGCGCCGCGGCCCCCGCGCAGTGGACGACGACCGCGCCGAGGGGCTGACGCGGCTCCGGCTGCCCGACGCAGCCGCGCAGCGCGCCGTTGTGCCGCAGCGTCACGAAGGCGCCGGCGCGGTGGAGGAACGGCGGGCAGGCGGGGACTGGCGGATCGGCCCGGCGATGAACGCGCGCGTCGACGGCCGCCCGCGCGATCGTCAGCAGCGCCAGCCCCTCGTCCGGTGAGAGCATCCGCGTCACGCCGCCGTCCATACCGCGCTCGCATACCCGACGACCCGGGTGGTGTCGCCGGAGACGTCGCCGGAATCCGCATACTGGCGCACGCCGCCGGCCGTCGCCCCCAGTTCGCGCGCCGCCAGGAGGACGGCGGCCATCGGCCCGCCGCCGCAGGCATGGCCCGGCTCGCGCTCGAGCAGCCGCATGAGCGCGTCGGGGTCGACCGCGTCGAGGCAGGCGAGCACGCGCCCGTCGAGCATCCGCGCCCGCTCGCGCCGCTCGTAGTGCGAGAGGTCGCTGCTGGCGGCGAGCACGGCCGAGCGGCCGCGCACGGACGCCGCGAGCGCCCCGGCCAGCTCGGTGATGGACGCCGACGATTGATCGCCCATGATGATCGGCACCACCCGCGCCCCCGGCCGCACGCGCGCCAGCAGCGGCAGGTGGAGCTCGAGGGCATGCTCGCGCGCGTGCACGGCGCGATGTTCGGCGGCGCTCAGGGTCTCGGCGATCTCCTCGGCAAGCTCCGCGTCGATCGGCAGCACGCCCCACGGCGTCTCCAGGCCGCCGCGGCGCAGGACCGCACACCCGTGCACGTACGCGTAGTGCGACGGCCCGACGAGGACCACGGTGAGCTCGTCGCCGGCCTGCCGGAGCGCGGCGTAGCTCCAGGCGGCGACGTGGCCGGAATAGCGCAGCCCGGCGTGCGGGGCGAGCAGCCCCAGCGGCCGGCCGTCGAGCGGGGGCACGCTGTCCAGCCAGGCGTCCACCTCGCGCCCGAGCCGCGCCGGATCGCTCGTGTACCACGATCCCGCGTAGGCCAGCGGCCGCACCGGATCGAGTCCGGAGCCCGATGTCATGGCGGTACGGATCGCTATGCTAGCATCGAGCTCATGTCGGAGTCGCTCACGCACGAGGAGGTCGAGCGCATCGCGGCGCTCGCCCATCTGGAGCTCACCCCGGACGAAGTCGAGACGTTCAGCCGCCAGCTCGGCGGCATCCTCGAGTACGCCAGGCAGGTCCAGGCGGTCGACACCGCCGACGTGCCCCCGACGGCGCACGTGCTCGCCGGCCTGCCGCGCGACCGCGAGGATGCGGTGCGTCCCTCGCTCGATCGCGACACCGCGCTGGCAACGGCGCCGGACGCCTCCCTCGAGGCCGGCCTCTTCCGCGTGCCGCGGGTCATCGGCTGATGGGCTCGCGCGTGCCGACCATCGCCGCCGTGCGCGACGCGATCGCGCGCGGCGAGACCAGCGCCGTGTCCGCCTGCACCGAGGCGCTCGACCGCATCGCGGCGCGGAATCCTGAGCTCAACGCCTTCCTCGCCGTCGATCGCGAGCGGGCGCTCGAGCGCGCCGCCGCGCTGGATCGCCTGCCGCCCGGCGAGCGCGGTCCGCTGCACGGCGTGCCGATTGCGCTGAAGGACAACATCTGCACGCGCGGCCTCGCGACGACGGCCGGATCGAAGATCCTGGCCGGTTACGTCCCGCCGTACGACGCGACCGTCGTCGAGCGCCTCGAGGCCGCCGGCGCGGTCGTCGTCGGCAAGACGAACCTCGACGAGTTCGCGATGGGCTCGTCCACCGAGAACTCCGCGTTCGGGCCCGTGCGCAATCCGTGGCACGCGGATGCGACGCCCGGCGGCTCGAGCGGCGGGTCGGCCGCTGCGGTGGCCGCCGGTCTGGTGCCGGCCGCGCTCGGCTCCGACACCGGCGGTTCCATCCGCCAGCCCGCGGCCTTCTGCGGCGTCGTCGGGCTGAAGCCGACGTACGGCCGCGTGTCCCGCTACGGCCTCATCGCGTTCGCCTCGTCGCTGGATCAGATCGGCCCGTTCACGCAGACCGTGGCGGACGCGGCGCTGCTGCTCGGGGTCCTTGCCGGCGCCGACGAGCGTGACGCGACGTCGGCGGCGCAGCCGGTGGACGACTACACGGCGGCGCTCAATGGCGATTTGTCGACGCTGCGCGTCGGCGTGCCGCGCGCGCTGCTGGCGGAAGGGGTGGCGCCGGAGGTCGTCTCGGCGTTCGAGGCCGGGCTGCAGGCGCTCACGGATCGCGGCGCGCAGCTCGTCGACGTGTCGCTCCCGCACGCGCGCTACGCGATCCCGGTCTACTACCTGGTCGCCACCGCCGAGGCCAGCTCCAACCTCGCCCGCTACGACGGCGTCCGCTACGGGTACCGCACGCCGGACGCGCGCTCGCTGAAGTCGATGTACCTGCGGACGCGCGACCAGGCGTTCGGCGCGGAGGTGAAGCGCCGCATCATGCTCGGCACGTACGTGCTGAGCTCCGGCTACTACGACGCCTACTACCTGAAGGCGCAGCAGGTCCGCACGCTCATCCGCCGCGACTACGAGCACACGTTCGAGACGGTCGATCTCGTCGCCATGCCGACGACGCCGACGCCGGCGTTCCGGTTGGGGGAGAAGACAGGTGACCCGCTGCAGATGTATCTCGCCGACGTCTTCACCGTCAGCGCCAACCTGTCCGGCCTGCCCGCGATCAGCGTTCCCTGCGGCCGCGCGCCGAACGGGTTGCCGATCGGGTTCCAGTTCATCGGCCGGCCGTTTGACGAGGCGACGGTGCTGAAGGCGGCGGATGGGCTGGA
>DASVDJ010000017.1:0-24167 GCA_036381155.1 Vicinamibacterales bacterium
CCGAAGTCGTCGAAGCCTTCGTCGCGGCGTGGTCGTCGGTTCCGGTCGTCGAGGACCGGCCCGACATCGCGGCCGTTCTGGAACGCGCGAACGTGCTCCCCTTCGAACGCCAGGCGACGGGATAACCGCAGCGGCAGCGCCTTCAGCGGGAGCGGCTGGTCCCGCGGAGCGCGGTGCGTCATGCGGTCGAATGACCGCACGCGCGCGCGTTTCCGCCGGGCGGCGGGCTTCACGGAGTACGCAGCGGCAGCCGGTCCCCGGGGCCCGTTTGACGCGGATCGGTGTTACCATCAGGCGACGGAGACGTCGAAGACCAGACCATGCCAGTTCGTTTGTTCGTGGGCAACCTGTCGTATGACGCGACCGAAGCCGAGCTTCGGGAGCACTTCGGCAGCGTCGGCCCGGTCACCTACTGCTACCTGCCCGTGGACCGCGAGACGGGTCGCCCGCGCGGCTTCGCGTTCGTCGAATTCGGAGACGATGCTCACGCGCAGGAAGCGATCAACCGGCTCAACAACCAACTGTTCCGCGGCCGCCCGCTGGCAGTGAAGGAGGCGCAGCCGCGCGAGGCGCGTCCGGCCGGCGCCGGTCCGCGCCCGTACGGCGGACCGGGCGGCGCTCCGCGTCCGTACACGCCCGGTGGTCCGCCGCGCTCGTTCGGGGGCCCCGTCGGCCCGCGCGAACCGGGCTTCCAGTCCGGTGGCCCGTCGCCGGCGCCGGCACGCGAGCGGAACTTCGGTCCCGACGCGCCGCCCCGCGGCAAGCGCAAGGGGCCGTATCGCAGCCAGGAGCCGCGCGGCCCGCGCGGTCCGATCCGGACGAAGACCGACGGCCGCATCTACAGCGCGTTCGACGACGACGAGGACGATTCGATCGATATCGAGTTCGACGACTTCGCGACCAGTCAGAAGCCCGAGTCGTCGGACGAGGACGAATAGACCTCGGGCGCTGCTCTATCCCACAGGACCGCAATCCGGTGACACGCTATCTCTGCCTCTTGCTCGTGGCGGCCTCGGCGGCTGCCTGTCAGAAGCCGTCGACGCCGCCGGCGTCGACGGATGCGGCCCCTGCCGCGGCGTCCGCGCCCGCCACACCGCCGCCGCCGAAGCCGGTGCCGGCCGAACTGCCCGACCCGATCGCGGACGTCAACGGCGACACCATCAGCCGTACCGAGTTCGAGAACGCGATTCGCGCGCTCGAGGCGAGGGCCGGCCAGCCCGTCCCCGCCGAACAGCGCGACCAGGTCCTCCGCGACCTGCTCGACGATCTCGTCGCGTACCGGCTGCTGCGGCAGGAAGCGGTCCGGCGGCAGCTGACCGTGCCCGACGCCGCCGTCGAAGAGCGCGTGAAGGGCCTGCGCGCCCAGTTCCCGTCGAACGGGGCATTCGAGCGCGCGCTCAAGGCGCAGCAGATGACGGTCGAGAAGCTGCGCGACGACGCGCGGACCGACCTGCTCGTCGACCAGCTGCTGGAGCAGGAGGTGGCGAGCAAGATCGACGTGAAACCGTCGGACATCAGCGCCTTCTACGAGAAGAACCCCGACCGCTTCCAGCAGCCGGAGTCGATGCGGGCCAGCCACATCCTCGTCGCGGTGCCGCCGGATGCCGACGAGGCCACGCGCAAGAAGGCACGGGCGCGTGCCGAGGAGGCGCTGCGGGCGGCCAGGGCCGGACAGGATTTCGCGCAGCTCGCGCGGCGCTACTCGCAGGATGCGAGCGCGCGCCAGGGCGGGGATCTGGGGTTCTTCCCGCGCGGTCAGATGGTGCCGGCCTTCGATCAGGCCGCGTTCGCGCTCGAGGTCGGACAGATCAGCGAGCTCGTCGAGACCGAGTTCGGCTTCCACGTGATCAAGGCGACCGAGAAGCGGCCGCCCCGCACGGTGCCGTTCGTGGAAGCGGCGCCGCAGATTCAGGCCTACCTGGAGAACGAGCAGCGGCGCGAGAAGGGACGCGCGCTCGTCGATCAGCTCAAGGCGAAGGGCGCCGTCAAGATCTTCATCTGAGGCGCGATGGACGCGGACCGCGAGCCGCTGGAGAGCGTTCGGCTGGACGTCTGGCTCGACGTCTCGTGTCTGTTCAAGACGCGCTCCGAGGCGCAGCGGGCCTGCAAGGCGGGACGCGTCGACGTCAACGGCCAGGCCGCCAGGCCGCATCGTGCCGTCCGGCCCGGCGACGAGATCGTCATCACGCGGGCCTTCAGCCGCCAGACCGTCATCGTCCGCGGGCTCGCGGACCGATCGCTGCCGAAGGCGGAGGCGCGGGAGCTGTACGAGGACCGCACGCCGAAGCCGTCCGCCGAGGAGCTCGCCGCCCGGCGGGCCGAGCGGATCTACCGCGCGGCCCAGGCGGCGGCGGGACGCCCCGACAAGCGTCAGCGCCGCGAGGCACGGCGCCTGAAATGGCAGTGAGCCGGCCTCCTACTCGCCGCTGAACTCCTCGTCCTCGTCGTCGGGCTCCGACTCCTTCGGCAGTCGTGCGAGCCGCAGGCCGATGGCCACCCCCAGGTGGAAGGCGCCCTCCTGCTGCAGCCAGACCTGCGCGGCCTGGTTGTCGACGAGCTCGTCGACGAGCCGCTGCAGGTGCTCGGGCAGGGCCACCTGAATCGTGCGGACGAGCTCTTCCTGCCGCTCGACGTCGGCAGCGGCGAACACATCGTCCTCGTGGAGCAGCTGGAGCAGCTCCTCGTACTCGGCGGCGCACTGTTCTTCGACCTCGGAGAAGCTCGGATACCGGCGGCGGCGGCGCGGCAGGGTCACCTGCGCCGCGCACGCGTCGGCCAGCGCCATCACGTCGTCGGAAGTGGGCACGGCTGGACTCCCGGGAGAGAGCGGGGCACGCGCGAAACGGGCGCGTGCCACAGGCGGGATCCTATCAGCTTGCGGCGCGGCGCGGCGCCACGTCCTCGACGTCGGCGTGCTCCTCCGACGGCACCGTGACGACCGGGCGGCCGTTGTGGAAGAGGCGGCTGCGCGGCGGGCGCCAGCGGATCTCGAGCCGGTTCTTGCCCCGCTTCTTCGCCTCGTACATCGCCGCGTCGGCGCGCTCGATCAGATCCGAGGCTTCGTCCTCCACCGACCACTCGGTCACCCCGATGCTCAGGGAGAGCAGCCCCGGGCGGACGGGGTCGTGGCCGACGCTGATCTGCGTGATCTGTGCCATGACCTGACGCAGGCGGTCCTGCGCCTGCGAGGCCGTCGTGTGCGACAGCATCAGCACGAACTCGTCGCCGCCGTACCGCGCGACGAGGTCGGTCGGCCGGAACGCCCGCTGCAGCGTGCGCGCGATCTCCACGAGCACGCGGTCCCCCTCCTGGTGCCCGTAGGTGTCGTTGATCACCTTGAAGTTGTCGACGTCGACCAGCGCGACGACGAACGGGTGGCCGTTGGCGCGGTGCGCCCGCACCCACTGCTGCAGCGTACGCTCGAAGCGGCCGCGGTTGGCGACGCGCGTGAGCGCGTCGAGCGACGCCTCCTCCATCGACCGCGCCAGGCGCATCTGCAGACGCTCGATCTCGCTCGAGAAGAACCGGCGGTGCTTCTCGTCGTGCTCGCGCTTCTCGGCCGCGAGGCGGCGCAGCGTCTCGATCTCCACGGCGAGCCGCCGCTTGAGGATGCGGATGTCGTTGATGTCGACGATGCGGTGCAGCCGCTCCGTGGTCCGGTCGAGCTGCTCGCTGAAGGTGGAGCCGCCGCCGAGCATGCCCACCATCTCCGAGAGCAGCGCAATCAGCTCGGAGAGCTCGGCTTCGCGCTCGGCGAGCCGGTCGCGCGCCTGCTCGAGGAACGTCGAGCAGTACTGGACGCACTCGCTCGCCAGCGCCGGCGTGATTGCGTCGGGCGCCGCCGTCAGCCGGGTCGCATAGCGCGAGAGCTCGCGGCGGAACTGGTCGGTGTCCAGCCCGGCGCACTCCGGCACCATGTCGCCGATCACGGTCAGCAGGTCCAGGATGAGCGGCAGCGCGTCCGGGCTTCCGGCCGGCGCAGCGGGAGACGCCGGCGCCGGCTCCGGCTCGATCTGCCGCGGGTCGGGACGCGACAGCCCCAGCTCAATCCACGATCTCGGCATGCTCCTGCCCCATTCTTCACGCCGCGGCGCGCCGGCACCGCACGCAGACTGGTAATCGGCGCGGGCGCGCAAGTCATGAATGGAGCAGAAAAGGAAAAGGGCGCGGCCAGTGGCCGCGCCCCTTCCGGACGCTCGGCGGATCGACGCCCTGATCAGACGGCCACGGCCACCGGCTTCTCCCAGGGCAGACCTGCCTTGCCGAAGTGGCCGTAGTTGGTGGTCAGGCGGTAAATCGGCCGGAGGAGGTCCAGCTCGCGGATGATCGCGGCCGGCCGGAAGTCGAACGTCTCGGCGACGAACCGCTCGGCGCGGACCGGGTCGCCGGTGCCGAAGGTGTCGACCTTGATCGACATCGGCTTCGCGCGCCCGATGGCGTACGACACCTGGACCTCGGCGCGCTCGGCCAGCTTGGCCTCGACGATGCGGCGCGCGACGTACCGGCAGTAGTACGCGCCGCTGCGATCGACCTTCGACGGGTCCTTCCCGCTGAAGGCGCCGCCGCCGTGACGCCCGGCGCCGCCGTAGGTGTCGACGATGATCTTGCGGCCGGTGACGCCGCAGTCGGCCGAGGGCCCGCCGTGCGCGAAGCTGCCGCTCGGGTTCACGATGAACTCGATGTCCGGCCGGAACCACTCACCCAGCTCGCGCGGCGCGAGCACGCCGACCACGTAGTCGCGGATGTCGGCCTGGCTGATGTCCTTCGCATGCTGCGTCGACACGAGCACGCTCGAGACGCGCTCCGGCGTGTTGCCGCGGTAGACGACCGAGACCTGCGACTTCGAATCGGGACGCAGCCACGGGTACTTGCCGCTGCGGCGATCCGTCGCGAGCCCCTTCGTCAGACGGTGCGCGAGCAGGATCGGCAGCGGCATCAGCTCGGCGCTCTCCGCGGTGGCGTACCCGAACATGATGCCCTGGTCGCCGGCGCCCTGCTCCTGCTGATCGTCGGTCGCCTGCCGGACGCCGGCGTTGATCTCGCCGGACTGCTGCGTGATGAGCCTGGTGATCTGCACGTCATCGGCGTTGAAGGCCTCGGCCGGATCGGTGTAGCCGATCTGGCGGATGGCCTCCCGGGCGATGCGGTCGTAGTCGATCGTCGCGTTCGTGCTGATCTCGCCGGCGAGCACGACCTGGTTGTCCTTGCAGAGGACTTCACACGCCACGTGGCTCTGCGGATCCTGTTCGAGGCACGCGTCGAGAATCGAGTCCGCGATGAAATCGCAGACCTTGTCCGGATGACCTTCCGACACCGACTCCGACGTGAACGTGTAGGTCTGCTCGCTCATCTGGATGCTCACCCTCTCTGACCTGACGGTACAACAAAAAAGGCTCGTCGACTTGATGTCGCGAGCCCTTCCGCAACGCGCGACTTAGATGGAGTATCCGGCTGTCCGTTCGCCGGCTACGCGCGGCCCATCAAGTCGGGAAATCGCCGCGCCTCTCGACTATTGTCGAAGGCTCGCGGTATTGTCAAGCCTGTTTCTCCGCCCGATTCCGCGGCATGCCCCGCTTCCGCCTCCTCCTCGAATATGCCGGAACCCGCTACAGCGGGTGGCAGATCCAGAAGAACGCACGCACCGTCCAGGGCGAGCTCGATCGCGCGGTCCGGGAGGTCACCGGCGAGCGCGGGTTCGAGCTCTACGGTTCGGGCCGCACCGACGCCGGCGTGCACGCGCTCGGACAGGTCGCACATCTCGACGTCCGGACGTCCCTGCCGCCGGCGACGCTCGTCCGGCGGCTGAACGAGGCGCTGCCGGCCGACATCAACGTGCTGCGGGCCGAGAAGGTGCCGCACCGGTTCCACGCGCGGCACGACGCCATCTCCCGTACCTACATCTACCAGATCGCGCGACGGCGCACCGCGTTCGCGAAGCCGTTCGTCTGGTGGGTGCGCGAGCCGCTCGACATGGAGGCCATGCGGGCAGCCGCCCGGGGATTCCAGGGGCGCCTCGATTTCCGGGGCTTCACGGACGACGACCCCGGCGAGAAGTCCACGATCGTCGAGGTCGACGCGCTCCGCCTCGAGTCGCGCGGCGACGCGCTGCTCGTCGTCGTCGAAGGCTCGCACTTCCTGTGGAAGATGGTGCGGCGCATCGTCGGCGTCCTCGTCGCCATCGGGCGCGGAGAGCTCGAGCCCGACGCGGTGCCCCGCCTGCTCGCCGCGCCGGACGGTCTGCCCGCAAAGCTGACGGCGCCTGCCTCCGGGCTGTTCCTCGCGCGCGTGATGTATCCGGGCGACCCGTCCAGCCCCCTGCCGCTGCCACCGGGCCCCGATGCCGGTGCCCTGCCCTGACGTCGATCCCGAGTGCCGCCTGCCCGTGAGGCTGCCGCGGACGCGTGCTCGCCCGGGTCGCTCCCAATCCGGTACCATGGTCCGTTCGCCGGGCCCGCCGTGGGCCCGCCGGTTTGCAGCTCGCGCGTGTCTTCAGCGTCCGATCTCACCGTTGACGTCGTCATTGCCGGCCTCGGTGCCGCCGGCTCCGCCGCCGCGTGGCGCCTGGCGTCGCGCGGCCTGCGCGTGGCCGGGTTCGACGCGCACGAGCCTCCGCACACGCTCGGCTCATCACACGGCCGCAGCCGGATCATCCGCGAGGCGTACTTCGAGCATCCGCAGTACGTGCCGCTCGTGCAGCTCGCGTACCGCCTCTGGGAAGAACTGGAAGGCCTTGCCGGCACGCGGCTCTTCCAGGCGACCGGCGGCCTCATGATCGGCGCGCCGGACAGCGCCGTCGTGGCGGGCACCCTCCGGAGCGCACGCGAGCACGGGTTGAGCGTGGAGCGCTGGAGCGCCGCGGAGATCCGGCGGCGTGTCCCCGTCCTGGCGCCCGACGACTCGATGGAAGGCGTGTTCGAGCCGCGCGCCGGCGTGCTCGCGCCCGAACGCGGCGTCGCGGCGATGGCTGCGGCCGCGCGAGCGCTGGGGGCGCAGCTGTTCGTGCACGAGCCCGTCACCGGCTGGAGGACGGACGGTCCGGCGGAGCTGCTGGTCCAGACCGCCGCGCGTGCCGTCCGGACGCGGGCGCTCGTCCTTGCCGCGGGACCGTGGATGCCCGGCCTGCTGCCGCAGCTGCCGCTCGCGGTCGAACGCGTCGTCCAGCACTGGTATCCGCCGAGTGGCGACGACCGATTCGCCCCGGAGCGGTTTCCGGTGTTCCTGATCGAGGCGCCGGACGGACGTGTGCTGTACGGACTGCCCGATCAGGGGGACGGACTCAAGCTCGCCGAGCATCATCACGGCACGCCCGCGCGCGCCGATGCCGTCGACCGCCACGTGAGTCCGGAGGAACGCGCGCGTTTTCATCGGCTCGCCGCGCGCTGGGTGCGCGGTCTCGGCGACGGACCGGCCGACTCGGCGGTCTGCCTCTACACCAACACGCCGGACGGCGATTTCGTGCTCGACTGGGCCGACGCTTCGCGCTCGGTGTACATCGCGAGCGCCTGCTCCGGCCACGGGTTCAAGTTCGCGCCCGCCATCGGTCAGGTCGTCGCGGCGGAACTGGCGGGCTCGGCGTCGCCGGTGGACCTGACGCCGTTCAGGCTCGGGCGCTTCGGCGCGGCCGCAGGTTCGCCGGCCGTCGAGCCGATATAGCAGCAGTGCGACAGGAGAGGACACGACATGCAGGGGTGCACATGCGGCTCGTTCTGAAGTTCGGCGGGACGTCGGTTGGCAGCGCGGCGGCGATGCGGCAGGCCGCCGACATCGTGGCCGGCCTGCGGCAGGAGGGGCACGAGGTCGCGGTGGTGACGTCGGCCATGAGCGGCGTCACGGATCGGCTCCTCGCGGCCGCGCAGGCCGCCGTGCAGGGGCGGCGGGCCGACGTGTTGCGCATCGAAGGCGAGATCCGCGAGAAGCACGAGCGGGCCGCCGACGAGCTCGGGCTGCATGGCAGCGGCCGCGCCGAGGTGCTCGATCCGATCGACAGCCGGCTCGGCGAGCTGCGCCTGCTGTGCGATGCGCTGGCCGTTCTCGGCGAGGCTTCGCCGCGTGCACTCGACGCGGTCGGCTCTCTCGGGGAGCGGATGAGCATGCATCTCGTGGCCGCCGCGCTGCGCGCCCGCGGGACGACGGCGACGCCCGTGGACGCCGCGTCGATCGTGCGGACCGACGAGACGTTCCAGGCGGCGGTGCCGCTGATGGACGAGACGCGGCGGCTGGCGGACGCGGCGCTGCGGCCGCTGCTGGCGGGCGGGCTCGTCCCGGTGATCACCGGCTTCATCGGCGCGACGGCCGACGGGGTCGTCACGACGCTCGGCCGCGGCGGCAGCGACTACTCCGGCGCGATCATCGGCGCCGCCATCGACGCCCACGAGGTCTGGATCTACACCGACGTCGACGGCGTGATGACGGCGGATCCGCGCGTCGTGCGCGGCGTCACCACCCTCGACGCGCTCACGTATCTCGAGATGGCGGAGCTCGCCTACTTCGGCGCGAAGGTGCTGCACCCGCGCACGATCCGGCCGGCGCTCGACCGCGGCATCCCGATCCGCATCCGCAACACGTTCAACCCCTCGCACCCGGGAACGCTCGTCACCGCCGTCGGCGGCAACGGCGGGCGGACCCTGAAGGGTGTGACCGCCATCCGGCAGCAGAGCCTCGTCACCATCGCGGGGCGCGGGATGCTCGGCGTGCCCGGGATCGCGGCGCGGGCCTTCGGCGCCGTCGCGCGCACCGGCACGAGCGTGACGATGATCTCGCAGGCGTCGTCCGAACAGAGCATCTGCTTCCTCGTGCCGCAGCACTCCTCGCGGGGCGTGCTGGACGCGCTCCGGCGCGAGCTGGCGCACGAGCTCGATCGGCGCGACATCGAGGACATCTCCAGCCTCGACGATGCGGTGATCGTCACGGTGGTCGGGAGCGCGATCACGCAGACGCCGGGAATCGCCGGCCAGGTGTTCGGTGCGCTCGGCACCGCCGGCATCAACATCATCGCGATCGCGATGGGGTCGTCGGAGTGCAGTATCAGCCTGGTCGTGGAAGCGCCGGATGCGGATCGGGCCCTGCAGGCGCTGCACGATCTCATCGTCGCCAGCCCGGAACCGGCGGCGGGGCGCGCGACGTCGGCCTGAGGCGGCTACTTCCTGCTGACGTCGATGCCGGAGTACTCCTCCTGCATCGTGTTCCCCAGGTAGCCCATGTCGTCGTGGATGCCGATCCGCGACGTGTAGTACGCGTGGACCGTCCGCCGCTTCAGGTCGACGAAGAACCTGCCGCCCGGGGTCTCCGGCCGCAACTCGTCGCGCGCGAGCTCCGCGACGATCGCCTCCCGGCCGGCGGGGTCGAGGTCGAGGAAGCGGCGTCCGGCGCGCGTCGTCGCGAGCGTATCGACGAGCCGGAGCCCCTCGACGAAGCGCGTGAGCTCCGACCGGTCGAACGCCTCGGCCAGCCGGCCGTCGATGTAGGCCGCCACCCCGGCGGCGCGGGCGCCGCCGGAATGCTCGTCGGCCGGGATGAGGATCTCCGTCAGCTCGTCGAGCAGCGCGTACTGCTCGCGCGTCAGCGCCCGCGGGCCGTCGGGCGGGAGCACGAACGCCCGCAGCGGCACGGCCCCGCCGACCGCCGTGCCGGTCGCGGCGGCGGCGCCGGCGCGCAGCACATCCCTTCGGCTCAGTCCCTTGCGTGCCATCACAGGTCTCCGCGGCGCAGCGCGTCGGCGAGGTAGTCGCAGGATCGCCAGGCCAGCGCCATGATCGTCCAGGTCGGATTCACGCACGAGGCGCTCACGTGCGAGCTGCCGTCGACGACGAAGAGATTCGGGACGTCGTGCGCCTGCTGGAACGCGTTCAGCGCCGACGTGCGCGGGTCGGCGCCCATGCGCGCCGTGCCCAGCTCGTGGATCGACCAGCCCTCGGTCAGCAGGTCGCTCGACGTGTCGACGATCTCGAACCCGGCGGCCTCGAACATCTCGCGGGCCGTCGCCGCCATGTCGGCCGCCATCTTCCGCTCGTTGTCCCCGAAGCGGTAGTCGAACCGCAGCACCGGGATCCCCCAGGCATCGGTGAGGTCGGGATCGATGCTGACGGCGTTCTCGTAGCGCGCGAGGACCTCGCCGAACCCGCCCATCGAGATGAACGCTCCGGCGCGTTCGCGAACCGTCTGCTTGTAGGCGCGGCCGAACCCCGGCGTCTCGTAGGCGCCCGGCGGGAACATCGTCAGGCCGCTGCTGCCCTCGAACCCGTACGCGCGGATGTAGTCGCTCCGACGTTCCGTGATGTTGCGGAAGCGCGGCACGTAGAAGCCGCCGGGCCGCCCGTCGTCGAGCGTGCGCGGCGCGCCGATGCGGTCCTTGACCAGGGCCGTGACGCTCGGGCCCATCAGGTGCTCGCAGAAGTAGTGGCCCACCACCCCGCTCGAGTTCGCCAGGCCGTTGGGATGCGGCCGGCTGCGCGAGAGCAGCAGGAGGCGCGTCGACTCGAGCGTCGACGCGGCCAGGACGACCGTGCGGGCCCGGACTTCGTAGTCGCGGCGCGTCGTGGTGTCCACGAAGGCCACGCCGCGCGCCTTGCCGGTCCCGGGATCGACCGTGACCTCGCGGACGGTCGCGTTCGACCGGATGTGCAGGCGGCCGGTCTCCTGCGCCGGATAGATCAGGCCGGTCGGCGAGTCGAACGCGGCGTGGATGTCGCAGCCGCCGGCCCGCCGCCCGCAGGCGCCGCGGCCGTAGCACTTGCTCCGATAGCGGTTGTGCAGCAGCCCGTCGGTGGTGACACCGGCGCGGTACGGCGTCGCGGTGCGTCCCATCTTCTGCAGCGTCTCGCGCAGGCGCACTTCGGGGGCGTTCAGCTTGAACGGGCGCTGGAAGATCGAGTCGGGCAGGTGCGGCAGCCCTTCGGCGACGCCCGAGATGCCGAGCAACCGGTCGACGCGGTCGTAGTACGGCGCGATGTCCGCGTAGCTGATCGGCCAGTCCTCGCCGAAGCCGTCGTGGGACTTCGCCTTGAAGTCGAGGTCGCTCATGCGCAGCGCGAGGCGGCCCCAGATGTTCGTCTTGCCCCCGAGGCAGCGCGCGCGCACCCACGCGTACCGGGTGCCGCTGTACGGATGCTGCTTCTCGTCGACCAGGATGTTCGTGCTGTAGTCGGAGCCGCTCCAGGTCTGGGGATAGGAGTACACGCGCTCGTGCGGCAGTCCCTTCGCGTAGGGCGGATTCCGGATCGTGTACTCGTTGAGGGTGAGCGCGTGAAACGCCGACGGCATGTCGCCGCGACGGGGATGGTCGTACGGCCACTCCATCGACTTCAGCTCGCGCGTGGTGTCGATGCGGGGCCCGGCCTCGAGCAGCAGCACGTCGAGGCCCGCGGCGGTCAGGACGTAGGCGGCGATGCCGCCCGCCGCGCCCGAGCCGACCACGACCGCGTCGTAGGTCCGCCGCAGGTCGGGCTCGGGCAACGGCGGCGGCTGGAGGGGCAGTCTGCGCATGCCGCGGATTCTGACACACTCGCCTGCCGGATCGTCGAGGTATGCTCCCAGACAATGCCCAGCAGCAGAGTCCCCGGTTCGGCACCTGAGCCGCCGCAGGAGGTGACGGCATGAGCGTCACCGAACAGCGGATCGCGGTGTCCCCGACCGTCGAGGTCACGGCACGCCGCTATCCTGCCTCCCCCTCCCGGCAGGCCACGCTGGTACTGGCGCACGGCGCCGGCGCCGGCCAGACACATCCCTTCATGGTGGGCGTCGCGACGGCGCTCGCCGCCGAGGGCATCGACGTCGTCACGTTCAACTTCCCCTACGTGGACGCGGGCCGCCGGACACCCGATCGCGCTCCGGTGCTCGAGCAGACCTGGCGGGCGGTGCTGGCACACGTGGCTGCGGGCCTGGCCCCGGGCGTCCGCCTGGTGGCGGGCGGCAAGTCGATGGGCGGCCGCATCGCGTCGCAGGTGCTGGCGACGGATCCGGAGCACGCCGGCGTCTCACGCGTGAGCGGCCTCGTGCTGCTGGGGTATCCGCTGCATCCGCCCGGCAAGCCCGATCAGCTGCGGACCGCCCACCTCCCGGCACTCGCCACGCCGATCCTGCTGGTGCAGGGCACGCGCGACGCCTTCGGGACGCGCGACGAGGTGGAGCCCATCTTCGCGGCCCTTCCGACGCGCGTCGATTTCCTGTTCATCGAGGGAGGCGATCACGGCTTTGCGGTGCCGCGATCGTCAGGCCGGACATCCCGTGACGTGATGCGTGACGTGACCGACCGCGTTGCGGGGTGGATCCTGGGCTAGACCGTCCGGGTGTCTGACCCGGACGGTACTCCGGCACGTTGCACCGGTGTCTGGCACCCGGACGGTACGGGTGTCAGACACCGGGACGACTCAGCTCCAGAGGCGGTCGTTGCTCGGCTGCCGGTCCCACTCCGGCGTCGGGGCGAAGTACTCGGTGCCGGGGCGCAGGTGCTGGCGGATGACCTCGTCGTTGAGCTCGATGCCCAGGCCCGGCGAATCGGGCACGAGCGCGAAGCCGCGCTCGACGATCGGCTTGCCGTCCAGCTTCGTGACCATGCTCTCCCACCACGCGACGTCCACCGAGTGGTGCTCCAGCGCGATGAAGTTCTCGGTCGCGGCCGCGCAGTGCACGTTGGCCATGAACGAGACCGGCGTGCCGGCGAAGTGCATCGCCATCGCGACGCCGTGCTCCATGGCGTAGTCGCCGATCTTCTTCGTCTCGATCAGGCCGCCGCTGGTCGCCAGGTCCGGATGGATCATGTCCACCGCGCCCATGTCGATCAGCTTGATGAAGTCCTCTTTCAGGTAGATGTCCTCACCCGTGAGGATCGGCACGGTCGTGGAGTCGCGGATCTGCTTCATCAGCTCGCCGAACTGCCACGGCACCATGTCCTCCATCCAGGCCAGGTTCCACCGCTCCATCGCGCGCGCGAGCTTGATGCAGCTGTTCACGCCGATGTGGCCGTAGTGGTCGGAGGCCAGCGGCACGTCCATGCCGATGATGCCGCGGATGGTGCCGACCCAGTCCGACAGCCATTCGATGCCCTTGTCGGTGATCTCGACGCCGGTGAACGGATGCATCACCCGCGCGTTCTCGCGGATGTCCATCCCGATCGGCTTCGACAGCGTGCCGGGCACGTCGCGCAGCAGGCCGATGCCGAAGTCCTGCTTCAGGTACGTGATGCCGGCGTCCATCCGTTCCTTCAGGCGGCGTCCCTGCTCGTGCGGATCCGCGGTCTGCGTCGTGTCCGCGTACAGCCGGATGCGATCGCGGAACTTCCCTCCGAGCAGCTGCCAGCACGGCACCCCCCACGCCTTGCCGGCCAGGTCCATCAGCGCCATCTCGACGCCGCACACGCCGCCTCCCTGCCGGGCGTGGTGTCCGAACTGCTTGATCTTCCGGAACACCTTGTCGACGTTGCAGGGGTTCTCGCCCAGGATGCGGCTCTTGAGCATCAGGGCGTACGTCTCGCTGGCGCCGTCGCGGACCTCGCCGTACCCGGAGATCCCCTGGTTCGTGTCGATCCGGATGATCGGACACGTCATCGGCGCGCCGACGACCACCGCCACGCGGAGGTCGGTAATCTTCAGCGCCGACGGCTCCGACGCCCGCCGGACATTGGACTGCACCAGCGCCGCGGCGGCCTCGGCTTTCGCCTCCGGCGTCTCGACGAACGCCGCCGCAGCCGCCGCCCCCGCGGCCGCGCCAACCGTGCTGAAGAACCGCCGTCTACCGAGGGGTGCTCTCGCTCCAGGTCGCATGCGTTCCTCCGGACTGTTCATGAACCGGAACCGTGTCGGCCTCGGCCGCCGGGCGGCGGCGCCACCACGAGGCCAGGACCGAACCCGCGACGTTCATCCAGGGCCCGAAGATGGCCGCTGCCAGCCCCGCATCCGAGCTGTTGAGGACGCTGATCGCCAGCCCCGACGCCATGCCCGCGTTCTGCAGGCCGACCTCGATCGACGTCGTCCGCGCATCCGTCTCGGCCAGGCCCAGCAGGCGCCCGCCGAAGTACCCGAACAGGAAGCCCAGGAAGTTGTGCAGCACGACGATCGCGAAGAGCGAGAGCGCGACGGCCAGCAGCTGGTCGCGCGAGAGCGCGGTGATGATCGCGATGATGAGACAGATGCCCGCCATCGAGACGATTGGCAGCACCCGGTCCAGCCAGCGCATCCGCGCGTAGAACAGATGATGGACGACGAGACCGCCGGCGACCGGGACGACGATCATCTCGATGATCGACCACATCATCGCCGTGAAGCTGATTGGAACGTACTGCCCGGCGAGCTGCGTCATCATGAACGGCGTCATGATCGGCGAGAGCAGCGTCGAAAAGGCGGTCATCGTCACCGACAGCGGAACGTTGCCGCCGGCGAGATAGGTGATGACGTTCGAGGCCACGCCCCCGGGCGCCGCGCCGACCAGCACCACGCCGGCCGCCAGCGCGCCTTCGAATCCGAAGAGCCGCGCGAGGCCGTAGCCGACGAACGGCATCACGGTGTACTGGAGGACGACCCCGATCGCGACGGCGCGGGGCATCCGCAGCACGCGGGCGAAGTCGCCCACGCTCAGCGTCGTCCCCATGCCGAACATGATGATCTGGATGAGCGGCACGATCAGGTTGCTGAGCCGGTAGCCCCTGATCTCGATGAACGCTTCCGGATAGAACATCGAGGCGGCGACCCCGACGAAGACGAAGGCGGTGAACGAGTAGCCCGTCCCGCGGAGCGCGAGCCCGATCATCACGAGCGCGCCGGTGACGCCGAGACCGGCCAGCGAGGCGTGTCCGAACGCGAGCGCCAGCAGTCCGGCGGCGAGCAGGGCGGCAGCCCAGACCAGGAGCGCGGAAGGAAACGGACGAGGCGGTGTCATCGGGCGCGTATGATACCAGCCGGTCAGACCAGTGCAACCGGTCTCCACGTGTGCCGGCGGCGCTGGCACGGGAACGTCGAAGCGTTCCGCTCACGGTGCGCGGGAATCCGCAGGAAACCGGGCCATCTGAGAACGGCGCCTCCGTCGCGCGCGGCTGCCCCGCGGCGTGAAACGGCCGGCGGGTGCGACGCACCGGCCATCTCGGGCTAGAGCAGGACGAGCATGGCGTCGCACGGCTCGCCCGTGGCACGGGCGATTGCCGCCGCATAGAAGCCCACCTGGCGGCGATAGACGTCGAGCGCCGTGTCCGGCGCGCGGTCGGTCTTGAAGTCGACGACCACCCAGCGGCCGCCGGTGCGGAACGCGAGGTCGACGACCCCCTCGAACAGCGTGCCGTCGGCCGTGCGCCAGGTCACTGGCGCTTCGCGATGGCACGCGCCGGCCTGCGCCGCGCCGGCGGCCTCGATGAGCACCGGATGCGCGAGCACGGCGCGGGCGATTCCGGCCGCCGCGGCGATCTCGTCAGCGCTCGCGCCGAGCAGGTGCCCCTGCACCGCCGCGAGTTCGTCCACCGCCTCCTGCCGCCCATCGAGCGGCGTGGCAGCCAGCACGGCGTGCAGCAGCGTCCCGAACCGCCGGCCCGAGGGCTGCGCGTCGTCGCGCGCCAGCGAGACCACCGTGACCTCCGGCAGCGTCAGGCCATCGGGGGGCGGTTCGTCCGACCGCGCCCACTCCCCTGCCGTGCGCACCAGCATCGACGGCGCCGATCCGCGCACGATCGTGTCGGCGCGCTGCATCTCCCACTCGCGGTACGTCGCCAGCGTCTGCTCGACGAGCGCGCGCGGCGCGTCGCGGGTGATCAGCTCGGCGTGCCGGATGCCGCTTTCCGGTTCGACGTGCAGCCGCAGCGCCGCCGGATCCCACCAGACCACGTCGTGCGTGCCGCCGTCAGGCGACGGAATGCGATGCAGTCCCGGCGTCACGGGGTTGTGCAGCAGCGGATCGGGATCCGGCCGCCACAGAACGGTGTCCCGTCCCCGCAGCTGACAGCCAGGCGCCTCCAGCCGATCGGCGCGCGCGCCGGCTGCCGGATAGATTGCGCGGTTCAACGGGCTCAGCCATCCGCTGTCGAACGGTCCATCGCCGACACCGGGGATGACGAGCAGGTCGCGCGCGCGCGTGGCGGCGACGTACGCGATCCGCTCTGCCTCCGCCTGGTCGCGTTCAATCTCCTCCGGCTCGTGGTCGATCAGATCCAGCGGCGCCCAGCCCGCGAGCCGCATCGCGCAGAGATCGCCGGCGATGTACCGGTCCGCCGTGTCCCGCGCGAGACTGCACGTCATGTCCGCCAGCACGACGACCGGGAACTCGAGCCCCTTGGCCTTGTGCACGGTCATCATGCGGACACCGTCGCTGCCCTCCTCCAGGATCGGCGCTTCGGGCGCCTCGGCCCGTTCGGACGCCTCGTCCAGCGCCTCGACGAACCCGCGGAACGACAGCCCGCCGTCCGCCTCGTACCGGCGCGCCAGGTCTGCGACGTGGAGCACGTTGGCGAGCGCCTGCTCCCCTCCGCGGCGGAGCGCCAGACCGACATGCGCGCGTGTGGCCGACAACAGATCGGCGATCGTGTCGGGGACGGGGCGGCTGTTGCGCCGCTGGTGCAGCGTGCGCAGGAGGTGCAGCGCGTCGACGACGGGCTGAAGCCGCTCCGGAACGGTTTCCGGCACGCGATACGGATGAAGGCGTCCGGCCGCGTGCCGGTACTCGAGCAGCACGTCGTCGCCGATCGCGAACAGCGCGCCGCGCAGCGTCCCGAACACCGACAGCTCGTCGTCCGGGTACTCGATGGCCGCCAGCGCCGTGCGCAGCGTCTCCACTTCCTCGCGCGCGTGGAAGGACTTGCCGCCGACCAGCAGGTGCGGGATCTCGCGCGCTTCGAGCGCCTCGACGTACGGACGCGTCACGTCGGTGCCCCACGAGGTCAGCCGCCGGAACAGCAGGCAGACGTGACGTGCCGCCACCGGCACGCGCTGCAGACGTCCGGTGATGCGATCGGGCTCGAGGACGTGCCACCCGCTCGACTGCACCAGCCACTCGATGAACGCCGCGACGGCGTCGGGCAGCGACTTCTCGATGGCGGTGCGCGTGACGTTCCGGACGCCGTATGGCTCGGGCACCGGCAACGCCACCACGGCCGGCTGGGTCGGATCGTCCTCCCGGTGCGGTGTCAGCGGGACGTAGCGCGGGCGCAGGGTCCTGGCGTCGCCGTTCATCACCGGCTCGAACGCGGCGTTCACCAGGCGCTGAATCCCGGGCACCGACCGGAAGCTGGTCGAGAGCTCCGCGCGCTCGGCGCCGCGTTCGAGCAGCCAGCTGCAGACCTCCCGGTACGTCGCGACGTCCGCGCGCCGGAAGCGATAGATCGACTGCTTCGGGTCCCCGACGATGAACAGCGCGCCGGGGCGAGGCCGGACGTCGCGCCAGTCGAGGCCGGGCCCCTCGTCGGCGTCCGGCTCGCCGGCGAGCAGGATCAGGATCTCGGCCTGCAGCGGATCCGTGTCCTGGAACTCGTCGACGAACAGGTGGGTGATGCGACGGCGCAGCGCCCGGCGCACGGCGGGCACGTCGCGCAGCAGGGCCCGGGCGCGCAGGAGGAGATCGAGGAAGTCGAGCGCGCCCTCGGCGCGTTTCAGCGCTTCGTAGCGCTGCAGGCACTCCTGCAGGTCCTCGCGGAGCAGCGCCGCCAGGTCGGCGTTCGCAAGCGTCTCGAAGTCTCCCAGCGCGTCGTAGAGCCGCTGCCGCGCGTCCCAGACCTCGGCGCGCGTGCGCTGGCGGTTGTAACCGGCGCCCCGGCCCTTCCGCGCGCGCGCGAAGCCGCGGTCGTGCCGCAGGTCGATGAGCAGCCCTTCGAGCCCGTCGAGATCCGTCCGGGCGACAAGGCCCGTCGCGATCGCGTTCCAGCGCAGCCGCGCGCCCTCGGTGTCGACATACAGCTCGTCCCGCGTCGACCCGGGCGCCGACGACAGCTGCGCGAACGCCTCCAGCTCCTCCACGAGGCGCTCGATCGCGCCGGCGCGATCGAAGACGGGACGTCGCCACGCGGACGGATGGTCACGCCACTCGCGCAGCGCGAGTCCCGCGCGCCGCAGCCGTTCGATCGGCCCGTCTTCGTCCTCGTCGGTGCCGAAACTGCGCCGCGGCGGCCGGCGCAGCGACCGGCGTACCCCCTCGCCCGGCGACTGGAGCTGCGCCTCGATCCAGCCGGAGAACGCGGCGTCGAAGAGCGCATCGGCCTGGGCTTCGTTCAGGACCGCGAACTGCGGATCGATGCCGGCCTCCACCGGGTGCTCGCGCAGCAGATCGGCGCAGAAGCCGTGGATGGTGCTGACGCGCGCCTCTTCGAGGAGCCGCAGCGCGCGATCCAGCCGGTCGCGTTCGACGCCCGATGCTTCGAGCCGCGAGCGCTCCAGCTCCTCGCGCAGGCGCAGCTTGAGCTCGCCGGCGGCCTTCTCGGTGAACGTCACCGCCGCGATCGTGTCGACGCCGGCCAGACCGGCGCGCAGCACGCCGGCGATCCGGCGCACGAGCTCGGTGGTCTTGCCCGTGCCGGCCGCCGCTTCGACCACGTACGACCGCGACAGATCCTCGCGGATGCGGCGGCGGTCGCGCTCGTCGGCAGGCAGCATGTTCATTCGAGCTCCCTCAGCGCGTCGATGTCAGGGAACCGGCCCCTGCTCTTGCGGCGGATCCGGCTCTCTTCGCGAGTGCCGCACACGGGCTGGAAGTCGCACCACCGGCAGGCGTCCTCGCGGGGATACGGCGCCAGCGTGCCCAGCTCGATCGCGCGGTCGACGATTTCCAGCACCTGCAGCCCGATCCGCCGCGACGTCTCGGTGATCGGCACGGGCACGGTCGTGAACTCCCCCGCCGCCGTGCAGAACCAGAGCCGTCCCTCGTGCACGGGCAGCCCGGTCGCCGCTTCGAGCGCCAGGCTGTACAACACGGGCTGCAGCACCTCGCCGCCACCGACGATGAGCGGCGACTTCGAGCGCGCGCGTCCCGTCTTGTGATCGGTGACGCGCAGCACGCCCGTCGGGTGGCGCTCGACGAGATCGATCGAGCCGCGCAGCAGGAAGCGGTTGTCGACGAGGACCGGATCGGGTCGGCTCGCCGGGTCGCGCCCGTTGCCCATCCCCAGCCCGAAGGCGTACTCGAAGTAGTGCGGGACCCAGCCGTCCGGCTCCTCCGCGAGCAGCTCGAGCCACCGGCGCAGATCGCGTGCGATGGCGTCGATCTCGTCGGCCCACACGCGCGGGATCGCCGGGGCCAGGCGCTCCCGTTCCTCGTCCGCGATCCGTCGAATGGTCTCGTCGAGACGTGCCTGGGCCTCAACCAGCGACGCACGCGTGACCGGCAGCGCGCCGTCGTCCCGCAGCGACGCGAGCAGCTCCGCCTGGATGCGATGGAAGAGGCTGCCCCGCGTCAGGGGATCCAGGCGCTGGAGCGGCGCGGGTTCCTCGCGTGGGGCCAGCCGGTGTACGGCCGCGAGCAGGAACTTGTACGGGCAGATGGCGAACTGCTGCAGGGCGGACAGCGAGTACGGTCGTGCACCCAGACGCTGCGTGGCCAGCGCCGGCGCGACCGACTCCGTCGCGCGAATGAGACCGTCCGCCTCCGACCACTGCGGGCGCCACCGCGCCCAGCGCTCGCGCACGGAACGCGCCAGGCAGGCGTTGAGCTCGAGCAGGTACCGCGCGCCGCCGGTGCTCGCCGGATCGCCGGCACGTTCGAGCAGCGGCCGGAGCACCGCGAGGTCGTGCTCGAACCCGTCGATGGCCGAGAGCGGATCGGCCGGTGCCGGCCATGCCAGCGTCGCCTGCCCCGCGGCAGCCGCTTCGCGCTGCAGATCCTCGTGCTGCGGGATGCGCCCGGTCTGCGCGAGCTTGACGTCCAGTACATAGAAGGACGGCACGCGGGGGCGCGACTCGCCGAGGTCGATCCGCGGGTACGAGACGTAGAGCCGTTCGGTGGCGGCGCCGACCGCCAGACGCAGCTGCTGCCGTTCCTGACGGGCGCGCGCGCCGCGATCCGCAAGGCCGGCGTCGAGCACGGCCCGCCGCGCGTCCACCAGCAGCGGATCCTCCCGCACCTTCTGCGGGAACACCCGCTCCGCGAGCCCCGGCACGAACACGACACGGAAGCTGCGGCCGCGCGCCTGCTCCGGCGTGCCGACGAAGACCCGGCCGTACCGGCGCGCCCCCGGATCGATCGGCAGCAGCCGCAGCCGCTCGGTCAGCACCTTGCGGACCTCCGCGATCCCGACCGGGCCGACCGCATCCATCGGCCTGAGCTCGGACAGCACGCGCAGCACCCGGCCCGGCCGCCGCAGCACACGCGGCACGAGCGCGCTCAGCTCGTCGAGCCACGTCCCCCACGGCAGCGATGCCTGGCGCCAGCGATCCAGCTGCTCGAGGACCGGCAGTGCGAACCGCTGCAGGTGCGACAGGTTCGCGAGATCGCGTTCGACGGCGTCGGCACGCGACGAGGCGGGGTCCTCGGCGCGCAGCTCCTCGGCACGCCGCCGGTACTCTTCCGCCAGCCCCTCGAGCCGGCGGCTCCAGCGATCGAAGCCGCCGATCACCGCCGATTCGACGAGCAGCTGCTCCCATCGCCACGGCGCGCGCAGCATGCCGTCGACGACCGGCTCGTCGTCGCGAACCGTCCGGCGTGGCGGCATCGGCTCGTCGTCGTCCGGTACGGGATCGAGCAGGCCGGGAATGAGCCCCTCGGCCTCCGGGGCCTCCCATCCGGCCGCCGGCGCCTGCGCCTCGGGATCGTCTGGCACCTGACCGAGCGACAGATACTCGGCGAACCGCCGTGCCGAGAGGTTCTCCTCGGCACAGCGAAGGAGCGCGAGAAATGCGCGCCCGGCCGGATCGGGCCGCCGCGTGCCGCGCTCGAACCAGGCCGGGATGCCGGCGCGATCGAACGCATGCTCCAGCAGCCCGAGATACTGCTGCGGCGCGCGCACCAGGACCGCCATCTGGTCGAACGGCACACCACGCTGCGCTTCCCGCAGCAGGCGCCGCGCGATCTCCACCGCCTCGCGACCTTCGCCGGGCGCCGAGAACAGCTCGACGCCGCCGTCCGGCGTCCGCTCGCAGGGCGAGCCGTCCTCCGACAGCCAGCGCCGCAGCCGGCCGAGGTCCGTGTCGTCCGGCTCGTCATGGCGCACGGCCTGCAGTCCCATCGCCTGCTCGAGCGCCTGCAGGCTCGATTCGTCACCCCGTGGCACGGTGGCGAGCACGGGACCGGCCGCCCGCACGATCGCGGCGACGAGCGCGGCGTCGGCCCGGCCCGCCACGGGCACGTCCAGGAGGATCACCGGCCGGTCGGCGACGAGCGCCAGGGCCTCCGGCTGCCCCGACTCGATGGCCGACACCGCCGCCTCGAGCAGGCCCGGTCTGTCGACGATCCGCGCGGCATCGAATCCCCGCTCGATGCGCTCGAGCAGATCGCGCAGGTCGAGACCGACGGTATCGACGGCCTCCAGCGCCTCTGGCTTGACCTGCGCCAGCCGCAAGTCGGTCACAGTGCGCGTCAGCGCATGCGGAAAGCCGGGCGTGCCGGCGACGGGACCGAAATGACGGAAGGCACGGGCATCGGCGAGCTCGAAGACCGCGCGCGCGGCCGCGGCCTCGATACTCAGGAGCCCGCCGGGCACGCGGCCCGCCGACGCCAGCGAGACGGCGGCGAGCCTGGCGGCAAGCTGCAGGAGACTGAACCGGTGCCAGCCGAAGGTCGCGCCGCGATCGACGACACTGCGCGCGAGCTCGTCGACCGCGCTGCGGGAGCCGCCGACGATCAGCACCGGCGCGCCCGGCGGGCAGCGCCGCAGCGCGTCGCGCGCGGCCTCCAGCCGGACGGCGGAGGACGCCGCGTCGATGATGGTGCTGGTGAAGGGGGAGAAAAGGGGCAGGGACACGTGCGAACAGCGCTCCGGACGCCATGCCGGATCGGATCGGCGTTCGCGCGCGACTATAACAGCCCCGGCCCTACTCCGCCAGTGCCTCCTCCACGACCCGCCGCAGCTGCGTCGCGGTGAACGGCTTCTGCACGAAGCCCACGTGCCGTCCGCGATCGACCTCGCCGCCGGCGGCCTGCTCCGTGTAGCCGCTCATGAGCACGACCGGCAGGTCCGCCCTCCACTCCCGCAGTGCATGCAGCGTCGCACGGCCGTCCTGATACGGCATCGTCAGGTCGACGAGCGCCAGGCGCAGACGATCCCCCAGATGCTCGGCCAGCTCCACGGCCTTCACGCCGTTCTCCGCCTCGACCACCTCGAAGCCCCAGCGCTCGAGGAACCGGCGCGCCACGAGCCGCACGGCCGGCTCGTCATCGACGACGAGCACGAGGCCGCCGGCCTGCCCCCGTCGGGCAAGTTCCGGCGGAGGCACGGCCGCCTGCGTCATCTGGACGGCCGGCAGATAGATGCGGAACGTCGTGCCGATCCCTTCGGCCGTCTCGACGTCGAGCGCCCCACGATGCGTGCGGACGATGCCGAGCACGGCGGCGAGGCCCAGTCCCCGCCCCGTGAACTTGGTGGTGAAGAACGGATCGAAGATGCGCGCCACGGTCTCGGCCGACATGCCGTGCCCCGTGTCGGCCACCTCCAGACTGACATAGGGGCCTTCGGGCAGATCGCTTCCCAGGTAGAGCCCGTCGAGGACGGGTCGCAAGAGGTGCACGAGCCTGGTGCGCACCGACACGACGCCCGGGTCCTCGCCGACCGCCTCCGAGGCGTTCGTCAGCAGGTTCATCACGACCTGCGTGATCTGCGCCGGGTCGCCGAGCACGTCGGGAACGCCGGGATCGAGCCGCTGCTCCAGCCGGGCGTGCTTGGACAGTGCCGCCAGCAGCAGCGTCGAGAGCTCCTGCACGAGACTCGAGAGGTTCACGCGCGTGACGACGTGCTGACCGCGCCCGGCGTAGGCGAGCAGCTGCCGTGTCAGATCGGCCGAGCGCTCGGCCGCCGCCTGGATCTGGCGGACGAGCGCCCGGACAGGCGAGTCGTCCGGCAGGTCCAGCAGCGCGAGGTTCGCATTGCCCAGGATGCCGACGAGCAGGTTGTTGAAGTCGTGCGCGAGGCCGCCGGCGAGCACGCCCAGGCTCTCGGCGCGTTGCGCGTCGACCATGCGGCGCTCGAGCGTGCGCCACGCCGTGACGTCGATCGACGTCCCGATCGCGCCGACGATCTCGCCGCCGCGGCGATACGGACCGATCACGGTCGCCAGCCACTTGCCGCGATACTCGGTCTCGACGAACACGAGCTCGCCGGCGAGCGCGCGACGATGGTTCGCGACCGTGTCGGTGGTCATCCGATCCGTATTCGCGACCTGCTGGAGCGTGCTGCCGCGAAATTGTCCGGTCCGGTAGCCGGTGATGCCGGTGATCTCGCCGCCGGAGCGCAGCACGTGCAGCTCGCGATCGACGATCCAGTACAGCGCCGGCATCTGGCGCATCACGAGGTCGAGGATCGTGGAGACCGACTCGCGCTCCTCGCGCTGGGCTCGCAGCTCCTCCTCGAGCTCGGCGATCCGGTGTAACAGCTCCGCTTCGCTGGCCACGGGGCCGCCACTATAGCAGCGCTCTCCTCCAGGGTATGGGCCACGGGGTCCGCCTGCGGCGCAGGAAAAATTCGGGTATCAGGTGCCGGCGTGCACGAGCTCCGAGATGGCCACGAAGTGGCACACGCACGCCGCGATCACGAAGGAGTGGAAGATCTCGTGGTAGCCAAACCAGCGTGGTGAAGGGTCCGGCCACCGCAGGGCGTAGACGATCGCGCCCGTCGTGTAGAAGATGCCGCCGACGACGAGGAGCGCGAGCAGTGGGGCGCCGAGCGCACGGCTGACGTCGGGCCAGAACGCGACCATCAGCCAGCCGAGCGCGATGTACAGGACGGTCGCGATGCCGCGCGGCGCACGAACCCAGAACAGGGCGCGCAGCGTACCGAGCACCGCGCCGGCCCACACCAGCGCGAGCAGGCGCATGCCGGGCGCGCCGCCGATGCCGAGCACGCAGATCGGCGTGTAGGTCCCGGCGACGAACACGAAGATCATCGCGTGATCGGCACGCTTCCAGCGGCGCTCGCGCACGGCCGACCGATTGCCGCGGTGATAGCTCGCGCTCACGCCGAGCATCAGCGCGAGCGTGACCGCATACGTCGCGGTGACCGCCACCGCGAGCGCGCTACCGGCGGTCGCGACGAGCCATGTGCCGCTCGCGAGCGCGATGAAGAA
>DASVDJ010000018.1:0-6388 GCA_036381155.1 Vicinamibacterales bacterium
CCGACGCCGAGCGGGTTGGCGAGCTTCAGGCGCAGCCGCTCCCGCTCGTCCAGCCGGCCGAAGACATAGGCCTCGAGCGCCTCGAACCGGCTGGCCGCGAGCAGCTCGGGCTGCCCGGTCTTCGCGCGCAGCGCGAGGCGCGCGCTGACCGGGAAGATCTCCGGCTCCACGCCGAGGAAGCGCCGCGCTCCCTCCGCGACGAACGCCACCACCTGCTGCAGCGCGTCGGGCGACTCGATCAGATCGACCTTGTTGAGGACGATCACGATCTTCTTGCCCCACTCGCGGATGCCGGTCAGGAACTGCCGCTCGCTCTCGGTGAAGGGACGGTCCACGGAGGTCACGAACAGCACCAGGTCGGCGCGCGGAAGGAACGCGGACGTGATCGCCTCGTGCTCCCGGATCACGGCGTTCGTCCCGGGCGTGTCGACGAGATGCATGTCGCGCAGCAGCGCGACCGGCGCGGTGATGACGTGCAGGTGCGCGGACTGCTCCACACGCGACCGCGTCTCGCCGTACTGCAGCAGGTGGACCTGCGCCGTCGTCGGGGTCACGCCCTCCTCGAGCAGCGGCTGGCCGACGAGCGCGTTGATGAATGCGCTCTTGCCCGCGTTGAACTCGCCGGCGACGACCAGGAGGAAGAGCCCGTCGAGCTGGCGGATGGACCGGTCGAGGGCCTCGATCGAATCGGGCGACGCGCCGGTCGCGGCGAGGACCCCGCGCAGCGCGTCGAGCGCGGTGCGCTCCCGATCGATGAGCTGCCGGTCGGCGTCGCGCACGAGGGAGGACGGCATGCGGCAGCATCGCACGGTCCAATCGGGACAGGCAACGGGCCGCGTGCGGTACGATGGAAGCGCAGCTCACCTCCGATGGCCAACCCCCTGCTGCGCGCGCTCGGCCTGTCGACCGCCCGGAAGGCGGTCGAGTCGGTCATCCCGCGGCGTACCTTCGACGATGTCATCCTGCCCGAGGCGACGCGGCGCGCGCTCGACGAGACGCTCGCGCAGCTCACGAGTCACGATCTCATCTTCAACCGGTGGGGCCTCGGCGAGCGGCACCGCACCGGGTTGGCGCTCGCGTTCAACTTCGCCGGCCCATCGGGCACCGGCAAGACGATCTGCGCCGAGGCCATCGCGCATGCGCTGGGGCGCCGGCTGCTGGTCGTGCGCTACGCCGAGCTCGAGTCGATGTGGATGGGCGAGACGTCGAAGAACGTCAGCGAGGTGTTCCGCCTGGCGCGCCAGGAGCACGCGGTGCTCTTCTTCGACGAGGCGGACGCCATCGCCTCCCGGCGGTCGGGCTCCGTCGATCAGGGCTTCCAGCGCGAGGCCAACACCGTCGTCAACGTGCTGCTGCAGGAGATCGAGTCCTTCGACGGCGTCGTCATCTTCGCGACGAACATGGCGGCGAACTTCGATCCGGCGTTCGAGCGGCGGATCCGCACGCACGTGCTGTTCGAGATGCCCGGCGTCGAGGAGCGCGAGCAGATCTGGCGCGTCCAGCTGCATCCGACCCTGACCCCGCTCGCCGACGACGTCGACTTCCGGGCGCTCGCGGAGGCTTATCCCGTCAGCGGCGGCGACATCCGCAACGCCGTCCTGAAGGGAGCGCTCGCCGCTGCGGCGGAGCCGGGACCCGACGCGCTGAAGAAGATCCACCACCGGCATCTCGAGCGTGGCATCCAGGACGTGATGGCCGGACGGCGCGTCATGCGGCAGACGCTGCTCGATCCGCACGCAGCCGGCTCGCCGCTCGAGCAGCTGCAGGCCATCCACGCGCGCCTGCAGCGCACGACCACGCTCGCCCTCGTCGCCGGCGCGGGCGCCATCGCGATTGCGCTCGCGGCGCTCGCGGTAGCGCTGCTCCGCTGAGTGGCGGCACACACGGCCGCGCTTCGCGCCGACGCACACGGGCTTTGCAGCACATCCGTTTGAGCTCAACATAAAGTACTGCTTTGTCCGCTCCCGTGCGGCTGCTACATTCGATCCCGGGTAGCGATGGGCCGGCGGGACGGGGAATCTGGCGCACGCGCGTGGCGATCGCTGCTGGCACTGCTGGTGACCGCCGCGACGGCATCCGCGTGCGGCTCGTCGTCGGAAACATCCACCACCGTCGTGTCGCCCACCCCCGTGGTGCGATGCAGCGTCCAGGTCAACCCGCCGCCGCGCATGGATCACGACGGCGGCACGGGTCGCCTCACCGTCACGACCAACCGCGAGTGCACGTGGACCGCCAAGGCGGAAGCCTCCTGGATCACCGTCGCGCCCGACAACGGCCAGGGCGAGGCGCAGCTCACCTACACGGTTGCGGCGAACCGCTCGTCGAGCGATCGGACCGGACAGATTGCGGTCAACGATCGGCGCGTGCCGGTCACCCAGGCGGGCGCGCCGTGCCAGATCGCCGTCTCCCCCGGCAGCCTCGAGGTCGGCGCCGAGGCGGGCCGTCACGTCGTCACGGTGACGGCAACGTCCGGATGCGACTGGACGGCGGAGAGCCGCGTGTCCTGGATCGCCGTGGCGGAAGGGCGTTCGGGGGGCGGCACCGGGCGGGTCACGCTCGAGATTGACGCCAACGGCAGCGGAGAGCGGACCGGGTCCGTGCGCATCGCGGGACACACGCTCCAGGTCACGCAGCGGCGAGCGAATGCGCCCGCACCGCCGCCTGCTCCGTCACCGCCCGCCTGCACGGTCTCGATCGCGAACGCCACGCGGACGTTCGATCGGAACGGCGGCACCGGATCGGCGGCCGTGCGCGCGCCGGAGGGGTGTCCGTGGAGCTCGGTGAGCGACGCGCCCTGGCTGACGATCACGGACGGGCAGTCGGGTAGCGGAAACGGGACCGTGCGGTACACGGCCGCCGCGAACACCGCGACCGCTTCGCGCACGGCCACGATCAATGTCGCCGGAGACGAGATCGTCGTCACACAGACCGGCGTGACGCCCTGCACGTACCAGCTCTCGAGGAGCTCGGTGTCGTTCCCCGCAACCGGCGGAAACGACACCATCAGGGTCGACACGGCGCCGGACTGCGAGTGGACCGCCACGAGCAGTGCATCGTGGCTGACGATCACCAGCGGCAGCTCCGGCACGGGCGACGGAACCGTGGGCATCACGGCGGCGCCTCACCCTGGACTGACCCCGCGGACCGCGACTGTCACGATCGCCGGCCAGCAGGTCACCGTGACCCAGGCAGCGCTGGTGTGCCAGTACGAGCTGTCGGATCGATCCGAGTCCTTCGACGAGGACGGCGGCACCGGGACGGTCGACGTCGACACGGCGAGCGCGTGCGGCTGGACCGCCACAAGCGGCGCGCCGTGGCTGACGATCACGAGTGGCGCCTCCGGAACCGGCGACGGACAGGTCACCTACTCGGTCGCGCCGAACACCTCCGCGGACGACCGTGAAGGCACGCTGACGATCGCGGGGCTGACGGTCGCGATCTCGCAGGACGGCGTGCCGCCGGCACCGATCCGGCTCGACGGCGAGGCCGGCGCGGTGCAGGGGTCGTGTCCGAACCTGACGTTCCAGCTCGAGGGGCGCACGGTGCGGACGAACCCGCAGACGAACTTCAGGCGCGGTTCCTGCAACGACCTCGACACCGGCACGGACATCGAGGTGGATGGCCTTCTCCGAACCGACGGATCGGTGGACGCGACGCGCGTCACCTTCGAGAACTGATCATGCTGACCATCGACAGGACGCACGCGGAGACCTGCCGGATCGCGGCACTTGCCGTCACGCTCTGCTGCGCCGCGGGAGCACCGGCATCCGCACAGGAGCCGATCCGCGACGTCCTGTCGTTCCTGCTGACCAACCAGTCGGTGCCCACGGACGACTTCGTCCGCGACGCCGAAGCCGCGGCAGTCACCCGCGACACCATCAGCCGGCTCCTGCTCGCAGAGCTCGCCACCCTCCCCATCGGCTCGACGTCGGCTGGCTTCTCCTACCGCTTCAATCCGGCGATCGGCACCGTTGAACGCGCCAGCGAAAGCTTCGGCCCGTTCTTCGCGGAGCGGAGCGCGACGGCCGGCGCGGGCCAGGCCTCGATCGGCGTCAGCGTCCAGTTCGCCTCGTACACACGCCTGAACGACGTGGAGCTCGACGAGGGCACGCTGCTCACCACCGGCAACCAGTTCCGCGATGAAGACCAGCCGTTCGACGTCGAGCACCTCGCGCTCGAGATCCGGTCGCGCACGCTCACCGTTTACGGGAACGTCGGCCTCACCGACCGGATCGACATCGGCGCCGTCGTCCCGATCGTGTCGCTCTCATTGTCCGGGTCGCGCGTGAACACATATCGCGGGCAGCAGCTGCTGCAGGCGTCGGCAACCGCCGAGACGACCGGGTTCGGCGACATCGCGGTCAGGGGGAAGGTACGGCTGACCGGCGGCCTGGCATCGGGCGTGTCGCTCCTGGGCGAAATGCGGCTGCCGACCGGGCGCGAGGAGGACCTGCTGGGCACCGGCGAGGCGTCGTTCACGGCGATGCTGGTCGGATCCTACGAGCCCGGCCCCGTCGCGGCCCATGTGAACGCCGGATTCACGCAGGGAGGCCTCTTCGACGAGCTCGCGTACCGCGGCGCCCTCAGCATCAGCGCGTCGCCACGCGTGACGCTCGTCGGCGAGCTGTCAGGGCGCCGCATCGCCGACATCGGACGGCTCACCGAGGCGCGCGTGCCGCACCCGACGATTCGCAACGTCGATACGATCCGCCTCGTCACGACTGGCGGGGCGCTGACCAGCACGTCGGTGACGGGAGGCATGCGGTGGAACGTGGGCGGGCCGTGGCTGCTCAACGCGAGCGTCACGGTGCCCATCGTGAACCACGGGCTCCGCCCTCGTGCGACGACGCTGATCGGACTGGACTACACGTTCAGCAACTAGTGGAAACGGTGCGGGCGTTCAGCGGACGCGGGCTTCGGCGATCGTCCATCCCTCGCCGCGCTTGCGGAGCTGGAAGTTCCAGCGCCGTTCCTCGGTGCGCGGCTCCTGACTGCCGATCCGCGGCACGAACGTCGTCCAGCCATCGCAGTCGACGCTGGCCGCCACGGTTTCAATCGCCATGCGGCACCGCGTGAACGTGAGCTCCTGGGAACGCAGCCCCTGGAACGCGCGCGCCAGCGCGCGCCGGTCGACGCCGGGCCAGATCCGGCTGGCGGCATCGGCGTCGAGCGATTCGTACGCCGCTTCGAACCGCGACAGCGTGTCCTCGATCTGCTGCTCCGCCACGCGCCGGGCGGACACCGCCGCCGATGCGGCCGCCGCATTGCCCACCGCGGCGGCAGTGGATTCCGATCCCGTCGAGTCAGCGCGAGGCACCGGCGGCGCCACGCCTGGTGCCGATGCGGCCGCAGTTCCGGACGCGGGCGCGGCTTCCCGGGAAGAAGTCACAGCACCCGCAGGAGCAGCACGCCGGGAGTCCGCGGACGTCGATGCCATCGAAGGAGCGGAGACCCGGTCGGGCGTGCGCGCCGCCGATGCAGGCGCGCGCTGCTCGACTCCTGCTGTTGGCGTCGCCGTGTCGCGGCCGTCAGCCGCGGCGCGTGCGGCGGCAGCCTGCTGCTGCTGCGCGGCCGGCGCGGGTCGCGGGCGCACGCTCGGCGGGTCCGAGACAGGCGCCCATCGCGGCGACAGCGCGGAAGACGGCGACGCGGTGGGTTCCGGCGAAGATGGCCGCGGATCGGGACGCGGCGTCGACGAGCGATCGGCGCGAACCGCGGGCGCCTCGACATCCGCAGCAACGCGGGTCGTGGGAGGGGGTGGCGGAGACGCCGCCCGATTCGTCGTCACATCGCGCGCCGGTTCGCGCGCGCGGGCCGGCGCCTCGCCGGCAGCCTCGTCCGTCTCGCGATGAGGCGCAGCGGTGCTGCGCGGCAGAACCGCCGGCTCACCCGAAGACGTCGTAGCCGCCGAACGGGCGACCGCACCCGTCCTCTCTGCGCCGGCCGTTCGAATGATGCCCTGCGTTGTGTGGGGCGTGTCGTCCTTCAGGATCCAGAACTGCGCCCCGGCAACGAGCGCCGCCATGACGAGCACGGGCCCGCCGAAGCCCGCGATGGAGGTCCGCACGCGCCACCACAGCGGCGGTTCCGGAGGTGGATACGGATCGACGAGATCGAATTCCGACGCGTCGACAGGCGTCCACTCCAGCCGATGATCGGGATTCCAGCCTTCCCTGCGCTCGACTGGTGCGCCAGCCACGATCCCATGATGAAGTCGGCACGCGAAGCGGTCAAACTGATCGGCACTGCCGACTCAGCCGTGCAGCTCGACCGCTTGGCCGATCATGATCACGCCGTCGCAACAACTGCGGTGGAGAAAACACGCATACAGCAGCAGCGCCGGCTTCCGATCGAAGTCACGTCGACGACCCGACAGCGATCCGTCCCC
>DASVDJ010000019.1:0-58667 GCA_036381155.1 Vicinamibacterales bacterium
GCCTTCAACTGGACGCTTGGTGGTACTCTCTTCATGGCGTTGATCTCCTCCCGACCCGCTACCAACGGGCCGACACTGGTTTGAGTCGCCAGGAGGATACCAACGCCTTTCTGCTTTTACAGGAAGTTTAGGACGTCACCGATGCAGGCACACTTGAACTCGTATAGAACGCAGTTGCACACCTGCAGGCCGCCTGCGTATTGCTGCTCGCCGGTTCTCACCTGCTGCGCTTGTACGACGCTATTCGGAGATGCGGCATAAAGTGCCGCACCCAATCCGCCTATTGAGAGCAGTTTCAGCAATGACTTAGTGGGCTTGCGCATCTGAGCCTCCTATATATCCGCACTGGTTCACCACGAAGTCGGCGACCAAGCCGGACCACAACAGACCGCTCCCTTGCTCGGCCCGGATGATCCTTCCGGTGGAGTCGGTCAACCATTTCAAAGGAGTCTGATCCAAATTCAGGGCGGCTTGTACCTGGTTCGACACATCCCAATACGCATGGCCGAGTCCTCCCTGAGTACCAGCGCTCAACGTCGCCACGGCGCTCTCGCTCGCGTTCGTCACAATGACAACGGGATTGTGGCCATTCTCTAGACAGCTCCCGTAAGCTGAACTGAGCAAGTCGAGCTCATCAAAGCAGGATGAGCAATCACCCGGCGTAACAATCATTACGAGCGTGTTCGGTTGCGCGGTTACCTCAGCGGCACGAATGATCGTACTTGTGCTGACGTGCCTCAAGGGCACTTGCTGAAAGGCGTTTAGATTCAGAGTCGTCCCATCGGCCAGGAGCAGCGCCGGAGGGGCCATCATTCTCCAGATGACCATTCCAGACAGACTCGCCATCACCAAACCGAGGGTAAGGGTCGAACAAAAACGTCGCATCATATCTAGCGTTATTACAACCGGTTTCCAGGCGGCAATGTAACTATCACTTCGCCAGTGGCACCCGGCATATCGGGCGGAATCATCCAATAGACATGGTCGTGATGCTGCGCGACGGCCAGATAGTTCGTCGAGAATGTCAGGACGCGCCGCCCCGTTCCAAGGTCCCACACATCGGTGGCGTACCTCAGCGGAGACAGGACTTGCCGCTGAATCACGGCTGTGTCCTTGACTACCACGAACGCGTCGATCGGAGCCCATGTGGCCCGCCAGTCGTAGAAGCCTTTGTACCCTTCGGCCGGATCCGGGCTGGTGGGTATCTCCGACTTCGGCAGCACCATCTCCGGTGATGTGACATCGCGAAGCGGGTGGACATCGTCCCGTTCGATGCGCAGGATTTGGTACTTCACCACCGAGGTCATGAGCAGACCAGAACGATGTCGCTGGAATCGTGAATGGCCATAGGAGGTGCCAGACGGAACTGCGCCGTATATCAGCTCTTTCGAACCCATCGACGACATCACGCGTCCCTCTGGCGACAGACGGTGAATGTAGGCGTCGGTGCCTGTGTGACTCTGGCCGACTACCAGAATGGAGCCGTCCTCTTCCGGCTGAAGTGCGTGTAGGGATAGTCTCAACTGGCCGTAGTGGATTGTGTCGATCAGGTCGCCGCTGAAAGTCAGTATCGTTATGCGACGTGGGTCGAACTCGAGAACATACAACTTCCCGTTGGCGACGGCGATGTCGACCGGTAGGTACAACGCCCCCCGGGCTCGACCCCGCCTGGCGATTCGCCCTTCATACGAGCCATCCGGCGCAAATTTCGCGACAAGTGAGTTCGGGGCGTCGAGGACGAACAGCTCGCCATCGTCGTTCAGCGTCACTTTTGTCAGGTGCTTGTATCGTGTCGGCTCGAGGTGAAGCCGCTTGACGATTGTCAGCTCACTGACGCCATCCCGCTCCGTGCTTCTGGCGAGCCGGGCCAGCCGCTCTTCCAGGTCGCGCGATAACAAGGTCGGCGCAGGTTCCGGTTCGGGTTGTTGCTCGGTTCTCCTGCATGCGAGTGCCGAGAGCGAGAGCAGAACGGGGAGGATTAGTAGTGCGACACTGCGGGGTCGAGTCACGACGCACTCCGTGTTTGCGGCTCAGCCCTTCTGCAGACCGCGACTGGCTTGAAGCGCACCACGCAACTGCGCAACGGCGATGACCGCGAGCCCGGTTTCCGGAGGCTGTGATTTCGCCTGGGCCCGGGTATGGGTACATGCCGACGTGTGGCGGGATCATGAACCCACTGGACTGCGTCCGCCAGTCTTGGGCCGCCAGAGGGCTCCGAACGTTCGGGCACTTTAATAGGGAGCGTAATGGCGGTTGTCAACGTCCCCCCCAATTGTTGTGCAACCGTCGCAATCAGGGCTTCGGCCCTGCTGAGGTGTCGCGTTTGCTGGTTGGCGCAATGAAGGTATCGATCCCTTACGTAGGTACTCGTGGTAAGTCCCGATACCGGCGTGCCGAACAAGAGAGCTGAGCCGGATGCACGCTGGCCCTCACGGCGGCGCACTGTGCCGACTGGCACCTTCGGTGTGAAGCATTGGGAGTGGCTCGGCGTGAAGAGCCGGCGCTAATCCCGGAGCCAGCTCATCCTTTCCGTGCAACGATCCGCGTTGCCGGTGTTGTCGCGTTCCCCGCCGCGGCGGTAGGATCGTTGCCCCGCAATGACGCATCCCCGGTCCATCCGCGACATCGATCGCGGCAGCCGCCTGGATTCCTGGAAGGAAATCGCCAGCTATCTGCGTCGTGACGTCACGACCGTCCAGCGCTGGGAGAAGCGCGAGGGGCTGCCGGTCCACCGTCACCAGCACGACCGGCAGGGTACCGTCTTCGCCTACTCGCGCGAGCTCGACGAATGGCTGCGCCGCCGGCTGCAGTCGCCGGCGCCGCCGGCCGAGTCGCCGAAGCCCGCACAGCGGACCGCGCCGTCCTGGTTGCTGCCGGCACTGGCGGGTGCCCTGATTGCGGCACTCGGGGCGCTGGCCATCGTCCTGGTGCGCGACGCCGGCGCGCCGGCGGCAGGCGACGGGCTGCATCCCCGGTTCCGCATCTACCCGCCGCCGCTCGAGAGCTTCAACTCCCTCGCGGTTTCGCCGGACGGCCGCTCGATCGTGTACGGCAGCGGGCCGCTGCTCAACGTCCGTCAGCTCGAGTCGGTGGAAGCGCGCGCGATTGCGGGCACGCAGGGCGCGTACGACCCCTTCTTCTCGCCCGACGGAAGCGCGATCGCGTACTTCTCGGGGAACGACCTGAAGCGCGTCGCGGTCACCGCCGGCAGGCCCGTCACGCTGGCGCCCGCGCGACGCGCGCGCGGCGGAACGTGGAGCACGAGCGGCGCCATCATCTTCGCCGCCGAGCGCGGCGACGTGCTGATGCGGGTGCCGGCCACCGGCGGCGAGCCGCTGCCCATACGCCGGGCCGGCGAGCGGCCGGGCTGGAAGGCGGTGCGCTGGCCGGCGGCGCTTCCGGACGGCGAGCGCTTCCTCTACTTCGTCCGGAGCGACGACCCCGCGGTCCAGGGCATCTACCTCGGCGACCTGCGCCGCACGGATGCCTCGCGCGACGTGCGCGTGCTCGCCGCGGATTCGAACGTGTTCTTCGGGGCGGGACACCTGGCGTTCGTCCGCCGGGGCGAGCTGTTCGCGCAGCCGTTCGACCTCGCGTCCGGGCGTACCCGGGGCACCGCCTTCCCCGTCGTCGAGCGCATCGACCAGGACCCGTACGACGACGGCTTCGCGATCTTCGCGCTCTCGCCGGACGGCGTGCTGGTGTACCGCGGCGGCGTGACACCGGATCGGCAGCTGCGCTGGTTCGATCGCACCGGCAGACAGCTTGGCGCGCTCGACGGGCCCGGCGAGTTCCGCGATCTGGCGATGTCGCGTGACGGACGTCGTCTGGCCGTCGAGAAGATGGACGAGCGCCACGGCACGCGGGACATCTGGATTCACGAAGTCGATCGTCCCGCCCGCCTGCGGCTGACCTTCACCGCCGACGAGGACGGCGCACCGGTCTGGGCGCCCGATGCCGGCTCGCTCGCCTTTGCCGGGCTTCGCGACCGCACGGTACGGCTGCTGCAGGCGCCGGCGGCCGGAGGCAACGAGACCGTGCTGCTCGATGTCGTCGGCGTCCCGGTGGACTGGTCGCCCGACGGCGGGCGGATCGTGATGGAGGTCGAGGTACCGGGCGAGGGCGTGAACCTGATGGTCTTTGATCTGGAGACCAGGCGCCTCACGCCGTATCTCGCCACCCCGTCCATGGAGCGCGAAGCGCAGTTCTCCCCGGACGGACGCTTCATCGCGTACTCGTCGAGCGAGTCGGGACAGCGTGAGATCTACGTGGAACCGGTGCCGCGCGACGGACGGCGCTGGAAGGTGTCGGACGACTTCGGACGCGAGCCGCGCTGGCGCGGCGACGGACGCGAGCTCTTCTATCTCGGGCGCGAGAACACCCTGATGTCGGTGCCGGTCGGGGTGTCAGGCCGCGACCTGCACTTCGGCCGTCCGGAGCCGCTGTTCGTCCTGCGCATCCGGGGGTCCGACGTCCGGTTCCATTACGCCGCCGCACCGGCCGGCGATCGCTTCCTCGTCGCCACCGTCGTCGAAGACGTGCCCGGCACCCCGCTCAACGTGTGGGAACGATGGCTGTCGAGACGTGAGTGATCCGGACAAACGCAGAGGCCACAGCGAACACGCCTCCTCTGTGGCCTCCGTGCCCTCTGCGGGCTCTGGTGACGTGAAGCCGCCTGCCGCTAGGCGGTGATGCCCATCGCCGCAACCCGGATCCCCGAATCGTCCCCGGCTTCGCTGCGCGCGATGACGGCGCGCACCGCGTCGGCGTCGAGCGACTCGACCTGCAGCAGCTCCTCGGCGAGCGCCGCGACCGCGGCCCGGTTGCGCGCGATGATCTGCCGCGCGGTCTCGTAGCCCTTCATCACCAGGTCGCGGATCTCCTCGTCGACGCGGCGTGCCGTCGACTCGCTGTAGCCGACGCCCCGGTCGTCGTCCCACGGACCGGGACGGCGGAACGCGATCGGGCCGAACGACGACATCCCGAACTCGCAGACCATGCGGCGCGCGATCTCGGTCGCCCGCTCGATGTCGTTGCCGGCGCCGCTGGTGATCCGCCCGGTGAAGACCTCTTCGGCGACCCGCCCGCCCATCAGAATCGCGAGCTGCCCCTCGAGGTACGCCTTCGAGTGCGTGTGCCGGTCGAACTCCGGCAGCTGCATCGTCACGCCGAGCGCGCGGCCCCGCGGGATGATGGTGACCTTGTGAATCGGATCGGCGTTCGGCAGCAGGGCGGCCACGACCGCGTGCCCCGCTTCGTGATAGGCCGTCGTCCGCCGCTCCTCGTCGGTCATCACGAGCGAGCGGCGCTCGACCCCCATCAGCACCTTGTCGCGCGCCATGTCGAGGTCCTGGTTCCCGATGGACTGGCGCCCCTCGCGCGCCGCGATGAGCGCGGCCTCGTTCACGAGGTTCGCGAGGTCGGCGCCGGAGAAGCCGGGCGTGCCGCGCGCCACCGCGCGCAGGTCGACGTCGGGGCCGAGCGGCACCCGCCGCGCGTGGATGCGGAGGATCTGCTCCCGCCCCTTGAGGTCCGGGTTCCCGACCGTCACCTGCCGGTCGAAGCGCCCGGGCCGCAGCAGCGCCTTGTCGAGGATGTCGGGACGGTTGGTCGCCGCGATGACGACGATGCCCTGGTTCGGCGCGAAGCCGTCCATCTCGACGAGCAGCTGGTTCAGCGTCTGTTCGCGCTCTTCGTGGCTGAGCGACTGACTGCCGCGCGCCCGCCCGACCGCGTCGAGCTCGTCAATGAAGACGATGCACGCGGGATGGCGGCGCGCCTCCTTGAACAGCTTGCGGACGCGGGAGGCGCCCACGCCGGCGAACATCTCGACGAAGTCGGAGCCGCTCGCGAAGAGGAACGGCACCCCGGCCTCGCCCGCGATCGACCGCGCCAGCAGCGTCTTGCCGGTCCCCGGCGGGCCCACGAGCAGGACCCCCTTCGGGATGCGGCCGCCGACGGCGCCGAACCGCGCCGGCTCGCGCAGGAACTGGACGATCTCCTGGACCTCCTCCTTCGCTTCGTCGACGCCGGCGACGTCCGCGAACGTGACCCGCACGTCCGCGCGGCTGGCCATCCGCGACTCGTGCTCCACCGAGGGCATCCGCCCCGGTGCGAGCCGGTAGAGCGCGAAGCCGAGCAGGCCGAGCAGCGACAGCGTGACGACCAGCGCGCCGATGCTGAACATCGACGTGCCCGCCGACCGCACCTCGACGCGCACGCCGCGCTCCATCAGGCCCGGAATGAACGTCGGGCTGGCCGCGACGTATCCGGGGGGCACGGCCGCGCGCAGCTGCGCGCCGTCACGGTCGACCGCCGTGATGCCGTCGGTCTCGACGACGACCTGGACGATCCGGTCGGCCTCAATCGCGGACAGCAGCTCCGAGAACGCGATCTCGCGGGCGGCGGGACGGCTGCTCTTCACGCCGATCAGCACGAGCACGGCGAGCACGAGCAGGCCCGCCGCGGCGAACAAGGCAGTACGACGATGCTTCGGGGAGATGCGCAACGTGAGCTCCGGTCAAACTGGCACGCCGGAACGAATCCGGCCGTTGTATCGGCCCGGCGGCCGTGCCGATGCACGGTCGCCCGACCCTGTTGCGACTGCAATGGCGGGTCCGGCGCGCGAGGTCGCGAAAACCTGTGAAATCTGGCACAAGCGCTATGGCTGAGCGTCGGTTTCCCGGCAGAACGGGGTTTCCCGCGACGGGTTGTCGACAGAGCCGCGCCGGCAGCTGACGGGTTTACGCGCGGCTCAACCGCGCCTTCGCCTGACGGATGGTCTCGCGCAGCAGCGGGTCGCCGACCTCGAGCGAGTCGAGCGCCGGCAGCAGCTCGCGCAGACCGAGCGCGCCCACCGCATACGCGCCGCACGACTGCAGCCACTCGTCGTCGCTGAGCAGCAGCAGGCGGACGGCTTCGGTCTCGTCGACCACCCCCGCGCCGAGCACGCGGGTCGCCAGCTCGATGCGCCGCGCGATCGGCACGCGGCTGTCGATGAGCGGCAGCAGCAGCGTGCGCAGCTGCGGCTGCAGCACGTTCTCGAGGAACTCGAGGGCGTTGTCGTGAACGACCGGGTTGGTCGACTGCACGCCGACGTAGGCGCTGTGCAGGTCCTGCGCCGGGAACAGCAGCTTCATCAGTCGGAAGATCCGCTCCAGCTCCCGGTCCATCGCGTCGCGGAGCGGCGCGACGACCGGCGACGGATCCTCGAGCGCGGCGGAGAGCGTGCCGAGGACCTGGTAGGAACGCAGGTGCCCGGTGATCTCGGCGCCCAGCACCGTCTCGATCATCCGCCGATCGAGCGGCCACCCCGGATGCAGATCCTGCAGCTTGTTCAGGGCGCTGATCACACGATACCGCACTTCGGTGTCGGCATCGAGGAGGCACTCGCCCAGCGCCTGGAACGCGCCGTGGCTGCCGATGGCGGCGAGCACGCCGGGCAGCTCGCGCCGGATCGCGGCCGGCGTCTCCGCGTCGGTGAGCACGTCGCGCAGCGTGCCGACGATGCGATCGCCGAACGCGACGAGCGCGGCGGCGGCCTCGGCGCCGAGCTCGGGGCTGCCGAGGCGCTCGATGAGGTGCGGAACCAGCGACCGTTTGCGGAGCACGCCGACGGCGCGGATGGCATGGCGGACGTGCTCGGGGTCGCTGTCGCGGAGCACCGCGCGCAGCTGCTCGTCGAACTCGTCGGGCAGCAGTTCGAGCAGGCGCGCCGCCTCGCGCCGCGTGCGCGGGTCCGGGTCGGCCAGCATGCCGTCGAGCAGCAGCCGCGCCGCCTCGAGGTTCATCGTCGCGCCGGGCTGCGCGAGGAAGCTGATCATCGCGGCGCGGATCGAGAAGTCCTCGAAGTCTCCCAGCTGCTCGATCCGGTCCAGCGGGTCGATGCGGGCGTGATGCGCGACATAGAGCAGCGCCTGGGTGCGCACCGCGAGGTCCGGGTCGTAGAGCAGCTTCTCCACCGCCGACCCGGCGCCGGCGTCCCCGGCCGCGTCGAGCGCGCGGACGGCTTCCGCCCTCACGGCGGCGGAGGGGTGCTGGAGCAGGCCCCGCACGGCGGGGTGGCCGGCATGGCGGCCGCTCGTCGCCAGCAGCCGCAGCGCATACACGACCTCGTGCGGATCGTCGCCGGACAGCTTGCCCGCGAGCAGGTCCGCGGCGCTGCGATCCAGGCCGGTCGCCATCGCCCGCTCGGCGTCCAGCCGGTAGTTGTGAATGCTGTCGCGCAGGTTGACCAGGTACTCCCGCCGCGCCAGCGCCGCCGCGGCGATCCAGCCCCCCAGCATCACCAGCACGATCCAGGACATGCCGACCGGGCCCACGCCCAGCGCCGAGGCAAACACCAGGATCGACAGGCCCGCCAGCCCGTCGCCGACCCGCCAGACGATCGTGTCGATGAACGACTTCACCGGCAGCGTCTGTTCGGCCGGCACCGGGAGGTAGAGCAGCTCCACGGTCGGCTTGTCGATCGCGTACCGCAGCACCTGGTCGGTGCCCCGCAGCGCGATGGCCGCGGCGAGCGACCGGAAGACCAGCAGGCCGAGGGTGCCGAGCGCGAGGGCCGTCGGAACGACGAAGAGCGTGAAGCCGATGCCGGCGCGCCGCAGCAGGCGGCCGGTCAGGATCCACTGCAGCGCGAACGACAGCAGCCCCGCGTAGAAGTTGAACGTGCCGAAGAAGGCCGCGAGGCGGTCGCGGCCGACGATCGCGTCGCCCGAAATCGCCTTGAACTGCCAGCCCGCCACGGCGGTCGCCGCCGAGGAGAGCAGGATGACGGCGGCGATGGCGAGCAGGTATTTCGAGCTCGCGATCAGGCGGACGCTCTGGCGCAGACCGCTCGCGGCGGCGCTCTCCGGGGTCTCCGGCGCACCGTGTGCCGGCCGCCGGGCCCACGCCGCCTTCACGATGACGGCCGCCACGGCCAGGGCGATTGCCATGCCGAGCAGCGCCGCCTCCGCACCGAACCGGGGCGCTGCCAGGCTGGTCAGGTAGCCGCCGACGATCCACCCCGCCGTCGCGCCGCTGCCGACGAACCCGAACAGCCGCCGCGCTTCACGGGTCGTGACGACGTAGTTCGCCAGCGTCCAGACCTGGGTGGGCGCGATCACGCCGAACATGCCGACCCAGACGTACAGGACCGGCGTCAGCCAGGGCGCCGGGGCCGCCAGCGACAGGTAGTAGAAGACGAGGGAGTTGGCGGCGAAGAACCAGAGGCTGCCCGTCAGCAGGCTGCGCAGGGGAACCCGCCGGGACAGCCGGAGATAGATGGAGATCCAGACGCCGACGAGGGCGGCGACGGCGATGTCGGCATACGGGAGCAGCAGGGCGCCGAGCTCGTCGATGAACATGGCGTCCCGGACCGCCTTGCCGACGGTGAAGCTGGCGATGACCAGGAACAGGCAGGCGAACAGGAGGGCGCCCCGGGCCAGTTCACCCGGCCGGAGGTCGAGAGCCCGTTCCAGTCGCCGCCGCATGGTCCCTTACTGTAGTGCGAACCGTGGCGTCCTCCGCATCCGGCCCTCCCTCTGAGGGGCCCGGGGCCGGCGCATCCCCCCGAGGGGACGCCGGGGGCCGGCTGCGATAAGATTCCCGACGCGCATGTCTGCCGTCCTGCGGAAGCTGCTGTCGCCGGTGGTGGAGCTCCGGGAACGCGAGCTCACCACCGCCGCGATGATGTTCGGCTACTCCTTCCTCGTGATGACGGCGTACACGTCACTGAAGCCGGTGACGCGCTCGCAGTTCATCCGGGACCTGGGCGCCGACAACCTCCCCTTCGTCCAGTTCGCCTTCGGCGTCCTCATCGGCCTGATCATGCAGGGCTATGCGGCGATCGTGGGACGACTCCCCCGCCGCTGGGCGCTGCCGATCACGCTCGGCGGCCTCGTCGCCCTGCTCGTGGCGTTCTGGGGCTGGTTCCAGAGCGGCTCCGAGTGGGCGTCCACCGGCTTCTACTTCTTCGGGCTGATTCTCGGCATCCTCGTCATCAGCCAGTTCTGGACGCTGGCCAACGAGGTGTACGACCCGCGCCAGGCCAAGCGCATCTTCGGCTTCATCGGCGGCGGCGCGTCGCTCGGCGGCATCGCCGGCTCGTCGCTGACGCTGCAGGCCGAGACGATCGGCACGACGAACCTGCTTCTCGTCGCGGCGGCGCTGATGACGGTCTGCCTCGTGCTCGTCGTCGCGATCATCCGCCGTGAGCGCCCCGAGATCCGCGGGTCGCTGACCGGCGGCGAGGACGAGGGGGTCGGTGCCGGCGAGGCGCTGCGGCTGCTGCGTGACAGCCGCCACCTCCAGATCATCTCGCTCATCATCGCCTTTGCCGCCATCGGCGCCGCCATCGTCGAGCAGCAGCTCAACATGGCGACGGAAGCGGTCAAGGGACAGGCGAACGTCGATTCGATCACGAGCTTCCTGGGCGAGGTGCAGCTCTACACCTCGGTCATCGGCTTCGTCATCCAGGTCTGGCTCACGAGCAAGATCCAGCGGTACCTGGGCATCGGCTTCGCCCTGCTGGTGCTTCCGGCCAGCCTCGGCATCACCGGCACGATCATGCTGCTCAACGGCGCTTTGTGGGCGCCGGCGCTGGCGCGGGTGATCGACACCTCGCTCCGCTACACGATCGACAAGACCACGCGCGAGATCCTGTTCCTCCCGCTGCCGAACGAGCTGAAACAGCAGGCCAAGCCGTTCATCGACGTCACGGTCGACCGGTTCGCGAAGGGCATCGGCGCGCTGCTGGTGCTGGTGCTGATCAAGGACTGGGGGCTCGGGCTCTCCTGGCAGCAACTGAGCTGGGCGAGCCTGACGATGATCGTGCTCTGGGTGTTCGCCGCGATCCGCGCGAAGCGCGAGTACCAGTCGGTGTTCCGGCGCACGCTGGAGCGCCAGGACGTCGCGCCGGATCTGCTGCGGCTGAACGAGGCCGACCTGTCGACCATCGAGACGCTGGTCGAGGAGCAGGGGCATCCCGATCCGCGCCACGTCAACTACGCCGTCGACATGCTGGCGTCGCTGAACAAGCGGCACCTCATCTCGCCGCTGCTCCTGAATCACGAGTCGCCCGCGGTGCGCGCCCGGGCGCTCTCGATGCTCGAGGGGGCCAGCGAGCAGGTCCGGCAGCGCTGGTCCGCCGGCGTGGAGCGCGCGCTCACCGATCCGGCGCCGGAAGTGCGCGCCGCGGCGGTCGGCGCGCTGGCCGTGGTGCGCGGCGGCGAGGCGGCCGCGCTCATGCGACCGCACCTCCAGGCGCGCGACCCGCGCCTGGTCGTGACGGCGGCCGCCGCCCTCGCCTCGAGTCCCCAGGACGCCGACAGGGAAGCCGCGCGCTCGACGCTCGAGCGGATGTCGGCCGACATGCGACCGGGGGCCGCGGATGCCCGCCGCGAGGTCGCCCAGGCGCTCGGCACGATCGGAAACCCCGAGTTCCGCCGTCTGCTGATCCCGCTGATGTACGACCCGCAGCGCGAGGTGGCGCTCGAGGCCATCCGCTCGGCCGGACGGCTGGGCGGCGACGACTACATCTTCGTGCCGCCCCTCGTCTCGCTGCTCCGGAACCGGCTGCTGAAGCAGGCCGCGCGCGAGGTGCTGGTCGGCTACGGTCCCGGGGTCGTGCCGGCCCTCGCCTACTTCATGCGGGACCAGGACGAGGACGTCTGGGTGCGGCGTCACCTCCCGACGACGCTCGCGCAGATTCCGTCCCAGGCGTCGGCCGACGCGCTGGTCGCGGCGCTCGACGACCCGGATGGCTTCCTCCGCTTCAAGGCGATCTCCGCGCTGCTGCGCCTGAAACAGTCGCATCCGGGCCTCGCCATTCCGTCGGAGGCGGTACAGCGCCTCCTCGTCCGGGAGTCGAACCGGTACCTGAGCTACCTGAGCCTCCGCTACAACCTGGTGCGCGAGGATCCGACCGCGGCCGACACGCTGCTGGCGCGCGCGCTCGGCGAGAAGCTGGCGCGCACGCTGGATCGCGTGTATCGCCTGCTCGGACTCCTCTACGACTGGAAGGACGTCAGCGCGGCGCGCTGGTCGCTGGAGCACGGCGACGCGCGCATGAAGGCGAGCGCGGCGGAATACCTGGACACGATGCTCGATGGTCCCGTGCGCCGCCACGTGATGCCGATCCTCGAGGACCTGCCGATCGAGGAGAAGGTCCGCCGCGGGAACAACCTGCTCAAGACCCGGATCCGCGACTCCGAGGACAGCCTGGCGCAGCTGGTGCACGACGAGGACCAGATCGTCGCGGCGACGGCCATCCAGTTCGTCGAACGGCGCGGGCTCTGGTCGCTCGCCGGCGATCTCGAGTACGCGCTCGAGCACCGCAATCCCGGCGACTGGTACGTCTTCGAGGCCGCATCCTGGGCGCTCGCCGCCCGCCGGCTCTCGCCCGCCGAGCGGCAGCGCCGCTGGCTCGAGCCGCTCCCGGCGGTGGAGATCGCCGACCGCATCGCGTCGCTGCCGCTGTTCCTCCTGGCTCCGGTCGACGACCTGTTCCGCATCGCCGGCACCGGCCGCCAGGTCCGCCACGAGCGCGGTCGCCTCATCTACGAGGCCGGCCGTCGGTCCACCGAGTTCCAGTTCCTGCTCGACGGCACCGTGAGCCGCTTCCAGCCGTCCGGCGACAGCACGGGCCAGGACGCCGAGACCGTGACCGCGCCGGCGGCACTCGGCTTCGACGACGTGTTCGAGGGGGTGCCGCAGCGCGCGACGGTGAAGTCCGACGGGACGGCCATCTGCCTCTCGCTGCTCGACGAGCAGTTCCTCGGGCTGCTGTCGGACAACGAGGACCTGGCGCAGGGCGTCTTCCGCATGCTGCTCGACACACACGGCGGCGAAGCCTGGGCGCGGGTGGTGCGCGGCGTGATCCATCCGCCGTCGCCCGAGCGGCTGCGCGACGGCCTCCAGCTGATCGACAAGGTGATCGTGATCGAGGAGGTCCCGGTCTTCTCGCGCGCGTCGTCCGAGCAGCTGGCGGTGCTGGCGGCCGCGGCGCGGGAGATCCGGCTGACCGAGGGCCAGGTGCTGTTCGAGGCCGGCGACGCGCCCTCCCTGTACCTGATTCTCGATGGCGAGCTGACGCTCGAGCCGATGACCGGTGGCGACCCGATGGTCGCGGGCCCCGGCGACGCTGCCGGCGTGTACGAGACGCTCGGCGGCTACGCGTCCACCGGGTGGAAGGGGCACGTGACCCGCAGCGGCGTCGCGCTGCGGATCGACCGCGAAGCGCTGTTCGACGTGCTCACCGACCACGTCGATCTGCTCCAGGGCCTGTTCAGCGCGCTGCAGCGGCAGAGCCCCCGGGCATTGACGCCGGCCGGATAACGGCCGAGGATGAGGGGAAGCCCGGAGCGTCCGCTCCACGGGCATCCAGTTTCAGAGGACGGATTGATGAACAAGCCACTGCGTGTGCTCGTTGCCGGGTGCGGCAACATGGGCGCCAGCCATGCCCGAGCCTACCACAAGATGCCCGAGTTCGAGATCGTCGGCCTGGTCAGCCGCGGGCCCGAGTCCCGCGGCCGCCTGAGCCGCGAGCTCGGAGGGCTCCCCGAGTTCGCCGACTACTACGAGGCGCTGAAGGCGACGAAGCCGGACGTCGTCAGCGTCAACACGTACCCCGGCACGCACGCACCCTACACCCGCGCGGCGCTCGAAGCGGGCTGCCACGTGTTCACCGAGAAGCCGCTCGCCGAGACGGTGGAGGACGCGCAGGCGCTGGTCGATCTCGCGCGCGAGAAGAAGCGCAAGCTCGTGATCGGCTACATCCTCCGCGTGCACCCCGCGTGGACGAAGTTCGTCGAGCTGGCGCGGGGGCTCGGCAAGCCGCTCGTCATGCGCATGAACCTGAACCAGCAGAGCAGCGGCGCGATGTGGAGGACGCACCGCAACCTGATGGACTCGATGAGCCCGATCGTCGACTGCGGCGTCCATTACGTCGACGTGATGTGCCAGATGACCGGCGCGAAGCCGGTGCGCGTCTCCGCCATCGGCGCGCGCCTGACCGACGAGCTGAAGCCCGGGATGTACAACTACGGCCACCTGCACGTCGTCTTCGACGACGGGTCGGTGGGCTGGTACGAGGCCGGCTGGGGCCCGATGATGAGCGAGGTCGCCTTCTTCGTGAAGGACGTCATCGGCCCGAAGGGCGCCGTCTCCATCGTCAAGGACCCGAACGAGGCGACGGCGAGCGGATCCGACGACATCGACAGCCACACGAAGACCAACTGCATCCGGATCCACCACGCGGAACTGGACGCCGGCGAGAAGTTCGCGAAGCCGGACGAGCTGATCAGCACCGAGGACGAGCCCGATCACCAGAAGCTCTGCGATCGGGAGCAGGCGCTGCTGCTGCGCGCCATCCGCGAGGATCTCGACCTCACCGCACACCAGCAGGACGCCGTCAACAGCCTGCGGATCGTCCTGGCCGCCGACGAGAGCGTGCGGACCGGGAAGGTGGTAACGCTGTAGCAGACCCCGGAAACGGGAAGCGGCAAACCGGAAGGGCGCCCGGCCGGTGGGTGCGGACCCGTCACCAGCCGGGCGCGTCCCGTGCGATTCGCAGACGCCGCTATCGGTCCCCGTCCGACCTCTCGACCAGTTCCGGCAGGCTCGCCGCCGCGATTGCCTGCCCGTGGCGCTTGTCCGTCTCGCCCGGCACGTGGAAGGCGATCCGCTCCGCCAGGTCCGGGAACTCCGCCTTCAGCACCTCGCGCGCGCCGTCGAGCATGACGTCGCCCCCCTCGCCCGACGTCACGCGGCCCAGCACCAGCACGTGCCGCAGGTCGTAGAAGTCCGCGAAGTGCGCGACCCCGTAGCCCAGGTACGTGCCGATCGTCTCGTAGATGCGCCGCGCGCGCGGGTCCCCCTGCGCCATCAGCGACTGCACGAGCTTCAGCTTCTCCGGCAGCCCCATGCCGGCCGGCGCCTCGATGCCGGCGGCCGGCATCAGGCGGCCGACGGCCTGCTGTGAGAAGTACTGCGAGCCGACCCCGTAATCCCCCGACCACTCGTCGACGGGGGCCTGCGGGTTGTAGTCCACCGGCACGAAGGCGAGCTCGTCGAGCCAGGACGTGATCGTCCCGTCGTGGGTGACGTAGCCGGCCGCCGTGCTCGTGCCGAGCGCGATCCCCAGGATCGCGTTGACGCCGAGCGACATCGACCCGGCCAGCGCCGTGACCTCGCCGTCGTTCACCACCTCGAACGGCACGTCGTTCCAGGCGCGGCGGATGTCGAGGAACATGTTCTTCACGCGCGACTCGAACAGATCCGGCGAGACCCCGCGGAAGAGCGACCCGGCCTTCACCCGGTTGTTGACGTACACTCCCGCGGCGCTGCCGCCGATGGCGTCGACGCGCGGCAGGTGCGCGGCGGCGCGGGTGAGCGAGTCCATGATGCCGTCGTAGTGGTACTGCGGATCCGGCTGGTGATACGGATCCCAGACCGTCTCCTCGCTGAAGACCACCTGCCCGTCGATGAGCGCCGCGACCTTCCGGTCGCTGCCCCCCAGGTCGAACCCGATCCGGCATCCGTCCAGGTGCCGGCCGAGCGGCCGCGTCTCGGACCGCTCCGGCGGCAGCTCCCGCGTCTGCACGATGGTCAGCGGGTGGTCGAACATCCGCTCCGCCACGAGGTTCGCGTCGAAGCGTCCCGTCGGCGTGTCGCGGTAATGCGCCCGGAGCCCCTCGACGAGGTCCGCGGGCGCGTCGATGTGCAGCCGCCAGCCGCCACGGGACCAGAGCACGAACTTGACGAAGCGCTCCAGGTACACCGCATTGGCGACGGCCTGCGGGTGGTCGGCCGGCAGCACCTCGAGGTCGAAGCGGAACACGGATCCGTCCGTCTGCTCGATCGCGAGCCGCACGGGGACGCGTCCCGGCGTGCCGGCGACGAGCTCCCGGTAGGCGCGCGCGGCCAGCACCGCCGGCCTGAAGGCGGGGTCGAGCACGGGGACGATGCGGGGAGCCACGAGCGGCAGCCCGCGGTTCGTGGTGACGTCTGACTGAACGCTCATCTGCATACTCGTATCACAGCCCGGGGAGCCGTCCGGGCGGCCGATGGAATTCCGCTTGGATTCCGGACCCCGATTCGATCTACCCTGTGCGCCGTCCATCGACACGGGAGGGGTCCATGCGCCGTCTGGGTCTGGCCGGTTTGCTCCTGTTCCTGCTCGTGCCTGCCGCCTTGTCCGGGCAGCAGGCGGCCACGACGAACAGCTCCGCGGCTCCGCCCGCGGTCCCGGCGACCGCCGCCACGCCACATCCGACGGGCTCGAAGATCTGGATCGGCCGCGAGGCCGAGTTCGAGGCGTTCCTCGCGAGCGCGCCCATCGAGCGCATCGAACAGATCCCGGTCGGCGTGACGAAGCCGCAGCGCGCGTTTCTCGTGCCGGGCGGCCTGGCCGCCAGCCTCGTGTTCAAGCCGCTGACGCCCGCCCGCACGAGCGGATACTGGGAGAGCTACAAGGCCGAGATCGCCGCCTACGAGCTCGACAAGCTGCTCGGCCTCGGCATGGTCCCGCCGACGGTCGAGCGGCGCATCGGCGGCAAGGTCGGATCGGCCCAGCTCTGGGTCGACAACTGCGTGCTGCTCAAGGACCGCGACACGACGAAGGCGCCCAACATCGGCGCCTGGAACCGGCAGGTCTACCGCCAGCGCGTCTGGGACAACCTCACCGGCAACATCGACCGCAACCAGGGCAACCTGCTGATGGACGACGCGTGGAACCTGATCCTGATCGACCACTCGCGCGCGTTCACGTCCACCACGCGCATGCCGTTCGAGATGCGGCGCATCGATCGCGAGTTTCTCGAGCGGCTCAAGGCGCTCGACGAGGCCACGCTGAAGGAGCGGCTCGGCAAGTGGCTCTTCGACGGCCCGAAACCGCTCCTGAAGCGCCGTGACAAGATCGTCGAGCACTTCGAGAAGCTGATCGCCAAACAGGGCGAGCTGGCCGTGCTCATCCCGTAGCGGTCCGCCCGCCTCCGCCGGCTACGCCCGCACCTTTCCGACCAGCGCCTTCACCGCGCTGGTGATGTGCGCGGCGGAGATGCCGAAGCGGTCGAGCAGCTCCTCCGGCTTGCCGCTGCGCGGGATCTCGCGAACCGCGAGGCGGTGCACCACGTGCCCCTCCGGCGCGAGCGCCGACGCGACGGCGTCCCCGAGGCCGCCCGCCGCGTAGTGGTCCTCGACCGTGATCACGCGCCCCGACACCGCGCGCGCCGCCGCGCGCAGCGTCTCGGCGTCAATCGGCTGGACGGAATAGGCGTCGATCACCCGGATCGGAATCCCCGCGGCCGCCAGCTGATCGAACGCCTTCAGCGCCTCGAACACGGTCACGCCCGCCGCGACGACGACCGCGGCGTCGGAGGCGGACTGCCGCAGCACCTTCGACCCGCCGATCGTGAACGCCTCGTGCGGCTCGTAGATGACCGGCGTCTTCGGCCGGCTGGTCCGGATGTAGACGGGCCCCGGCTGGTACGCCGCCAGCTCCACGCACCGCTCCGCGCTGACCGCGTCGGACGGATACAGCACCGTGACGTTCGGCTGCGCGCGCATCATCGCGAGGTCCTCGAGCGCCATCTGCGACGGCCCGTCCTCGCCGATCGACACGCCCGCATGGCTGCCGGCGAGCTTGACGTTCACGTTGCTGATCGCCGCCATCCGGATGAAGTCGTACGCGCGGGTGAGGAAGCAGGCGAAGGTCGACGGGAACGGGATCGCGCCGCGGGCGGCCAGCCCCATCGCCGCGCCCACCATCACCTGCTCGGCGATGTAGAGCTCGTAGAACCGTTCCGGCGCGACCTTCTCGAACCGCTCGCTGAAGGTCGAGTTGCCGACGTCGGCGTCGAGCGCGACGATGCGGTCGTCGAGCTGGCCGAGACGGGCCAGGGCCGTGCCGTAGGCCTCGCGGGTGGCGACCAGGTCGCCCGCCGCGTAGGACGGCGGCGGAATCTCCGGGCGCTGCGGCGCGGGCACATCCGGCGCCTCGGGGCGGGGAATCGCCGCCCGCAGCTTCGCGATCGCGTCCTCCGGCAGCGGGTGCAGCGTCCGCTCCAGTTCGGCGATCGCCGTGTCGGTCTGCTCCCCGGGCTTCAGCGGCTTGCCGTGCCAGTTCTCCTGGTCCTGCAGGAACGAGACGCCGTAGCCCTTGAACGTCTTCGCGAGGATCATCGTCGGGCGCCCGCGCGTGGCGCGCGCCTCGGCGAACGCGTCGAGGATCGCGTTCAGATCGTGGCCGTCGATGGCGATCGTGTGCCAGCCGAAGCCGCGCCAGCGCCGCGCCAGCGCGTCGAGGTCGTGCTGCCAGATCGTCGGACGGCTCTGCCCCAGCCGGTTCACGTCGGTGATGCCGACCAGATTGTCGAGACCGAAGTGGGCGGCGCTCTCGGCCGCCTCCCACACGGAGCCCTCGGCCGTCTCGCCGTCCCCCATCAGGACGTACGTGCGGTAATCGGACCGGATGCGCCGCGCGTTCAGGGCGATGCCGATGCCCGCCGCGAGCCCCTGCCCCAGCGACCCGGTCGCGACGTCGACGAACGGCAGCCTGGGCGTCGGATGCCCTTCGAGGTCGCTCGAGAGCTCGCGCAGCGTCAGCAGGTGGTCGCGGTCGATGAAGCCCACGGCCGACCAGGCGGCGTACAGCAGCGGCGCCGCGTGCCCCTTGGAGAGCACGAACCGATCGTTGTGCGCGTGGCGCGGGTTCTGCGGGTCGAAACGCATCTCCGCGAAGAAGAGCGCCGCCGTCAGATCGGCCGCGGACATGCACGTGGTCGGGTGGCCGCTGCCGGCCGCGGTCGTCGCGCGAATCGAGTCGATCCGGAGCCGGGTGGCGATGTTGTGGAGCACGGGGATGAGCGCAGCACGATCCTGCGACACGAAGACCTCCAGGAAACCCGTCACTATATCAGGTCCGGCCGGCCGGGTCCGGTGACGCCGGACCGGAGGGACCGAGGAGCTCCAGCACGGCGAGCACGTAGGGCGCCGCGGCGAGCCCGTGGCGGCGATAGCCGCCGCTGAGCGCGCGCAGGACGTCCAGGCCACGCCCGTGGAACTCGGGCTCGCCGAGCGCGCGCGACAGCTTCGTCAGCACGATTGCCGCCTCCGCGTTGGGCGCCAGCGGCCGGAGCGGGTCGGCCAGCAGGCCGACGGCATCGGCGCTGCCCGAGGGCCGATCGAGCAGCGCGGCGCCGGCCGGATCGGCCAGCTCGCCGAGCGCGGTGCGCATGATGTCGGCGGCGGCATCCAGCCAGCGCCGTGCGCCGTCCGCGTCGTGCAGATCGAGCAGCGCGCGCGCGACGTACACCTGGTCGGCGAGCAGCCCGCGCACGCGCGACTCGCGATCATCCCACACGTGCGCGACCCCGGCGCCCGGACGGTACGTGTGCGCCAGCAGATCGGTCATCGCCGCGGCCGCCCGCCCGGCCAGCGCGCCGTCTCCGGTCACCGCCGCCGCGCGCAGCCAGGCCGAGATGGCCCGCGCGCTCCGATCGGCGAAGAGCCGCCGGTCGACCCGCGGCGGCGCCGAGGGGACGGCGATGCCCGCCGCGCGCATCTGGTGATAGGCCGCATCCGCCGCCTGGCTGGCGAAGAACCGGCCGGTCTCCGGGTCGGAGAGGCGGGCGTGCACGAACGCGATCGTGGCGCGCGCGACGTCGCGCCAGTCGTCGCGCCCGAACACGCGCGCCGCCTCCAGGTACACGCGCACGAGCGCCGCCTGGTCCTCGAGCAGCTTCTCCGTGTGCGGGCGCATCCACTCGCGGGAGGCGGTGGCGCGGAAGAAACCGCCGTCGGCCTGGTCGCACAGCCCGCCGCGCGCCATGCCGTCGAGCGTCCGGGCGATCGCATCAGCCAGTGCCGGGTCCGGCGACTGCTCGTAGTGCAGGACGCCCGCCAGCAGCGCCGCCGCGTGCGGGAACTTCGCGCCGGTGCCGAAGCCGCCGAACTCGCGATCGAGCCGCTGGACCAGCTGGCCGGCCAGCCAGGCCGGCGCGGCGAGGTCGGGATCGGCCGGCGCGTCCGGCGCCCCCTGTGTCCGGCGCGCGGCGGCGGCCGATCGCGCGCGCTCGTCGAGCGCCTCGCGGTCCCGGGCGTACGCGCGCGCCACCTCGTCGATCATCTGGAACAGCCCGGACGAGGGCAGGTACGTCGTCCCGGTGAGCATCTCGCCCGAGGGCGTGAGGAACAGCGTCGTCGGCAGGCCTTCGAGGTGATAGCGCTCGTGGATGTCGGGCCGGACGTCCGCGTCCACGCGCACGGGCACGACGGATCGGCGGATCGCCTCCGCCACCTGCGCATCGGCGTAGGTGCCGGCGTCCATCACGCCGCAGCCGTGACACCAGGCCGCGGTGATCGACAGCAGGACGGGACGTCCGGTGGCCGACGCGTGCGCGAAGGCGTCGGCGGTCCAGGGCTGCCAGTCGACGGAAGCGGAAGACGGAACGGATTGGGCGGGGCGATCGGTCATCAGCAGCCCGTCCGCGCCACGCCGCGCGCGGCCGGTGAGCCGGAGGCGAGGTGCCGAACCTCACTATAATAGCGGCATGATCGCGCTGCGGTACGTGTACGTGCTCGCCCTGGTGATCTGGCTGGGGGGCACGGTCACGATCGGCGGCGTGGTCGCCCCGGCCGCGTTCGCGGCGCTCGAAGCGCACGATCCGGCCGGCGGGCGAACGGCGGCGGCCGGCGTCGTCGGCGAAGTGCTCGGGCGGTTCCGGGTGGTGAGCTGGATCGCGCTGCCCGCGATGCTCCTGACGCTGATCGCGATGAAGCTCGTCGGCCCGAGACCACCGGGCTTCGGCGTGCGGGTCGCGATCGTCAGCGTGCTCATCGCGCTCAGCCTGATCGGCGGGCTGCTCGTCGACCCCGAGGTCGCGGCGCTGCGGCGTTCGGCGGGTTCGCCGATACAGGACCTCGATGCCACGGACCCGCGCCGCGTCCGATTCAACCAGCTGCACGGCCTGTCCACGGCCCTCATGACCGCCGGAGCGCTCGGAGGCCTCGTGCTCTGTTTCTGGGAGACCCGCGAGTGAGCCACGCGGTCACGCTGATTCCTGGAGACGGCATCGGTCCGGAAGTCACCGACGCCGTCCTCCGCATCCTCCACGTCGCCGGCGTGGACATCGACTGGGACCGGCAGGAAGCCGGCGTGGCCGCGTTCGAGCGCTACCGCACGGCGCTGCCGGTCGAACTGCTCGACTCGGTCCGCCGTACGCGCATCGCCCTGAAGGGCCCCGTCACGACCCCGATCGGCGAGGGGTTCACGAGCGTGAACGTCGGGCTCCGCAAGGCGCTCGATCTCTACGCCAACCTGCGCCCGGTCTGGTCGCTGCCGGGCGTGCCCTCGCGGTTCACGGACATCGACCTCGTCATCGTCCGCGAGAACACCGAGGATCTCTACTCGGGCCTCGAGCACGAGGTCGTGCCCGGGGTGATCGAGAGCCTCAAGATCATCACCGAGCGCGCGTCGCGGCGCATCACCGAGTTCGCCTTCGAGTACGCCCGCAGGCACGGCCGCCGGAAGGTGACGGCCGTGCACAAGGCCAACATCATGAAGCTCGGCGACGGCCTGTTCCTCCGGACCGCCCGGGACGTCGCGCGCGCCTACACCGACATCGAGTTCGACGAGCGGATCATCGACGCGGCGTGCATGCACCTGGTGCTGCGCCCGGAGATGTTCGACGTGCTCGTGCTCCCGAACCTGTACGGCGACATCGTGTCCGACCTCGCGGCGGGTCTGGTCGGCGGTCTCGGCGTCGTGCCCGGCGCGAACATCGGCACCGACGCGGCGGTGTTCGAGGCGGTGCACGGCAGCGCCCCCGACATCGCGGGCAAGAACCTCGCGAACCCCACCGCGCTGCTCCTGTCGGCCGTCCTCATGCTGCGGCACCTCGGCGAGCAGGACGCGGCCGCGCGGATCGAGTCGGCGCTCGGACGCGTTCTCGAAGCGGGACAGGTCCGGACGCGCGACCTCGGCGGGACCGCGACGACGAGCGCGTTCACGACGGCAATCTGCCGCACCCTCGAACGGGGGGACTGACGTGGCGCACCAACCGGGCACGGACGACATCACGCGGGCCGTGCTGGCGCGCGAAGAGGTGGTGGCGTTCCTCAACAGCGCGCAGGGCCGCACCGGCGCGGCGGCGGAAGCCCGCGTGCACCAGTACCTCGAGGAGCTGCGCACGCGGCAGCGGTACCCCATCTACCGCGCCCTCAAGCATCCGCTCTACCCGATCCTGCGGAAGATCGACCGCCATCACGAGGGCATCGCCCACGCCAGGCAGGTCACGCGGCAGCATCGGGTCGTCTACGTCTCGAACCACCGCAGCCATCTCGACTACCTGCTCGAGCCGCTCGTGCTCGAGGACACGCACGTCCGGCCTCCGGTCATCGCCGCCGGCATCAACCTGTTCGGCGGCCCGCTCGGCCTCATCCACCGGCACGTGACCGGCGCGATCCCGATCCGCCGGAACATGAAGGACCCGGCGTACCTGATCACGCTCAAGGCGTACGTCGCCGAGATCCTCGGCCGCCACGACCTGCTCTTCTACATCGAGGGAGGGCGCAGCTACAGCGGCGAGCTCAAGCCGCCGAAGACCGGCCTGCTGCACGCGTCGCTGCTGGCGCAGCGACCCGACCTCGTCTTCGTGCCCTGCGCGATCTCGTACGACCTCGTGCTGGAGGACTTCATCCTCGCGCCGCAGCGGGTCAAGCGCCAGCAGCGTCCCTTCTCGCGGGAGCTCGCGGAGATGGTGCGCTATGCGGTCGGCTACCGCTCGCGCGCGTTCGTGACCTTCGGCGCGCCGATTCCCGCCTCGGGGTTCGATCCCCACGCGCGCCGTGACGTCCTCGACCTCGCGCATCACATCCGCGACCGGATCGGCCGGCTCATGAAGATCGTGCCGACCATGCTCATGGCGTCGGCGATGCGGCCGTCGGTGACGCGGCCGGAGCTCGAGGCCCGCATCGCGGATCTCGTCGCCCGTCTCACCGAGGCCGGGGCGAACCTCGACGTCACCGATCCCCGCCAGGTCGTCGACGAGGCCGCGCGGCTCTTCGAGGCACGCGGCATCGTCGTCATCGACGGCAGCCGTTTCCGCGTCCGCGAGCGCGTCGTCCTCCGGTACTACGCGCGGGCGCTCGACCACCTGCTCCCCGGGCCCGCGTCACGGGCGCACTGAATGCTGGACGCGGCGTCGAAGGCGGCCTTCCAGGCGCTCGCCCGAAGCCGCGCCCTCCGGCGCCTCGCCTCCCGCTACGGGATGGCGTCTCCGTCGAGCTTCGCCCGGCGATTCATCGCGGGCGAGACGCTGGCTGAAGCCATCGAGGCCGTGCGCCGCGTCGAAGCGAGCGGGCTCGCGCACACGCTCGACTATCTCGGCGAGAGCGTCGGGACGGCCGCCGAAGCGGCAGCCGCCGCCGACGCCTACGTCGGAATCCTGCAGCCGGTCGTCGACGCCGGCATCGGCCGCAACCTGTCGCTGAAGCTGACGCAGCTCGGGCTCGATCTCGGCGAGGAGGTCGCGCGCGAGCACCTCCGACGGATTCTCCATGCCGCGCGGCCGCACGGATTCTTCGTGCGCGTCGACATGGAGAACTCGCCGTACACCGAATCCACCCTGCGCATCGTCGAGCAGCTGCATGCCGAGGGGTACACCGACGTCGGCGTCGTCCTGCAGAGCGCGCTCTACCGCACCGACCAGGATCTCGAACGGGTGCTCGCGCAGGGGATCCGCGTGCGGCTCGTGAAGGGCGCCTACCGTGAGCCGCCGGATGTCGCCTGGCAGCGCAAGGCCGAGGTGGACGAAGCCTATGCACGCCAGATGACGCGACTGCTGCGCGACGGGCGATATCCCGCGCTGGCCACGCACGACGAGCAGCTGATTGCGATGGCACGCGAGACTGCGACGCGCGACGGCATCGGCCGCGATCGGTTCGAGTTCCAGATGCTGTACGGCATCCGGCGCGACCTCCAGACCGCGCTGGTGGCAGACGGGTACCGCGTCCGCGTCTATGTCCCCTTCGGACGCGAGTGGTTCCCGTACTTCATGCGGCGGCTCGGAGAACGGCCCGCCAATGTCTGGTTCGTGCTGCGGAGCTTGCTGGCTGAGCGGTAGTGCACCGGACTCCCGCCGGGCCCGGTGACAGCTTTTGCGACAGCACGGCGGTTCATTTCCGTTCAGTTTCTGCGCAGGCACCGCTGACGCCGCCGGCGCGACCGGCGCCATTCCCGCGCCAATCCGACATTGCATGGCTGAGCCTGCGCTGGCAGAGCCTTTGATCTGCCCGGGTCCGCTGGACGCGCGCCCGCTGCGACACCCGGGCCGCCTCAGCGGCGTCTCAGGAACGAGCGACTGCAGGGAGTCACGCGATGGCCACCACGAACCTCGAGCACACGGCGACGCCGTTCGGCGGCCTGATGAACCCGCTGGTCCTGGTGCGGGAATGGTGCGTCAGGGCTTCGCGCTCACTCCAGAGCGCGGTGTGCGGCCTCGGCGGTCACGACTCGGTACTGCAGATCGAGCATGGCCGCATGTTCCTGCGCTGCACGAACTGCGGTCACGAGTCACCCGGGTGGACCCGGCCGGAACGCGCGCCGCGCCCGCGCTTTCCCGGCGATGCGTCGCGCCACCGGTTGAACTGACACCACATCACGGACTGCGGGCGTCCCGATAGCGGCGCCTGCGGCAAGGGGCCGGACCCGCCTGCGGTATGCGCGGGCGCGTCCGTGCCTCTGACTTCTCCGCCGATTCTTCATCCCGGATCCGAAAGCCAGCGCGCCAGTACGGCGCCGCATCGCGCGACGTCGTCGGCGACGACGAACTCGTCGGCGCCGTGGAGCCCGCCGCCGCGCGGGCCGAACAGCACGGCGGGAATGCCCGCGTCCGCCAGCAGCGCGGCGTCCGTCCAGAAGCTCGTCCCCGTGAAGACCGGCTCAATCCCTTCGGCCGCCGCGGCGCGTGCGAGCGCCTGCGGCAGCGCGGCCCGCGTCGGGATCTCGTAGCCGGGCCGCGCCAGGAGGAGCCGGGCGTCGCCCGCGAACGCCGGGTCCGCGGCCGACAGTTCGGCCAGGATGGCGCGCACTTCGTCGATCGCGACGTCGGCAGGCTCGTGCGGCAGCGTGCGGCGTTCGATCTCGAGCGTGCAGCGCGCGGGGTACACCGAGAGCTCTCCGCCTCCCTCGACCCGGCCGGCGTGCAGCGAGGGGCGCCCGAGACGCGGATGCGTGCCTTGCCCCTGCAGCGTGCGATCGAGCGTCTCGAGACGCGCCAGCACGCGCCCCATGTGCATGACGGCGTCGCGCCCTTCCTGCGGGCGGCTGCCGTGCGCGGCCTTGCCGAGCGTCGTGACGGTCACCCACGCGAAGCCTTTGTGTGCGACGCCGATCGACAGGTCGGTCGGCTCCGGGACCACCGCGGCGTCGGCCCGCCAGTCGCGCGCGAGCGCCTCGGCGCCCACGCTGGCGTGCTCTTCGTCCGCCACGCACGCGACGACCACGCGGCCTGCCCCTGTGCGGCCGGAGCGCAGCCAGGTCTCGGCGGCCGCGATCATCGCCGCCAACCCGCCTTTCATGTCCTGCGCGCCGCGCCCGTAGACCCGTCCGTCCCGCAGCACGGGGTCGAACGGCGCCCGCATGCCGTCGACGCCGACCGTATCGGTGTGTCCGCAGAGCATGCAGGTGGGACCAGGCCCGGCGCCGTCGGCGACGGCGACGACGTTGGGGCGGCCCGGCGCGGCGTCACGACACTCGACGTCGAAGCCGGCCCGCCGCAGATGGTTGGCGAGGAAGTCCGCCATCGCGCGCTCTCCCGCGCCGCCGGGTACGAGCGCGGGGTTCACCGAGTCGATCGCGATCAGCTCGAAGAGCAGGCGCAGCGGGTCCATGACGTCTGTCCGTACGCGTGTCTGACACCCGTACCAGTACCGGTCCGGGTGTCAGACACCGGTACGCGTCAGTCCACCCAGTCGGCCACGAAGACGTTGGTCTCCCCTTCGGCCTTCTGGAACCGGTTCGAGGCGAAGACCAGTTTCCGTCCGTCGGGTGAGAACATCGGGAAGCCGTCGAACGTGGGATTGAACGTCACCTGCTCGAGGCCGGTCCCGTCGAGATTCACCAGGAACAGCTCGAAGTCGCGGCCGCGCGGGTTATGGTGGTTCGACGAGAAGATGATCCGCTTGCCGTCCGGCGTGAAGAACGGCGCGAAGCTCGCGCCGCCGAGCGACGTCACCTGACGCAGCCCCGTTCCGTCGGCGTTCATCACGAACACCTCGAGGGACGTCGGGCGCCACAGCCCGTCGCGCAGCAGCGCGCGGTAATCGTCCAGCTCCGGCCCGGGCGGCAGCGCGCGCCCGCGGAAGACGATCTTCGATCCGTCGGCCGAGAAGAACGGCCCGCCATCGGGGCCGGGCCGGTGCGTCAGCCGCCGAACGTCGCCCCCGTCGAGATCCATCGAGTAGATCTCCATGTCGCCGTCGCGCACGCTCGTGAACACGATCCGCCCGTCGCGCGAGATCGTCGCCTCGGCGTCGTAGCCCGGCGTCGACGTCAGCTTCGTCAGGCCGGTTCCGTCCACGCGCACCTTGTAGATGTCGTAGGTGTCGTAGATCGGCCAGACGTACCCGCGGCTGTAGTCGGGACGCGGCGGGCAGGCGGCGCCTCCCTCGTGCGTCGACGCGTAGACGATGTGGCTGCCGTCCGGCGTGAAGAAGCCGCACGTGGTGCGGCCCTCGCCCGAGCTGATGCGGCGCAGCCCGGTGCCGTCGACGTTCATCGTGAAGATCTGATCGCACGCCGCGCCGTCACGCGTGGCCTGGAAGACCAGCTGCCGGCCATCGAACGAGAAGTACGCCTCCGCGTTCTCGCCACCCGCCGTGAGCTGCCTGACGTTGCGCAGGTGGCGCTCCCGCGCGGGATCGGGCCCCGCATCGCCCTGCGGCTGCGCGAGGCCGGCGGCGGTTGCGGCGGCCGCCAGCGCCAGAACGATGAATGCTCTCATGAACATCGACAGTATCACGGCCGGGCAAATCGATCGCGGAGCCGGCCCGTGGCCGGCCGCTGCGAGTACGCCATCATTGAGCGATGTCCGCGCCCGACACCCCCCTCGACACGGCCGCCGCCATCGCCCGCGCCGTCGCCGCGGCCGGCGGCCGCGCCTGGATGGTCGGCGGCGCCGTCCGCGATCGCCTGCTCGGCCTCGCAGCGAAGGATCTCGACATCGAGGTCTTCGGCGTGCCGGCCGGCGCGCTGCCGGCGCTGCTGGCGCCGTTCGGGCGCGTCGAACCGGTGGGCCAGAGCTTCCCCGTCTACAAGGTCGCCGGCATCGATGTCGCGCTGCCCCGCCGCGAGTCGAAGACGGGTCGCGGCCACAAGGGGTTCACGGTCGAGGGGGACCCGTCGATGTCGTTCGCCGAGGCGGCGCGCCGGCGCGACTTCACGATCAACGCGATCGGCTGGGATCCGCTCACGGACGAATATGCCGACCCGCATGGCGGCCGCGCCGATCTCGCCGCGCGCCGCCTGCGCGTCGTCGATGCCGAGCGGTTCGGCGACGACAGCCTCCGCGTGCTCCGCGGGATCCAGTTCGCCGCGCGCTTCGAGCTGTCCGTCGATGCGGAGACGCGCGCGCTGCTCGCCCGCATCCCGCTCGACGACCTGCCGGCGGAGCGGATCTGGGGCGAGGTCGAGAAGCTCCTGCTGCGTGCCGCGCGGCCGTCCGTCGGCCTGGAGCTGGCGCGCGAGCTCGGCGTCGTCGAGCGACTGTGGCCGGAGCTGAACGCGCTCGTCGGCTGCCCGCAGGAGCCCGAGTGGCATCCGGAAGGCGACGTCTGGGTCCACACGCTGATGGTGGTCGACGGCGCGCGCCGTCTGATCGACGACCTGCCCTGGCCCGCGCAGGTGACCGTGATGCTCGGCGCCCTCTGCCACGACCTCGGCAAGCCGCCGACGACGGCGGTGATCGAGGGGCGCATCCGGTCGCTGGGCCACGAGGAAGCAGGCGTCGCGCCGGCCGCGGCGCTGCTCGATCGCCTCAACATCCACTCGCTCGACGGCTTCGACGTCCGCCGTCACGTGCTCGGCATCGTCGCGCACCACCTGAAGCCCGGGGCGTGGTATCGGGTGCGCGACGAGGTCGGCGACGGCGCGTTCCGGCGGCTCGCGGCGAAAGTCGACATGGAGCTGCTGGCGCGCGTGGCGAAGGCGGACTGCGAAGGGCGCGGCGGCGAGTTCGACTGCTCGGGGATGAACTGGTTCATCGAGCGGGCCCGGAGACTCGGCGTCGAGCACCGGCCGCCGGCGCCGATCGTGCTCGGGCGCCACCTGCTGCCGCTCGGTGTGCAGCCGGGGCCGCGCATGGGCGAGATCCTCCGGCAGATCTACGAACGGCAGCTCGACAACGAGTTCACGACGATCGAGGAGGGCATCGAGCTGGCGCGACGGATCCTCGACACGTCCCGCTGAGCACCCGCTTCCCCTCGTTCTCTGTGCCCTCCGAGGTTCCTGCGGCCTCGGTGCTCTCTGTGGCCTCTGCGGTCAGGAACGTCCGTCCGGACTGATCGCCTCCCGCAGCCGCGCCGGATCCACATTCCCGCCACTGATCACCGCCACGTGAATCCCCGGCGTGCCGGACGGCGCGAGCCGCATCGCCGCGGCGACGGCGGCGGCGCCGCTCGGTTCCACCACGATCTTCGCGTCCAGCGCCAGCCACCGCATCGCCGCACGCAGCTCGTCGTCATCGACCGTCACGACCTGGTCCACGAACGCGCGGACGTGCGCGAACGTCAGGTCGCCCGGACGGACCGCGAGCAGCCCGTCGGCGATCGACGCCACGCGATCCAGGGTCACCGGCGCGCCGGCCTGGAGCGAGCGCGTCATCTTCGGCGCGCCCGCCGGTTCCGCGCCGACGATGCGCGCGTGGGGCCGGAGCCGGCGCATCACCGCGGCGATGCCGGACACCAGCCCGCCGCCGCCGACCGGAATGTAGATGGCGTCGAGATCCGGCTGCTGCTCCAGCACCTCGAGCGCGGCCGTTCCCTGGCCCTCGATGATGTGCGGGTGATCGAAGGGAGGCACCATCGTCAGCCCGCGCTCGGCTGCAATCCGCGTCGCGGCCTCCTGACGGTGGATCGTCGTCGTGCCGGCGAAGTGCACCTCGGCTCCGAGCGCCCGGGCCCCCTCCACTTTCACGGGCGGCGCGGTGGTCGGCATGACGACGACGCACGGAATGCCGTGCGCGCGCGCCGCGTACGCGAGCGCCTGCCCGTGATTGCCCGACGAGTACGTGATCACCCCGCGCGAGCGCAGCGGCGCGTCGAGCCGCGCGAGGAAATGACAGGCGCCGCGCGCCTTGAAGGAACCCGAGACCTGCAGGTTCTCGCACTTCAGGCGGAGGTGATCCCAACCACCTGGAACCGGCGCCTGGACGACGGGTGTCACCCGGACGCTCCCGCGGATGAGCCGCGCCGCCTCGCGGACCGCGTCGACGGTGACGAGACCGGCCGCTGCGTCAGTGTCCGTCGGTGTGCTCACCGCGCTACCGCGTCCGGTTCGCGCGAGGCTGCGCGAACTGCTCCCCTTCGTGATACGCGGGCATCTGCGCGCGCGCGGCGACCTCCCATCCGAGCCGCGCGAGCACGCGCAGGTCCGCGACCGCGCCCGCCAGGTCCCATGACGGATCGAACTCGTCGCTCGGCTGGTGGTAGTGCCTGTTCGTGTATTCGTCGCGCATCCGCTGGGCGAAGCCGGGATCCTTCCCGATGTAGTCGGTCGAGTCGCTGATCGAGACCGCGGGCACTCCGCCCTTCGCGAGCGGGAAATGATCCGATCGGAAGAAGTAGCCCTTCTCGGGCTCCGGGTCGGTGCCGAGCGTGCGGTCCACGCGCTTCAGGATCTCGCGCGCCAGATCGCCCAGGGTGGACCGCTCGGCGCCGAGCAGCACCAGGTCGCGCGCGGGACCCAGGTTGTTGAGGCCGTCGACGTTGATGTTCGCCGCGATCCGGTCGAGCGGGAGCGGCGGATTGGCGGCGAAGTACTCCGAGCCGAGCAGCCCCGACTCCTCCGCCGTCGTCGCGACGAAGTAGATCGAGCGGCCGGGCCGCTGCGGCGCCCGCGCCATCGACTCGGCGATCGCGAGAATGCCGGCGACGCCGGTCGCGTTGTCCATCGCGCCGTTGTAGATCCGGTCGGCGTCCGGCGGATCGCCGGGTGCCGCCTCGCGGATGCCGAAGTGGTCGTAGTGCGCGGTGAAGACGACGGCCTCGTCGCGCCGCTCGCCGGGCAGCACGCCGATGACGTTCGGCGATGTCCGGCGCTGCTGCTCCTGCTGCAGGACGGCCGACGCCCGAATGCCGAGCGGGACGGCCTTGAAGCCCCGCGTGCGGGCCGCGGCGCGGAGCCGGTCGAGATCCTGCCCCGCCTTCCCCGCAATCGCCCGCGCGGCGTCCTCCGTGACCCACGCCTTCAACGGCAGCACCGGCGCGCCGGGCTCGGGCGGCAGCGAGTACTGCGTCCCGCTCCAGGACGACTGCACGACCTGCCACGGATACGATGCCGATTCGGTGGTGTGGATCAGGATGGCGCCCGCCGCGCCCTGCCGCGCCGCTTCTTCGAACTTGTACGTCCAGCGTCCGTAGTACGTCAGCGCGCGCCCGCCGAAGAGCTCCGGCTCCTGCGGCGTGGCCGGCGGGTCGTTGACCATCGCGACGACGATCTTCCCCTTCACGTCGACGCCGGCGTAGTCGTTCCAGCGCTGCTCGGGTGCGCTGATGCCGAAGCCGACGAACACGAGCTCCGCGTCGACGCGTACTTCCGGCTTCTCCACGCCGGCGAACGCGACCACGTCCTTCAGGTACTCGAAACGCAGCGGCTCCCCGCTGCCGCTCACCGTCAGGGTGAAGTCCGGCTTGACGCGCGATTCGACGATCGTCACCGGCTGGAAGAAGGTCCCGTCCGGCGCGCCGGGCTGCAGCCCGATGCCGGCAAACCGCGCGGCAATGAACTGCGCCGCGAGCTCGCCGCCTCTTGTCGACGGCGCGCGCCCCTCGAGCAGGTCGTGCGAGAGGAAGCGGATGTCGGCTTCGAGCCGCGCCTCGGTGATCTCGGAAAGCACCGGCCCGGCGCCGCCCGCCTGCGCACGCAGGTTCACCACGGCAGCAACGGCCAGCACGGCCGACAGCACAATCGCAGCGGATCGCATCATCGCGTCACCTGATGGCCGAACTGAAGTTCGGCCCTACGTGAGCCCTACGTGGCCCCTGAGATGGCCGAACGGAAGTTCGGCCCTACGACCCCGGCCCCTGATCTCTGAAAGCTTAGTCGTCCTCGCGCCACTCCTCGAGCAGCCGGGGGATACTCCGCGCCACCGACCGGAGGGTCGGCGACCAGCCGGCCTCCCGCGCGCGGCGCGCTTCGACGAGCTGGTCCATCGCGAGCACGTCGGCCAGCTGCCCGAGCTTCGCGCGCGCCTCCTCGATCGGCACGTGGCGCACGTCGGGCTTGTGGACCGTGCTCCGCGCCAGCGCCTCGACGATGTCGATGACGCGCTCGCCGGATTCGTCGGTGGCGTGATAGATGCCGGACGCATCGGGCGCCGAGACGAGCCGCGCGTACAGCTCGCCGAGGTCCCGGCGATACACCGTGGCCCACCGGTTGCGTCCGTCGCCGATGACCCGCACCAGCCCGTTGACGCCGTCACGGAACAGGTCGCCGAGCAGCCCGCGCCGTCCGCCGTAGACGGTACCCGGACGAATCACGATCGGCGTGACATCCCGCGCGCCGAGCAGCTGCGCTTCGTGGGCCGGACGCCAGGCGACGAGCGCCGGCGGTCGCGGCTCCGCGCTCTCATCGGCCGGCTTCGACGTCGCCCCCAGCACCCAGGCCGACGACGTGTAGAGCACGCGCGGGCGGCCGCCGGTTGCCGCCGCCGCGGCCATCAGCGTCTCGAGCGCGACCCGGTCCGCCTCCACGCGCAGGGCGCCGCGTTGGCGGGCCGTGTGGATGAACGCATCATGCCCGGCCGCCGCGTCGAGCCAGGCGGGGCTGGCCATGTCGCCGACGACGGCGTCGGCGCCCCTGGCCTGCAGGCGCCGCGCGCGCCCCTGTTCGCGGACGAGCCCGGTGACCGAGTGGCCGGCGCGCAGCAGCGCATCGAGCACGGCGCTGCCGAGATAGCCGGTCGGACCCGTGAGGAACACGCGCATCGGATGTGCCGGGGAGTGGGAGGACGCGATTGTAGACCGAGGCAGGTCCGTGACGCCTGTGACCCCTCAGAGGTCCCACACGCGGACGTTGTCGTAGAACGTCATCGCGCCGTCCTCGCTGACCTTCAGCACCGGACCGTAGCGGCTCGCCGCCATCGCGGCCGTCGTGCGGGCCCCTTCGATGATGCCGGTCTCGCGGGAGACCGACGTCGCGTGCTGGCGCAGGATCGCGCCGGCGGCGATGAGCCGGCCGGTGCCGTCGACCACCGTCGCGCCGTCCAGCGACGCCAGCGCGGCGACCACGCTCGGATCCAGGTCGGTGACGCTCCGGCCGCTGAGCGGCTGGAGCAGGTCGCGCCGCGTCGGCGGCCCGCCGGCCGCCGGCCCATCGGGCTGCGGCGCGCAGTCCACCCGGTCGGCGGGCGCGACGAGCTCCGGCACGGCGTGCTCCGGATCGCGCACCACGACGAACAGCGCTCCCTGCCGCGCTTCGGACAGCTCGAGCGCCGACTGGAACAGGCGCATGGCGAGCTCACGATCGCCGACCGCCTCCGCCCAGAGCTCGAACTTCGCGCGCAGGTCGAGCAGGTGCCAGTGCGCGTGGCGGAAGGCGAGGATCTCGGCCCCCTCGGCGAAGACCTTGATCTCGTGCGAGGGGCTGAGCACGAGCGCCACGTGCCCGTGGCGCAGCGTCGCGCGCGCGTGCGCCTCGTAGGGCGCCGGGCAGGGTGCGGGCAGCGGCTCGTCGCCGCACTGCTCCCCCGCCCACCGCCGCACGTCCACCACGTCCAGCAGCCGCGCGTCGTCGTTGACCAGGAAGAGCGTGTGCAGGCCGTCGACGAGGCGGAAGAAGCTCTTCACGCCGGTCGCCGCCTGCGAGAACTCGATCGCCGTCCCGGACGCCGCGGGTGCGGGCGCGCCGGGACCGAGGATCAGCACGCCCGTCGAGATCGGCCGGTTCTCGTACCGCGACAGCGCCGCGACACGCAGCACCTCGATCGCCGACGCGATCCGGTCGGCGCGCGAGGCGCCGGCGCCGAGCGGGTACGGCTTGTTGTCGGCGAACACGCCGACGTACCGGTCCTCGATGGCGCCGCGGAACAGCTCGCCGCGCTCGACCATCGACTTGGGATCGAGGATCGCGTGATACCGCGCGGCCAGCACCGATCCGATCGCGCGCGCGAGGCGGATCTCGTGCGGCGTGAACGGGCGGCGCTCCGGCACGCGCAGCACGTACCGGGTGCCGAACCAGCGCACGTACATCACGCAGGGGTCGTCGGTCGGCTCGATGGCGAGGCGGCCGTCCGAGCTCACCGAGAGCACCGGCTCGGTCTCGAACGTCGCGCGCGCGAAGAACTGCCGCAGCGCGTTCTGCAGGAAGCTGTCGTAGAGCGCGCCGACAGCGAGCGACGGCGGGAGGTTCCTCGAGGTCATCGACCGGTCCGGCTGCGGGCGCGCGCGTCCCGGGCGGCATGGGCCGGCGCGGCGTGGCGCGGAGAGCACCCGTACAGTCCCAGTATCATAAGGCCCAGCGCATGCGACGCGACACGCTCCTCGATCTGTTCGATAACCTGGCCGCACTCCGGGGCACCTTCCTCGTCTACGACAACGGCTATCGGAGCTGGTCGCGGTCGTATGCGGACGTCGCGCGCGCGGCCGAAGCCTTCGCCGCGCGCCTGGCGGCCGCGGGGCTCTCGAAGGGGGACACGGTCGTCTTCTGGGGCGAGAACCGCCCCGAGTGGATCGTGGCCCTCTGGGGATGCTGGCTGCAGGGCATCGTCGCGGTCCCGATCGACTACCGCGCGTCGGCCGACTTCCTGCATCGCGTCGCGCGGATCGTGCGGGCGCGCGTGGTGCTCGTCGGCGACGAAGTGGACCGCGCCGCACTGCAGGCGGACGCCGGCGAGGTCTGGCCGCTGGCGGATCTCGACTGGAGCTCGAACGCACGGGTCCCGCGCGCGACGGTCTCGCGCGACGACACCGCCGAGATCATCTTCACCTCCGGCGCGACCGCCGAGCCGAAGGGCGTCATCATCACGCACCGCAACATCCTCGCGAACGTCGTCCCGGTCGAGCGCGAGATCGTCAAGTACCGGAAGTACGCGCGCCCCTTCTCGCCCATCCGCTTCCTGAACCTGCTCCCGCTGAGCCACATGTTCGGCCAGTCGATGGCGACGTTCATCCCGCCGCTCATCGGCGGCACCGTGGTGTTCATCCACGGCTACAACCCGCACGAGATCGTGCGGCAGATCCGGTCGCGCCGCGTGTCGGTGCTCGTGTCGGTCCCGAAGATCCTCGACGTGCTGAAGGACCACGTCCTGCGCGCCGCGCCGGAGTCGGCCGAGCCGCCGCCGCGGAAGGAGCACGTCGCGAAGCGCTGGTGGCGCTATCGCCGCGTGCACCGCCTGTTCGGCCTGAAGTTCTGGAGCTTCGTGGTCGGGGCCGCGCCGCTCGCCCCGTCGCTCGAGGAGTTCTGGGGCCGGCTGGGCTTCGTGGTGATCCAGGGCTACGGCCTCACCGAGACCGCCCCGATCGTCAGCCTGAACCATCCGTTCAGGACGTCGCGCGGCTCGGTCGGCAAGGCCATCGCCGGCGTCGAGGTGAAGATCGCGCCGGACGGCGAGATCCTCGTGCGCGGCGAGAACGTCACGCGCGGGTACTTCGGCAGCGAGAGCGCGGCGGCCGAGGCGTTCGAGGACGGGTGGTTCCACACCGGCGACATCGGCGAGATCGACGCGGAGGGCCGGCTGTTCATCCGCGGCCGCAAGAAGGAGATGATCGTCACCCCCGAAGGGTTGAACGTCTTCCCCGAGGACGTCGAGCGCGTCGTCGCGGAGGTCGAGGGGGTGCGCGACGTCGCGGTCGTCGGGGTCCGGTCGGGCAGCGAGGAGCGCGTGCACGCGGTGGTCGTCGTCGATCCCGGCGTGGAACCGCAGGCGGTCGTCCGGGCCGCCAACGCGCGGCTGCTGGATCACCAGAAGATCCGGGGCATCTCGGTGTGGCCCGGCGACGAGCTGCCGCGGACCGAGGGGACGCGCAAGCTGAAGCGCGGCGAGCTCCGCGCGTGGGTCGCCTCCGGCGCGCCGCCCGTGCGGCCCGGCGCCGCCGGAAGCGCCGGCGTCGAGGCGCTGCTCGCGCAGTTCGCCGGCGGACGTCCGATCGCGCCGGAGACGACGCTCGACGAGCTCGGTCTCAGCTCGCTCGAACGGGTGGAGCTGATGGTCGCGCTCGAGCAGCGGTTCGGGACGACGATCGACGAGGCCGCGTTCGCACAGGCACCCGACGTCGGCTCGCTGGAGCGGCTCGTCCGCCAGGGGACGCCTGCCGGCGGCGGCGACACCCGCGAGCCGGTGGAGGCGCTCGAGTTCCCGTCGTGGAACCGGAGCTGGCCGGCGCGCGCGCTCCGGCGCGTCAGCCTCCCGACGTGGATCCTGCCACTGGCGCGGGTGTTCGCCTGGACGCGGGTGGAAGGACTCGAGCATCTGGCCGGTCTCGACGGCCCGGTGATCTTCGCGGCGAACCACCAGAGCCACATGGACACGCCGGTCATCCTGTGGGCGCTGCCGGCGCGCTGGCGCTACCGCGTGGCGGTCGCGATGGCGAAGGAGTTCTTCAGGGCCCACTTCTTCCCCGCGTCGCACACGCGCCGCGAGTGGTTCACGAACAGCCTGAACTACTATCTGGCGTCGCTGTTCTTCAACGCGTTCCCGCTCCCGCAGCGGGAGGCCGGCGCGCGCCAGACGCTGCGCTACATCGGCGAGCTCGTCACGGACGGCTGGTCGGTGCTCATCTTCCCGGAAGGCAAGCGGACCGAGGCCGGCGAGATCAACCCGTTCCGCCCGGGGATCGGCATGATCGGCGCGCGGCTGCGTGTGCCGGTCGTCCCGGTGCGCCTGGTGGGGCTGGACCGTGTCCTCCACCAGAAGGCCCGGATGGCCACCCCGGGGCGGGTCCGCGTGATCTTCGGGCCACCGCTTCAGCTCGAGGGGGAGGATTACGCCGCCGAGGCGGCGCGCGTGGAGGCGGCGGTCAGGGCCCTGGCATCGGACCCGGCGGGCGAAAGGGTCGCCAGGATCCCGTAAGATGTGGCACAATGTTTGATTGAAAGGACGAGAAGGTTGAGCAAGGACGATCTAATCGACATTCAGGGCACGGTGGTCGCCGTCCATAGCGGCGGGCTGTACCGGGTGCAGTCGGATGCCGGCCACGAAGTGCTCGCACAGTTGAGCGGTCGGATGCGGAGGTTCCGCATCAAGGTCGTGCCGGGAGATCGTGTCACCGTGGGCGTGTCGCCATACGATCCCGTCCGCGGCATCATCACCTTCCGCGCACGATAGGCTTGAAATCACAGACAACCGAAGGCCCCGCTCCTCGTCAGTCACGCCGCCGCCCGCGCCGGCGCGGTTCATCGAAGTCCGCGAGGCTGACGACGATTCCCGTTCAGCCCTCGTATTCCGCGCGGCCGCAGGCGGACTACGACGCCACCCCGCGGCCCTTTGCCGGACTCGGCCTGCACCCCTCGCTCGCACAGGGGCTGGCCGATCTCGGGTTCCAGGAGACGCGGCCGGTGCAGAGCGCCGTGCTGCCCCATGCCCTCGCCGGGCATGACGTGATTGCCTGCGCCGAGACGGGCACTGGCAAGACGGCGGCCTTCGTGCTGCCGATCCTGCAGCGGCTGCTGGCGGCGGCGGAACGCGCCGTGGGCGAGCTGCCCGCCGGCACGCGCGCGCTGGTGCTGGCGCCGACCCGCGAGCTGGCCGTGCAGATCGAGGACACGGTCCAGGGTCTGGCGTACCACGCCGGGCTGACGAGCGCGGCGATTTACGGCGGCGTCCCGATGGAGCCGCAGGACCGGGCGCTCCGCGCGGGCGTGCACATCGTGGTGGCGACGCCGGGCCGGCTGATGGATCACATGCGCTCGGCGGCCCCCGATTTCTCGGGGCTCGAGGTGCTGGTGCTCGACGAGGCGGACCGGATGATGGACATGGGCTTCTGGCCCGACGTCCAGCGGATCGTCTCGGCGCTGCCGGCCGAACGCCAGACGCTGCTGTTCTCGGCGACGCTGCCCGACGAGGCGTACGCGCTGGCGGCCGCGATCGTGCGCGACCCGCGCTACATCGAGCTCGGGCGCGCCGGCGGACCGGCCCGCACGATCACGCACGCGGTGGAGACGGTGGAGTCGCGCGACAAGCCGCAGTGGCTCGCGCGCTTCCTGCGCTCGGCCGAGGGGCCGACGCTGGTGTTCGTCAGGACGAAGCACGGCGCGGAGCGCCTGGCACGGCAGCTCCAGGCGCTCGGCATCAGGGCGGTGGCCATTCACGGCGACCGCTCGCAGGAACAGCGGATGGCGGCGGTGGAGGGCTTCCGGAGCGGCCGTCATCGGGTCCTCGTCGCGACCGACATCGCGGCCCGCGGGCTCGACATCGACGGCATCACGCACGTGGTGAACTACGAGGTGCCCGCGTCCGCGGAAGCCTACGTGCACCGCGCGGGCCGCACGGGACGCGACCGCGCGACCGGCACGGCGCTGACGCTGGTGGCACCCGAGGAACTGCGCGCCCTGCGCGCACTGGAGAAGTCGGTTGGCGTCCAACTACAGTGACGGTCCGGCGGGCCCGGAGCCGCGCCCTGCGGAGGAGCCGAGGCTCGATCCGGTTGCGGATCAGACGGGAGGCCAGGAACCGGCGCCGGCGCTGTCACCGGCGGTCGAGCGTTTCCGGGCGTGCCGCTGGCGGCGTCCGCCCGAAGAGGGGCCGGAGTGCTGCACGCACCGCGACGTGCTGCCGATCGCGGGCGCCAGCAGCTTCAATCCCGAAGCGTGGTGTCCCGACTGCCAGTACTTCAAGGCGCGGCGCGCACCGCGCCGCAAGCCCGATCCCTCACGCTACTGGTGAGTCCCTCGCGCCGGGTCAGCTGCCGTCGGTGAACTCGCGCGCCAGCTCGGCCCACGCGCCTTCCGGCGCCAGCCGGCGGTACGCCTGCCAGTGCGGCCGCGCGCGGGTGGACCGTCCGATCTTCTCCAGCGTCACCGCCAGATAGAAGTGCGCGTCGGCGTGCTGCGGATCCAGACGCAGCGCCGCCTCGTACGCCTCGCACGCCTCCTCGAACCGGCCGGCGTCGTGCAGCACGTTCGCGCGGTTGTAGTGCGCCTCGAAGTAGTCGGGCGCGAGCGCCGCGGCCTGGTCGTAGAGCGCCAGCGCCTCGGCCAGGCGCGAGCGCGCATAGTGCAGGTTCCCCAGGTTGATGAGCGCCGCCACCAGGTAGGGATCCGCCTCGAGCGCCTGGCGGTACAGCCACTCCGCGCGCTCCGCGTCCGCTTCGTTGCCGCTGTCGAGCGCCGCCGCCTCGAGGAACAGCGCCTCGGCGCGTGAGATGGCGGAGGGCGAGGGGCCGCCGAAGCCGGCCTGCGGCGCCGGCCGGGGACGCGGCGTCAGCGTGACGACGCGCGCCGGCTCCGCGTCGAGGCGGAAGTCGAACGTCAGCTGCCCGGCGCGCTCGGCGGCGATCTGCCGGACGACGGCGCGGAACGTGAGGCCGGCGGCGAGCGCGCTGGCGGCCTGGCGGATCACCGCGAGGTCGCTGAACCCGTAGGCGCGCGTCGAGCCGGTGCGCACCGGGCGCACGAGCCCCCACTTCTCCAGATACCGCAGGTGATCGTCGCGCAGGGTCGGATACCGCGCGAGCACGTCTCGCGCGGTCAGTTCGCCGGGCTCTCGCACGCTTCCGGAATCATAGCAGGCCGCGGAGGCACAGCGACCGCATTCCACCGCGGCCGGCGCGCCGGTGCCTGCGCGCCCTTCGGATTACAATCGGCGCCGATGCTGCTCGCTGGGGATGTCGGAGGCACGAAGACGCTGCTGGGACTCTTCTCGCGCGCGCCGAACCGGCCGGTGCCGGTGGCCGTCGAGACGTTGTCGACGCCGGACTACGACGGTCTGGTGCCGATGATCCGCGATTTCCTGCGGCGTCAACCCGGTGGCGAACCGCGGATCGAGGCGGCCTGCTTCGGCGTCGCCGGACCGGTGCTCGACGAAGCGGCGACGCTGACGAACGTGCCGTGGCGCGTCGACGGGCGCGCGGTCGCCGTCGCCTTCGGGCTCGGCCGCGTCCGGCTGCTCAACGATCTCGTCGCGATCGCGCACAGCATCCCGGTGCTCCAGCCGGACGAGCTCCACGTCCTGCAACCGGGCACGCCGAACCTCGCCGGCAACGCCGCGCTGCTCGCTGCCGGCACCGGCATGGGCCAGTCGTTCCTGTTCAACGACGGCCGGCATCTGGTCCCGGCGCCGTCGGAAGCGGGCCACGCGGACTTCGCGGCCCGCACGCCGCGCGAATGGCAGCTGGTCGAGTGGCTCACGCGCCGCTACGGCCGCGCCGAAGTGGAGATGGTCGTCTCCGGCATCGGGCTCACGAACCTCTACTACTTCACCCACGGCGACACGCCGTGCGTGCCGCTCGACACGACCGATCCGGGCGACCTGCCGCGCGTCGCGTCGGAGAAGGCGCGCGCGCGCACCTGCCCCCACTGCATCGAGGTCATGGAGCTGTTCGTGTCGGCCTATGGCGCCGAGGCCGGCAACCTCGCCATCCGCACGGTGGCCACGCGCGGGCTGTACATCGGCGGCGGCATCGCGCCGAAGAACCTCGACCTGCTCTCGACGCCGGCATTCCTCGGCGCTTTCCACGCGAAGGGCGCGATGGAGGACCTGGCGCGATCGATCCCGGTGCAGGTCATCCTCAACCCGCAGGCCGGGCTGCTCGGCGCCGCGACGGTGGCCAACAGGATGTGACGCGGGAACCGGGACACGCGAAATCGGCACGCGGGAAGGGCGCCGACGCGCCCCTTCCCGTTTCCTGTTTCCCGTTTCCTCCTATTTCCCGTTCTCCGTCTCCCGCGCCGACATCAGCTGCTCGATCGCGTCGGCGTCGATCGGCACGAACGCCGACAGGTTCTCGTACCCCTGCGGCGTGATCAGGATCACGTCCTCCAGCCGGATGTAGACGCGCTCGTCCGGGATGGTCAGCGCCGGCTCGATCGTGAACACCATGCCGGGCTCGAAGCGCTCGACCGGCGGCTGCACGTCGTGCACCTCCATGCCGACCATGTGCCCGAGCGTCCAGAACGGGGCCTGCCGCATCGCGTCGACGAACGCCGCCGCGGCGGCGCGGTTGCGGGAGCTCCTGAACGCCGTCCTCTCGAGCGCGCGCGCCATGCCCGACGCCGCCGCCTGCACGACCGCGCCCGGCGCGCGCCCCGGCCCGATGGACGCCATGAGCTCGCGATAGAGGCGCACGTACGCGGAGTAGAGCTCGCGCTGCTCGGCCGTGAACCGGCCGCTCGCCGGGAACATGCGCGTGACGTCCGCGGTGTAGTAGTGGTAGTCGGGACCGTAGTCGAACAGCACGAGATCGCCGGCGCGCAGCGTGCCCAGCCGGCCGTGGTAATGCGGATACCACGCGTTCGGCCCGGTGGCGACGAGCGCGAAGTACGCGAAGCCCTGCGCGCCGCCGCTCCGGAACACGTAGTCCGCGATCGCCTCGAGCTCGTACTCGCGCATGCCCGGCCGGGCGCGGCGCATGACCGCCAGCACCCCCTCGCCCGCCAGCCGCGTCGCCTCGCGGATGTGCGCGATCTCGCGCGGGCTCTTGATCACGCGAAGGCGGTCCAGCACCGGATCGAGGTCCTCGATGTCGACGCCCGGCGCCGCCGCGCGCAGCGCGCGGATGAACTGCGCGGCGCGCGACACCCGGCCGTCCCACGGATCGGCCGCCGACAGCTCCGCGTGACGTGCGGCGGCGTACGGCGTCGCCGCGCCGAGACTCTCGGCGCGATGCGGCACGAACAGCGTGCGGCCGGGGGCCGCGGCGGCCTGCAGCGCCCGCGCGAACGCGCTCCGCGGCAGCACGCGCGGGATGCCGGTGAGCCGCTCCGCCTCGGCGCCCGGCACGAGCCTCGGCCCCTCCGAACGCTCGAGCGCCTCGTCGCGCTCGGGCAGGAACAGCGTCGCACGGCGGGCGCGGCCGTCGAGCAGCAGCAGCGCACGCGGCACCTCCACGCCCGTCAGATAGAAGAAGTGGTTGTTCTGGCGGAAGTGGATGTAGCCCGGATACTCCGCCGCGCCCTGCAGCACGGCAATGCCGTCGCCGATGGCGTCGAAGACCCGATCCCGCCGCGCGGCGAACTCCTCCGGCGGGAACGCGTCGGTGAACAGGACGGGCTGCGCCGCCGGCGGCACGGCCGCGACGGCGACGAGCACGAGGATCAGGACGAACCGGTGCGCGGCGCCCACCGTCATGCCCAGGCACCCAGCATCTCGCGCGCGGTGGCGAATCGCGCCGCGGGCTCGCGTGCGAGTGCACGCAGCAGCGCTCCGGCCAGTTCCTCCGGCAGATCGGGCCGCAGCGTGCGCGGGTCGGCCGGCGGACCGCCGAGCACCGCGCCGAGCAGCTCCGGAAGCGTACGCGCGTCGTACGGAAGCCGGCCGGTGATCATCTCGTATCCGAGAACGCCCACGGTATACAGATCCGACCGCTCGTCCGCGGCCCCCCCGGTGAGCACTTCGGGCGCGACGTACACCAGCTCGCTGTCCTCCGCCGACTGCGCCCGCAGCGCGCCCTCGCTGAGCGTCGCGAGCACGTCCTGGATCTGGACGATTCCCGCCGACGAGATCGCCACCGATGCGCCGTCCGGAGACTCGACGACCCGCACGATCTCCGGCGACAGCCCGCAGATGCGCCCGCCGCGCCGGTGCAGCGCGTCGGTCGCGTCCAGAATCTGCGCAACGAACTGCCCCGCCTGCGCGATCGGCAGCGGACCACGCGCGAGCAGCTCGGCCAGGCTGGATCCCGGCAGCAGGTCCGTGACGAGGTACACCAGCTCGGCGTCCTCGCCGAAGTCGCGCACCTGGATGAGGTGCGGATGCACGACCTGCAGCGCACGCGCCTCGCGGAGGAACCGCGCACGCACGGCTTCGCGATCGGGGCGGCCCGCATGGCGGAAGGTCCGGATCGCGACCGGATGGCCGAGCGCCCGGTGGCGGCCGGCATGGACCTGCGAGCCGAAGCGCCCCTCGGCGATGACGGGCCCGAGCTCGTAGGTCGCCAGCAGGGTCGATACCGGATGGGTCGCGGGACGCGACGCGGTCCGCTCCCCGCCGTCCAGTGCGCGCACGAAGTCCTGGACCGTTGGCCAGCGCTCCTCCGGCGACTTCGCGAGCCCGCGCATGATGGCGTCGCACACGCGAGGCGGCAGGTCGGGGCGCCGCTCGGACAGCGGCGTCGGCGTCTGATTCAGATGGCGATCGACGAGGACCATGAAGGTCTCTCCCTCGATCGGCCGCACGCCCGCGAGCAGCTCGTAGAGAATCACCGCCAGGCTGTACTGATCCGCGCGCGCGTCCGTGACGCCGCCGCCGAACTGCTCCGGCGCCGCGTAGGCCACGGTGCCGATGAACTCGTGCTCGGCGGTCAGCGCCTCGGTCGGCGTGTCGGTGCCGCCGCCGCGGAGCGCGGCCAGGCCGAAGTCGATGATCTTGTGCACCACTTCACCGGTCTCGTACCGGTGCGAGACGATGTTCTGCGGCTTGAGGTCGCGGTGCACGATGCCGCTGGTGTGGGCGAGCTGCAGCGCCGACCCGATCGCGCCGGCCAGCTGCAGCACCGGCTCCAGCTCGAAGCGTCCGCGCGCGCGGAGCTCCTCGGCCAGGCTCGGCCCGTTGAGGTACTCCATCACCAGGTAGGGCTCGCCCGACGCGTTCGCGCTGAAGTCGAGGATGGTCACGATGGCGGGATGGCGCAGCCGGGCGCAGGCCTGGCTCTCGCGCAGGAAGCGTGCGCGCCAGACTGCCGGATCGGGTCCGCTGGGCCGCACGACCTTGACGGCGACCTCGTCGCCGAGCGACGTGCGCCGGGCGAGGTACACCTCGCCCATGCCCCCGCCGGCCAGCCGGCCCCGGATCTCGTACTTGCCGTCGAGGATGACGCCGTCGGCGAGCATCGACCCCCGATTGTAGTCCCGCCGGCACGGTATCATCCGGGTCATCCATGATCCGCGCCCGACTCGCCGCCTCGCTCGCCTTCAACGTCGTCCTCGCGCTCTGGATTCTGCTCGACGCCCGGGCGCGCCAGGCACGCAAGCCGCTCTTCGCGGCCGCGCTCGGATTGCTCTGGGGCCCGCTCGGACTCGGCTTCTGGCTCTCGGACCGGCCGCTGGCCGCTCACGAACGTCGGACCGGCGGTGGCGGCTGGACGTTCGCGTTGGGTTTCCTCCTCGGGTGGACCGCCATGCTGCCGGCGATTGTCGTACTGGCACACGCGGCCATGGCGGACCGCGTCAACGTCGCCGGCAGCGTCGCCGGGCGGCTCGGCGCGCTGCCAGCCGCCCTGCTCGCGGCCATGATGCTCTGGGGGATTCCAGCGCTGCTGGCCGTTGCGATTGGGCGCGCGGTGCGTCGGCCCGGGTCCGAATCAACGACCTCACCCGCCGCACCCGCCCGCGGCGTTCCCGCGACGGCGGCCGCGGCGGCCGCCGGGCTGGCGTCGCTGATCGGCGCGCTGCTGATGACGTGAGCGCCGGCCTCGGTCAGGAGGCCGCGGGCGCGGGCACGAGCCGCGGGTGGACGACGCGCCCGTCGCGGGTGACGAGCGTCTCGCGCGTGATCTCGTCCTCGAGATCGATCGCGATCCGGCCCTCCTTGACGAGGTGCGCCAGGAAGGTCGCGACGTTGCGGCCGTACATCTGGCTCGCGTGGAACGGCACGGTCGCCGGCAGGTTCGTCGGGCCGAGCACGGTCACGCCGTGAGCGACGACGGCCTCGTCGGGTCGCGTGAGCTCGCAGTTGCCGCCCCGCTCGGCCGCCAGATCGACGATCACCGATCCGGGCGTCATCCGCTCGACCATCTCGCCGGTGACGAGCACCGGGGCACGGCGCCCCGGGATCGCGGCCGTGGTGATCACGACGTCGCTGGCCGCGACGACGCGGGCCATCATCTCGCGCTGACGGCGGTAGAACGACTCGTCCTGGGCCTTCGCGTAGCCCCCTTTGTCCTCCGCGTCCCCGGCTTCGAGCGGCAGCTCGACGAACTTCGCGCCGACGCTCTGCACCTGCTCCTTCGCCGCGGGCCGCACGTCGTACGCTTCGACCGCCGCGCCGAGGCGGCGTGCGGTCGCGATCGCCTGCAGCCCGGCCACACCGGCGCCGACGACGAAAACGCGTGCGGCCTTGAGCGTACCGGCAGCGGTCGTGAGCATCGGGAACATGCGGGGCAGCGTGCTGGCGGCCAGCAGCACGGCCTTGTAGCCGGCAATCGTGGCCATCGAGGACAGCGCGTCCATGCTCTGCGCGCGCGTGATGCGCGGCATCAGCTCCATCGAGAACGCGGTGACGCCACGCTCGGCAAGCGCCTGGACGATGGACGGGTCGTTCAGCGGATCGAGAAACGCGATGAGCAACTGCCCCGGCCGCGTGGCCGCCAGGTCCGCCTGGCCGGCCGCCGTTCCCGGCGGCGAGACCCGGATCCGGAGGAGCACGTCGGCCCGCGCGACGACCTCGGCCGCCGATGCCGCAATCTCCGCTCCCTGTTCGCGGAACGCGGCATCCGTGACGCCGGCCGCCTCGCCGGCCCCTGCCTCGACGATCAGGCCGACCCCGGCCCGCTTCAGCGCCGGCATCGCCGCGGGCGTGATGGCCACACGGCGCTCGCCGGGCAGCGTCTCCTTCAGCACTCCCGCAAGCATGGCGACATTCTACCCGCTCTCCCGTGCGCGAGGGCCTGACGGACCGCAGGCGCCCCGGCACGACGGGCGCCTGCCTTGACGTACGCGGGCACGCGGAATACGCTCGACGATTGGAGGTTCGACACGTGCGCATCACATTGAATGGCGAGCCGCACGAGCTCGAGGCTCCGATGACGGTGGAGGCGCTGCTGGCCTCGCTCGGCATCGACAGCCGGCGGGTCGCCGTCGAGCGCAACCTCACCGTCGTCCGACGCGCCCGCTACGCCAGCGAGATGATCGGCGAGGGGGACGAGATCGAGATCGTGAATTTCGTGGGCGGCGGATGAGCCGCCCCGGGGGCGGACGCGCCGGGTCCGCCCCGCGTCACGTTCCGGCGTCCGCGCCTTCCCACCCGCGGAATACCTCTGCTGGAGTCGTCGCCACATGGATCCCCTCCAGATCGCCGATCGCACGTTCAGGTCACGCCTCATCGTCGGCACCGGCAAGTTCACCTCCAACGCCGTCATGGTGCAGGCCCACGAGGCCTCCGGCGCGGAGATGGTGACCGTGGCGGTCCGCCGGGTGAATCTGAACGCCCGGGGCAGCGGCGAGTCGATTCTCGACGCCATCGACACCTCGCGCTATTTCATCCTGCCGAACACGGCCGGCTGTTACACGGCCGACGAGGCGATCCGGACCGCGCGGCTCGCGCAGGAGGCGGGGCTGTCCAACTGGATCAAGCTGGAGGTCATCGGCGACGAGAAGACGCTCTTTCCCGACAACGAGGCGCTGCTGACGGCCACGCGCGTCCTCGTCAAGGAGGGCTTCGTCGTCCTGCCGTACACGACCGACGATCCGGTCGTCTGCCGCAAGCTGGAGGATGCCGGCGCGGCGGCGGTGATGCCGCTCGGCGCGCCGATCGGATCGGGGCTGGGGATCCAGAACATCAACAACATCCGGATCATCCGCGAGTTCGCGCGCGTGCCCGTCATCGTCGACGCCGGCGTGGGCACGGCCTCCGACGCCTCGCTGGCGATGGAGCTCGGCGCCGACGCGGTGCTGATGAACACCGCCATCGCCGGAGCGCAGGATCCGGTGCGGATGGCGCGCGCGATGCGGCTGGCGGTGGAGGCCGGCCGGCTCGCCTGGCTGGCCGGGCGCATTCCGCGCCGCATGTATGCCAACGCCAGCAGCCCGCTCGAAGGCGTGATCGGGCGCTGAGCGATGATCAGGCGTCCCGTCACCGGCGAGGACCTGGAGCGGCTGCGCGCCGAGCGCGACGAGGCCGATCGCCGCTACAACGACGCCCTGACCGCGCTGGACCGGTCGCTGCCGTCCGCGCCGGCCACCCCGGCCCCGGCGGCGCCGTTCGACGCCTCACCGCTCCAGGCGCTGAACGGCACCTGGGAGATTCTCGCCGGCCATCATCTGCCCCCGCCGCGCGGCCTGCGCTCGCGGCTCGCGGGTTTCGTCTGGAGGCTCGTCGCGCCGGCCTTTCAGGCGCAGCAGGCCTTCAACGCGCGGCTCGTCGATCACCTCAACCGGAGCGCCGAGCGGCAGCGGGCGCTCGATGACGCGCTGGCGGCGACCGCCACCGCGTTGCGCGAGCACGCCGAGCGGCTCGCGCGGTTCCACAGTCACCTGATTCAGTACCTGCAGCAGGTCACCGCGTACATCGACACCAGGGACCGGCAGGTCGAAGGCGACATCGTCGCCGTCTACGACGCGGCCGTGAACGCGCTGACCGATCACCTGCGGCGCGCGCTCGAGTCGCTGGCGGCGCGGGACGCGCGCGCGAACGGACGGATCGACGCCGTCGCGGCGGCGCAGGACGACCTCCGATCCACGGTCGCCGTGCTCCAGCAGAGCTCCGCGACGTTCCGGCGCGAACTGGAGCGGCTGATCGCGGATCGGGCGCCGGCGCACGCCGCGGCCGACGGCGCGCGCGCCCCCGCGGCGGTGATCGACTCGTACAAGTACGTCGGCTTCGAAGACCGCTTCCGCGGGCCGCAGGAGGAGATTCGCGCCCGCCTCACGTCGTACGTCCCGATCTTCGCCGGCGCGAGCGACGTGCTCGACGTCGGCTGCGGGCGCGGCGAGCTGCTGGAGCTGCTGCGCGACGCCGGCGTCCGCGCGCGCGGGCTCGACCTGAACCACGAGATGGTCGAGGTCTGCCGGGCCCGCGGGCTCGACGTCGCCGAAGGGGATCTGCTCTCGTATCTGGAGAGTCTGCCCGACGGCTCGCTCGGCGGCCTCATCGCCATCCAGGTCGTCGAGCACCTGCAGCCCGACTACCTGATGCGGTCGCTGGACCTCGCGTACGACAAGCTCCGTCCGGGCGCGCCGATCGTGCTGGAAACGATCAACCCGGCCTGCTGGTTCGCGTTCTTCTCGAGCTACGTGCGCGACCTCACGCACGTCCGCCCGATCCATCCCGACACGCTGCAGTACCTGCTCACGGCAAGCGGGTTCGGGCGGGTGCGGGTCGAGTACCGGTCCCCGTATCCCGAGTTCGAGAAGCTGCAGCCCGCGGCCCCGCCACCGGACGGCGGCGGCGTGGAGCATGCGCTGGCCGCGGACCTGGTGGAGACGTTCAACGCCAACATGCAGCGGCTGAACACGCTGCTCTTCACGCACCTCGACTACGCGGCCATCGGAGAACGGCTGTGACGCGCCGCGTGTCGAGGATGATCCCCTGAGCTCGTACCGTGGAACAGGTCGACATCCTCGTCATCGGCGGCGGGGTCACCGGACTGGCGTCGGCGCGCGCCCTGAGCCGGCGCCACCCCGACGCGACCATCTGCCTGCTCGAGCGGCACCCGCATCCGGGCATGGAGACCAGCACGCACAACAGCGGCGTGATTCACGCGGGGATCTACTATCCCCCCGGCACGCTGAAGGCGCGGCTCTGCGTCGACGGCGCACGCCTGCTCTACGAGTACTGCGCCGCGCGGGGCGTGCCGCACGCGCGCTGCGGCAAGTTCATCGTCGGCGCGTCGCCCGAGGACGAGGCACGGCTGACGGCGCTGCGCGAGAACGGCCGCGCGAACGGCGTCGCCGGCCTGGAGCTGGTCGATCAGCAGGCGGTGTCCGCGCGCGAGCCGCACACCCACGCCCCCGTGGCCATCTGGTCTCCCGACTCGGGGATCGTCGAAGCCGAGTCGCTCGTCCGGGCGCTCGCCGCGGACTGCGACGACGCCGGCGTGATCCGGCTGTCGCACACGGCGGCGGTCGGCGGCGGCGAAGGCGGCCCCGGCCTCGTCGTGGAGACGGGACGCGAGCAGATCGGCGCGCGCCTGGTCGTCAACGCCGCGGGCCTCTACGCCGACGAGGTCTCGGCGGCGTTCGGGGGCGAGGAGTTCCGCATCTACCCGGCCCGCGGCGAGTACTGCGAGCTGGTACCGTCGCGCCGGCACCTCGTGAACTGGCTCGTCTACCCGCTGCCGCACCCGAAGGGGCACAGCCTCGGCGTGCATCTCATGAAGACGACCTGGGGCAGCGTGCAGGTCGGGCCGACCGTGCGATTTCAGGAGTCGAAGGACGACTACGAGCGGGATCGCGAGCCGGTGGAGGCGTTCTACGAGCCGACGCGGGCGATCCTCCCGGAGCTGCAGCCGGGCGACCTGCGCCTGGGCGGCAGCGGCATCCGCGCGAAGCTGCACGGGCCGGAAGGCTCCTTCGCCGACTTCCTGATCCGCCACGACGCGAGGAACCCGCACCTCGTCCAGGCCGCCGGCATCGACTCGCCCGGGCTGACCTCGTGCCTCGCCGTCGGCGAGATGGTCGCCGACATCTGCGACGAGGCGCTCGAATCGACGGCGGCCTGATCGCGGAGCTCGCGATCGGTTCCGCCGACGGGAAGGGCGGAGCCGGCCGTCTCAGTGGACGGCAGTCCTGACGGTCGGCCCGCCTCGTGTCAGGTATCGCGCGATCGCGTCCTCCCACCGGGGCATCTCCACACCCGCCGCGGCCAGCTTCGCGTTCGACAGCGCACAGTACTGCGGACGGGGGGCGCGCATCGGCACCTCCGCGACCTTCACGGGCGTGAGCCTCGGCTCCACGCCGAGCAGGCGTGCGATCGCCTCGCCGAGCCCGTACCACGTCGTCTCGCCGGTGTTCACGCAGTGGTAGATTCCCGGCGCCGCGCCGCGCGCCAGCAGCTGCAGCGTCGCCTCGACGACGTCGTCGACGAAGCTCGGGGTGACGACCCGATCGACGAAGACACGCGCGGCCTCGCCGGCGCGCAACGCCGCCGCGATGCGGTCGATGCTGCTGCGGGCGGCCGGTCCGCCGAACAGGCTCTCGACCCGCAGCACCAGCGCGTCCGGCGCCGTCAGGGCCAGCCATTCCCCCACGAGCTTCGACTGCCCGTAGACGCTGCGCGGGTTCGCCGGATCGCTTTCCGTGTAGGGGCGAGTGGCAAAGCCGTCGAAGACGAAGTCGGTGCTGTAGTGGACCAGCCGCGCGCCGGTCCGCAGCGCGGCGCGCGCGAGCGCGTGGACGCCGAACGCGTTGACCGCCAGCGCGCCCGGCGCGTCGTCTTCGGCGTTGTCCACGGCGTTGTAGGCGGCGCAGTTCAGGATGACGCCGGGCCGCTCACGCGCGATCGTCGCCTGCACCTGCGCAACGTCCGTCAGGTCGAGCGCCGCGCGCGTCAGCGCGACGACGTCGGCGCCGTCGCGCGAGAGCCGCTGCACGAACGTGCTGCCGAGCTGTCCTGCAGCTCCGGTGACGAGGTACTTCACGATTCAGGCAACGGTAAGACGCCGCAGCGGCACAGAGCGCACGGAGAGGACACGGCGTGGTCGTATCGATCTCCGCGATCGGCCATCAGAACTGCGCCATGCGGGCGTCGTCGAACTCCCCTTCCCAGCGCGCGACGACGACCGTCGCGATGCAGTTGCCCATGACGTTCACGGCCGTGCGGCCCATGTCGAGGACCTGGTCGATGCCGAGCAGGATGGCCGCCCCTTCCAGCGGGAGCCCGAACGTCGTGAGCGCGGCGGTCAGGATGACCAGGCTGGCGCGCGGCACGCCGGCGACCCCCTTGCTGGTCAGCATCAGCGTCAGCAGCATCATGATCTGCTGGCCGGCGGTCAGCTCGATGCCGGCCAGCTGCGCGACGAAGATCGCGGCGGCCGCCAGGTAGAGCGCCGACCCGTCGAGGTTGAAGCTGTACCCGGTCGGCAGCACGAAGCTGACGATCCGCTTCGGCACGCCGAAGCGCTCCATGACCTCGAGCGCCTTCGGCAGCGCCGCCTCGCTGCTCGACGTCGTGAACGCGATCAGGAACGGTTCCCGGATGGCGCGGAAGAATCGCCAGAACGGCACCCGGCACACGACGGCCGCGCCGACGACGACCAGCAGCACGTAGAGGGCGAGCGCCGCGTACATCGTCAGCACGAGCTTGCCGAGCGTGAGCAGGATGCCGAGCCCCCGGTCCCCGATCGTCGCCGCGATGGCGGCCATCACGCCGACCGGCGCGAAGCGCATCACGTAGGCCGTGACCCGGAACATCACGTGCGCGACGCCGTCGAGCACGGTGACGACCGGCGCGCCGGCCGGCCCGATGGCCCCCAGGGCGATCCCGAAGAACGTCGCGAACACGACGACCTGGAGGATGTCCCCCCGCGCCATCGCCTCCACGACCGACGTCGGCACCATGTGCAGGAGGATGTCCCAGCCTCCCTGCTGCTGGCGCGCGAGCGCGGCGAGCTCCGACGTATCGCCGGCCAGCGGGATCGCGAGCCCCGCGCCGGGCCGGAACACGTTGACCATCACCAGGCCGAGCGCGAGCGCGACCGCCGTCGTGGCCCAGAACCAGACCATCGCCTTCAGGCCGATCCGTCCCATGGTCTTCAGGTCGCCCGTCCCGGCGATGCCGACGACGAGCGTCGAGAAGATCAGCGGCGCGACGATCATCTTGATCATCCGCAGGAACAGATCCGCCAGCGGCTGAATCCCGACACCGAGCTCCGGTGCCGCCCAGCCGATGACGATGCCGGCCACGAGCCCGATGAAGATCTGGGTGGTCAGGCCGGGGAAGCGTCCCCTCACGACCGGGCTCCCCGCTGCGGGCGTGTGCACGTCCATGTCAGTGACCGGCCTCGCGCAGCGCACGCGCCAGCTCGCCGACGACGCGCTCGCGTTGTGCGACAGTCAGTTCGGGATAGATCGGCAGCGCCAGCGTCTCGCGAGCCGCGCGCTCGGCCTCCGGGAAGTCGCCGGCCGCGTGACCGAGCGGCGCGAAGCACTCCTGCAGGTGGAACGGCACCGGATAGTACACGGCGGTCCCGATGCCGCGGCCGGTCAGGATCTCGCGCACGCGATCGCGCGCCGGGACCCGCACCACGAACTGGTTGAAGACGTGGTGCTGTCCTTCGCCCTCGACGGGGACGGTCACGCGGTCGTCCAGGCCCGCCGCGCGAATCAGCTCGGCGTAGTGCGCCGCGTTGCGGCGGCGCGCCTCGGTCCAGCGCGCCAGGCGCGGCAGCTTGACGCGCAGCACCGCCGCCTGCAGCGCGTCGATGCGGAAGTTGCCGCCGATCATCCGGTGATAGTACTGCCGTTCGGCGCCGTGCGTCCGCAGCAGACGCAGCCGCTCGGCGAACGCATCGTCGTCCGTGGTGACGAGACCGGCGTCGCCGAACGCACCGAGGTTCTTGCTCGGGAAGAACGAGAAACAGCCCGCCAGCCCGAAGCTGCCCGCCGCGCGGCCGCGATAGCGGCTGCCGATCGCCTGCGCCGCGTCCTCGATGACCGGCACGCCCGCCTCGCGCGCCGCCGCGAGCACCGGATCCATCTCCGCGCACTGCCCGTACAGATGCACGGGCATGATCGCCTTCGTGCGCGGCGTAATGGCGGACCGCACCGCGTCCGGCCGCAGGTTGTACGAGACGGGATCGATGTCGACGAGCACCGGCCGCGCGCCCGCGCGCACGATCGAGCCGGCCGTCGCGAAGAACGAGTAGGTGGTCGTCACCACCTCGTCTCCCGGGCCGACGCCGAGCGCCATCAGCGCGAGCAGCAGCGCATCGGTCCCTGACGAGACGCCGACGGCATGCTTCACGCCGATCAGCGCCGCGAGCTCGCGCTCGAGCGCCTCGACCTCGGGGCCCAGCACGAAACGCTGTGTGTCGCAGATGCGCTCGATCGCGGCGAGCGTCTCGGCGCGGAGTTCAGCCCACTGCTCCGTCAGGTCGAGCAGCGGGATCGGGGCATCCATGCGGCGGCTCAGGGACGGGTGTAGATGCGCGGCTCACCCCAGACGGCCCGGTCGTTCCGGGTGTTGGTGGAGCCGGGAGGTCCGGGATCGGTGTTGAAGATGACGTCGACCGTGCGTCCTTCGTACGCCGCCAGGTCCAGCCTGGCGGTGAACCAGCGCCGGTCGCGTGCCGGATCGACGACCTGCCGCAGCAGCTCGTCGTAGATCCGTCCGTCGGACACGCCGATGCGGAACTGGACGCCGTCAGCTCCTTCCGCATTCTCCCAGGCGTCGGGCGTGAGCGCGAACGCGACCTCCATCCAGCCGCCGGCCGGAACGGACACCTGCCAGATCAGACGCGAATGCGGAAGGGCAAGGATGGCGCGGCGGGATTCGCCGCCGATGGTGACCTCGCCGACGGCGAACTGGTCGGGGCTCTCGACGTTCGTGCGCTTCTGGGCGGCGTCGAGCCGGTCCAGCAGCGCGATGCCCTCGCCCGCCGCGTCCCGGCGGGCGAACCAGACGACGGCGACCGCCACCAGCACGACGCCGGCGACGGCCGCCCACAGCTGCGCTCTCTTCATAGGCGGAAGATGTGCGGCTCCGTCCTGCCCTTCAGGACGTTGCGCGTGTCGACCACGAGCGGCGCCTGCCGCACGACGGCGTCGTAGTCGACTCCCTGGTGGTTGGTCACGATGACCGCGCAGTCCACGCCGTTGCCGAGCGCCACGTCGAGCGGCGTCTCCTCGAGCGCGACGCCGTGCTCGTCGACGACCGGCACGTGCGGATCGCTGTACGTGACCGTGGCGCCGCGGAGCTGGAGCATGCGCGCGATGTCGAGCGCCGGCGACTCGCGGTAGTCGCCGACATCCCCCTTGTAGGCCATGCCGCACAGATGGATGCGCGACCCGCGGATCGGCTTGCTGTGGCTGTTCAGCGCCTCGCCGATCAGCTCGACGACGTAGCGGGGCATCGAGGCGTTCACGTGGCCGGCGAGCTCGATGAAGCGGCTCTCGAAGCCGCTCTGGCGCGCCTTCCAGCTCAGATAGAACGGATCGATCGGAATGCAGTGACCGCCGAGCCCCGGTCCGGGGTAGAACGCCATGAAGCCGAACGGCTTCGTGCGCGCCGCGTCGATCACTTCCCACACGTCGATCCGCATCTGGCGGCACATGAGCGCGAGCTCGTTCACGAGACCGATGTTCACGGCGCGGAACGTGTTCTCGAGCAGCTTCACCATCTCGGCGACGCTGGTCGACGAGACGGGAACCGTGGTCTCGACGATCTGGTCGTAGAGCGCGCAGGCGACGGCCGTCGACGTGGCATCGATGCCGCCGACCACTTTCGGCGTGTTGCCCGTATGCCACTGCTTGTTCGCGGGGTCGACCCGTTCCGGCGAGAAGGCGAGGAAGAAGTCCTGGCCCGCACGCAGCCCGCCGCGCTCCAGCATCGGCCGCACCACCTCCTCGGTCGTCCCCGGATACGTCGTCGACTCGAGGACGACGAGCTGTCCGGGACGGAGGTGCTCGGCGACGCGCTCCACGGCGCCGACCACGTACGACAGATCGGGGTCCTTCGTCTTCCGCAGCGGCGTGGGCACGCAGATGCTGATCGTGTCGACCGCCGACAGCGCGGAGAAGTCGCTGGTCGCGCGCAGGCGGCCGTCGCCCGTCACGCGGGCCAGGCGCGCCTGCGGCACGTCGGGGATGTACGACACGCCGCGGGAGATGCTCTCCACCTTCACGGGGTCGACATCGACGGACGTCACCGCGAAGCCGGCGTCCGCGAACTCGACGGCCAGCGGCAACCCGACGTACCCCAGTCCAATCACTCCGACACGCGCGGTGCGGGCCCGAAGCTCGGCTATGAGCCGCTCGGCGCTGGCTGCGGAAACGTCAGGAACTGTCGATGGCTGGCTCGTCATATGATTCACCCTGTGATGCTGGGGGAGCCTGACGCGAGGTTTCGTAGTATAGCAAGGTCCGCCGGCCTCCCTTCGTCGGATCGCGCGTGACATCGACAATCCCGCGTCTCGTTCCGGCACTCTGCGCGGCGCCTGCCGCCGCCCTGTGGTGGAGCGTCGTGCAACGCGGCGGCGGAGATGCGCTCGCGCTCACGGCCGTCCTGATCCCCCTCGCCGCCGTACGCCCCGATCACGCGCTGCTGGTGGTGGCCGGTCTCGCCCCCCTCGGCGGCGCGCTGGAGGCGCTGGCAGGCAGCCGCACGCCGTGGACGGACCCGCTGATGCTGGCCGCCGTCACCGGCTGGCTGACGCATCGCGCCGTGCGGGTGCGGGCGTGGGATGCGACAACCGCCGCACTCGCCGGCCTGGCCACCGTGCTGGCGCTGACGTCCGTCGTCGTCGCGATCGGCATCGCCAACGACGCCTGGGAGCTGATCGGCGCCGAGGCGTCCTACGGCGTGCTGGAGTGGCTGTCGGGCACGTCGCCGCCGATCAGCCGGCCCGGCGTGCCCCTGCTCCACGCGACCGCGCGCTTCGCCGGCGCGATGGGCCTGTTCGCGATGGCCGCCGAGGTCTGCCGTGCGCAGCCGACGGTGTCGGTCGCCGCGACCCGCATGCTCGTGGTTGGAGCCTCGGCCGTCGCGCTGCTGAGCGCCAACCGTTTCGTCGAGGTCGTCATCCGCGATCCGGATCCGTGGGAGCGTGCGGCCGGACTGCTGCGCGAGTCGCGCATCAGCTCGACCATTCCGGACCTCAACAGCGCAGCGGCGCTCCTGCTGATCGGCCTCGTCCTCGCCGCCGCGGGTTGCTTCCGCCGCGGGCCGGACCGGCGCCTCGCGGTCATCGCGGCGCCCGTGCTCGTGGCAGGCATCTGGCTCGCCGGCTCGCGCACGGTGCTCGCGCTGGTGCCGGCGGCGATCGCCGGCGTGCTGCTCAGCCCGGCGGCCGCACTCGGCCGGCGCACGCGCGCCGCCGTGCTCGCGCCGCTCGCGCTCGCGTCAGGGCTGGCGGTCTGGCAGTACCCGCGCACCTCGAACGTCGTCGTGCCGCTCGCCGTGATGGTGCGCACCGAGATGGCCTCCACGACGGCGCGCATGGTCGCTGACGCGCCGGCCTTCGGCGTCGGGCTGGGCCAGTATTACCGGCAGTCGGGCGACTACATGAGCACGCGGATCCGGCAGTACTACCGGGCCCAGAACGCGCACAACCAGTTCCTGCAGGTGCTCGGCGAGCAGGGCGTGGCCGGGCTCGCGCTGTTCATCGGCCTGCTGGCGTCCGCGTTCCTGCCTGCGTTCCGCCAGCTGCTCGCGCGAACGCTGACGTGGCACACGGCCGCCCTGGCGATCGCACTCGGCGCCTTCCTCACGGCCGGGCTGACGATGCACCCGCTGCTGAGCCCGGAGGCCAACGCGCCGTTCTGGCTCGCGCTCGGCATGCTGCGGGCGTCGGGCTCCGTCACCGGCGCGGACGCTCCGGCGACCCGGCGCCGCCATCCGGCGATCCGTGCCGCCATCGCAGGCCTGCTGTTCCTGGTTGCCAGCGTGCCGTGGCGCATCCACGCCGGACTTGCCGGCGCCGACATCCGGGGCGCGGCATTCGGGCTGTCGTCCTGGCAGGCTGCCGACGCCGGCGGCCGCCCGTTCCGGATCGCCAACGGCTCGGCGGAGCTCGTCGTCGACGGACGGGCCGACGCCGTCATCGTGCCGCTGCGTCTGGCAGGAGCCCGCGCCGCCATGCCGGTGGAGCTGCGCATCGACGGGCGGCACGTGGCCACGGTGCTCGTCTCACCCCGCACGTGGCGCGAGGTCCGGATCATGTTGCCGGAGCATGCTCCCCGGTCGGCCCGGCTGGAGCTGCGAGGCCGGTTCGATCCGCGCGTGAGACTGGAAGTGGCGCGCGAGCACCACCTCTACGCGGAGTTCGAGGCGGCGACGGACGACGACGCGGAGGAACAGCCGCGGCCGCTCAGACGCGGCCGGCGGGCTCGGGCGCGATCTCGGTGACGACGAAGCGCATGCGCTGCAGGCGCGTCCCGCTCGCCCAGCAGACCGACTCCAGCCGCGCCATGACGTCGGACGGCAGCTTGTCCGTGCTGACGATCACCAGCCCGAGCCGGTGCGTGTTGATCAGCCGGCCGACGTCGTCGATGCCGCCCAGGACCGGCAGGCCCATGATGCGCCGGTGCTGCTTCGTCGGATCGTCGTCGAGGAACGCGATCGGGTGCACGCCGTGCTGCGGGTTGTTGCGCAGCTCGCGAAGCACCAGCGCGCCGCCATCGCCCGCGCCGTAGATCGCCGCGGGTGTGGCCGACGCCTCGGGCCGCCCGCCCTGCTCACCCAGCCAGCGGAACGCCAGGCGCGTCCCGACGAGCAGCAGCCCGAGCACCATCCCGTGGATCATGAAGACCGTCCGGGAATAGTTCGTGAACCGGTACAGGTAGACGAGCGTGATCACCGTCGCGACGGTGCCGAGCAGCACGCCCCGGCCGTACGTGAACAGGTCGGTCAGGCTGATGTAACGCCACACGCCGCGGTAGACGCCGGTGATGAAGAAGCCGGCGAGGGTGCATGCGACCACGATCGGCAGCGACTGGACGAACAGGCCGTAGTAGATCGTCCGGAAGTCTTCGGGGAACCGCAGCGCGTACGCGGTGTAGTACGCGATGGCGATGAGGCAGGTGTCGAGCAGCACTTCGAACATGCGCCGCTTGTAGGCGACGTCGACGAGCAGCGGCGTGTAGACGCGATCGCGCAACAGGGCGAAGTCGGTGCCGTCGTACACGCCGACGCGGGCCAGGCGGACGCCGAGTACCGCCAGCAGCGCCACCAGCGCGAGGCCGAGCCCGATGGCCTCCGGGGTCGCCCTGGACTGGCCGTACGCCGCCACGCCGCCGCAGACCGCGAGCGCATACAGCACGAGCGTCGCCTGCCGCTCGGAGAAGCCGAGCGCCACCAGCCGGTGTGACGTGTGATCCCGCCCCCCCTGCGAGGCCGCGCGGTTCGACAGCTTCCGGGCGATGGTCACGAACGTCGTGTCGAAGATCGGCAGCAGCAGCAGGAGGACGGGAACGGCGATCGTCGAGAGCACGCCGCCGGAGACGGCGGGCTCGCGCGACGCGGCGAGCAGCGCGAAGGTCATCCCGATGAAGAGGCTGCCGCTGTCCCCGAGGAACACCGAGGCGGGGTTGAAGTTGTAGCGCAGGAACCCGGCCGACGCGCCGGCCAGCGCGGCCGCGTACAGGAACACCGGGCTCTCGGGGCCGACGCTCGCGCAGAAGGCGGCGGCCGTGATGGCCGCGACCCCCGTGCAGAGCCCGTCCATGTTGTCGAGCAGGTTGAACGCGTTCGTCACGCCGACGATCCACACCAGCGTCAGCGCGGCGTTCACGAGCGGCGAGTCGGTCCACGGCAGGTGCGTGCCGAGCACCAGCATCACGCAGCCCGCGATGATCTCGAGGCTCAGCTTCGCGTTCGGGCGCAGCCCCACGACGTCGTCGACGAGGCCCGCGACGAAGAGGAACGTCCCGCCGAGCGCGACGGGCAGCAGGTCGCGCGACCAGGCGCCGACGAGCGTCACCGCGCCGAGCGTGGCCGCCCAGACGGCCACGCCGCCGAGCAGCGGGACCGTCCGGCGGTTCCAGCGATCCGACTTCGGCCGCGAGACGAGCCCCAGGACCTGTCCGGCCCAGCGGACGGCCGGGGTCAGGGCGACCGAGAGAGCGAGTGCGACGACGAAGGGAAGCGCGAATGCGGTCAGTCCGGTCATGCGTCAGACCAGGCGCTTCGGGGTGTCCGTCGAAGCCGACGGCATGCGCGCGCCCGCCGCACGCCGCCGTCCACGCGGTCGGGAGCAGGGTCTCCCGGCGGGATCAGAGCACGACGCGCGGCGCCGCCGCGCGCTGGAGTCGCTCGACGTCGGCGTCGACCATCATGTGCACGAGCCGGCGGAAATCGACGGCCGGCTCCCAGCCGAGCACGCGGCGCGCCTTCGACGCGTCGCCGATCAGATGATCGACCTCGGCCGGGCGCAGCAGCTTCGGATCCGTGCGCACGTGGTCGCGCCAGTCGAGCCCCGCGTGCGCGAACGCGGTCTCGACCAGCTCCTGCACGGAGTGGCTGACGCCCGTGGCGACGACGTAGTCGTCGGGCTGGTCCTGCTGCAGCATCAGCCACATCGCGCGGACGTAGTCGCCGGCGAACCCCCAGTCGCGACGCGCGTCGAGGTTGCCGAGCGACAGCGTGTCCGTCATCCCGAGCTTGATCCGCGCCACGCCGTCGGTGACCTTCCGCGTGACGAACTCCAGACCCCGCCGGGGCGACTCGTGGTTGAACAGGATGCCGGAGCACGCGAACAGCCCGTAGCTCTCGCGGTAGTTGACCGTGATGTAGTGGCCGAACACCTTCGAGACGCCGTACGGGCTGCGCGGATAGAACGGGGTGGTCTCGGTCTGCGGCACTTCGCGGACCTTGCCGAACATCTCGCTCGACGAGGCCTGGTAGAAGCGGATCGACGGATCGACCTGCCGGATCGCCTCGAGCACGCGCGTGACGCCCTGCGAGTTGTACTCGCCGGTCAGCATCGGCTGATCCCAGGAGGCCGGC
>DASVDJ010000020.1:0-7028 GCA_036381155.1 Vicinamibacterales bacterium
TGAAGTGCCGGCGGTACAGCTCGAGCGCCGGCATCAGCGCGCCCGGCGCGAAATGCGACGCGAACGCATACGGGAGGCCGAGCTCGGCCGCCAGCTGCGCGCCGAACAGGGAGGAGCCGAGGATCCAGAGCGGCACCTCCAGCCCCTCGCCCGGCACCGCACGCACGGCCTGTCCGGGCTGCGCGGGCGCGAAGTACGCCTGCAGCTCCAGCACGTCGGCCGGGAACGTGTCGGCGGCCATCGGACTGCGGCGCAGCGCGCGCACGGTGCGCTGGTCGGTGCCGGGCGCACGCCCGAGCCCGAGGTCGATGCGTCCCGGATAGAGCGAGGCCAGCGTGCCGAACTGCTCGGCGACGACGAGCGGCGAGTGGTTCGGCAGCATGATGCCGCCGGCGCCCACACGAATGGTCCGGGTGCCTCCAGCGACGTAGCCGATGACGATGGCGGTGGCGGCGCTGGCGATGCCGGGCATGTTGTGGTGCTCGGCGAGCCAGAAGCGGTGGTAGCCCCACTGCTCGGCGTGCTGCGCGAGGTCGAGCGTGTTGCGGAGCGCCTCGGCGGGCGTCGAGCCCTGGGGCACCGGCGCCAGGTCGAGGATCGAAAGACGCATCGATCTATTATCTGACGCTTGCTGGGCCTTGGGCTTTGGGCTTTGGGCCTTGGGCTGGTCGTACCGGCAGCACCGTGCTGCCTCGAGTCGCTTGGTTCGCTGTCACGCTGATCCGTGTCAGGCGCGACTGAAGTCGCGCCCTACGGGCCAGCTACAAGCCTCACCATTCCACCTCGACGACGATCGGATAGTGATCCGACGCCAGCCGCGTCTTCGCATCCACCGGCACGCGCGCGGAGCGAACGGTGACCTGCTCCGACACGAAGACGTAGTCGATGCGGCGGCGCGGCGGGTCGGACGGGTGCACGGGAAGGGTGGCGCCTTCGGGATTGTCCGGTTCCGCGACGGCCGCTTCGCGCCAGGCGTCGCGGAAACGTGCGAACAGCGGCGCGAGCTCCCCGGCGTCGGGCACCGCGTTGAAGTCGCCGACGAGGATCACCGGCGCCGCGGTCGTGTCGATCGCCTCGACCACATCGGGCGCCTGGAGGCGACGATCGGCGGCAGCGGTGTGGAAATGGGTGTTGAAGAACTGCAGGCGTGCGCCGCGCACGTCGACGAGCGCCCGCGTCAGCCCGCGCGTCTCGGCGTCACCCACCCGCGGAAGGCGGTGCGTGGTGCACTCGAGGATCGGCAGCCGGCTGAGGACGAGCGTGCCGTACTGGTGCGGCCGGTCCGAATGCTCGTCCGGCTGGTGGTCGAGATTCGCGCCGTAGCACGTGTGCGGCATGTCCAGCGCCTTCGCGATGAGCGCGGGCTGGTCCTGCATCGCGCTGCGCGCCCAGAAGCGGTCGACCTCCTGCAGCCCGACGATGTCGGGGGCGTGGGCGCGGATGACGTCGAGGGCCTGCGAGAGGTCGAGGCCGCAGTCGGGAGCGGGGAGGGCGCCAGGCGTGCGCGCGGGCTCATCGCACCCGGCGTTGGTCTGCCCGTGCCTGATGTTGAAGGTCATCACGCGCAGGGACCGGCGGCCGGATTCGGCGCCGGCACCTTGCGGCGCCGGGTTGCGGGCGCACGACACGGTCGACCAGACGAGCAGAACCAGCGTGACAAACGGCAGCAGGCAACGGATCATGCACTGCATAGTGCCATGCGTCCGCACCTCTACTCCACTCTGACGCCCTGGTATCGCCTCGTCGATCCCCCGGAGGATCACGAGGAGGAGGCCGAGACCTACACCGCGGCGCTCGTCGACGCCATCCACGGGAGCGCCGGCACGCTGCTGGAGCTCGGCGCGGGCGCGGGGCACAACGCGCTCTTCATGAAACGCCGGTTCCGATGCACGCTGACGGACCTCTCACCGGAGATGCTGGCGCTCAGCCGCGAGCTGAACCCGGATTGCGAGCATGTCGAGGGGGACATGCGGACGCTGCGTCTGGACCGCACGTTCGACGCGGTGCTGGTCCACGACGCCATCTGCTACATGGTCACGGAGGACGACCTGCGCGCGATGGCCGAGACCGCCTTCGTCCACACCCGTCCGGGGGGCGCGGCGCTCTTCGCGCCCGACCACCTGGCCGAGACGTTCCACGAGACGTCGATCCTCATCGAGGGGGAAGACGACTCGCGCGCGCTGCGCTGCGTCGAATGGACCTGGGACCCGGATCCGGCCGACACGACCTGCCTGGTCCACTATGCGTTCCTGCTGCGCGACGGCGCCACGGTCACGCCGTGCTTCGACACGCACGCGGAAGGATTGTTCGAGGAGGCGACGTGGCGGCGCGTGCTGAGCGAGGCCGGGTTCGAGGTCGGCACGATCGCGCGCCCCATCGGCGATGGGGAGTACGATCGGGTCTTTCTCTGCAGACGACGGTAGTTGGGCCTTGGACCTTGGACCGTCGGTGTTGGGCTTGGGCGTTGGGCCTTCGGCCCTGGGCTTTGGGCGCAACCGGTTCCGGAGGCATTGCAGCGCCCGAGCGACAGTCGCTGTCACGCTGGGCGCGAGCGGTTCGGGCGATAGGATGAAGCAGCGCCCTGCCGTTGCCCGCGTTTCGTTTCCCGCTTTCCGTTCCGTTGAGAGGTTCCGATGTCGTTTCCCAGACCCGATCGTTCAGAAGCCGGCGAGTACTTCTTCCGCTATATCGACCAGGTGCCGGACGGCGACATCCAGGCGCTGCTCGCCAGGCAGCGCGACGAGGCGCTCGCGTTCTTCGGCGCCATTCCCGACGAGCGCACGCGCACGCCGTACGCGCCGGGCAAGTGGACGCTGCGCCAGGTCCTGGCGCACGTGAACGACACCGAGCGGCTGTTCGCGTTCCGCGCCCTCTGGTTCGCGCGCGGGCTGGACGCGCCCCTGCCCAGCTTCGATCAGACCATCGCGGCCGCGAACAACCCTGCGGACGACCGGTCCTGGCAGAGCCATCTCGACGAGTTCCGGGCCGTTCGCGACTCGTCAATCGATCTGTTCCGCCACCTGCCGGACGAGGCGTGGTCGCGTTCCGGCATCGCGTCGGACAACCCCTTCTCCGTCCGCGCGCTCGCCTACGTCATCGTCGGGCACGTGCAGCACCACATCGCGGGGACGCAGCAGAATTATCTGTGATTGGCCGGACTGAAGTCCGGCCCTCCCGGTGCGGTGCGCCCCACCGCGCTACGTCCGTCGGGTCACGTCGTACTCGAGAAAGACCGTGCCGGTCTTCGTGTACACGCGGTGCCTGCGCAGCGTGAGAGTCAGCCGCGGGCCGGGCTGCGGCAGCAGCGGCAGCCCGCCGCCGAGCAGGATCGGGACCACGGCGACGTCGACGCCGTCGACGAGCCCGGCCTCGGCGAGCTCGCGGAACAGGGTGCCGCCGCCCCAGAGCCAGAGCGGCTTGCCGTCGACCTGCTTGAGCGCCCGGACGTGCGACACCGCGTCGCGCGCGACGGTGATCCCGTCGCGTTCCCCCTCCGGCAGCGTGCGCGAGTAGACGTAGACGGGCAACGACCCGACGCCGGGCCCGCCGCCGGCCGCGGCGTACACGTCGTACGACCCGCGGCCCATCACCAGGCCGCTGAAGCCGCGGTACATCTCCTCGAAGTCGATGTCCGGGTCGAGCGGGATCCAGTCGAACTCACCGTTCGGTCCCGCGATGAAGCTGTCCAGGCTGGCGGCGACGGAGTAGCGGAGTTCACGCACGCGGGACCCCCTTTGAAACGGGGAAACGAAAAACGGGGAACGGAAAACGGGGAACGGGAAGGGCGCGCCGGCTCGCCTGGGCGCCCCCGCTCACCGGCGCGCGGCCGGCCTGAAGCCGGCCCTGTGTCTGGGCCGAACTGAAGTTCGGCCCTGCGTCAGCCCACCCTTCAGCCCTACTTCAGCGTCCGATACTTCTCGAACAGCTGCCACTGCCTCGTCGTCTTCGGCATCTCCTTGCCGGCGATGATCACGACGTCGGCCGTGGTCAGCAGCTCGAACGGATCCCCCGACCAGATGACGAGGTCGGCTTCGCGCCCCGGCTCGATCGAGCCGAGTCGGTCGGCGACGCCCCACACCCGCGCCGGCGCGAGCGTCACCGCTTCGAGCGCGCGCGCCGGGTCGAGCCCGTAGGCAATCGCGTTGCCCACCTCCTGGCGCAGGTTGCGCGCGTTGTGCGTGTCGAAGGTCGAGATCACGATCTCGACGCCGGCCTTCGCCAGCCGCGCGGCGTTCTCCAGCGTCGCGCCGAGCCGGTCGAAATCGGGCAGGTTCGTGAGCGGCTTGATGACGACCGGCACCTTGTGCCGCGCCAGCTCGCCGGCGACCATCCAGCCCTCGGACGCGCCAAAGAGGACCAGCCGCACGCCGAACTCCCCGGCAATCCGGACGGCCGCGAGCAGGTCGCTCGCGCGGTGCGCCTCGATCGCCAGCGGGATCTCGCCGCGCAGGACCGGCTGCAGCGCCTCGAGATCGAGCCGGCCGAGCGCGTAGGGACGCCGGCGCGCCTCCTGCCAGGCGTCGCGGTGCTCGGCGTAGTCGCGCGCGTCCTGCAGCGCCTCGCGCAGCCGCAGCATCGCGGCCGCCCGCGATCCGCCGGCCAGCGACGCGCCGCGCTCGCCGAGCGCCGCCACCATCACCGCGGGGGCCTTCGTGATGCTCGCCGGCACGTGCTCTCCGGTCAGCGCGACGAGCGCGCCCTGCCCGTCGACGATCCCGCCGCTTCCGGCCGGAACGACCATCGCGCGGGTCACCCCTTCCACGCGCGTGACGGGAATCACCGTGGAGTTCGGGTTGAACGCGTCGATGACGCGGAACGCCGCGCTGAGGCCGGTGGGCCTGATGGAGCCGTCGTCGGTCCCCTGCGCCGACAGCCCGATCTCGACCACGCCGATCTGGGTGGCCGACTCGATGAAGCCGGGTGTGACCGTGCGCCCCTTCGCGTCGATCACGTGCCCCGCACCGGTCGCCGACACGTTGGCGCCGACCGCCGTGATGCGGCCGTTGTTGACGAGGATGGTCCCCTGTTCGATGACGGGGCCGGAGACGGGGAGGATGCGAGCGTTGGTGATCGCGAGCGTGCCGGTCTGGGCGCGAGGCGTCTCCGCGGCGAGGAGCGCGATCGCCGCGAGCAGCATCGATCCAGCGGGGCCGAAGCCCCGCCGCCAGCGACGCTTCCCGATGGCGCTCATCGGCTCACCTCCGGCAGGATGCCCAGCGTGAAGTCGCGCTGCGGGTGTGTCGCGGGATCGTGGCGGTCGTACATCAGCGCGCCGTCGATGAACACCTGCTCGGCGCGGCTGTAGGTGCTGAACGGGTCGCCCGACCAGATCACGACGTCGGCGCCCTTTCCGGGCTCGAGCGAGCCGGTCAGCTTGTCGATGCCGAGCGCCTTCGCGGGGTTGATCGTGAGCCAGCGGATCGCGTCGGCGCGGTCGATCGTGATGCCTCCCTCGGCCGCCGCCCGGATGGCCTTCGCCGCTTCCTGGTTCAGCCGCTGAATACCCGACGGGTCGTCGGAATGGACGATCGCGCAGGCGCCGGCCTGGTGGACGAGCCCGATGTTCTGGGTGATGCCGTCGAAGGCCTCCAGCTTGAAGCCCCACCAGTCGGCCCACATGCTGGCGCAGACGTTCCCGGCCGCCAGCAGGTCGCGGACCTTGTACGCCTCCACCGCGTGATGGAACGAGGAGATCCGGTACCCGAACTCCTTCGCGATGTCGATCATCGTCGCCATCTCGTCGGCGCGGTAGCAGTGGTTGTGCACGAGGATCTCGCCGTCGAGCACGGCGGCGAGCGTCTCGAGCTGGAGGTTGCGCTCGGGCCGCTCCTTCTCGTCGCTGCCGTTCTCACGCCAGCGGCGCCATTTCTCGCGGTATTCCGTCGCCTGCTGCCACGCGCGGCGGTACCCGGCGACGTTGCCCATGCGGGTGGCCGGCGAGCTGTTGCGCGAGCCGTAGACGCGCTTCGGGTTCTCGCCGCAGGCCATCTTCAGGCCGTACGGCGCGCCGGGGAACTTCATGTCCTGCACCGTGCGGCCGGGGACGTTCTTCAGCGTCACGCCGCGTCCCCCGAACAGGTTCGCCGACCCCGGCAGGATCTGCAGCGTCGTGATGCCGCCGGCGAGCGCGAGCCCGAACTGCGGGTCCTGCGGCCAGACCGAGTCCTCGGCACGGACCTCGGCGGTGTTCGGGTTCGTCATCTCGTTGCCGTCCGAGAGCGACTCGATTCCCGGAGACGGATACACGCCGAGATGCGAGTGCGTGTCGATGAGGCCGGGCGTCACCCACTTCCCCGCCGCGTCGATCACCAGCGCGTCGGCTGGCGGGTTGTCAACCGTGCCGACCGCGGCGACCTTGCCGTCGCGCAGCAGCAGGTCTCCCTTCTCGATGACCGGACCGGCCGCGGTCAGGATCGTGGCGTTCCGGATGAGCGTCGGGCGCGACGCGCGCGGCGTGTAGGTGGAGGCCCAGGGATCCTCCTGCGCGGCGGTGCGCGCGCGCGGCCGCTGTCCGGCGATCGGGTCGCCCGCCATCAGGATGGCGACGACCGCCAGCGCCATCCGCCCCAGCCATGACCGTAGCTGCATCAGACCTCCCTCACGCATCCAGCTTCCGCCAGCCCCACAGCCGCGTCACGTCCACCGGCGCGAGCTCGTGCCCGAGCAGGCGGAGCGTCCAGGTGATCTGGCCGCGGTGATGCGCGTCGTGCTGCACAAGATAGAACAGCATGCTCATCGTCCGGCGCGGCATGCGCCCGACCCGCCCGTCACCCTGCCTGATCGCGGCGGCAAACAGCTTCACGAGCGCCTCGCGGCTCGCGCGCAGCGCGCGAACCGCCTGCACCGGGGTGGACTTCAGGCGATCGAGCGACGGAAGCTCCGGGGCGCCGCCCATCTTCGCAAACGTGCGCCGCAGGCTCTGCATGTGCGCGACGTTCGCGGCAATCGTCCGGCCGCCGCCGGGTGGCACCGCGCGCCATGCCTCGGCCGGCACCACGGAGACCAGGTACTCCGACACGCGGGCGCTG
>DASVDJ010000021.1:0-3314 GCA_036381155.1 Vicinamibacterales bacterium
TTCGAGAGAGACCATCTCTTGCTGACCTGCAGGCCGGCAGGACGGACAGCGGTCGGTCAGGTGGCGGTCGTCAACACGGTGGGGCCGTGTTTGTCTGCGAACCGGTCGAGGACTCCGGACGCGACGAGGCGGTTGCGCGCCTCCTGCGCGTCCTCGAGGCTGCCGAATTCGAGGTAGACGAAGACTTCGTTCGGGTCGTCGACGGAGCGGAGGACGCGCTGGACGATTGCTTTTTCGCGGGTGTGCGGTTGGTCCTGGTCGTATTGTGGGCGCCAGCGGTCGTAGTCGCCGGTCTGGATGCGCGTGATGATCCATGCACTCATGACGTCTCCTCGTGGGGCGGGGGGTTAGGCCCGCTCGTCTGCCGCGAGCACAGCGTGAGGCGCTGTCGCGGTACGCCGCGCGCGCGATGCTCGTGCGAGGTGCCGGCCGATGTGGGCGGCATCGCGGCCGACGCCCGGGATGACGTCGGAGGTCGCCGCGGTCTGGAAGACGAGTCCGACGAAGTAGAGCCCCGGCGCCTCGACGGTGACGCCGCGCTCGTGCAGCGGCTCCCCGTCGGCGGCGATCACCGGCAGGTCGATCCATGAGAACTCGTAGCGGAAGCCTGTACACCAGACGACGTTAGCGACGTCCAGGACGCGTCCATCCTCGAGCAGCGGCCGCCCGTCGCGGACGCCTGCGACACGCCCGACCCGCTCGACTCCCGCGCCGTCCAGGTCCTTCGATTTGATTCGGATCAGCGGCGCCGCCCGGCCGATGAACTTCGGCCGGACCTTGCGCCCGATCGGCGTCTTCACGTTGAGGACGCGCGTGCCGACGAAGCGGATCAGTGGCAGGACGACGCGCGCGGCCGGGCTGCCGTGGCGTACCGGGATCTCGGCCGAGGGCGTGCCCGCCTGCAACACCACATGCGTCTTCGCGAGCTCGTAGGCGATCTCGGCGCCCGAGTTGCCGACGCCGACGACGAGCACGGCGCCCTCACGCAGCTGTCCGGGGTTGCGGTAGTCGGCGGAGTGCAGCTGGACGATCCGCGGGTCGAGCTGCCCGACAAACGGCGGCACCTTCGGCACACGGTGGGCGCCGGTCGCGACGATCACGTTGTCCGCGGCGAAGACACGGTGGCCGGACTCGACGACGTACCGATCGCCGTCGTGATAGACGCGGTCGACTGAGACGCCGGTCTCGACCGGCAGCTCGAACCGCACCGTGTACGCCTCCAGGTAGTCGCCCATCTCGTCCTTGGTCGGAAACGACCAGCGCGGCGCCGGAAAGCGCATCCCGGGCAGACCGTCGTACTTCGCGGGAGTGAACAGGCGCAGCGAATCCCAGCGCTTGCGCCAGGAGTCGCCGATCCGTTCGTTCGCCTCCAGGATCACGAACGGCCGCCCACGTTTCTTCAACTCGTACCCGCTCGCCAGCCCCGCCTGGCCACCGCCGACGATCACCGTCTCAAACCGCTCCATCGCGTCAACCTCCTCGCTCGCGGACCTGGACTCGAAGGCTAGGAAGGCGCAGGCGCCGCGGCATCGCGCACATCCACCAACTTGCGCGAACGCACTCGATGGTTAGTTCTGACTACGCGGTCGTCAGACCAGCTCGTGCTCGAACGCGAACGCTGTCGCAGCCGTCCGCGAAGGCACACGAAGTTTCCCGAGGATGTTCTGGACGTGCCGGGCAACCGTGTGCTCGCTGACGACAAGCAGTGTCGCGATCTCGCGGTTCGTTTTTCCCGCGGCGACGAGCCGCAGTACCTCGAGCTCACGCGGCGTCAAGCCGTAGGGAGCGCGCCCGTCAGAGGGGGAAGCGAGCGTGTCCAGGCGGGCAAGATCCGGCTTGGCCCCCAGCTCGGCGAAGGCGCCGCGGGCGGCGTCGAGTTCCAGCTCGGCGCTGCCGCCGTCCCCGAGCGCGCGGCAGGCGAGCGCGAGCAGCACCCGACTGCGCGCGGCCTCGTAAGGCGCATCGAGCTCCTGCCAGACCTGCCACGCCTGCCGCAGCCTCACCAGCGCCGCGCGCGAATCGCCGCCCTCGAGCTCGACCGCACCCTCCACCTGGGCGGCGATCGCGCCCAGCATCGCGCTCGGGTACGCGGCCGCGATCTCGCGGAGCTCCTCAGCAGCGTGGCGTGCCTCATCGAGGTCGCCGGCGGCAAGCATGATCTCCGCCTGGGCGGGCAGCAACCGCGACCGCTTCAGCGGCGGCGACGTCTCGGCCAGGGCCCGGCGGATCGCGCTCGCCGCCGCCTCGAGGTCGCCCTGGGCCAGCCGCAGGAACGCCAGCCCCGGCTGCGGCTCCCGACCGCACGCATTCGCCTCCCGATAGGCGGCCTCGGCGGCCGTGAAATCGCCCTGTCGCCGCAGAACCTCTGCCTGCTGGTAGGCAGCCTGGCCGGCCGCAGCGCGATTCATCGCCCGCTCGCAGCGATCCCGCGCCCGCCGTGCCTCTTCGAGCGCCTGCTCCCACTCACCATGGAGCTGCAGGATCTCCGCCCGGTGCGCCAGACAACGGCCGGTGAACGCGACCATCTCCGGCTGCGCCTCCCACCAGCGCGCAAGCGCCCCCGTCCACTCGTGCGCACGCCGCAGCTCGTACGCCTCCTCGCAGCCGGCGATCGCGCCGCAATAGACGATTCCGGTGATGATCGGGGACAGCTCGCCGCCGACCGCCGCAAGCATCGCCTCGTCGAGCAGTTCGAAGCCGTCCTCGACGCGGCCGAGCTTGATCAACGCATGCCCCTGCGCGTGCGCACCGAGCGCGAACAGATCGCGGTCGCCGAAGCGCTCCCCGAGCGACGCTGCCTCAGCCGCGGCCTTCTCCGCCACGACATAGTCGCCGTCCGCCTCGTGCCTGACTGCGACAGGCACGAGCAGGTAGCCGCGCTCCGCACAGTCGCCCTCACGCTCGATCAGACGCCGCGCCCGCGCGAGCCAACCTCCACCTTGCGCGACATCGCCGATGATCGAGAGGTTGATCCCCAGATAGACAGCCGCACGCGCCGCGCGAAGAGGCTCGCCCTGACGCAGGTAGCCGTCATGCGCCCGCTCCAGCGCACGAAGGAACTCCTCGACGCGCCCCAGCATGTAGGCGGCAACCGCCAGCGACTCCAGGTCGTGCGCCTCCAGCGCCGCAAGCTGATCCGCCCGCCAGAGCGCCTCGTAGGCGGCCGACCACGCCCGCCCCGCGAACGCCTCGCGCCCCCGCTCGAGCTCCGAAACCGCACTCACACGACACCGCCGCAGGAGCACAGACCGGAACGGAACGCCGTCATGGACTAGGGACCCTAGACCGTCTGCCGGGCCACCGACACTGGCAGG
>DASVDJ010000022.1:0-27641 GCA_036381155.1 Vicinamibacterales bacterium
ACTTGACTGTCGCGCGGGCCGCACCGCGGCCCGGACCCTGTGCAAGATCAGCCTGTGAACCGCGTCAGGGCCGGAAGGCAGCAGCGCTAAGCAGACCCTGATCTGTGCCGCAGGTCATCCGGGTCGCGGTGGGGCCCGCGACGTACCTACGCTGGCTGATCAGGTGTCGTACCAAGTCATCGCGCGCAAGTGGCGTCCGCAGCGCTTCGAGGACGTCGTCGGGCAGCAGGCCGTCACGACGACGCTGCGCAACGCGCTCGTCAGCGGACGGCTGGCGCAGGCGTTCGTCTTCGCCGGGGCCCGGGGCGTCGGCAAGACGACGACCGCGCGCATCCTCGCGCGCGCGCTGAACTGCCAGGACGGGCCGACCCCCGATCCGTGCGGGCGGTGCGACGCCTGCGTCGAGATCGCGCAGGGGCGCGACCTCGACGTGCTCGAGATCGACGCGGCCAGCAACACCGGCGTGGACAACGTCCGCGAGGTGATCATCGGCAACCTCGCGATCTCCCCGGCCCGCGACCGCTACAAGGTCTTCATCATCGACGAGGTCCACCAGCTCTCGTCGCATTCGTTCAACGCGCTGCTGAAGTCGGTGGAGGAGCCGCCGCCGCACGTGGTCTTCATCATGGCCACGACGGAGCTGCACAAGATCCCCGACACCATCCAGTCGCGCGCGCAGGTCTACGAGTTCCGCACCATCGCGACCGCCGCCATCGCGGCGCAGCTGCGGCGCATCGCCGACGCCGAGGGCATCACCGCCGACGACGAGGCGCTGACGCTGCTGGCGCGGTACGCGGAAGGCAGCATGCGCGACGCGCAGAGCGCGCTCGACCAGGTGCTCTCGTTCGCCGGCACCACCGTCCGCGCCGCCGACGTCGCGACGGTGCTCGGGCTCGTCGGGCGCGACCTGCTCTTCGACGTGCTCCAGGCGGTCGCCGACGAGGACGCCGCGGCGGCGTTCACGCTCGCGGCGCGCGCCGTGGAAGCCGGCTACGACCTGCGCATCCTGTGCCGCGAGCTCTCCGGGCTGGTGCGCGCGATGACGCTGGTCTCGATCGACCCGTCGCGCCTCGACGACCCCGACGTCGTCCTCGAGTCGGATCGCGCCCGCCTGCAGGAGCTGACCGCGCGCTTCTCGCGCGAGGATCTGCTGCGGTCGTTCGACCTGCTCGCGAAGGCGGAAGCCGACGTCAAGAGCGCGTCGCAGCCGCAGTACGCGCTCGAGATGGCGCTGCTCAAGTGGATCCACCTGCGCAAGCTCGTGCCGCTCACGGATCTCATCGCGCAGCTCGATCGCGGCGGGTTGCCGCGTCCCGGCGGGCCCGCGGGGCCCACGCCCGCGCGACCGTCCGCGCCCGCCGGCCGCCCGTCGTTCGCGCCGCGCCCGCCGGCGCCGCAGCGCTCCGCGCCGCCGCGTCCAGGACCCTCGCGCCCGGAGGCGTCGGCCGCGCGCCCGGGCGCGCCCGCTGCCGCCCGTCCGGCGCAGGCCGTCGCCACGCCTGCCGCCGCACCGGCGGGTCCGCTGCCGCCCGATTTCAAGAACCGGTTCCTGGCCGAGCTGCAGCGGGTGAACCGCACGTTCTTCTCGCTGTACGTCGCGCAGGCGCAGAAGATCGAGGTCGAGAACGACCGGATCGTGTTCACGTTCGGGCCGCTGCACGAGCCGATGCGGCAGCAGGTCGAGAACCGCCGCGGCTGGATCGAGTCGATCGCCGAGTCGGTGGCCGGCCAGCGCGTGCCCGTCGGCACGGCGCGCGCGGCCGGGCCGGCGGATCCGGACGCGCCGAAGGCCGTCGACCTCGTGGCCGAGGCGCCGCCGCCCCCGCCGCCGCCGGACGGCGATCTCAGGGCGCGCGCGCTCGCCGACGGCGGCGTGCAGGCGATGCTGGACGTCTTCCCCGCGGAGATCCGCGAGGTCGAGGAGATCAAGTAATGGACATCCGCCAGATGATGAAGCAGGCGCAGAAGCTCCAGGAGCAGCTGCAGCGGCAGTCCCAGGAGATGCGCATCGAGGCCACCGCCGGCGGCGGCATGGTCACCGTTGTCGTCGACGGCCAGAAGCACCTGCAGTCGATCCGCATCGACCCCGAAGTGGTCTCGAAGGACGACGTCGAGATGCTGCAGGATCTGATCGTGGCCGCCATCAACGACGCCCACCGCCGGGTCGACGAGGAGATGCAGAAGGCCGTCGGCGGCATGATGGGAGGGCTCAGAATCCCCGGAATGTAGGGCCGGACTTGTAGGGCCGGACTTCAGTCCGGCCATACAGCGATCAGGGACCAGGGACCAGGGGCCAGGGACCAGACCACAGACACACAGATACAGACGTAGACAGCAGCATCCGGGCGGCTTCGGCCGCCTCCGCGCGTCCAGCCAACTCCGTGACACATCCCGAACCGCTCGCCCGCCTCATCGAGCAGCTCCAGCGCCTGCCCGGCATCGGCGCCAAGAGCGCCCAGCGACTCGCGTTCCACATCCTCCGCACGCCGCGCGAGGAGGCGGATCGCCTGTGCGACGCCGTGCGCGACGTCAAGGAGCGCGTCACGTACTGCTCGGTCTGCAGCAACATCACCGACGTCGACCCGTGCGTGTTCTGCAGCGATCCGGGCCGCGACCACGGGCTCATCTGCGTCGTCGAGGAGCCGCAGAACGTCTCGGCGATCGAGAAGACGCGCGAGTTCCGCGGTGTCTACCACGTGCTGATGGGCGCGCTGTCGCCGCTCTCCGGCGTCGGCCCCGACGACCTCAAGATCCGGGAGCTGCTGACGCGCGTGGGCAACGGGAACGTGCACGAGGTGGTGCTCGCGACCAATCCGAACGTCGAGGGGGAGGCCACCGCGCTCTACCTGGCGCGCCTGTTGAAGCCGCTCGGCGTGCGCGTGACCCGCATCGCGACCGGCATCCCGGTCGGCAGCGACATCGAGTACGCCGACGAGATCACGATGTCGAAGGCGATGCTCGGCCGCCGCGACGTGTAGGCACCGCTGTGCGATGATCCCCGCGACGCTCCAGATTCCCGCCGCGCTGGTGCTGGCCGCCGGCGGGGCCGTCGCGTGCTTCGCCGGCTACCGCTTCTTCCGCTTCGTCCTGGGCCTCTTCGGATTCCTGGTCGGCGCGCTCGTCGCCACCTCCATCGCCGGGTCGGGCAGCACGGCGTACCTGGTGCTCTGGGCCGTGCTCGGCGGGCTGGCCGGCGCGCTCGTCCTGAACCTCGCGTACTTCTTCGGCGTCGTCCTGATCGGCGCGGGGCTCGGCGCCGCCGCGGCGTCGCTGATCTGGTCGCGGGCCGAGACGGATCCGCACGTGCTCGTGGTGATCGCGTTCGCGATTGCCGGCGCCGTTGCGGCGATGCTGCTGCAGCGCTATGTGATCATCGTGGCCACCGCGCTCGGCGGCGCGTGGACGCTGCTCGTGGGCGTGCTCGCATTGGCGGGCGACGAGGCGGCGCAGGCGGCCGCGGCCGGCACGCGCGTGTGGGTCGTGTACCCGCTCGACCCGGCGCCGGGGCGCGAATGGGTGGTGGCCGTGTGGCTGGCGCTCGCGCTGGCCGGGCTCGTCACGCAGCTCGTTGCGGAGGCGCGCACGCGCCGCCACGCATCCAGACGGAAGTGAACCGATGCAGCCGTTCGAACGACAGGCGACGTTGACCTGGGAAGGCACCCTGCGCGCCGGAGAAGGCGTGCTGCGCGCCGGCAGCGGCGCGTACACGCTGGGCCTCACGTTCCCCTCGCGCGTGGGCCCCGACGAGGGCCGGACGAGCCCGGAGGAACTGCTCGCCTCGGCGCACGCCGCGTGCTACGCGATGGCCATCGAGGCGACGCTGGCGCGCCGCGGCGCCTCGGCCCTCCGCCTGCACGTCAGCGCGACGATCCAGGGGGAGTTCGGCCAGGCCGGCCTCGTGCTGCGCGGGTCCCACCTGCGGGTGATGGCCGACGGGCTGAGCGGCATCGACCCGTCGCGCTTCGGCGACGTCGCGCGCGAGGCGGAGGCGCGGTGTCCGATCTCGAACGTGCTGCGGGGGAATATCAGGATCGACGTCGAAGCGATCGCGTAGGGGATCGGCGAAACGGGAAGCCGTAAACGGGAAACGGGAAGGGGCACGTCCGCTCGAGGATCTTCGCCTCACGGACGTGCCGCGCGATCGCATGTGATGGTGGCGGTCGCGCCGTGGAACGGGAACGCGATCGGGCTGTCAGCGCGCCCGCGAGTCGCTGGCAGCGAGCGGGCGCCGCGCGACGGGCGCCCGCTGTGTCAGGGAGCCGTCGCGCCCTTCCCGTTTTCCGTTTCCCGCTTCCCGCTTTCTGCTTCCCGTTGCTCCTACCGCACTCCCAGCAGCAGTTCCACGGTGAGCTGATCGAGCCGCTCGTACGGCAGCTTCTTCGCCGCCAGTGTCGCGCGGTCGAACTCGTGCGCCAGCAGCGTCGCGGCGTGCTTCGGCGAGTAGGGCTCGGCCGGCGGGGTCGGCATGCTCGCCTCGTGGATCTCGCGGACGATGGCCTGGATCTCGGGGTCGGCGTTCCAGCGCGCCGCCTTCTCCTTCATGATCAGGTACGTCCGCATGCACCCGCGGGCGAAGTCCTTCACGCCCTCGTAGTCCTCGGTGCGGTACGCGTGCGCGTCGAAGTGGCGCGGACCGTCGTAGCCGACGTCCTCGAGGAACTTCACCAGGAAGAAGGTCGACTTCGGGTTCGCGGCGCCGAAACGGAAGTCCTGGTCGTAGCGGCCCGGCGCCTGGTCGTTCAGGTCGATGTGGAACAGCTTGCCGGCCTCCCACGCCTGCGCGACGGCGTGCATGAAGTTCAGCCCCGCCATCTGCTCGTGCGCGACCTCGGGGTTGACGCCGACCATCTCCGGGTGCGCCAGCGTCGGGATGAGCCCGAGGTAGTTGCCGGTCGTCGCCATGTAGATGTCGCCGCGCGGCTCGTTCGGCTTCGCCTCGAGCGCGAAGCGGTAGCCGTAGCCCTTGTCGATCGAGTACTCGCACAGGTAGTCGATCGCGTAGCGGAGGCGCTTCACCGCCTCGTCGGCGCGGCGGCACGCGTCGGTCTCCGTGCCCTCGCGTCCGCCCCACAGGACGAAGATCTTCGCGCCCAGCTCGGCGCCGATGTCCATCGCGCGCATGGTCTTCTGCAGCGCGTACGCGCGCACCGCCGGGTCGTTCGCCGTGAAGGCGCCGTCGCGGAACGCCGGGTCGAAGAACAGGCTCACGGTCGCCATCGGCACGACGATGCCGTTGGCCTCGCACGCCTGCCGGAACTCACGGACGATGCGGTCGCGCTCGGCGGGGGAGGCGTCGATCGGCACGAGGTCGTTGTCGTGCAGGTTCACGCCCCACGCGCCGACCTCGGCGAGCAGCTTCACGGCTTCGACGGGCGGCAGCACGGGACGGACCTCGGAGCCGAACGGATCGCGCCCGCGATTGGCGACGGTCCAGAGGCCGAAGGAGAACTTGTGTTCCGGGCGTGGTGTGTAGTCAGTCATATCGTCTCAGGTCGGATCGGGTCTCATCGGGTCGGATCAGGTCACATCAGGTCTGATCAGGTCTGATCACGTCTGATCAGGTCTGATCAGGTCCCGCCTTCGCCCGCATGCGATCGTTTGCGGGCTTCGGCGGATCAGGTCGCATCAGGTCCCGCCCGCGCGGACGCCACGAGTCGCGCGGGCGGATCAGGTCCCCGCCTTCGCCAAGCGCTCGCTACGCTCGCGGCTTCGGCGGGCGGATCAGGTCGCATCAGGTCCGATCGCATTGCGCGGCCATCCCACCACGAACGCTCGGGGGCCGCATACCGCGGGCCAGCTGCCAGCTGCCAGCTTCATCCCACAGATCTCACAGACCGCAGCGCCGGATACAACGCGCGATAGCGCGCGTACTGCTTCTCGAGCACGGCCCGGGCTGCCGGGTCGGGCTCGACGCGGCCGTTGACGCGCACCACCGCGCTGCACGCCTCGTCGACGGTGCGCCACACGCCGCCGCCGACACCGGCGAGGAGCGCCGCACCGTAGGCGGCTCCTTCCTCGGCCTCGACGGTTTCGACGGCGTACCCGTACACGTTCGCCTGGATCTGGCGCCAGAGCGCCGAGCGCGCGCCGCCACCACCCAGCCGCACGGACTGCACCGGCACGCCCATCTCCGCGAACAGCGTGAACGAGTCCTTCAGGCTGAACGCGACCCCTTCCAGCACGGCGCGCACGGCGTGGCCGCGCGTGTGCGAGGCGGACAGGCCGACCAGCGCCGCGCGCGCATGCGGATCGAGGTGCGGCGTCCGCTCGCCCATGAGATACGGCAGCCAGAGCACTCCGTCGGAGCCCGGGGGCACGCGTGCCGCCTCCGCCGTCATCTGGTCGTACGGATCGCGTCCGCTGGCGTCGAGCGGGAACAGCTGGTCGCGGAACCAGCGCAGCGACAGGCCCGCGGCGAGCGTCACGCCCATGACGTGCCAGCGGCCGGGCACGGCGTGACAGAACGTGTGGATGCGGCCGCCCGTCTCAATGGCCGGTCGATCCGTCGCGGCGAAGACCACGCCCGAGGTGCCGATCGTCGCGCTCACCGCGCCGGGCCGGACGATGCCCATGCCGACGGCCCCGGCGGCCTGGTCGCCGCCGCCGGCGACGACCGGCGTGCCGGCGCGAAGGCCCGTGGCTTCGGCGCCCGCCGCCGAGACGCTGCCGGTCACCTGCGGCGACTCGAACGCCTCCGGCAGCATCCGCACGTCCAGGTCCAGCTCATCGCACATCGTCTGCGACCAGCGCCGCGCGCCGACGTCGAAGAGCAGCGTGCCCGAGGCGTCGGCGACGTCGGTCGCCTTGTCGCCGGTGAGCCGGAAGCGGACGTAGTCCTTGGGCAGCAGCACCGAGCGCACCTGCTTCCACAGGTCCGGCTCGTGCTGCCGCACCCAGAGCAGCTTCGGCGCGGTGAACCCGGTGAGCGCGGGGTTGAGCGTGAGCTCGATCAGCCGCGCCGCGCCGATGCGGTCGGTGATCTGTTCGCACTGCTCGTGCGTGCGCTGGTCGCACCAGAGCAGCGCCGGCCGCACGACCTCGCCGTTCGCGTCGAGCAGCGTCGAGCCGTGCATCTGACCCGAGAAGCCGATCGCGGTGATTGCGTCGGCCGAGACGCCGGGCGACGCCAGCACGCGCCGGATCGCCTCGCGCGCGGCGCGCCACCAGTCGTGCGGATCCTGCTCGGCCCACCCGGTCTGCGGCGACGCGAACGGCGCATGCTCGCTCGTCGCGGACGCGACGATGCGCCCCGATTCGTCGATCGCCAGCGCGCGCGTGCCGCCGGTCCCCACGTCGATCCCGAGAAGGAGTGCCAATCCAACCCTCCGAACGCGGGGAGAGTTTACTCTAGGCCTTGGACTTTGGGCCTTGGGCTTTGGACCTTGGGCCCCCTTGGGCCTTGGACTCTGGGCCTTGGGCTTTGGACCTTGGGCTTTGGACCTTGGGCCTTGGGCCTTGGGATGTACCCCGATGGTCGCAACAAGCTGCTCCCGGTTCGGTGTTCACTGTCACGCTGTGGATCGTCGTGCGGGATTCATGCTGCCCCGCACCTGCGCGGCAAGCTGGGTGAATACCGATGCGTCCCCGGCAGCGTGACAGTGAAGGTTGATCGGGTGAGCCTCGGGCCTCCGGTACGCCCGATGAAGCCCAAGGCCGAAGGTCCAAAGCCCAAAGCCCAGAAGGGCCCAAGGCCGAAGGTCCAAAGCCCAAAGCCCAAAGCCCAGAAGGGTTCAAGCCCTTGAAGAGGCTATCGCACCACGAAGTCCGTCCATTGCGACGCAGCCACCGGCTTCTTTCCCTTCGTCGACACCGCGGAGATCTGCAGGACGTAGTCGCCTGGTGCGATGCCCTGTTCCAGCCGGATGCCGCCCGCGGCGGTGACCACGCGCGAGTCCTTCGGGACGCTGAGGGTGGAGGGCGGGGCGGTGAAGATACGGCGCCCGTTGCGCCAGACGGCGATCTGGGTCTCGACGGGGCCGGGGGCGTTGTAGATCTCGCATGTGTACGCGAGCCGCGTGCCGGGCGTGAAGACGCGCTGGATCGGGTTGGTGGCATCGGCGACGGCTTCGCCGTCGGCCACGTCGGGCGATCCGGTTGGGCCGCCGATCTCGGGGCCGACGAGGAGGCTCGAGAGCGCGAGCTGCCCCTGGTCGGCGGGCGGGATCTCGAAGAACTGGCCGGCGGATCCGATTGCGCCCGACCGGACGTCGCGTACGGCCACGCGCAGCTGATAGCCGCCTGCGCGCTTCAGCGGCACGGTCAGCGAGTGCACGATGCCCGCCTCCACCGGCTCGTCACGGTCCTCGCCCAGCGTGATGGTGAACTGCGCGGTGCTGCCGTTGGCCAGCGCGCCCGACTCGTCGAAGACGAGGCCGATGGCTTCGGCCACCGCCTGAGGGCGTCCGTCCGGTCCCTTCTCGAACGTCAGCGCGCGCTGGTCGATGTGCAGCAGCGCGCGGACGAACAGGCCGTCGCCCGGCGCGTACTTGTGCACCGCGGTCACGCGGAGCGGGATGTCCGATTCGCGGAACGGTGACACCGCGGCGAGACGGAGCTGCTCCTCCGGGCTCAGCGTGGACGGATCGGACGGCGGATCGATGACGCCGATGAACCCCTTGCGGGTACGGACCTTCAACCCGGGCCGCTTCGCCCGCACCGTGACCTTCCTGAACCGTGGCGTCTTGCCCGGCTCGGCGAAGGTGCCGGGCGGCGGGGTATAGCCGAGGATGTAGTAGCCGCGGAGATCGTTGCTGATGCGCCGCAATCCGGCAGGCAGGTCGTTGGTGTTCAGCACCGCGAGCCCGCCGGTCTCCTCGGCCAGGAACGCCATCGCATCCTGCGTCGCCAGCAGTTCACCCATCCGCTCACGTGAGTGCCTCACGGCACTCGCGCTGCTGCCGACGTTGATGTTGTCCATGGCCGACAGCCCGGCCGTGACCAGGCCGCGCGGGTCGAGCGTGTAGATGACGGTGCCGGTCCGGAGCGCCGCGTCGGTCAGTTGCCGGAGCCGATCCGCGACGCGCAGCGCGGGCCGCAGCGCGTCCTCCTCCAGGAAATGGAAGCCCTCGGAGATCAGGACCACCGCCTTGCGCCCCGGGACGTCACGGATGCCCTCGATCGTGAACTCCAGAGCGTTCAGCGTGGCCGACGAAGACATCGACTGGCGTAGATCGTCGGCCATGCCCATCTGGAGCGGGTCGCGCTTCGACTCGAGCCGCTCCCCTGCGCGCGCCCGCCCCGCGCTGCCAAACAGGGTCCCCGGCGGACTGAAGTGTCCCTCAGGTCCTTCGACCGGGGCGGCTTCCGGCAGGGGACCCGCGATACCCGGGAGGGGGAGCCAGTCGTTCACCGGCGTGAAGGCGGTGACCTCCCGGCGCGAGAGCGCCGTCCACCGGACCTGATCCACCGCGGCATGCAGCACCCGGCGATCGGTCGTCAGCTGCTGCAGCGCGCCCCATTCGGCGCCGGTGCGCGTGATCGCGACCAGGTCGCCGTCCTGCATCTCCTCGTCGATGAACCGGCGCAGCGCCTTGCGCGTCGCCTCCATGTTCTCCCACGCGATGCCGAGGTCGTCGACGACGAGGACGATCGTCCGCTGCACGCGCTCGCGCGCGATGCCGCTGGAGACGACGGGCGGCGCGGTCAGGCTGAGCGCGGCGGATCGGGGCGTCGACTGCAGCGGCGCCGGCCGTGGCGCCGGTGCCGGCGGCTCGATCGACACGAACTGCACGAAGTCGAGCCGCTGGACTTCGCCGTCCTGGCGCAGCTCGAAGTCGTCGGCCGTGAGGTCGCTGACAATGTTGCCGTCGCGGTCGGTGACCACGGCGTCGATCCGGACGACGTCGACGCCGACGCGGAAGCGGGGCGGCTCGGGCTGGTCCTGCGCTCCCCGGATGCCCCCGGCGGAGGACAGCAGGAGCAGGAAGAGGACACCGGCGCCGACGGAACTACGCGTCATTGCACGCCTCCGGGGGTGGACCGCCGCGCGCATTTGCACGAGGCGTGCCGCTTGTGGGCCTTGGGCTTCGGACCTTCAACCTTGGGTTGGTCTTGGGCGTTGGACCTTAGGCCTTAGGCGTTCCCGCAAAGGGCAACCAGCTGCCTGCAGTTGCGGCGTTCACTGTCACGCCGCGCATCGGCGAGCGCTCAGGTCGCTCCCAGCGTGACAGCGTGACAGTGGACGTCCTCCGGGTGAGCAGCAGGGCCCGATATGCCCGGTCACGCCCAAGGCCCAACGCCCAAGGCCCAACAAGGCCTTAAGCCCAAAGCCCAAGGCCCAGAGTGGCCCAAAGCCCAGCCTAAGGCCTAAGGTCGAAAGCCGAAGGCCTGGCTCGATCACTCCGTTTGTGTTCGAACCGATAGCTCGGCCACGCCTCCGCCGCGACTTCGCGCGTGTTCCACTCGAGCAGGTACTCGAGGTGCCGATCCGGATACCGCACCGTGTCCGGATACGGATAGCCGGGCATCCCCTTGAACGGCAGCGGCGCGACGGTCTGGGCGTGCGCGGCGTAGAAGTCCATGTCCTTCACGAAGCCGTTGAAGTACATGAAGTAGTCGCGCGTCCAGCCCTCCGGCAGCGGCGGCAGCGCCGCGGCGTCGAACTCGAGCGCGACCTCGTCGCCGGCGCCGAAGATGACGAAGCGGTCCTCGGCCTCCAGCAGCAGCGGCGTCACGTCGCCGTACTTCGTGTAGAAGCCGCGGTGCCGCGCGTAGGGCCCGAACGGGCTGACATCCGCGTGTACGTATTGCAGATCGGCGGCTGGGGTGCCAGTGACCTCCCGCGGGAACCCGCGGAAGGCGAGCGACGCCTCGGCCAGCGGGATCTCCGTGCGCCTGACCGGCACGGCGCCATCCGGCGTCGTGTCAACGCGGATCTCGTCCCAGTAGATCTTCAGGTTCGTCCAGATCCGGATCCGCCGCGCCCCATCCGGCAGCTTCCCCGTCAGGTCCGCCACCATCGTCCGGAGCAGGCCGGCGGGGAAGCCGATGTCGTCGGCGATGCGACGCCAGGTGCCGTCGGGCAGCTGGGCCTCGACCCACGGCACGATCGGCGCGATACCCGCCTGGTGCGCGGCGAAGACGGAATTGGCGGTGAAGTAGTCGGTGAAGCCGTGCATCAGCAGCCGCACCGGCGCGCCGGCGGGGCGATCGCCGAGGTCGAGCTCGATCGCGTGCGGCTTCGCGAAGCCCTTGAACACGTCGCTCTCGAACGTCTGCGCGAAGCGCCGGTCGCGCGCGCGCAGGGCCGGCATGAGGTCGCGTCCCTGGCCGTCCCACGCGCTGGCGACGAGCCGCGCGCCGCGCGAGGCAATCGTCCGATCCACCGGGTGCGGCGGCAGCGCCGCGAAGTACTCGTTCGGATTGACCTCGGTGCCCTCGGGGTGATCGATCGCGAACAGCTTCACCTGATCGAGATAGATCACCTCTTCCATCGGCTCGGCGAAGCGGAACGAGAGCCGCCCGTCCTTCACCCGCACGTGGCGTCCCTCGACCTTGACGAGCTCGTCGACGTCGGGGATGTTGCGCTGCCCCGGCGCGACCCAGTGCCCGATGACGGCGGGCCCGATCGCGTCGGCGATGAACTCGTACCGCTCGCCGTTCCACGAGAACAGCACGGGGCACGAGCTGCCGCGGCGATCCAGCTGTGAGATCACGTGGCGCTCGTTCGCCGCGAGCTCCACCTCGTCCTGCACGACGCCGGTGGGCCAGAGCAGCCGGACGACGTCGGCCTGAGGCGCCTGGCCGATGCCGGCGAGCACGACCGGCGCGCTCTGGCCGAGGAAGCCGGAGGCCGCGACGGTCTCGAACTTCTGCCACACCGTACCGGCCTGCACTTCGACCTTCGTGCCGTAACCGCTGCGGTTGTCGTTGAGCCCTGCGAGCGCGATGGCGATCGCGCGGTTCGTGCTGCCGCCGTCGTTGCGCAGCACGAGCGGCGCGCCGTTGACGGTGGTCAGGACGAGGTCGGCGTCGAAGTCGCCGTCGAGATCGCCGGCCACGAGCGCGCGCGGCGTGCCGCCGGCGACGTCGCCCAGCGAGACGGCTGCGGTGGTGTCCACGAACGTGCCGCCGGCGTTGCGCAGCACGTGCACGACGGTCTGGTCTTCCTGACCGCTGCCGCGACGCGCGCCGGCGAACGCGAGGTCGATCCAGCCGTCGTTGTCGTAGTCGAGCGCGGCCAGGCCGGCGCCGCGCGTCGCCGGAACGGACGGCAGGTCGACCTTCGTGAACCGGCGCCCCTCGTCATTGCGCCACAGCGAGATCGCCGGCTCGCCGGCGTGGGTGAACGCGAGGTCCATCCAGCCGTCCTTGTCGAAGTCCAGCACGACGACGCCGAGCGTGTTCGAGGGGGCGCCGGATTCGAAGGCGTCGGCGGCGCTGAAGGCCCCCTCGCGCGGGTTGAAGTAGACCGACGTCATGTCGCCCGTGTAGACGAGGTCGATCGCGCGGTCGTTGTTCAGATCGCTGGCGGCAATCGCGACGGCGTTCGGATGGCCGAGCCCGCGCTCGGCGGTGACGTCGGTGAAGGTGCCGTTGCCGTTGTTGCGGAACAGCACCGCGTGCGCGGGCTGGACGTTTCCATTGCCAGTGGCATCCGGCGGACGCGATGCCGCCGCGACGAACAGGTCGAGGTCGGCGTCGTGGTCGACGTCGACCAGCGCGAGCCCCAGCAGCAGCGGTGCCTCCGGCCTCGTCACGCCGCTCGCCGTCATCGGCTCGAACGTCCACTCGCCCGCATTCCGGAGCAGAAGCAGCCCGTCGCGCGACGCGAGGACGATGTCGGGGCGTTCGTCGTTGTCGAGGTCGCCGGCGGCGCAGGTGGTGGCGGCGGCGAAGCGCGCACGGGACTCGAAGCCGCCGGCGGTGTTCTGGAGCAGGGTGCTGCCGGCCGGATCGAGGCGGAGGACGTCGATGCGGCCGTCGCCGTCGGCGTCGAGCAGGCAGATGCCGAGCCCGCCGAGCGGACCGGGCGCGGCTGTCTGCGGGGGCGCCAGCGTCTGCGCGTCGACGGCGAAGGTGACCGGAATCGCCGCGGGCGCGTCGCCGCCGGCCGGCTGCACCGCGGCGGCCAGCGACATCGGCCCCTGGTCGCCGTAGGCGAGGCTCATCGCCGACGCGATCTTCTCCTGCGTGATCCGGCTGAACCGCGCCATGTGACGGCGGGCCGCCTCCGTGTCGCCGCGGCGCTGGTAGGCGCGGGCAAGGCCGAACTCGGCGGAGATCAGGAAGGGGTCGATCTCGAGCGCGCGCTGGAAGGCCGGAATCGCGGCGTCGTACTTCTGGAGCTGCGACGCCATCAGCCCGACGAAGTAGTGCGCGTACGGATCTGAAGGACGCAGTTCCGCGGCGCGCTGGAACGCGGCCAGCGACGCCTCGGCGCCGCCCAGCGTCTTGTGAATCAGCCCCAGGTTGTACCAGGCGCGCGCGTTCGCCGGGTCGGCCTCGACGAGCGCGTCGAGGATGGTCTGCGCCTCCTCGTAGCGCTGCAGCGCGGCGAGCGCGATGGCGCGGTTCTCCTTCGCCTGCACGAGCGAGGCGTCGGCGGCCTCGGCCCGGGTGAACCGCTCGAGCGCCTCCTCGAACTTCTGCTGGTTCATCGACGCGACGCCGAGGTTGTTGAGCCTGATCGCGTCGCCGCCGGCCGTCACGCGTGCCGGCGCCTGCAGCCGCGCGGCCAGGTCCGGCGCCTGCGCGGCGACGAGGAGCAGCGAAAGGAAGAGGCCGGCTCGGAGCCGGCGCGGGCGGGACAAGGTCATCTGATTCATGGCGTCAGAGGGCGGCGATCCGCCGCGTCCCCAGATTGTGGGCCAAAAGGGGCTGACGCTGTAGCTGGCGGCTGGCGGCTGGCAGCTGGCAGCAGGCAGCTCGGCAGCAGGCAGCTGAGCGCGGGCTTCGCCGCACGCATCCCGGCGGAAGCCCCGCGCGACCGCGAGCCTGCTGCGGTCGAGTGCTCGCGCCCTTGCCGTTTCCTATTTCTCGTTGATCCGTTCCGCCATCTCCTTCACCAGCGCCCCGAGCGGCGACACGCGATCGGCGGGAATCTGCCAGGTCGTCCCGCTGATGGCGATCGCTGCCATCGCGTGGTGCCGCGCGTCGAGGACCGGCGCGGCGACGCTGCGCACGCCCGGCTCTTCTTCCTCGTCGGACACGGCGAAGCCGAGCTCGCGCACGCGATCCAGTTCGCGGGTGAGCGCGCCGATCGTCGTGATCGCGCGCTCGGTGGGGCGCGGCAGCCGGGCGGGCCGGATCTGCGCGTCGAACACGGGATCGGGGAGGAACGCGAGGAGCGCCTTGCCGAGCGCGCTGGTGGTGGCGCCGTAGCGCCGGCCGATCCAGGACGTGACGCGGACCGACGCCGTGGACTCGACGCGCTCGATCACGACGGCGTCGAGGCGGTCGAGCGTGCCCAGCTCGGCGGTAAGGCTGGTCTGGCTGGCGAGGGCGGCGAGTGCGGGCAGTGCCGCCTCGCGCACATCGAATCCCTGCTGCGCGCTGCGGCCGAGTGCGAGCGCCTGCGCGCCGAGACGGTAGCGGCCGCCCGCCGGCAGCTTCTGGACGTAACCGCGGCGTTCGAGCGTGCGCAGGATGAGGTAGGCGGAGCTCTTCGGTAGCGCGAGCCGTCGGCTGAGCTCCGACACGGAGTACCCGCGCCGCGACTGCGCGATCGCTTCGAGCATCGTCAGGGCACGATCGAGCGCCGGGACGGGTTCCGCCATTTTGGCCCTTGGCGTGTGAAAGGAACCAAGATTCTTTCCAATAGGCTGAACAGCATGTGCAATATACAACACCATTAGCCCGGCGGAGCCGCGCCGCTCCGAACGCGCCCCGGCCGGCCCGCCACTCCAAGAATGTGAACGTTTTCATGACCCTGTTCAGCTGAAACGTTTCAATTCGGCTGGTCCGACCAGTCTCCCCGCTTCGGCCGGCTGGATCGCCCGCTTCAAGAGAATCGATTGCCCTCAAATCATCTGATTTCGATATGGCCATTTTGCGCCGTGTGTAAGACCACTCATGACCAATTCGTGGCCGAACGGCCCGATTTTCTGCAGTTTTCCGTTTGACTTGCCGACTAGGACTTTTGTATTACTTGGCGCGCTCACTGACAGTGGTCAGACCTCGAAAGACAAAGAGGAGAGCCCCTGAGGGAAACCATGGTTCACGTGCGTGAGAACGCAATACCGCGGTTCGGACGCGTCTGGGCGTTGGCCCTTGCCGCGCTGCTCGCGTCCAGCGGCGTTGTCTTCGCCCAGGCCACGACCTCAACCATTCGCGGCACGGTCGAGGACACGAGTGGCGGCGTGCTTCCGGGCGCGACCGTCACGATCACGAACGTCGGGACACAGGCCGTCGTGACGACGGTGACCGACGCGCGTGGGGGCTACCTGGCTGTCGTCTTCCCCGGCACCTACGACATCAAGGTCGAGCTGGAAGGCTTCAAGACCTACGAGCAGAAGGGCATCGTCATCTCGCCGCAGGACACGCGCGGCATCGACGTGCGGCTCGAGGTCGGCGCCCAGACCGAGACGATTACGGTCACGGCGGTCACCGAAGTCATCCAGACGGAAACCGGCGCCCGTGAGGGCGTGCTGACGGCGCAGCAGATCGACAACCTGTCGATCATCGGCCGCAGCTCGCTCGAGCTCCTCCGCATCCTGCCCGGCGTCGTCGCCCCGGACGCGTCCGCGTTCGAGAGCGTGAGCTTCGGCGGCGGCGCGAACAACACGCAGGGCTACACGGTCAACGGCATCCGGTCCTCGAGCAATACGGTCCAGCTCGACGGCTCCAACCTGATCGACATCGGCTCGAACTCGGGTCTCATCGTCACCCTGAACAACGACATGGTTCAGGAAGTGAAGGTGCAGAGCTCGAACTACGCGGCCGAGCACGGCTCGAGCGGCATGAACGTCAGCGGCGTCACGAAGAGCGGCACGTCGCGCTTCAGCGGCACGCTGTACGACTACTGGCGCGACTCGAAGTTCGCGGCCAACGACCGGTCGAACAACCTGACCGGCACGCCGAAGCCGAAGAGCTCGTTCCAGTACCCGGGCGGCAACCTGGGCGGCCCGATCCTGATCCCCGGCCTGGACTTCAACCGGAACCGCGACAAGGCCTTCTTCTTCGCGGGTCTGGAAATCCAGCGGCAGAAGGTCGACCCGGGCTCGTTCCTGAGCGTCGTCCCGACGCCGAAGATGCGGACGGGCGACCTCAGCGAGCTGCTGCCGGGCAACTGCGTCGGTCAGAACCTCGACATGACCTGCGCGCAGCTCAACATCCCGCGCGGGTTCCCGGGCGCCGGCACGCCGGCGCCGAACAACAACCTCGCGCCGTACATGCACCCGCTCGGCCGGATCATCGCGAACCTGTATCCGGAACCGAACCTGGTGCACCCGAACAACCGGTACAACTACTCGTTCAACACGCTCCAGCCGGCGAACCGCTACGACTTCAAGACGCGCGTCGACTACAACATCTCGAACAACACCAAGGCGTACGTCCGCCTGGCGTTCGAGGGTGAGGAGACGGAGAACGCGCGCGGGATCTGGTGGAGCTCGTCGGACGTCGCGCTGCCGACGCCGACCGTCGGCACGAACCGCGGCAAGTCGGTGTCCGGCAACATCGTCTCGGTGCTGAGCCCGACGATGACCAACGAGGTGCTCGTGAGCTGGAGCCGGCTGACGCTGGACAACTCCTGGCGCGATCCTTCGAAGGTCCGCATCGATGCGTATCCGGAGCTCGCGGGCTACGACCAGGGCTTCTTCCCCGGCGCCAGCCCGTATCTGCCGCTCAACATCATCACGTCCGGCTGGGGCCAGGGCGGTCCGGGCAACCTGTGGGCGCCCGCGATGGACGTCTACGCCTACAACGACGCGCTCCAGTTCTCGGATCGTCTGACGAAGATCGCCGGCTCGCACAGCCTGAAGTTCGGCTTCTCGGCCGAGCGCGGACAGAAGCAGCAGAACTTCGAGAACGACGAGATGGGCTACATGGAGTTCGACCCGTGGGCGACCGGCGGCACGGGCAGCCCGTTCGGCGACCTCCTCACGGGCCGTCTCGCCACCTACCGGCAGGGCACGGCGATTCCGAAGGGCGAGTTCCGGTACTGGAACTTCGACGCGTTCGCCCAGGACTCCTGGAAGATCCGCCCGAACCTGACGTTCGAGTTCGGCGTCCGCGCCGGCTACTGGACGAACAACGCCGAGCTGAACAAGGTCGGCGGCTTCTTCGACCCGAGCTTCTACCAGCCGGGGCAGGGCACGTTCCTCGACCCGGGCACCTGGCAGCGGGTGAACGGCTATCGCTATGTCGCCACCGGCGACGCGCCGATGGGCTTCCTCGACAACCGCGATCCGTTCGCGATGCCGCGCGTCAACGTCGCGTGGGACATCGACGGCCAGGGCAACAACGTGCTGCGCGGCGGGTACGGGCTGTTCTTCAACCGCAACATGGGCAACCTCGAATACAACGTGTTGCGGATGCCGCCCAATGCGTATCGCGTGAGCATCGGCTCGGGTGACGGGTCGAACCTCGGCAACGGCGTCGGTCTCACCTACGACACGATCCGGGAGCTCGACTGGACGACGCGGGTGAGCTCGATCTCGCTCGATACGCTGACGCCGGAATCGAACAAGTGGCCGAAGACGCACAGCTTCAGCGTCTCGTATGCCCGCCGGATCTTCTTCAACCAGGTCGCCGAAGTGGCCTACGTCGGCACCCGGGGCCGGGATCTGGTGAGCCGCCGCAACCTGAACGCGGTGCCGCTCGGCGCGCTGCTGAGCGGGACGATCAACGGCATCGACCTGTCGAATCCGGTCAACCGCGTGGCGCTCGACCCCTCGGTGGTCAACCAGCTCCGTCCATTCCAGGCGTTCCCGGGGGTGACGGACTGGAGCTTCGAGGGCGTCTCGGACTACAACTCGCTGCAGGTGACACTCAGCCGCCAGACGGGCCGGCGCCTCCAGTACTTCGTGGCCTACACGTTCGCGAAGTCGAAGGGCACGACCTCGGGCAACGGCGAGTACGGGAACATCGACCCGTTCGATCCGTCCCGCACCTACGGCGTGCTCCCGGAGGATCGCACGCACATCCTGAACGTCTCGTGGAACGCCTTCCTGCCGGACGGCGCACGCGGCGCACTGGACAACCCGTTCATGCGCGGTGTGCTGAACGGCTGGCAGCTGTCGGGCATCTCCACGCTGGCCAGCGGCGTGCCGATCTTCCTCGGGTTCGGCGGCCAGGCCGGTGGCGACGGTGTGACGCAGGCGATCTTCGGCACGCCGGACATCATTGGCAACCCGGGTCCGGGCGGCGGTGACCGCGGCGGTCTGGTCCCGATCTACACCTGCGATCCGCGCACGGGGCGCAGCGGTGTCGGCGAGAAGCTGCTCGACATCAACTGCATCAAGATCCCGGCGTATGGCGAGAACGGGTCGCTGGTGCCGAAGTACAACCTGCGCATGCCGACGCGCATCAACCACGACCTGACGCTGTTCAAGAACTTCGCGCTCCCGAACGAGCAGAAGCTCCAGTTCCGCGTAGGCGTGTTCAACCTGTTCAACCAGGCGTGGGCGACCACGCAGTCGGCCGCCGACATCGATCTCGTGCTGGACACGACCTGCAACGTGACCTACAGCGGGATTCCGAACGGCGCCGGCGGCGTGGCGGACAACGTCTGCGACCCGACCCAGGGCTTCCAGTACACGCAGAACACGATCGACAACTTCGGGAAGATCAACCTGAAGCGCGGTCGCCGCGTGATCGAGTTCGTCCTGAAGTACTACTTCTAGGACGCGCCTCGGGTAGTGGAGGGGGGAGAGGTCCCGGAGACCTCTCCCCCTTTTCTGTTTCTGGGGAGAAACGGGAAACAGGAAACGGGAAGCCGGAAGTGCGCGCCGGCTCCGTGAGACCTGAGTCGCCGTGGCGCGGCAGCCGCTCGGCGGCGCGCGACGCTGGCCCTTGATCCCTGGCCCCTGGCCCCTGATCCCTGGCCTCTGATGAACCGAGTACAATCGCCCGACCGGCTTCCATCTCCCCCGCCGGGTCGACTCGACAGATGGGCATCCGCGCCACACTTGGCTTCGTCCTGCTGATCCTGGTCGCCGCGCCGGCGGCTGGGCAGGAGCGCCGGCCGCCCGATTTCGATACGCTCATGGCGCAGGCGATGGCCCTCCATCAGGCCGGCGACCTGATCGGGGCGATCGACACCTATCAGGCCGCGCTGAAGCTGGAGCCCGGCCGCGCCGACGCGCACTCGAATCTCGGCGCCGCCTACGTCAGGCTGGGGCGGCTCGAGGAGGCGATTGCCGAGTACCGGACGGCGCTGGAACTGGCGCCGGGCAACCCCGCCTTCCTCTTCAACCTCGGTCTCGCGTTCTACAAGGCCTCGCGCTACGACGAGGCGATTCCCCCGCTCGATCGGGTCGTCGCCGCGCAACCGGACAATGCCGCCGCCGCGCTGCTGCTCGGCGACGCGCTCCTCCAGCAGGGCGAGTTCCAGCGCGTCGTCGACCTCCTCGAGCCGCGCGAGGCGCAGTTCCCCGACGACCTCGGGTTCGCCTACGTGCTGGGGACGGCGCTCCTGCGCGCCGGCCACCGCGATCGGGGGCAGGTCTACATCGACCGGATCTTCAAGGAAGGCGAGTCGGCGGAGGCGCGGCTGCTGATGGGGATCGCGCTGCTCCAGTCGCGCGACTACCAGGCCGCCATCACGGAGCTGCGCAAGGCGCTCGAGCTGAACCCGCAGCTGCCCTCGGCGCGGACGATGTACGCGCGCGCGCTGATGGCGTCCGGCGACACCGAGGCGGCGGCGCGCGAATTCCAGCGCGCGCTGCAGGTGAACCCGAACGACTTCGAGGCCAACCTCCAGCTCGGCGCGCTCCGCCGACGCGACAACCGCAACGACGAGGCGCTCGTCTATCTGGAGCGGGCCGCGCGCCTGCGCCCGAAGGACCCCACGGCGATGTTCGGCCTGGCGGGCGCGAAGATGTCGCTCGGCCAGACCGAGGAGGCGCGCGAGCTCCTCGAGCAGGTGGTGGCCGCCGTGCCCGATTTCACGGAAGCACACGTCCTGCTGGCGACGACCTACTACCGGCTGAAGCGGACGGAGGACGGCGATCGGCATCGCGCGATCGCCGACCGGCTGCGCCTGGAACGGCAGGAGCGTGAGCCGCGCCCTGCCGACCCGACGCTCGGAACGCCCTCGCCCTCGCCGGGAGGGCGCGAGCGCTGATGGAACGAGACGAGACGTGTACGGACCCGGACGCCTTCTCATGATTCTCCTCGCCGCCTCGACGCTGGCGGTCGCATCCGCCCGGGCGCAGACGGCGCCGAAGCCGGACGCCCCGCCGGCGCAGGCCCCGACCCGCGCGCGTGCGAACACAAGGGCCGGCGGCAGCTTCGACGCGCTCGCGAAGCGGGCGGCGGAGGCGCGCGAGGCCGGGCGGCTCGAGGAGGCCGTCGGGCTGTACGAGAAGGCGCTGAAGCAGCGCCCGTCGTGGACCGAGGGGCACTGGTATCTCGGAACTATTCAGTATGAGCTCGATCGCTACAGCCCGGCGCGGGACGCGTTCCGGCGTGTCATCCTGGCCGACCCGAAGCACGGCGGCGCGTATGCGATGAAGGGGCTCTGCGAGTTCCGGCTCGAGAACTACGACGCGGCGCTCGAGGACCTGCTGAAGGCATCGGAGATCGGGCTGGGCGCGAGCCGCGATCTGACGGACGTCGTCCGCTACCACACGGCGATCCTGCTGACCCGGCGCCAGGAGTTCGAGTTCGCGCTCCTGCAGCTCGAACCGATCGCCCAGTCGGGCAACGACAGCCCCTCGGTCATCGAGGCGATGGGGATTGCCGTGCTGCGCATCCCGTTGCTGCCCTCGGAGCTCCCGCCGGAGCGGCGCGAGATGGTGCTGCTCGCCGGCCGAGGCGCCTACTACCAGGCGGCGCGCGTGACGACCGCCGCCGATCGCGCCTACCGCGAGCTGGTCCAGCGCTATCCCGACTCACCCAACACGCACTACGTGTACGGCACGTTCCTGCTGCAGTCGGATCCGGCAAAGGCGATCGAGGAGCTAGAGAAGGAGCTGAAGATCTCGCCGGGCCACGTGCCCGCCATCCTGCAGATCGCCTTCGAGTACATCAAGCAGTCGAACTGGGAGGCGGCGCGGCCGTGGGCGGAGGAGGCGGTCGCGATAGCGCCCGACAACTTCGCGGCGCACCGGGCGATCGGACAGGTGCTGCTCGAGACCGGCGACGTCGAGAAGGCCGTCGATCACCTCGAGCGCGGCGTCCGGTTGGCGCCTGACAGCCCCTCGATGCACTTCATGCTCGCCCGTGCCTACCAGCGCGCGGGCCGGACCGAGGATGCGGCGCGGGAGCGCCTCGAGTTCCGTCGCCTGGAGCGGCTGGTCCGCACCGGCCGGCACGGCCGGCAGGCGGTCGGCGGCATCGAGGTCGTTCCGGAGGAGACCGAAGGAGATCAGCCGCAGCGATAGCCGTCCGGCTGTCCTGCGCGGGGAGCCATGCGCCGAATCACCATCATCGCCGTCGTTCTCGTCAGCCTCGTCAGCGCGCGCCCGATCGCGCGGCAGGGCCAGTCACCGCCCGCGCAGCGCGCCCAGGGCACGGTCGAGGCGCAGACGACCGCCATCATGGTCGACGTCGTCGTGCGCGACCGGCGCGGCAATCCCGTGACCGATCTGAAACCGGGGGATTTCGAGCTGCTCGAGGACGGCGTGCCCCAGGAGATCGGCTCGGTGGTCTTCTACGGCACTCCGGGCGCGACGGGCGGTGATTCGACCCCCGCGGAGCCTGCGCAGGCATCGGCTGGGGCCAGCGCCATGCCCGCGGCCGAGCGCGGAGCGCTTCCGGCGCCGCCGCCCGTCATCGCGCTCGTGTTCGATCGGCTCACGCCCGAAGCCCGCGCGCTCGCCTACAAGGCGGCGCTCGACTACGTCCGCCGCGAGGGGAACGACGCGCTGGTCGGCGTGTTCGGCATCGACCTGTCCCTCATCACGTACCAGACGTACACCAGCGATCCGCAGCTGCTGGCGAAGGCGCTGGATACGCTCGCGATGCGCAGCACGTCCCAGTTCGCCTCGAACGCGGCCGAGATGCGCGACGCGGCGGGCCGCGCCTCGAGCTTCGCGCGCGCCGCGCAGAACCTGCAGGCCGGCGCCACGGGACCGGGCGGCGGGCAGGCCGGCAGCGCCTCGGGCGCGGCGGCCGCGGAAGCCCAGCTTGCCGAGATGGAACGCCGGCGTCTGGAGACGTTCGAGGTCCTCGAGCGCGACCAGCAGGGCTACGCGACGACGCACGGGCTGCTGGCGCTCGTCAACTCGATGCGCGCGTTGCCCGGACGCAAGTCGATGATCTTCTTCTCCGAAGGGCTCGCGATTCCGCCGGCCGTCGCCTCGCAGTTCCGCACGCTCATCGACACGGCGAACCGGGCCAACGTCAGCATCTACGCGATGGACGCGGCCGGCCTGCGCACGGAGAGCACGCAGCGTGAAACGGCGGACCAGATCAACGCCGCCGCCCAGCGCAACTTCCTCCAGCGCAACCCATCGGCCGACGTCGTCGGCGGCGCGATGACCGCCGACCTCGAGATCAACGAAGACCGGCTGCGCGCGGATCCCCATGCCGGCCTCGGGCAGCTCACGGCGGAGACCGGCGGCATTCTCGTGCGCAACACGAACGATCTCGGCGGCGGCTTCCGGCGCGTCGACGAGGACATGCGGAACTACTACATGCTCACGTACGTGCCGAAGAACGATCGGTTCGACGGGCAGTTCCGCAACATCGAGGTGCGCGTGAAGCGTGGCGGCATGGAGGTCGCCGCGCGCAAGGGGTACTTCGCCGTCCGCGACACCGGCACGCAGCCGGTGATGGCGTTCGAGGCGCCGGCGCTCGCGATGCTCGACGTGACGCCGGTGCCCAACGCGTTCCCCGTCCGCGCGGCGGCCGTGCGCTTCCCCGAGACGGATCGTCCGGGACTGGTGCCGGTGCTGGTCGCGGTCCCCGCGTCGAACCTGACGTACGAGCCGGTCGACGACGGCAAGGCGTACCGGGCGGACTTCACGGTGCTCGTGCGGTTCCGCGACGGGAAGGATCAGATCGTCCGGAAGCTGAGCCAGCATTACGCGCTCAACACGCCGGCCGACAAGCTGGAGGAGATCAAGGCGGGCCAGGTGCTCTTCTTCCGGCAGCCCGAGCTCGACCCCGGCGTCTACGGCATGGAGACGGTCGTCTACGACGCGATCGGCACCCGGGCGAGTGTGCGGTTTTCGACGGTCGAAGTGCCGGAGGTCGACCCGGCTGCGCTGCGCGTCAGCAACCTGATCCTCGTCAGCCGCGGCGAGCGGCTGCCCGAAGGCGAGCGGCCCCGGGACAATCCGTTCCTGGTCGACGACATCCTCCTCTACCCGAACCTCGGCGAGCCGTTGAAGAAGGGCCGGGACTCCGAGCTGGCGTTCTTCTTCACCGTGTACCCTCCGAAGGGCGACGGCGCACCCCCCGCCGTGCTCGAGCTGATGAAGGACGGCCGGCTGCTTGCACGCTCCCCGCTGGAGCTGCCGGCGCCGGACGCGAACGGACGCATTCAGCACGTCAGCCGCCTGCCGCTCGATCCGCTCGAACCCGGCACGTACGACCTGCGGGTCGTCGTCGGGGACGGGAAGTCGCGGCAGCTCCGGTCGGTGCTCGTGCGCATTGCGGGGTGACGCGCGTTCGCGCGCGGCCACGCCGCGTGGGGTGGCCCATGGCAACGATCCACAGATTCGCCGTTGCGTTGCTCCTGCTCGTGATCGCTGCGCCGGCCGGCAGCGGACAGGAGCCTGCCCGGAGCAGCGAGAGCTATCAGGCCGCGACGACCGCCATCCTGGTCGACGTCGTCGTGCGCGATCGCCAGGGCCGGCCCGTCAGGGACCTGAGAGCCGAGGACTTCGAGATCTACGAGGACAGGGTCCCGCAGGTGATCGGGTCGTTCTCGGTCGTCGAGCGATCCGATGGCATCGGCATCGCCGTCCGGCGGCGGCCGCCGGGGACGACGACGATCGCCGCTGTCGGTGAACAGGCCGCGGCGGGTGCCGCCGACGACCCGCTCGAGGCGCCGCCGACGACGGCGCTGCTGTTCGATTCGCTGTCACCCGAGGCGCTCGCGCTGGCGCAGCGCGCGGCGCTCCAGTACCTCCCGATGAGCACCGGGACGGAATCCCGCGTCGGCGTGTTCACGTCGGAGCCGGGACTCCGTGTGCTGCAGCCCTACACGGCAGACGTCGCGCTCGTCCGGCAGGCCGTGCGCGAACTGACGCCGGCGGGCAACGGCCGGAAGGAACTCGAGACCGAGAACAAGGTCGCCCTGCACGATCGCCTCCGGCAGCTGGATGCGATGCAGGCCTCGCCGGGCAGCGGGGAGGGCGGCAGCATCGCCGCGGAGTCGGGGTCGTCGCTCGCGCAGTCGATCGTCGAGCGGCAGTTCGTCGAGGCCCAGATCCGGATGATGCGGTCGTTCGACGACCTCGACCGGGACCACCGCGGCTTCAGCACCGCGGCGACGCTCCTCGCGGTCGTGCAGTCGCTGGCCTACGTGCCCGGCCGCAAGTCGATCGTGTACTTCTCCGAGGGCCTGCCGGCCTCGCCGGCGCTGCAGAACCGGCTGGACACCGTCATCGGCGCCGCGAACCGCGCGAACGTCAGCGTCTACACCATCGACGCGGCCGGGCTGCGCGCCGAGAGCTCGCTGCTCGAGACCCGTCGCGAGATCGACTGGACGGGCGAGGAGCGCCTGCGGCAGACGGTGCAGATCGGCGATCCGTCGAACGGCCCGATGAACCGGCTCGTTGAGCGTACGGAGGACCTGCTGCGGCTCGACCCGCAGGGCGGCCTGGCGCGGCTGGCCGAGGACACCGGCGGCTTCCTCGTGCGCGACACGAACGACCTGAGCTCGGCCTTCCGTCGCATCGACGAGGACAACCGCTTCCACTACCTGCTCACGTATTCGCCGACGAACCCCGACTTCGACGGGAAGTTCCGGACCATCCAGGTGAAGGTGAAGCGGGACGGGACGCAGGTGTTCTCGCGGAAGGGTTACTACGCCGTCCGGTCGACCACGGTGCCGGTCCCGAGCTACGAGGCGCCGGCGGTGGCCGTGCTGGACGCCGGGAAGCCACCCAACGATTTCCCGATTCACGCGGCCGGGTTCGCGTTTCCCACGCCCGGCGCCGCCACGGTGGCGCCCATCGTCGTGCAGCTGCGCACGAACGTGCTGGCGTACCAGGTGGACCGCCAGCGCGGGACGTACTCGGCGCAGGCGGCCGTCGTTGCGCGACTGAAGGACGCGCAGGGGCAGGTCGTCCGGACGTTGAGCCAGCAGTACGTCCTCGTCGGCGACGCGAAGGACGTCGAGCAGGCGAAGCAGGGGGAGATCCTCTTCTACCGGCAGCCCGAGCTGCGCCCCGGCGTCTACACGCTCGAGACCGTCGTCTACGATGCGATCGCGGAGCGCGCGAGCGCGCGGCTCTCGACGCTCACCGTTCCCGGCTGGTCTCCGGATCGGCTGACGGCCAGCAGCCTGGTCTGCGTGCGCCGTGTCGAGGAAGTGGAGCGGGTGGAGGACGACGCGGCGGCGCTGCCGTTCTACTACGGCAACCTGCTGCTGTACCCGAACGCGGGGGAACCGCTGCGCGGCGGTGTCGACCAGGACCTGCTGTTCTACTTCACGTTCCATCCGGCCGAAGGGGCCGGCGAGACGACGGCGACGGCCGAAGTCCTCAACAACGGCCGGGTGCTCGCATCGGCTCCCGTCGAGCTGCCCACGGCTTCCAGGGATGGGCGCGTGCAGCACGTCGCCAAGATGTCGATCGCGGACTTCCCGGAGGGCACGTTCGAGCTGCGGCTGGTGCTCCGCCAGGCGGGGCAGGAGCAGGTCAGGACGGCGTACTTCAGAGTGGAGTGGTAAGCCCCTTCGTTGCGGCGCCTGCAAACCGCGGGGGACACATAGGCCGCAGAGCAGTTCTGAAATCTGTAGCTGGCGGCAGGCGGCAGGCAGCAGGCAGCGATCGTGACTGCCAGCCGCCAGCCGCCAGCCGCCAGCTGTCGGCTGCCTGCTGCCAGCTGCCAGCTACTCAGATCAGAACCGCCTACTGCCTACCGCCTGCTTGTCCGGGACCAAGGGCTGGCGCCTCGGGTTCAGCTGGTTCACCCACAACACCAGAGACGACTCCACCTGCCGCGACGCCGCGAAGTTGCCGACGACGATGTCGATGTCGCCGTCGCCGTCGAAGTCGGCGGTGTCGAGCGAGGCATGCTGCGGCACGCCCCGTGACAGCGTGTGGCGCGTGAACGTATTGCGGCCGGTCCGCTCGAGCCACACGAGCGCCGGCAGATCGATGTCGGATTCCTGCCGCGTCTGGCCCAGCAGCGCGCAGGCGACGACGTCCAGGTCGCCGTCTCCGTCGAGGTCGGCGGCCTGGGCGCGATGGACGCCGGCCATCGGCGCGATCGGATGCGCGGTGAACGGGAACGTGCCGGTGTTCTCGAGCCACTGAATGCCGTGGTACGGCTTGATGAGCGCGTCGTCGAACGAGTCGCCGTTCGTCATCAGCACGTCCAGGTCTCCGTCCCCGTCGAAGTCCACGAGCTGGATGCCGGACGAGCCCCAGTTCGGGTGCGGCGCGGTGTAGATCGTCTGCGGCGTGAAGCCGCCCTGTCCGTCGTTGAGATAGGCGACCACCGTTTCGTGCTCCTGGGCGAGGAGCGCGACGAAGTCGAGGCGGCCGTCGCCGTTCAGATCGGCCGTCGGCACGTGGATCGTGCCGCTGCGCGGGTCGATCTGCCTGGAGCTGAGCGACGGCTGCGTGTAGTCGACGGTCCGGTTCGTCAGCAGCGTGATGAAGCCGGTCTTGCGCCAGCCGAAGGCCCCGACCAGCAGATCGAGCTTGCCGTCGGCATCGAAGTCGCCGGCCTGGATGTCCGCGACGCGCGGAAATCCGCGCACGTCGAGCGCGCCGTACGTGCCGTCCTCCCGCCGCTTCAGCCAGACGATCGCGCCGCGGTCGTGATCTTCCGGTGGGAACGAGCCGAGATCCGCGACGATGAGGTCCCGCAGGCCGTCGCCGTCGAAGTCCACGGCCTCGACGTGGGACGGATGCGGGACGTCGGCGACGATCTCGAGGTGCGGCCGCTCCGGATCCGTTGGCCGGCCGACGAGCACGTACCCGTACCGCATGTCGGTGGCGACGATCTCGGGCTTCGCGTCGCCTTCCAGGTCGAAGAACCTGACATTCGAGATCGCGGGGGTGCGGCGCGGGCGGGGGAGCGAGAGGGCGCGCGGCTCGAAGCGGACACGCGGCGATCGCTCGACCGCGGGCCACGGATCGGGGTCCGGGAGCCGGCGCGGGGCGTTGGCCAGATAGAACCGGAGCACCCGCTGCATGTCGTCAGGGAGCTGGACGAGACGGGCGATGGTGCCCGGAGGGCCCACGGGCACGGGGCGGCCCGTGCGGAACAGCTCCATCTTGCCGACCGAATCGGGCCACTCCGAGCGCGGCAGGATGTCGGGAGCCGGGTAGGCGTGACAGGTGCCGCAGATCGCGCGCACCTCGGCTTCGGTGGCGGTGCCGCCGGACGCCGCGGTCCGGTTCTGGTCC
>DASVDJ010000023.1:0-4599 GCA_036381155.1 Vicinamibacterales bacterium
CGCCCGAGGTAGCGGGCGCCCGAGCGCGCGGGACGCTCGCCTGGACGGTGAGTCCGCAGGCTGCGGCGAGCAGCAGCACCGGCAGTGCAGGTGCCATCATCCACCGCCATCGGTTCCTGGCGGGTGGGGAGCGCCCGCCGGCGGAGCCAGGCTCCCCCGGTTACGAGCGAGGCGCCTACGATACGACAGAACAGACCCGACGCGGCTCGACCGTTCCGGAAATTTTTCGTGGCAGACACTGAGCGCCTGCCGGACTGGATCAGGGTTCCCTCGCTGCCTTCACGGCGCCGCTCGAGGCATGGCACAATGCGCGGCGCCGTTCCGGACGCCCATCGGGCCGGCCGATCCTCGACAGCCGGTCATGACACGCAGAGTCCATGAACACCACGCGGATATTCAAGACAGCGTTCGCGAGCGTCTACCCGCACTACATCGCCAAGGCGGAGAAGAAGGGCCGCACGAAGGAAGAGGTCCACACCGTCATCCGGTGGCTCACCGGCTACGACGAGCAGACGCTGCAGCAGCAGATCGAGAGAAGGGTCGACTTCGAGACGTTCTTCGCGGATGCGCCGCGCATGAACCCGAACGCGTCCAAGATCACGGGCGTGATCTGCGGCTACCGGGTGGAGGACATCGAGGACCCGCTGATGCAGAAGATCCGGTACCTGGACAAGCTGGTGGACGAACTGGCCAGGGGCAAGAAGATGGAGAAGATCCTGCGATCGTGAAGGGTGTAGCTGGCAGCTGGCGGCTGGCGGCTGGCAGTAACCCCATGGCAGGCTGCTGCCAGCTGCCGGCCGCCCGCTGCCCGCTGCCCGCTGCCTGCTGCCAGCCGCCTGCTACACGAATCCCAGCCCCCGGCGGGTTATGATTCCCGCCACCCAATGAGCCGCATCCTCTCCGATCCCCAGCGGAGGTGGCGCCCGTGATCGGCCGGCGGATCGGGCCCTACGACGTCGTCGCCAAGGTCGGCGAAGGCGGAATGGGCGAAGTCTACCGGGCACGCGACACGCGGTTGAATCGCGACGTCGCGCTCAAGGTCCTGCCCGCCTCGTTCGCGCGCGACCCCGACCGGCTGCGGCGCTTCACCCTCGAGGCGCAGACGGCCGGCGGGCTCAATCACGCCAACATCCTCACGATCTACGAGATCGGGGACTGTGACGGACAGCCCTTCCTGGTCGCGGAGCTGCTCGAGGGCGAGACGCTGCGCGCGAAGCTCGCCGCCGGTCCGCTGCCCGTGTCGAAGGCGGTCGACTACGCGCGCCAGACGGCCGCCGGTCTTGCGGCGGCTCACGCGCGGCAGATCGTCCATCGCGACATCAAACCCGAGAACCTGTTCGTCACGACCGACGGCCGCGTGAAAATCCTCGACTTCGGCCTCGCGAAGCAGGCCGACGGCCTCGCCGACGCGGCGGACAGCACGCGCCTCCACACGGCCACGTCGCCCGGCACGGTCTTGGGCACGGTCGGCTACATGTCGCCGGAGCAGGTACGCGGCGGGCGAGTCGATCACCGATCCGATCTGTTCAGCCTCGGCGTCGTCCTCTACGAGCTGCTGTCCGGCGCGCGGCCGTTCACCGGCGACTCCGCCGTCGAGACGATGAACGCGATCCTCACGCAGGATCCGCCGGAGCTGACCGTGTCGGGCCGCGCGCTGCCACCGGCGCTCGCGGAGGTCGTGCGCCACGCGCTCGAGAAGCAGCCGGACGAGCGGTTCCAGTCGGCGCGCGACATGGCGTTCGCGCTGCAGGCGGCCACGGGCACGAGCGGCACCGCGACGGCGCCCGCGATCGAGGCGACGCGGCGCCGCTCGCCAGGGCGTCGCGCCGCGGTCGTGGCCGCGGCGGTCGCCGGCGCGCTCGCCGGCGCCCTCGTCATGTGGCTGGCGCGGTCCACCGGCGGCGACAGCGTTGATCTCCGGGCCAGGCGGTTCACGCCGCTCGCGCGGGACGCAGCGGTCCAGGCGCAGCCGGAATGGTCGCCGGACGGACGCAGCATCGCCTACTTCGCGAGCGCCCGGCGCCCGGGGAACGCCTCCTCTCCCGCGGGCACCGGCGCCGGCTTCAGCCTGGTCGTCAAGGACCTGGAGGCAACGGCGCCCATCACTGTCGTCGCGCGTATCGCAAGTCCACATACCGTCTTCTGGTGGCCGGACGGCACGCGCGTCGGGTACGTGGACGACGACGGCGTCTGGTCGGTGAGCCGTGTGGGCGGCGATCCGGAGTTGCTGCACGCCGGCGCGTACGCCGCCGCGGCGCTCTCACCCGACGGCCGGACGCTGGCGTGCTGGAGGATCACGACCGAGGGAACGGTCCGGACGCCCGCGTTGTGGATCGCATCACCCCCGAACGGCGCCCTCGTCCGGTACGAGCGGGGCTTCGTCGGCGGCGGCAGCTTCCAGCCGGTGTTCCTGCGCTTCTCGCCGGATGGGACACGACTCCTGCTCTCCGGCTTCCTGCCGCATCCCGAAAACCCGGCGGATCAGACGCCGGGCGTGTGGGAGATCACCGGGACGACCCCCGGGATGATGACCGCACCGCGGCAGGTGTTCGCATCGCACCGGTGGCTGAGCCCGCCTGCCATCGCATTGTTTCCAGATGGCCGTCGCGTCGCGCTCGCATCGCGCAGCACTCCGGGGCTCTGGCTCGGGCGGCTCGATGCCGACTCGCTCGCCAGGCTGACGGACGGACTGGCGGGAGAACAGGCGCCGTCCGTATCGCCCGACGGTCGGCGGATTGCGTTCGAGATGGGGCGTTCCAACTTCGACCTGGTCGAGATCCCGCTTGACGGCTCCACCGTCCGGGACGTGATCGCGGCCAGTCACGACGAGTCGTCCGGCGGCTCGATGGCCGACGGCCGGATCGTGTACGCCTCCACGCAGAGCGGCCGCGACGAGATCCGGGTGCGCGCGCCCGACGGCTTCGACCGTGCCATCGTTGCCCCGCGCGACTTCCCGAACGAAGACGTCGGCATCCTCACCGCGCCGGTGCCGTCGCCCGACGGACAGCGCGTCGCGTTCCAGCAGCTCATCGGCGACGAGGCGAGGACCTGGATCGCGCCGATGTCCGGCGGCACGCCCGTCCGCCTCGGGCCGGCCGACGCGGAGACGTTCATGCCGGACTGGTCGCCCGACGGGCGCTGGATCGCCTACGCCGCCCTGCGCGCGGGATCCGTGCAGATCCTCAAGGAGCGCGTCGGCTCGAGCGAACCGCCGGTGCCCCTCGTCAGCGCCGCGAACGTGTTCAGACATCTGCTGGCGTGGTCGCCCGACGGCACATGGATCGCGCACGACAGTCCGGATGGCCTGTCGCTCGTCGCGGCTGATGGCGGCGCACGTCGTGTGCTCGTCGCCGGCACGCGTCCGCGCGCCATCGCCTGGAGTCACGACAGCCGCACCATCTACGCGCTCGTCGGCGACGACGACGGCTGGCGTCTCGACGCCGTGGACGCCGGGTCGGGAGCCGTTCGACTCGTGCGCCTGCTGCCCGCCGACCTCACGTTCACCGGACCGCTGAGCGTCAGCCTGCGGATGACGCTCAGCCGCGACGGCACGCACCTGCTGACGACGGTGCTGCGGATACAGTCGGACATCTGGATGATGGAAGGGTTCTGAGCAGCGCAGGGCCGAACTCCAGGTCGGTCACCCGACGAGCATGACCATGAACCTGTTGCGATGCGTCTTCGCTGGCCTGGCGGTGATGACGGCGGCTGCACCGCACGCAGCGCCGCAGACAACATCCGCTACTGATCGCTGGGCGCCCGTCAGGTTCCTCCTCGGCACGTGGGAGGGCACCAGCACCGGTCGTCCCGGGAACGGCACCGTGCGCCGCGAATACCGGTTCGTCCTGCGGGAGCAGTTCATCGAAGAGCGGAACACCTCCACCTATCCGCCGCAGGAGGGCAACCCGAAGGGCGAAGTCCACGAGCACCTCTCGTACATCAGCTACGATCGGGCGCGGAAGCTCCTGCTGCTGCGGCAGTTCCACGTCGAGTCGTTCGTCGCGCAGTACGTGCAGGACCCATCACCGTCGACCGGCCAGCTGGTGTTCGTGAGCGAGGCGCTGGAGAACACGCCGCCGGGCTGGCGTGCCCGGGAGACGTACATCGTGCACGGGCCCGACGAGTTCGAGGAGATCTTCGAGCTCGCCCAGGGGGACAAGCCGTTCGAGGTCTACTCGCGCACGCGACTGCGGCGGGTCCAGACGCAATAGAGTTCCTGCCGGAAGCGGACCGGACCAGGAGGAGGGGATGCCGACATTCCTTCAGGACGCCAGACATGGCCTGCGGCACCTGACCAGAGATCGCGGCTTTGCAGCAGCCGCCCTCCTGACGATTGGACTCGGTGTCGGCGGCACCGCCACCGTGTTCTCGGTGGTCCACAGCGTGCTGCTGCGGCCGCTTCCCTACCCCGATCCCGATCGGATCGTGACCATCGGCGAAGCGCACCAGGGAGCGACGACGCCGTTCACGGGCGTCCTGTTCACGAACCACACCTATTACGCGTGGGAGCGGAAGCAGACGATCGAGGAGCTTGGCGCGTACTCGTCGATGGACGCGACGTTGACGGGCGTGGATCAGCCGCAACGGGTCCGCGGAACC
>DASVDJ010000024.1:0-12263 GCA_036381155.1 Vicinamibacterales bacterium
GTCGGATCAGGTGGGATCAGGTCCCGCCGAAGCCCTCCGGAGCCCGTTGGGCGGAGGGGCGGGCACCGTTCTTGCGGGTAGTTGTCGGACGGAATCACCTGAGCAGCTGGAGGAGCCAGCCATGGCGACGCGCGAGATTCCCCAGGCCGAGTGGGGCAGCTTTCTCGACAGGTTCAGCAACGCGTATGCGGGATGGCCTGCGACGCTCGACATCATCGGCCCCGAGGTCGGGTCGCAGCATCAGATCGAGGGGCTGCCGCTCATCGGCGTGACCGGCGAGGGAGCCGGTGCACCCACGGTCTACGTGCACGCGGGGGCCGGACTGAGCCAGCTCACGCACCAGATCGATCACGTCACGCACCTGCGCATCGACCAGCCCGACGGCGGCCAGCAGGTGGCGCTGCAGATCGAGTCGGCGGACGACCAGACGGCAATCCTGATGTGCCGCTCGCCGTTCGGCAGCGCGCTGGCCGAGCGCGGGCCGATGGACCTGAAGTCCACGTAGGGCGCGGGGCCGAACGTCAGCGCCAGCCGCTCTCCTGGCCGAACTGAAGTTCGGCCCTGCGTCAGTAGTCGACGCGTCCCGGCGGGGGGCCGTATGGCTCCCCGAGCCGGATGCGTGCATCCAGCACGAGCGCGCCGCGCTCGTAGACACGCACGGGGTTGAGATCGAGCTCCCGGATCTCGGGACAGCCGTCGACGAGCGCCGACACGGCGAGCAGCACGTCCGCGAGCGCCCCCTCGTCGCGCGGCGGCTCGCCGCGGAAGCCGCGCAGCAGCCGCACGGCACGCGTGCCGCGCAGCATCGACGTCACGTCGTACTCCGACAGCGGCGGCAGCCGGAACGACACGTCCGCCATCAGCTCGGTCAGCGTGCCTCCCGCCCCGAGCGCCACGACGGGACCGAACAGCCGGTCCGTCACCGACCCGACGATGAACTCGGGTCCCGGCGGAGCCATCTGCTGGACGAACGCGCCGGTCATGCGATCGCCGACGGCCTCGCGCATCGTCTGCCAGGCCGCACGCACCGCCGCCGCGTCGCGCAGGTTCAGGTGCACGCCCTTCACGTCGGATTTGTGAATCAGCTCGGGTCCCACCACCTTCACCGCCACCGGGAACCCGATCCGCCCGGCCGCCTGCACTGCCTCGTCCTCGGTCGACGCCGCCTCGGCACGCACCATCGGCACGCCGGCGTCGCGCAGCACGCGATCGACCTCCACCGGATCGAGCCACCTGGTTCCCGACGCGAGCATCTCCTGAAGCCGGCGGCGGATCGGCCGCATGTCGACCTCGGGCGCCGGGCGGGGGCTGGTGGCCGCCGTGCGGCGCCACTCGGCATGCGCGGTCATCCGCGCGAGTGCCGCGGCGGCATCTTCCGGGAACCGGTACGTCGCAACCCGGTCGAGCGCGGCGGGCTTCGGGTCGGGACTGAGGAAGCAGAACACCACCGGCTTCGCCCGCGGCTCCGCGTCGAGCGCCTCCGCGACCGCGCGCGCGATCGCGTCGGGATCGCTGACCGCCGGCGGCACGTAGAGGACGATGAGGCTGTCGACGTTCTCGTCCCTGAGCAGCAGCGGAATTGCGCGCGCGTAGTGCTCGGGGGGCGCGGACGCGATCATGTCCACCGGGTTCGAGGTCGCCGCCGCCGCGGGCAGGAACGCGCGCAGGGCCGCCACCGTCCGTTCCTCGAGGGTCGTGACCTCGAGCCCCTCCGTCTCGCACGCATCGGCGGCGAGGATGCCGGCGCCCCCGCCGTTCGTGAGGATCGCGGTCCGGCGGCCGCGCGGCAGCGGCTCCTGCACGAGCGCAAGCGCGGTGTCGAACAGCTGCTCCATGCTCCGCACGCGAATCACGCCGCATTGATGCAGCAGCGCATCCACCACCGCATCGTCGGTCGCGAGCGCGGCGGTGTGGGACTGCGCCGCGCGCAGGCCGGCCGCCGTCCTGCCCGCCTTCAGCACCACGATCGGCTTGCGCGCGCTGGCGCGCCGCGCGATCTCCGCGAACTTCCGCGGGTTGCCGAAGCCCTCCGTGTACATCAGGATGACGTCGGTGCCGGAGTCCTGCGTCCAGTACTGGATGAGGTCGTTACCCGACACGTCGGCCTTGTTGCCGATGGAGACGAACGACGAGATCCCGAGCCCGAGCCGCCCGGCCGACGCGAGCAGCACCAGGCCGAGCGCGCCGCTCTGCGTCGACATCGCGACGCGGCCGGGCGGCGGGAACGCCGGTGCGAACGTCGCGTTGAGCCGCACGCGGTCGCTGGTGTTCAGGATGCCCATGCAGTTCGGGCCGATGAGCCGCGCCCCGGCGCGCCGGACGTTGTGCAGGATCCGCTCCTGAAGGGCTCGCCCATCCTCACCGGTTTCCGCGAACCCTGCGGTGATCACGACGAGCGCCTTGATCCCCTTCGCGAGGCACTCGTCGACCACGTCGGGGACGGCCGGCGCGGGGACGGTGATGACGGCGAGATCGATCGGGTCCGGAATCGCGGCGATTGACGGATACGAGCGGATCCCGTCGATCGAGTCCGCCGACGGGTTCACGGCGTAGAGCCGGCCCGTGAAGCCGGTCTCGTGGAGGTTCGCGAACAGCTGGCCGCCGACCTTGTCGCGCGATCGGCTCGCGCCGATCACGGCGACGCTGCGCGGTTCGAGGAACGGGCGGATCGACTCGTAGGCGGCCGTCTCCGCGCGCTGCGCGTGCCGCTCGGCGAACGCATCCACGCCTGACAGATCGAGCGTCGCGCGCACGAGGCCGCCGTCGTGCGTCCACGCCGTCGGGAACCCCGCCTCGCGGAACACGCCGAGCATGCGGTCGTTGTCCGTGCGCGTCCAGCCGTACAGCCAGTCGATGCCGTTCTCGCGCGCCGCGCGCGCGAGCCCTTCGAGCAGCAGCGTGCCGAGCCCCCGTCCGTGCCACGTGTCGGCGACGGTGAACGACGCTTCCGCCTCGTGCGGCTTCCGCGGGTTCCGCAGGTAGCTCGCCGTCGCGACGATGCGCCCCTGGGATTCGGCGACGAGGGTGCAGGTGTCCGAGTCGGCGGGGTCGACGAGGCGCTCGAGCCAGTCCGCCTGTGCCGGCGCGAAGCCGAGGAACCGCGCATAGGCACTCTCCGGGGAGAGCGAGTCGTAGAGCGCGCGGAGCGCATCGACGTCGCCGGGTTCCGCGGAGCGGACGAAGACAGTGGCGCCGTCGCGCGTCACCAGGTGGCGTCCCGGAGCGAACGGTCGGGCTTGGGTCGTCATGGCTTCCGCCAATGTAGTCGAAGCGCGGTGACAAGGCTCGCCTGGCGCCGCGTCGGCGAGACCTCACGAACGTGCAAGAGCAGCCGCCGCGCGGGTCGATGAGGCGATGGACGGGCCGGACGTCGTGCGTCTGGAGACGCGGTGAGGCCTTGGACCTTGGACCTTGGGCCTTGGGCCCTGGGGCGCATCTGAACAGCGGCAACCAGCTGCGCTCAGTCGCGCTCCTCGCTGTCACGCGTCACTGCCGCAGCGCCGAAGCGGCCGCCAGCCGCCAGCCGCCAGCTACTTGAGTCTGTAGGGCGCGACCAGTCCTTCGCGGGTGGGAAGATAAATCAGCCCGTCAGTGCCGACCGCGCGCCGATAGACGACGAACCCGTTGTGCTCGCCGGCGCGCTGGAAGGTGACCGGGTCGAAGGGCACCGCCTTGCCGGCGCTGAGCCATCGCCGGCCTTCGAACTCGATCCAGACGCCGTCGTTGCTCTCGGGCTTCATCAGCGTGCCCATCCGCGTCGGTCCCGGGGGACCCGTCGGCCCCAGCTCCGTCTCAGCCGCTGGCGCACGTCGCCGTGAGCGAGCCTGCGGCTCGCCGTGGGCGGGCGGCGGGGGAGTCGAATGGCGCATTGGTGGCGGCCGCCGCACGTACGGCACGGGCCCGGGCGCATAGAGCGGGTACCAGACCCACAGCGGCAGCCCGCCGCCGTAATCGCGCCGGATGGCCGCTTCGGTCGGGTTGTAGATGTCGAGCTGGCGCAGCTCGCGCATCGGGAGCTCGGTGGCCAGCGCGCCGCCATACTCCGAGAGCAGCTGCGCGTCGCTGGGGTCGTACGGGTCGAACCGATCGAGACCGTGTTCGACCGGCTGCGCGAACGCGGTCGCGGCGCCGAAGACGACGAACAGAGTCAATACACCAGCACGCATGATGAGGCGGTGCATGCAAGGGGTTCGCCACGGCAGTTGGCGGTGGATGGGCTTCCCCTCTGTGCGGTATTGTCTCGCAACACCACATGGCCCGCCAGTACCTCGCCCTCATCGGCCTGGCCGGTGCCCTGGCACTCCTGCTCCTCGGGGTCGCGGAGACCGACAGCCAGGGCTACCGGCTGAGCTCCGTGCCGTTCACCGACGTCCGCCTCGCCGACCGCTTCTGGTCCTCGAGAGTGGAGACGAACCGCTCGGTGACGATTCCCTTCGGCTTCCGCAAGAGCGAGGACGAGGGGCGCATCCGCAACTTCGAGGTGGCCGCCGGCCTGCGCGAAGGCACGTACGAAGGCAAGATGCCCTTCGACGACACCGATGTGTACAAGCTCATCGAAGGAGCCTCGTACTCGCTCCAGAGCCATCCCGATCCCGAACTGGACCGGTTCCTCGACGGCATCATCGCGAAGATCGCCGCGGCGCAGGAGCCGGACGGCTACCTGACGACGTACAAGACCATCGACGAGACGAAGAGCCCGGCGCCGTGGCTGAAGCCGGGACCGCGATGGGTGCTCGAGCTCCAGGGCAGCCACGAGCTCTACAACGCGGGACATCTGTACGAGGCCGCGTACGCGCACTTCCGGGCGACCGGCAAGCGCACGCTGCTGGACGTCGCGCTGAAGAACGCCGACCTGATCGCCCGGACGTTCGGCCCCGGGCGGCTGACCACGCCGCCGGGGCACCAGATCATCGAGACCGGGCTGATGAAGCTGGCCGAGATCACGGGGGAGCAGCGCTACCGGGACCTCGCGAAGTTCTTCCTCGACCAGCGCGGCGTCGCGACGAACCGCAGGCTGTTCGGCACGTACAACCAGGACCACAAGCCGGTCGTCCAGCAGGACGAGGCCGTCGGCCACGCGGTCCGCGCGGCCTACATGTACTCCGGCATGGTCGACGTCGCCGCGATCGAGGATGACCCGCTCTACGCCCGGGCGGTGGAGCGGATCTGGGACAACGTCGTATCGCGGAAGCTGTACGTCACCGGCGCCATCGGCGCGCGGCACGACGGCGAAGCGTTCGGCGACGACTTCGAGCTGCCGAACCGCACGGCATACGGCGAGACGTGCGCGTCGATCGCGAACGTCTACTGGAACCAGCGGATGTTCCTGCGCTCGGGCGACGCGAAGTACATCGACGTGCTGGAGCGGACGCTCTACAACGCCGCGATTGCCGGCGTGTCGCTCCAGGGCGACACGTTCTTCTATCCGAACCCGCTCGAGTCGGACGGCCGGTACGCGTTCAACCACGGCGCGCTGACGCGCAAGCCATGGTTCGACGCGTCCTGCTGCCCCACCAACATCGCGCGGTTCATCCCGTCGGTCCCCGACTACATCTACGCATCCGGTCCTGACGGGCTCTACGTCAATCTGTTCGTTGCGAGCGACGCTTCCGTGACCCTGGACGGCACGCCACTGCGCATCAGGCAGGAGACAGCCTACCCGTGGGACGGACGCATCTCCCTCGTCCTGACGCCGGCGAAGCCGGGAGCCTTTGCGCTGCGCGTGCGCATTCCCGGCTGGGCGCGCGGCCGTCCGGTCCCGAGCGACCTGTACCGGTACGTCGACGATGCGGCTGGCGAGATCGACCTCCGCATCAACGGCGAGCGCGTCGCGCCGCAGCTGACACGCGGCTACGCCGTCCTCTCGCGCACCTGGTCACCGGGCGACACGGTCACGCTCGATCTCCCGATGGCCGTCCGGCGCATCGTCGCCGATGACCGCGTGGCGGATGACCGCGGGAAGGTCGCGCTGGAGCGCGGACCGATCGTCTACGCAGCGGAAGCCATCGACAACGACGGCTCCGTCCTCGACCTCGTTGTCCCGGATGATGCCGCGTTCGAGATTGAGAACCGGCCCGATCTGCTCAATGGCGTGGTGGTGCTGAAGGCACGGGTCACGGACCGCACGGGCGGGCGCCGCACGCTCACGGCCATTCCGTACTACGCGTGGTCGCATCGGGGAGAGGGAGAAATGGCGGTGTGGATGTGGAGGGCGAAATAGCAGGCAGTAGGCAATAGGCAGTCGGCCGTATGCGGTAGGCAGTTGGCAATTCTCTGAATCCAACCGACTCTGTGTTGCCTCTGTGCCCTCCGTGCCTCTGTGACCCGTGACCCTGTCACCCTTGCGGAAAGGCCCGACCGAGGGCCGCTCTCACCCGCGACTCCGAGAACGCGCGCTCCTCACAGAGAAACCGGACCACCCCGTCGATGTCCGGGCCGCCGGCCTCGACGCTGTAGTCGTCGGTGACGTCCGGCCTGAGATACAGCTCGCGGATTGCCGGGGCAATCGCTTCCACTTCCGCCCGAATCTCCGGCGGCATGGCCTCGATCGCGCCGTGCTTCCTCACCAGCGCCAGCGCCCGCTTCGGCCCGATGCCCCTGATACCGGGATTGAAGTCGGTGCCGATCAGGATCGCGAGATCGACCAGCTGCTCGTGCGTGACACCGAGCTCGTCGACGAGCGGCGCGAGCTCGATCAGCTCCGGCGTGATCGGACGGAACGCGCCGCGGCTAGGCAGGAACTCCTTGCCCGAGATCGTCATGAAGCGCACATGGCGCGGCGCGCCGAAGAGCAGCGTGTCGAAGTCCTTGCTCACCGCCGCCCACACGGGGCCGGCGCGCGCCATGTGGGCCGCCTGCGCCTCCCCTTCCGACGGCGCCATCACCGCCGGAATCCCGAGCAGCCTCAGCAGCTCCACCGCTTCCCGCACCATCTCCCCGCTCAGCCTCGACGTCATCGTCGCCTTCGAGTAGGCCCGCGCGAGGTCGCCGGCGGCACGCGCCTCGGCGAGCTCCGCGTCGTAGCGGGCACGTACCGCGCGGCGCCGCGCGAGATCCGCCGCCTTCAGCTCGGGCGGCGCGCCATCGAACACGAACACGAGCTGCACGCGGTAGTCGGCGATCAGCCGCGTGACGCGGTAGAAGAGTCCGTTGAGGTGCGAGGTGATGCGTCCGTGTGAATCGCGCAGCGGCGTGCCGTCGGGGAGCCGAATCAGCGCGAGGAACTGATAGAGCTCGCCGTTGCCGTCGACGGCCAGCCGACGGTCGCGCAGCGCGTCAAGGTTGATCGGCCGGCCGCGGACGATCGGCGCCAGGCGAACGCCCATGCGTCGATTATGTGGAACAATCGGGTCGAGAGCCGCAGAGCTTGCCGGCATGCGGCACAGGACACGTGACGTCGACAGGGAGGCGACGGAATGGGCGACGCGGGCGGTTCGGGCGATCTGGTGCTGGTCACGGGCGCGCGAGGGTTCATCGCGAAGCACGTCATCCGGGAGGCGCTCGCCCGGGGGTACCGGGTGCGCGGCACCATCCGGCGCCCCGAGGCCGAGGCCGAGGTCCGCGCCGCGGTCGGCGAACCCGGTCCGCGGCTTTCGTTCGTGCACGCGGAGCTGCTGGCCGACGAGGGCTGGGCAGAGGCCGTGCAGGGCTGCCGGTACGTGCTCCACGTCGCGTCGGCGTTTCCGCTGGTGGCGCCGGTCGAACGCGACGCGCTCGTGCCCGTCGCGCGCGACGGCACGCTCCGCGTGCTGCGCGCCGCTGCGGACACCGGCGTCGAGCGCACCGTCCTGACCTCGTCGTGCGCCGCGATCTGGGCCGGACATCCGCCGGACCCGACGCGCGTGCTCACCGAGGCGGACTGGGCGATCACCGACTCCCCGCGGACCGACAGCTACTCGCGGTCGAAGGCCCTGGCCGAACGCGCGGCGTGGAACTTCCTGCACGGCACGCCGACGTCGATGTCGCTCGTGTCGATCAACCCGTCGTTCGTCATGGGGCCGCCGCTCGATCGCGGCGTGCAGAGCTCGGCCGACCTCGTGCTGATGTTCCTGCGCGGCCGCTATCCGCTGGTGCCGAACTGGGGCGTCGAGATCGCCGACGTTCGCGACGTCGCCGCCGCGCACCTCGCCGCGCTCGAGACGCCCGCCGCCGCCGGCCGCCGCTTCATCGTCTCCGACGGCCCGCTGATGCTGGCCGACATGGCCCGGATTCTCGGGCGCGAGTTCCCGCAGTTCAGGAAGAAGATGCCGAAGGGCTCGCTGCCGGATTTCGTGACGCGGCTGCTCGGCCGCATCGATTCGGGGGTCAGGCAGCTCGTGCCGGACCTGGGCCCCCCGAAGCGGACGTCCTCACAGGCCGCGAGAGAGGTGCTGGGAATCCGGTGCAGGCCTGCGGAAGAGGCGCTGATCGCGATGGCGCGACGGGTGATCGAGCTGGGGATGGTGTGAAGTGGCGCGCCCTGCAGGACTCGAACCTGCGACCTCCTGGTTCGTAGCCAGACGCTCTATCCAACTGAGCTAAGGGCGCACGGGCCGTCGCATCCGGCGGGCTCCTCGGGAAGGGCCGCGGGCGACTCACGAAACCATGATCTTAGCGCACCGGACGGAAGAGGCGCAAGGTTCGACGGAGAGGGCTCTGGGCCTTGGGCGTTGGGCTGCGGATGAACAGCCGCGCTTTTCACCACCCGGAGGGTGTTCGCTGTCACACGGTGCGCGGTCCTGGTGGACCGCGCTTGCAGCGCGGCTTTGAAGGTCCGCCGCTACGGGCAGCCCGGGGGCGACCGGGTCGCCGGGAAAGCCCCCGGAGATGCCTTGAACTGATCCGACCTGATCCGCCGAAGGCGGGACCTGATCGCGCGCCCGCGAGAAGAGATCGGCGAGCGGGCGCGCGGACCTGATCCGACCTGATCCGCCGGAGCGCGCAGCGCGGAGGCGGGACCTGATCAGACCTGATCAGACCTGATCGGACCTGATCCGACCTGATCCGACCCGAATACAATCGACCACATGTCGGCTACGGACCATCGGCGCACGGCGCCGGCGTCGGTGTCGGTGCACGTGATCACCATCAGCGACACGCGCACGCCCGACACGGACACGAGCGGGAATGCGATTGCGGAGTTGCTGACGGCAGGCGGGCACAGCGTGCACGGCCGCTCGCTGCTGCAGGATGAGCCCGACCTGGTGCGCGGCGCGATCGAACTGCTGGCGCGGAACGGGGTGGACGCGGTCGTCACGACCGGCGGCACGGGCATCACGAGCCGTGACGGCACGTTCGAGGCGATCGACGGGCTGCTGACGAAGCGGCTGCCCGGCTTCGGCGAGCTGTTCCGCATGCTGAGCTATCAGGAGATCGGCGCCGCGGCGATGCTCACGCGCGCCACGGCGGGGCTCGTGGGGCGGACGGTCGTGGTCGCGCTGCCCGGCTCGGAGCACGCCGTACGGCTGGGCATGGAGAAGCTGGTGCTCCCCGAGCTGGCGCATCTGGTGCGGGAGGCGCGTCGCTGATGCCGTACCGCCCCGACCGCCGGTTGATCGCGATCACCGAGGCGCACGCGATCCTCGCCGTGCACGGCGAGCCGATCGAGCGCGTCGAGCGCGTGCCGCTGGACGCGGCCGACGGGCGCGTGCTTGCGACGACCCTGATCGCCACGCTCGACGTCCCGCCGTTCCGCCGCGCGATGATGGACGGCTACGCGGTGCGCGCCGCGGACACGGCCGGCGCGTCCCCCGACGCGCCGGTCCGCCTCCCGCTCCACGGCTTCGTCTACACGGGCCATGCGCCGGAAGGTCCGCTCGCGCCCGGCACGTGCACCGGCATCGCCACCGGCGCGCCGGTGCCCGACGGCGCCGACGCCGTGGTGATGATCGAGCAGACGTCGCGCGACGGGGACGCGGTGCTGTTCCACCAGGCGGCGGAGCGCGGCCAGAACATCGGACGAGCCGGCAGCGACCTCGTCGCGGGCGAGACGGCGCTCGTCCCCGGCGCGCTGCTGACGCCGGCGCGCATCGGCGTCGCCGCGGCGCTCGGCCGCACCGAGCTCGACGTCTACGCGCGGCCGCGCGTCGCGATTCTCTCGACCGGCGACGAGATCGTCGCGCCGGGCACGCGCCTCGGGCCGGCGCAGATCTACGACTCGAACACGGCGGCGCTCGCCGCCGCCATCCGCGCCCACGGCGGCGAGCCGGTGCCCGTGCCGCGCGTGCCCGACGACCCTGCGCAGCTGCGCGCCGCATTCGAGGCCTGCCTCGCGGAGGACCTCGTCCTCTTCTCGGGCGGCACGTCGGTCGGCGAGCTCGACTACCTGCTCGACATCATCGGCGGCGCGGGTCAGGTGCACTTCGAAGGGCTGCGCCTGAAGCCCGGCCGGCCGACGGTCTTCGCGACCGTGCGCGGCACGCCGGTCTTCGGCATGCCGGGCAACCCGGTCTCCTGCCTGACGAACATGTACCTGCTCGTCGCTCCGCTGCTGCGCCGCATCGCGCGGCTGCCGCCGCCGGTCGAGCGCCGCGTCACCGCGCGGCTGCGCGACACGGTGCACTCGCCGCAGGAGCGGCACCAGATCTACCCGGTGCGGCTCGAGAAGGGCGAGGCGATCCCGGTGTTCAAGGGGTCGGGCGAGATCACGAGCCTCGCGCACGCCGATGGGTATTTCGAGATCGGTGAGGGCGTCGGACGCGTGGAAGCCGGGACGGTGGTGGACGTCACGGTGTTCTGATCACCACAGAGACCACAGAGACCACAGAGGGTACAGATTTCATAGAGGACACGTAGCGGAAGCAGCAAGGCGACGGGAGACCCGTCGTGTCCGGTGGTGCCAACATGCTGAACGAATCGACGACGCTGCGGGTGGGCGATCGCGCGCCGGACTTCTCGCTGCCGGACGCGCGCGGGCAGATGCAGGTGCTGGCGGACTACACGTCGCGCGGGCCGGTCCTGGTCGCCTTCCACCGCGGCACCTGGTGACCGAACTGCCGCGGCCGGCTCGGTGAGCTGGCAGAACTGCACCCGCAACTGGCCGGACGCGGCGTCGCCGTCGTCGCGATCCTCGCCCAGCGCGCGCGGGCGGTCGCGCGCTACGTCCAGGAGACCGGCCTGCCCTTCCACGTGCTCGCCGACGAGACGCGCGAGGTCACGAAGGCGTACGGCGTCTGGCACCGGCTCGGGATCGACGCGGTGAACATCGCACGGCCGGCGCTCTTCGCGATCGATCGCGAGGGGATCGTCCGCGCGATCTTCGTGGGGGAGAAGCAGACGGAGTATCCGGATCGGGAGATGATTCTCGAGGCCGCAGAGCGGATCTGAGCGCCTGACGAAACCGCAGAGGCCACAGAGGCCACAGAGACCACAGAGGTCACAGAGGATCTACAAAGAGACCCCTGTGCCCTCTGTGTCTACTCTGTGCGCTCTGTGCTCTGTGTGAGGCGGGCGCGACGGAAGCAGCAAGGCGATGGGAGATGACCCTGCCTACTGCTTACTGCTTACCGCCTACTTCCCGAACAGCCTCGCCACCTCGTCCCAGTTCACGACGTTCCACCAGGCGTTGATGTAGTCGGGACGCCGGTTCTGGTACTTCAGGTAGTAGGCGTGTTCCCACACGTCGAGGCCCAGGATCGGCTTCTTGCCTTCCATGATCGGGTTGTCCTGGTTCGCCGTGCTCTCGACGGACAGCTTGCCGTTGTTGTCGATGAGCCACGCCCAGCCGCTGCCGAAGCGGCCCGCGGCGGCCTTCGCGAACTGCTCCTTGAAGGCGTCGAAGCTGCCGAAGGACTGATCGATCGCCTGCGCGAGCGCGCCCGTCGGCTTGCCGCCCGCGTTCGGCGCCATCAACTTCCAGAACATCGTGTGGTTCACGTGTCCGCCGCCGTTGTTGCGGACCGCGGTGCGGATGTTCTCCGGCACGGCCGCGCAGTTGTTGGCCAGCAGTTCTTCGACGGACTTATTCTGCAGGTCGGGCGCGGATTCGAGCGCCTTGTTCAGATTGTTGACGTACGCGGCGTGGTGTTTGCCGTGATGGATCTCCATCGTCATTTTGTCGATGTGCGGCTCGAGCGCGTCGGGCGCGTACGGAAGCGGAGGCAATGTGAAAGGCATCGGTTTTGCGTTCTCCTCTGAGTAGTCGTCAGTCAACCGGACCGGCGTTTCCGCCGGACTTTTCAAACGCGTCGGCGAGGCGGAACATGGCGGCCTCGTCGAAGTGTCTGGTAAGAATCTGAATCCCCACCGGCAACCCCTCGCCGGTCTTCCCACACGGGACGCTCATG
>DASVDJ010000025.1:0-37984 GCA_036381155.1 Vicinamibacterales bacterium
CGAGCCCGAGCGCGAATACGAGACGCTCGTGCTCGTCGTCGATCGCCAGACCCTGCGCTGGCGCATGCTCGTCACGACGGACAGACAGGGAGGGAAGAGCACGTTTGTCTTCAGCAACATCCGCGAGAACACCGGCGTACCCGACCGGGAGTTCCAGTTCTCCATTCCTCGCGGCGTCGATGTCATCACCGACTCGGGGCGCTGACGTCCGCCGGGCCGCGCGCCTGCGCTGGTCCGCACTCCTGCTCCTGACCCTCCTCGCCACCGGCTGCGCGGCCGGCCAGGCGTTCAAGCGTGGCCAGGCCGCCGAACGTGTCGACGACTACGACCGCGCGGTCGCCGAGTACTCGCAGGCGCTGCGCGAGGATCCCGACAACCAGGACATCCGGCTGGCGCTGAACCGGGTGAAGCTGCGCGCCTCCGAGCTGCACTTCAACCGCGGCCGCCGGCTCTCCGCGACCGGCAAGTACGAGGAGGCGCTCGTCGAGCTGCAGATTGCGGCGGAGCTGAATCCGACCAACGGCGAGGTCGATGCGGAGCTCCGGCGCACGCGCACGGCGCTGCGCAACAAGATCGCGGTCTCGCGCGACGGCCAGACGCGGCTGGAAACGCTGGTCGAGAAGTCGCGCGAGTACCGGCCCGAGGGGTACGAGGTGCCCGAGGTGGTGCTGCCCCCCTCGCTGGTCTTCCGCGACGCGAGCGCGCGCGAGGTGCTGACGGCGCTGGCCCGCTTCGCCGACGTCAACATCGCCTTCGACCCGGCGTTTCGCGACGTGCCCATCACGATCGAGCTGCGCGACTCGACGTTCGCCGCCGCGCTCGACGCCGTGACGTCGAGCATCCGGGCGTTCTATCGCGTCACCTCGCCGCGCACGATCACGATCGTGCCGGACACCGCCGCGAAGCGGCGCGAGTACGAGGACGAAGTCGTCCGCACCTTCTATCTGAGCAACGCGGATCTCAAGGAAACCATCGACCTGCTCCGCATTGTCGTCGACCTGCGGCGCGTCGCCGGCATTCCGGGCACCAACGCGATCACGATCAAGGACACGCCGGAGCGGCTCGCCGCGGCCGGCCGGATCATCCAGGCCATCGACAAGGCGCGCCCCGAGGTCGTCATCGACGTCGAGCTGCTCGAAGTCGATCGGCGCCGGCTGCGCGAGTACGGCATCCAGCTCGCGTCGCCGACCTCGACCGGCCTGTCGCCGGGCATCGACGGCGCGGCCGACGTCAACCAGGAGGGCCTGACGCTCGAAGGGCTCCGGCGGCTCTCGCAGGCCGACGTCTTCGTCACGGGCGTGCCGGGCATCTACTACCGCCTGCTGAAGCAGGACTCCAGTACCCGCACGCTGGCCAACCCGCAGCTGCGTACGGCGGAGGGCATCCCGGCGCAGGCGCGCTTCGGCGAGCGCGTCCCGGTCCCGGTGACGACGTTCTCGCCCATCGCGACGGGCGGCGTCCCGCAGCAGCCGGTGACTTCGTTCAACTACGAGAACATCGGCGTGAACATCGACATCACGCCGCGCATGCATCACAACGACGAGGTGTCGCTGGCGCTGAAGGTCGAGGTCAGCAGCGTCTCGGGCACCGGGTTCGGCGGGCTGCCGACGTTCGGCAACCGGTCGATCACGACGGTAATCCGGCTGCGCGACGGCGAAACGAACATGCTCGCCGGCCTGATTCGCGACGACGAGCGGCGGGTACTGGAAGGGGTGCCCGGCCTCAGCGACCTGCCGATCGTCGGCCGGCTCTTCAGCCGCAACCGCCGCGAGACGCAGGAGACCGACATCGTCCTGACGCTGACGCCGCACATCATCCGCGTGCTGGATCTCACGGAGGATGACCTGCGGCCGTTCCGGGTCGGGCGCGACCCGGGCCCGTCGATTACGGACCTGCCGGCGGCGCCGCCGCAGATCCCGGGCCTGCCCGGGCAGCAGCAGCCGGAGGAGCAGGAACCGCCCGTGCCGACGCAGCCGCAGCCGCCTCGCGATCAGCAGCGGCCCATCCAGCCGATCACGCCGCCGGAGCCGCCGCCGCAGCCCGAGCCGCCGCCACCGCAGAATCCGTAGCCAGCAGCAGGCGGGCAGCTGGCCGTCACGTGAGACTGTCAGCTGCCCGCTGCGCCCACGCCTGCTGCCAGCTTCACGTCCCCCCTGCCAGCCGCCGGCTGCCTCGTGCTTCTCCTCGCGACGGCCGGCTGCCAGCTGCCCGCCGCCCGCTACACGGATCGCTGAGCCAGCCTCGTCACCTTCGCGCCGAGCGACTCGAGCCGTTCGACGAGCCGTCCGTAGCCGCGCTCGACGGTCTCGAGCGGGCTGACGCGGCTCTCCCCGTCCGCAGCCAGCGCCGCGGCGATGAGCGACATGCCGGATCGCAGGTCGCGACTGTCCAGCGTCCGTCCACGAAGGGGGGTCGGCCCGTTGACGATGATGCGATGCGGGTCGCAGAGGAAGAGATCGGCACGCATGCCGCTCAGCTGATCGAGCGCGAACAGGCGCAGCTCGTACATCCAGTCGTGCACCAGCGTGCTGCCGTGCGCCTGGGTCGCCAGCACGGTCACCAGGCTGACGAGATCGCTCGGGAACGCGGGCCACACGCCGGTCGTGATGCGGCCACCGCCGACAAGGCGTGACGGCTCCACCGTCAGCCGCTCGTCGTCGAACGCGATCTGCACGCCAAGCCGCTGGAGAACGGCGGCGAACACTTCGACGTCCTGTGCCCGCGCACCGGCGACTTCGACGGAGCCACCGGTGATCGCGCCGATCACGGCCCAGCTGCCGGCCTCCACGTAGTCGCCCTGCAGCGTGTGCTGCGCGCCCCGGCGTCGCGGGATGCCTTCGATCCGGATCGTCGACGTGCCCGCGCCTTCGATGCCGGCGCCCATCGCTTCGAGAAAGCGGCAGAGCTCGACGACGTGCGGCTCCGTCGCGGCGTGCCTGATCTCCGTGCGACCGGCTGCGCATGCCGCCGCCAGGAGCGCCGTCTCGGTGCCGGTGACCGACGCCTCGTGCAGGTAGAACGACGCGGGCCTGAGCCCATCTGGCGCTTCGAGGTGATGTCCCGGCCCGTCCGGATTGACGATGCGGGCGCCCATCGCCTGAAGCGCCGACAGGTGCGTGGCCAGCGTGCGGCGTACCGGGAAGTCGCCTCCGGGCGGCGCCAGCCGGACGCGGCCACGGCGGGCCAGCAGCGGGCCGAGCAGCAGCACGGATCCGCGCAGGCGGCCCACCAGCGCAGGGTCCGGATCGTCCCTGGTCACGCTCGCACAGCGCACGCGAAGGGTCGTGCTCCCGATGCCGTCCACTTCGGCGCCGAGATCGAGCAGCAGCCGCGCCATCACCTCGACGTCGCCGATGCGCGGCACGTTGTGGAGCACACACTCCTCCTCCGTCAGGAGGCAGGCCGCCAGCAACGGCAGCGCCGCGTTCTTGTTCCCCTCGACCTCCACCCGTCCTTCGAGGCGATGACCACCTTCAATCAACAGCGTCGTCAACGTGCGTGTCTCCCGTCCGGCTTGCCCTGCGCGGAATGGCTGCCGTCACCACCATCCTGTTCGAAATCTCCCATGTAGACGATCTCTTCGAGCAGCCGGATACCGAACCGGCGCTCGACGGCCGCACGGCACCGCTCGACGAGACGGCGGATGTCGGCCGCCGTCGCGTCGCCCGCGTTCACGATGAAATTGGCGTGCGTGGGCGACACCATCGCCCCGCCCTCGCGCGCGCCCTTCAGTCCGGCCCGGTCGATCAGCGCACCTGCCGACGCAGGTATGCCGTCCGGCACCTCGTCCGGCCCGGGATTGCGGAAGATGCATCCGGCGCTCGGCGCCGCGAGCGGCTGGGTCCGCTTCCGATAGGCCAGCGACTCCCGGGCGGTCGCGCGCAGCGCGTCAGGCTGTCCCGGCGACACCGCGAACACGGCGGACAGCAGGATCTCTCCGCTCTCCTGCAGCCGGCTGCGGTCGTACGCGAAGGCCATCTGATCCGCCGGCACGTCGATCACGTCGCCGGCCGGCGTCGCCAGCCGTACCGACACGACGTATTCCGACAGCAGACGTCCCCCGTAGTGGGCGTTGCCGTAGATGCCGCCTCCCACCGTACCTGGCGTGCCGGCCCAGGCCTCCAGCCCCGACAGGCCATGGCCGATCATCCAGCGCACGAGTCCGTTGATCGTGACACCGGCCGCGGCACGCACCCGCGACGGGGACTCCAGCACGATGCGGCGATCCTGCGGGCGCAACACGAGTCCCCGGACGCCCCGGTCGGCGACGAGCACGTTCGATCCGCCGCCGAGCAGCGTGACGGGCACGTCATGTCGCGAGGCCGCCTCCAGGCAGAAGACCAGCTCGTCTTCGCTTCGGGGCTCGACGAACAGGTCGGCCGGGCCACCGATCCGGAACGTGGTCAGCGGGCCAAGCGGCCGGTTGCGAGCCACGCGATCCGATCCGAGCGCCTGCGCCAGCGTCTCCTGCAATGCATCCAATGGTGCGTCGCTCGTCGTCATGATCCGAAGGCCGCGATCGCTTCCTGCAGTTCCCGCGCGCGGGCCCGATGTGCGGCCTGTGCCTCCTCCCACGAGCACGCGGCGAACACGACCGTGTCTCCCGGGAGCAGCTGCGCGGCGACGGGAATGTCCGCCGCGGCCACCACACCGGCGATCGCGTATCCGCCTGTCGTCTGGCGATCCGACATCAGGAGGATGGGGCGCCCGTCGGGCGGCACCTGCACGAGACCTGGAGCGGTCGGCTGCGAGAGCAGCCGGTCCGGCGGAACCGGCAGCGGTCGCGCACACTCCAGGCGATATCCCATCCGGTCCGACCGGGGGCTGACCGTCGCCGGTGTTCCGCAGAGCGCGTCGCGAAGACCCGCCACCGCCGCCTCACACTCGGGCGGCGGCAGCAGGCGCAAGGTCCGCTGTCGCAGCCAGGAGCAGCGGATTGCGGCCTCCACCGCCGTGCGTGCGGGCGCCGGCGCCACAGGCAGCCGGTCGCCGGCCACAACGGCGCGGCCGTTGATACCGCCCAGTCTCGCACGGAGGTCGGTCGAGCGGCTGCCGAGAACCGCCGTCGTCTGCAGGCCGCCGCCGGCAGCCAGATAGGCCCGTGCCCCGGCAAGGCGTTCCCGGAAGGTCACGACCTCTCCGTCCGAGACCTGCTCGACGAAGGGCACGCGCCGGACACGCGTGCCGATCTGCACCGTGAACTCGGCGCCCGCGACGGCGATCGGAAACGTGCCCTCGACCCGCAGCGTCGGCCCGATCGCCGTGATCTCGAGCAGCGCGGCATCGGGCGGCGCGCCGGCCAGCGCCAGGGCCATCGCGGCCGCGCACGGGTCCATCCAGCCCGACACCGGAATGCCGAGATGCTGTCCGCCACGCCGCCCCGCGTCCTGCACCGTCGTCAGCAGTCCCGGGCGTTCGACGACGAGCGCTGTCATGTGCGTGCGCGGTGTGCGTGGGTCGCCGGCTCGATGTCGACCGGGACGAACCGGACGCGATCGCCTGGTTGCAGCAGCGCCGGCCGGGGCGCGTCGGGCTCGAAGAGCCGGACGGGCGTACGCCCGATGATCCGCCACCCTCCGGGACCCTCCACCGGATAGACGCCGGTCATCGGCCCGGCAAGACCGACGGCGCCGGCAGGCACGCGCGCCCGCGGTTCCGCGCGCCGCGAGACCTGTATGGCCGGATTCACGACCCCGAGGTAGGGAAACCCGGGCAGGAACCCGAGCATGAAGACACGGTACTCCGCCTCGACATGCCGGCGCACGACGTCCCGCGGCTCGAGGCCGCACTCCGCGGCGACATCGGCCAGGTCGGGGCCATCCGCGCCGCCATAGCGCACCGGCAGCTCGATCAGCCGGCCCGCCGCGGCGTCCGGCGGCGGCTCCGCGCTCTCCGCCAGCAGCTGTGCGATGGTCTCGCCGGCGCGCACGGCATCCTCGTGCCGTTCCACGTGCACCGCGAGCGAGGCGACGGCCGGGACGATGTCACGGACACCGGGAATCGCGGCGTCGCGCAGGCGGGCGGCGAGCGCCAGGACGTGCGCATTGACGGCCGGATCGAGCCGGGGCTCGAACGCGACGAGCCACCCGAGCTCGCCGAGACGCGACAGACGGGGCGGAATCACGTCAATGCGTGGCCGGTCCGGTGCCTCCGAGCAGGTGCTCCTCGAGGAAGCGCAGCATGTGGCCGATCATGACGACCTGGCCGCCCCGCCGGGCCGCGCCGTGCCCTTCGCCCGCGATCAGGATGAGCCTGGACGGGACGCCGCGTGCCTGCAGCGCCTCGTGCATCTGGATCGACTCGCCCGCCGGCACGCGCGGATCGTCCACGCCCTGGATCATCAGCAGCGGCCCCTTCACGCGATCCAGATAGGACGTCGGCGAGAGCTTCTGGAGCACCTCGGCATCGCGCTCCGGATCGCCGTACTCGCTCGCGCGGAGCGCACGGCGGTACGGCGCGGTGTTCTGCAGGAACGTCTGCAGGTTCGAAATGCCGACGATCGAGACGCCGACGTCGTACGTGCCCCCGAACATCGTCATGCCGATGAGCGCCGAGTACCCTCCGTAGCTGCCGCCGGTGATCGCGATGCGCGGCGCCTTGCCGTTGCGCGTGAAGCGCTTGCGGAGCTCGACGCCGGCGTCCTGGATGTCGGTGATCACGTTCAGGCGCTTCGCGCCGTTGTCCGCCTCGAGCCACGACTTGCCGTAGCCGTCGCTGCCCCGCACGTTCGGCTCGACGAAGATGAAGCCGGCGTCGACGAAGAGCTGTGCGAAGCCGCTGAAGCCTGGCGTCGCCTGCGACTCGGGACCGCCGTGGAACTCGACGACGATCGGGCACGGCTCCTCGCGCGGCGGGGCCTCGGGGGCGCAGTGCGCGGGATAGCGCACGAACATCGGGATCTTCGTGCCGTCGCGCGCCGTGTAGCTGTCGAGCCGCGCGACCGCGAACCGCGAGAGGTCGATCTCCGGCGCCGTGGGCAGGGCCCACTGCGTCAGCGTCCGCGTCTCCCAGTCGAACACGTAGCTGCTGCGCGGCGCCTTCGCGGTTTCCACGCCCAGCGTGACGAACCGGCCATCGTGACTGGCCGACCCGATGACGACCGCGTCAGCCTCGGCCGGCACGGGCAGTTCGAGCAGATCGAGGGTTCGCGCGTCGAGCGCGCGGAGCCGCTGGTATCCCTGGTCGTTGACCGTGTAGTACAACCGCCGGCGCGGCCGATCGATGTCGAACCCCGAGACGTCCATGGCCATCTCGGGCGTCACGGGCGTCAGCTCGCCGCCCGGCTTCCAGCGATAGAGCCGCCGGAACTCCCCCAGCTTGTTCGTCGCGACGAAGAACTCGCCGGGCGTCGGCGCGTACCGCACGTCGTACTCGACCTGCTCGCCCTGTCCCAGCAGCGGCGTCAGCGACTTCGTCCGGACGTCCAGTTCGGCGTACTCGCGCCAGAGCGCCCCGGTGGCCTTGACCATGAGCACCTTCAGGGCGCCGCCGTCGTCCCGGTGGTCCGCGGCGAACCACACGCCCGGCTGGTCGAGGATCAGCTCGCGGGTCTTCGACACGAGGTCGTAGCGGTACAGCGCGTAGCTGTCGGGCCGGATGTCGTTCGCGCTGAAGAACAGCGCGCGCGAGTCGTCGGTGACGAACGCAAGCGCTGCCCGCGTGCCCTTCTTGTGGTGCACGACGGTCAGCGGTCCGCCGTCCGCCGGCTGCAGGTAGAGACCGGGATCCTCCTGTCCGCCGACGTCGCGGGAGACGATGAGCGTCCGCCCGTCCGGCGTGATGCCGGCAATGCGGGTCGGGTCCTCACCGCCCGTCATCTGCACCGGAAACGTCTTCGCGCCGTCGAGCCGCCACACGTTCGGCGTGCCCGTGATGTTCCAGGTGAAGTACAGCCGGTCGCCGCGCGGGGCGATCAGCCCGACCGCCGCGCCGCGCACGTCCAGCATCGTCTGGATGCGCCGCGTGACCTCCGGCGGCAGCGGTTCGGGCGCGTACTGCGCCAGCTTCTCCGGCGGGACGCTCTCGGCGCCGTGCCCGGAATAGGTCTGCCCCTGATCGGCGCGGGTGGCGGCCGGACCCGCGAGCAGGATGGCCGTGCAGACGGCCAGCTTCCAGGTGCTCCGCGTCATGTGTCGTCTCCCGTCGCGTCCGCCGCGGCGCGCGGCCGTGTCAAGCGGATGCAAGAGTCACGAACCACGGAGGCGCAGAGTCCACAGGGAGGCTGTCCCGGATCGCGAGGTACGCCCGCTGTGCCCTCTCTGTGGCTCCGTGGTTCGTGCCGTCCTCACTCTAGCGCACCGGCGTGCGCGTGTAACGCGAATCGTCCCCGGATTCAGGCGATCCGCCCCGACTTCCCATGGCCGCACGCGCCCGCGCGCGCCACGCCCCTGCTGCCATGTGTCACCGGAAACGTGCCATCTCGGCCGCGATCAGCTGATGCGCCTCGCACCCGACGATGCGTCGCCGCTCGCGGAACGGACGGACCGGGCCCGCGCGGCGCATGAGCGCGTCCTCCTTCGCGCGCCGCTGACGCGTGAGCGCCGCGTCGACGCGTGAGTACGGCAGCCGCTCCTCTTCGACGGCGTGAATCAGCGCTTCCAGCGTGGCGTACTGCAGATCCGGGTCGGCGCCGCAGACGAGCACACTGTCGCAGCCGGCCAGAACGGCGCGCACCGCGGCCTCGGGGACCCCGATGCGCCCGGTCAGGGGCTTCAGTTCCAGATCGTCGGTGAAGACGACGCCGTCGAACCCGAGCTCGTCGCGCAGCAGCCCGGTCACGATGGACCGCGACAACGGCGCCGGCGCCTCCTCGTCCAGCGCCGGGACGAACACGTGGCCAACCATGATTGACGCGACGCCGGCGTCAATCGCCGCGCGGAAGGGCCGCAGGTCGACCTGCCGGAGGTGATCCGGATCGTGTTCGACCAGCGGGAGGTTCCCGGACGATTCGATCGACGCGCCGCCGCCTCCCGGAAAATGCCTGCCACATGCGGCAACGCCTGACTGCTGCATCGCCTCGACGACCGCCGCGCCCAGTGTGGCCACCAGATCGGCGCGGTCTCCCAGCGCACGATCGCCAGCCTCCGGATCGCCCCGGTTCGTCGCGACATCCAGCACCGGTGCAAGGGTCAGCGTGATGCCGACCGCGCGCAGCTCGCTCGCCAGGGCGGTTCCGAAGCGCCGGGCGAGATCGACGTCACCGGCGCGACCCAGCATCGCCAGCGGCGGCCACTCGGTGAAGCCGCGCCCCGGGCCCGGAACGCCTCCGCGCTCCATCCCCGCCGCCACCCACGGCGGCAGCGACGGATCCAGCTCGACGATCTGCCGCGCGAGATCGTCGAGCTGCTCCGGCTCCTCGGCATTGCGCGCGAAGAGGACGACGCCGCCGAGCGAGAACTCGCGCGCGATCGACGCGAGCTCGACGGTCAGGCCGGGGCCGGGCAATCCGGCCATGAGCAGCTGTCCGATGTTGCGGCGCAGTTGACGAGGGGACATGCGATGCGGGGTCGGCCGGGCGGATCGCCGGCCATTATAATTCCCGGTCAGACGTGGACAACGCCGCCATCGCACGCGCGCTGAACGAGATCGCCGACCTGCTCGAGATTCGGGGCGACAATCCCTTCCGCATCCGCGCGTATCGCACCGCCGCCGACACCGTGGCCGCCGAGCCCACGCCGGTCGCGGCGCTCGACGACGCGGCGCTGCGCGAGCTGCCGGGCGTCGGCCGCGATCTCGCCGCGCGCATCCGCGAGCTCGCCGAGACCGGCGACACGCCGTTCCGCCAGGAACTGCTCGCCGACTTCCCGGCCACCATTCTCGAGCTGCTGCGCCTGCAGGGTGTCGGGCCGAAGACGGTCAAGCGTCTCTACGACGAGCTGAAGATTGCGTCGCTCGACGGACTCGAAGCGGCCTGCCGCGCCGGCCGGCTCCGCGCGATGCGCGGCCTCGGCGCGAAGAAGGAAGCGCTGATCCTGCGCGCGATCGAGGATCGGCGCCGGTATGCGGGCCGCCGGCTGGCTGCCGACGTGGCGGAGGCCGCCGATGGCGTGATCGCCGCGCTGAGGGCCCGGCATCCCGGGGCGTCGCTCACGCCCGTCGGCAGCCTGCGGCGCGGGCTCGAGACCTGCGGCGACCTCGACATCCTCGTATCCGGCGCGCCCCCCGCGATCATGGAGGCGTTCGTCACGCTGCCGCAGGTCGAGCGCGTGCTCGGACGCGGCGAGACGAAGTCGAGCGTGCTCCTGAACGGCGGGTTGCAGGCGGATCTGCGGCTGGTCACGCCCGCCCAGCAGGGTGCGGCCCTCCAGTACTTCACGGGGTCGAAGGCGCACAACATCGCGCTCCGCGATCGCGCGCTCGACCGCGGATGGCGGCTCAACGAGTACGGGCTCTTCGACGTGAAGTCGGGCAGGGCCATTGCCGGTGAGACCGAGGCCGGCATCTACGAGGCGCTCGGCCTGCAGTGGATCCCGCCGGAGCTGCGCGAGTGCCGCGGTGAGGTCGAGGCCGCCGAGGCCGGCACGCTGCCCACGCTCGTCACGCTCGAGGATCTGCGCGGCGACCTCCACAGCCACACCACCGTGACCGACGGCCGCGACGACCTGCGGACGATGGCCATGGCGGCCCGGGCGCTCGGGCACGAGTACCTGGCGGTCACCGATCACAGCCAGTCGCTGGCGATGGCCAACGGGCTGAACGAGGCGCGGGCGCTCGAGCACGCCGCGCGCATCCGCGCGCTCAGCGACGAGCTCGACGGGATCACGCTGCTGGCGGGCATCGAGTGCGACATCCGCCCGGATGGCACGATGGATCTCGCCGACGACTGCCTCGCGCAGCTCGACATCGTCGTTGCGTCGATTCACTCGCAGTTCGGGCTCGAGCCGGCCCGGATGACCGAGCGCCTGCTGGCGGCGATTGCCAATCCGTGGGTGGACGTGATCGGACACATGACCGGCCGGCTGCTGCTGCGCCGCGAGCCTTATGCGTTCGACCTGGACGCCGTGCTCGACGCCGCCGCCCGGGAAGGCGTCGCGATCGAGATCAACTGCCAGGTGGATCGGCTGGACGTCAACGACGGCATCGCCAGGCTCGCGCGCGAGCGCGGGATCCCGCTGGTCATCTCCAGCGACGCCCACAGCACGCGCGAGCTGCAGACGCAGCGCTTCGGCGTCGCCGTGGCCCGGCGGGCCTGGGCGACCACCGCGGACGTCCTGAACACCTGCCGGCTTCCGGCGCTCAGGAAGCGGCTGCGCCGGAACCGCCGCCGGAGAGGCGCACGATGAGCCGCCGCCTCCCGATGCTCGACCCGTTCGAGGAGATCAAGCGGCTCTATTTCTCGACGACGCGCGAGACCATCGAACGCGACATGGCACGCGCGCTGGAGCTGCTGCGACAGATGCCCTCGGACGAGGCGCGGGAGCGCGCGGCGGGATACATGCACGGGCTCACCGATCTGCAGCGCGAGTGGCGGCGCGCCGCGAAGCGCCGCGCCCGTGCGCGCGCGCCACGTGCCGGCGCCGCGCCGAAGGACGCGGGCGCTTCCGGGTCCCGCGCGAAGACGCCGAAGAAGCCCGACGTCGGATGAGGCCGCCCCGATACGGGACGGCCGCTCAGCTCGCGCGATGGCTGGCGAGCCGCTTCCGCGCGGCGATGCGCAACGGCTCCGGCACGTTCCGGTCGATCGCGAGCATCTTGATGTCGCGGTCGTTGATCCGGTGCAGGAAGTTCATGGACACGGCCAGGGGCGTCTTCGGATTGCGCACGAGGCCGGCGACGACGGCGTAGTTCTTCGTCCAGTTCCGGTTGGCGCCGATGACGCGGAGCACGTCCTCGGCGACGTTGGCCATCCGCGCGAAGCTCTCCACTTCCGTCTCGGTCAGCTTCGGGCTGCTCAGTACCGCAGCCGCCACCATCCGGTTGGGGTCCCGGATCAGCACCGCCCGCTGCTCGCGGGTGCCGCGCATCGCCAGCTTCATCTTCTCCATGACCCCGAGCATCGAGACGTGCTTCACGGCCGCCTCTTCGGAGTCGGCTGCCGTCTCCGGCGCGTCGGCCGGTTCCCCGTCCTCCACCGTCTCGAGGAGCGGCTCGTCTCCCTCCCGCGGCGCCCCTGAGGGAACCACGCCCGAGGCGGCGAAGTACTCCCGCATCTCGGTCGGGACGTCGCTCCGCTGCAGGAACGCCTCGAGCGACGCGCGCGGCAACCGCTCGATCGTGTTCTGCGCGGCGCGCGCGACGTCGGGGTCGGGGTCGTCCTTGAGGATCAGCAGCAGCGCGAGCTGCTCGAGCGCGCGCGGGGCGAGCGCCCCCTGGGCGGCGATGAGGCGCACGTCACGTGCGACCTCGCCGCGGCGGAAGAAATCGATCAGCGGACTGCGAACACCCGGATCCATGTCACCCTGCGGGACAGGTGTCGCCGGGCACCCGATGCCCGGAGGACACGTCTCCCCTCAGGGATTGTTTCGGCCCGGGCGGCCTACTGCATCAGCGGACGGGACCCGGCGAACTCGTGGGCGTTCTGCTGGTCGATGTGAACGGCAACGACGGTGCCGGGCTCGCCGAGCGACCGCACTCTTTCGCCGTTGAGGAACAGGGTGACCGCGCCGGCGTCTCCGACCCGGACCTGCAGCTCGCGCGCGGCCTCGATGGTCGCGTCCTCGCCGGGCGTCATGAGCTGCCGGTACACGAGGCGCCCGTCGGCAGTGACCGACACCCAGCAGATGTCGTTCGCCTCGATCCGCAGGCTCAGCGAGCCCTCGACCTGCCCGCCGGCCCGGACGACCTCGTCGCGGGTGGCCACGTCGCGTGCAAACCGGATGGGACCGGGGGCGGGCACGTCGTAGCTGACGGCCGGAATCGGCGTCGCGGCGATCGGGGCCGGGTCGCTGTCGCGGGTCCAGCCCCACCAGCCCCAGACGGCGAGCAGGACCACCGGCAGCGCGAACGTGCCGGCTCTGGCCAAGCCCCCGAAATCCCGGGCCAGGCCTGCGAAATCGATGTCCTGCCAGGCACGGCGCGGTGGCGGCGCGGACGCCTCGGGCGGAGGTTCGGGCGGCGCGAACTGGGCGAAGAAGTCGTTGACCGTCTCGTCGGCATCGAGGCCGACCTCGACGGCGTACGTCCGCACGAACGCACGGCCGAAGATGCCGGCCGGCAGGCGCTTCGGGTCGTCGCGCTCGATGGCTTCGAAGCATCGGGTGGAGATCTTCGTCCGGTCGGCGAGCTCGCGCAGAGTAATCCCCCGCGCCTCGCGTGCGCGCTTCAGTCTCGCGCCGACGCCCGTGACCCTCCCGGTCTCCGCCATCCCGCTCCTGGTGAGATGTGTGCCGCGTTGCGGATGAGGTTTGCGCGCCATGTTAGGAAACGCCCGATGGCCTGTCAAACGCCCGGCGCAGCGCGTCGACGCGACCGGACAACGCGGGCCCCGCCGGGATCCGCTCCGGCAGCAGCGCGTCGATGACGGCCGCGCCCGCCGCGCCGGCCGCCGCGGCCAGCGGGGCCGTCTCAGGGGTCACCCCGCCGATGGCGAGGACCGGAACCGGCGCCGCTGCCCGCACCGCCTCCCCCAAACCGGCCACCCCGGCCAAGGGCCAATCGGGGCCCTTCGACGCCGACGGGAACACCGTCCCGAAGATGAGGTAGTCCACGCCCCCCTCGACCGCCTCGCGCACCTCCCGCGGATCGTGCACGGACTGTCCCACCAGGAAGGGTGACGGCGCGAGGCGGCGGACCGCACGGGCGGGCATCGACGACGCCTTCAGGTGCACGCCGTCGGCACCGCAGGCCATCGCGACGTCCAGCCGGTCGTTCACGACGATGCGCGCGCCGGCGGGACGCGCCGCGGCGATGACGGCGCGGACGAGCTGCGCCAGCTCGCGCGCCTCGAGCCCCGGCTCGCGCACCTGGATCAGGTCGACACCGGCACGGGCCGCGTCGCCAGCCAGCGCGGCGATGGCGTCGAGCGCGGCGTCGGGTGTGAGACCGAGGCGTCGCGCCAGGCGCCCGCGATTGGTCACGAGGCAGAGACGCATGCGCACAGCGGCCCCGGCGCCGCGGAACCGGTCAGGGCTTGGCGAGTCCGCGATCCCGGCGGGCGCCGTCGAGCCACGACGACACGGCCGCGCTCACGTCCTGCAGGCCGAGGCCGATGTTCAGCAGGCCGAGGCCGGACACCGCGCCGCGGACGTAGCTGCTGTGCAGGCCGTCCCGCAGGCGGGGCACCAGATCGAACAGGTAGTTGTTGTCCCAGAACGTGGTCCAGGGCAGGATGACGAGCAGCAGACCCACTTCGAGGAAGCAGGCTGCGAACAGCAGCCTCCGCACGGGGCTCAGCTCCCGGCGCCCTCGCGCCGCAGCCGCTCGACGCGCGCGTTCACGTCGCGGTACTCCGCGGCATCCGTCTGCAGTTCCAGGTAGACCGCCAGCGCGCGGCTCCCCTCGCCGGCCGCCTCCAGCGTCGTCGCCAGCTCGTAGAGCAGCTCGCGCCCGGCATCGGGTGACGGCGCGGGCGCCTCGGCCGCCCGTTCGAACCAGTCGACGGCCGCCGCGAGATTCCCGCGATCACGCTGCAGGCGGGCGACGAGGGCCGCCGCGTCGAAGCGGAGGCGCGGCGACCGCGCGGCCCACTCGAGCTCGCGGATCGCGTCGTCGATCATGCCCATGTCGCGATACGTCAGACCGAGCTTGTACTGGCGCTCGGTCTCGCTCAGCTCGGCATCGCGCAGCACTTCCTCGCGGAAGTCGCGGAAGACGGCGTCCAGATCGGGCGGCTCCGACTGCTCGGGCATGATGTCCTTCCGGGCCGCCGGGCCGTGCCCTGGCGGCCGACCCGGTCACTCGATGGTATCAAACAAGGTCGGCGGTCTGAACGACCGGCGGTGTGCCGGCGAGTAGCCGAACCGGGCGACGGCCGCGAGATGCTCCGCCGTGGCATAGCCCTTGTGGCGGTCGAACCCGTAGCGCGGATCCTGCCGGTGCAGCTCCTCCATCAGGGCGTCGCGCGCGACCTTCGCGACGATCGACGCGGCGGCAATGGCGGAGCACTGCCGGTCCCCCTGTACGATCCCGCGCTGCGGGATCGCCAGATCGGGGATGCGGAACCCGTCGACGATCACCGCGTCGGGCAGCGGCGTGAGCGCGAGCACGGCGTCCTTCATGGCCCGCAGCGCCGCGCGGTGGATGTTCAGCTCATCGATGCGCGCGGGCTCCACGACGGCCACGGACCAGGCGAGGGCACGCGCGACGATCGCGTCGCGCAGCGCCGTCCGCTCCTCCCGGGGCACCGTCTTGGAGTCGGCGAGCCCCGGAATGCGCCGCGCCGGGTCGAGGACCACGGCGGCGGCGACGACCGGCCCGGCGAGACACCCGCGGCCGACTTCGTCGACGCCCGCGATGCGATCGATCCCCAAACGGCGCAGCGCGTTCTCGACGGTGCGGCGCGCCGGCGTCCGGGCCATGGAGCGGCGGGCGGCGCTCAGCTGCGCCGGGTCTCCTTCATGCGCGCGGCCTTGCCCCGCAGCTCGCGCAGGAAGTAGAGCTTCGCGCGGCGCACGCGGGCCGACCGGACGACCTCGATCTTCTGGATGATGGGCGAGTGCAGCGGGAAGATGCGCTCGACCCCCTGGCCGAACGAGACCTTGCGCACGGTGAACGACGCGCGCGACCCGCCGCGATGCTGGCCGATGACGATCCCCTCGAAGACCTGCACGCGCTCCTTGTCGCCCTCGCGGACCTTCACGTGCACCCGCACGGTATCGCCCGTCCGCATCTCCGGACGCTCGACGAGCTGCGTCCGCTCGACCGCCTCAATCGCGTTCATGATCGACTCCTTCTCTCTCCCGCCGTAATTCCTCGTACGCGGCCCGCTCTTCGGCGTCGAGCGGCGCATGATCCAGCAGTTCCGGCCGCGCGAGCCACGTGCGCTTCACGGCCTCGCGCTTCCGCCACCGCGCAATCTCCGCATGGTGTCCGGACAGCAGCACGTCCGGCACGCTCCACCCCCGGTACTCGGCCGGGCGCGTGAAGTGCGGGTAGTCCAGCAGCCCGCGGGCGAACGACTCGGCCTCGACCGATCGCGCGTCTCCGACGACCCCCGGCACCAGCCGCCCGACCGCATCGACGATCACCAGCGCTGCCAGCTCGCCGCCGCTCAGCACGTAGTCGCCGATCGAGATCTCCTCGGTCGCCAGGTGCTGCCGGACGCGGTCGTCCACGCCCTCGTAGCGCCCGCACAGGATGACCACGTGCCCGAGCCCCGCGATCCGCGCCGCGTCGGCCTGCGTCAACCGCTTCCCCTGCGGCGAGGTCAGGAGGATCGCCGCCGGCGTCCCGTGCGCCTCGCGGATGAACTCGACCGCGCGGAAGAACGGCTCGGGCTTCATCACCATCCCCGGTCCCCCGCCGTACGGCACGTCGTCGACGACGCGATGCCGGTCGGTCGTGAAGTCCCGGAGGTCGTGCACGCCCACCGCGAGCACGCCCGCCTCGATCCCGCGCGCCACCACGCCTTCGGCCAGCGGCGCCTCGAACATGCGCGGGAAGATCGTGACGATGTCGAAGCGCACGGTCCGTCTCAGGCGTTCAGGTCCAGCAGCCCCTCGGGCGGGTCGATCACGATCCGGCGCGCGTCGGGATCGACCTCGACGCAGATCGCCCTGACGAGGGGCACCAGCACCTCGCCGCCGGCCGCCGCCTCCACCACGAGGCGGAACCCGCCGGCCTCGCCTTCGACGTCCCGCACGCGCCCGACCGGTTCCCCCGTGCGCGTGACCACCTCGCAGCCGCGAAGCTGGAAGTGGTAGTAGCTGCCCTCGGGCAGCGGCTGCAGCGCCGACTCCGGCACCTTCAGCTCGGCGTCGCGCAGCGCCTCCGCGTCGTTCATCGACTCGACGCCTTCGAGCGCGATCACCGGCCGCCCCTTGTGGACGCGCGACTCGCGAACCTTCACCGCCACCGGGGCGCCGTCCCGCTCGACGTACAGCGTCGCGCCCGGCGCGAACCGGATCTCCGGGAAGTCGGTCTCAAGGTTGACCACCACCTCGCCCCGGATGCCGTGCGGCCGCGCGACGCGCCCGACCAGGACGTAGTCGCTCCAGGCGCCGCTCATCGGCACCTACTCGGGATCGCGGATCTCGAGCGTGGCCCGAATCCCGTGACGGTGCGCCGTGGCCGCCACCAGCGTACGCAACGCCTCGGCGATGCGACCCTGGCGGCCGATGACCTTCCCGGTGTCACCGGGCGCCACGGTCAGCTCGACAACCGTCGTGCCGCGATGCGGCGCCTCGTTGACGCGTACCGCATCGGGCGCGTCGACGAGCGCCTTCGCGAGCACCTCGACGACGGCGGCTACCGGGCTGCTCATCACTGGGCGGCCGGTGCCGGCTGCTCAGCAGCCTCCGCCGGCAGGTGGCGCTTGATCAGCGAGCGCACGGTCTCCGACGGCTGGGCGCCCTTGCTCAGCCAGTACGTGACGCGCTCGCGATCGAGGTCGACCTGCACCGGGGTCGAGCGCGGATAGTAGTGCCCCACCACCTCGACGAACTTGCCGTCACGCTTCTCGCCCGACTCGGTCACCACCACCCGGAAGAAGGGCCGCTTCTTCGCCCCTACCCGTCTCAAACGGATCGTCAGCATCGTGTCTCTCTTCCCCGCTTACAGGCGATCGGTTCGCGATCGCCGGTCGTGCTCAGCGCCGTCCGCGCAGCATGCCCAGCATGCCGCCGCGCCGGCCTCCTCCCTGCATCGCCCCGATCTGCTTCAGCATCTTGCGCATCTGCACGAACTGCTTCAGCAGCCGGTTGACCTCCTCCACCGAGGTGCCGCTGCCGCGCGCGATGCGCTTGCGACGGCTTCCGTTGATCAGGTCGTGCCGCCGCCGCTCGAGCGGCGTCATCGAGTTCACGATCGCCTCGATGCGATCGAGCTGCTTCTCGTCCGGCTTGTGCTGGGCGAGCGCCTTCAGGTTCCCCATCCCCGGCAGCATGCCGAGAATCGACTCGAGCGGCCCCATCCTGCGGATGGTGCGCAGCTGGTCGCGGAAGTCCTCGAGCGTGAACTCGTTGGCGCGCAGCTTCTTCTCGAGGCGCTCGGCGTCCTCGACGTCGATCGCCTGCTCCGCCTTCTCGATGAGCGTCAGCACGTCGCCCATGCCGAGCAGCCGCGAGACGATCCGATCGGCGTGGAATGCCTCGAGATCCTCGAGCCGCTCGCCGCTGCCGACGAACGCAATCGGCACGCCGACGACCGAGACGACCGACAGCGCGGCGCCGCCGCGCGCGTCGCCGTCGAGCTTCGTCAGCACGACGCCCGTGACGCCCACGCGCCGGTTGAATTCGCCCGCGCTCTTGATCGCGTCCTGCCCGGTCATCGCGTCCGCGACGTACAGCAGGTCCACGGGCTCGACGGCGGCCTTGATGGCCTCGAGCTCCTCCATGAGCGCGTCGTCGATGTGGAGGCGGCCGGCCGTGTCGACGATGACGACGTCGAAGCCCAGGTTGCGGGCTTCGGTGACCGCGCCGCGCGCGCGGACGACGGGATCGAGCTCTCCGGCCGGATCGTGCACGCGCAGACGCGCCTGCTGGCCGAGCACGTTCAGCTGCTGGATGGCGGCGGGGCGGCGGACGTCGGTGGAAACGAGCAGCGGGTGCCGCCCCTGCTTCGTCAGCCACTTCGCCAGCTTCGCGCTGGTCGTCGTCTTGCCGGAGCCCTGGAGGCCCAGCATCAGGATCACGCGCGGACGGCGGTCGGTCGGCTGGAGGCCGCCGCGCGCATCGCCGAAGAGCGCCAGCATCTCGTCCCGCACGATGCGGACGACCTGCTGGCCGGGCGTGAGGCTGCGCAGCACCTCCTGATCGAGCGCCCGGTCGCGCACGCGGTCGATGAACGCCTTGACGACCTTGAAGTTGACGTCCGCCTCGAGCAGCGCGAGACGGATCTCGCGCAGCGCGGACTCGACCGTGGCTTCGGTAAGGCGGCCTTCGCCCCGGATGGTGCGGAACACCTCCTGGAGCCGGCCGCTGAGGGCGTCGAACATCTGGAGCAGACCTGGCTCCCACCCCCGGGTCGCGGCAGGTACCCCTGCGCACACGACTGCCGTCGGGCGGGCAAACCCTTATCTTAGCAGGACTTTCCCGTCACTGGCAAAGGCGCCGGGACCGGGAGGCCGGCGAGGCCGGCGCCCTGCCCCGACGGGGCCGTCACACGGAGGACAGCGTGTGGCCGAGCTTGTCCTTCTTTGTTTTCAGGTATTTGCGGGTGAACTCGCTCTCGGGCGGGATCTCCAGGGGCACACTGGCCGAGATCGAGAGCCCGTAACCCTGCAGGCCGATGAACTTGCGCGGGTTGTTCGTCAGGAGCCGCATGGTCCGGACGCCCAGGTCGCCGAGGATCTGCGCGCCGATGCCGTAATCGCGCTGGTCCGCCTTGAACCCCAGGCGCTCGTTGGCCTCGACGGTGTCGAAGCCCTGGTCCTGCAGCTCGTACGCCCGGATCTTGTTCGCCAGGCCGATGCCGCGCCCCTCCTGGTTGAGGTACAGGAGCACGCCCCGGCCCTCCTCGGCGATGCGCTGCATCGCCGTGTGCAGCTGCGACCCGCAGTCGCACCGGGCGGAGTGGAAGACGTCGCCGGTGAGGCACTTGGAGTGCACGCGCACCATGACGTCGTCGCCGTCGCCGATCTCGCCGCGCACGAGCGCGACGTGCGTCTCGCCGTCCAGCAGGCTCTCGTAGGCGTACACCTGGAAGTCGCCGGCCTCGGTCGGCAGCTTCGCGCTGGCCACGCGCCGCACGAGCCGCTCGGTGCGCATCCGGTACTGGATCAGGTCGGCGATCGTGACGATCGGCATCCGGTGCCGGCGCGCGAAGCGCGTGAGCTCGGGGACACGCGCCATGTGTCCGTCGCGGCTCATGATCTCGCAGATCACGCCCGCCGGCGTCAGCCCGGCCAGCCGGGCGAGATCGACGGCCGCCTCGGTGTGCCCCGCGCGGACGAGCACGCCCCCCTGCCGGGCGCGCAGCGGGAACACATGTCCCGGGCGCAGCAGGTCCTGCGGGCGCGTGGCCGGGTCGATGGCCGCCTGGATCGTCGCGGCGCGGTCGGCCGCCGAGATGCCGGTGCTGGTACCCCGCGCGTCGATCGACACACACATCGCCGTCTCGCGGCGCGACGAGTTCACCGGCACTTCCAGCGGGATCTCGAGCTCGTCGAGCCGCTCCGGCGTCATGGCGAGGCAGACGAGTCCGCGGCCGTGCGTGACCATGAAGTTGATGATCCCGGGGGTCACGCGCTCGGCGGCAACGGTCAGATCCCCTTCGTTCTCGCGGTCCTCGTCGTCCACGACGACGACCATGCGCCCGTCGCGGATGGCGGCAATCGCGTCCTCGATCGGCGCGAAGGGACCGCTCCTCGTCCGGGCACCGGACGCGAGGCGCAGCGGCGCGCGGCGGCGCCGGGTCGGGGGGGTGGACCTGGTCATGGATGGCTCACGGCAGGGCGCGCCATCGCGAGCGAGACGGCGCGGTTCACGTACTTCCCGATCACGTCGCATTCGAGGTTCACCGCCGCGCCGGGCCGGAGATGCCGCAGCGTGGTGGCCGCCAGCGTGTGCGGAATGAGCTGCACCTCGAACTGATCGTCGCCGAGCGTGGCGATCGTCAGGCTGACGCCGTCCACCGCCACGGAGCCCTTCGGGATGAAGCCGGCGGCCAGCGACCGCGGGAACCGGATGCTCATCCAGGTGAAGTCGGCCTCCGGACGCAGGTCGACGACGGTTCCCACGCCGTCGACGTGTCCGAGCACGAAATGTCCGCCGACCCGCGCGTCGGCCCGCATCGCCTGTTCCAGGTTGACGGCCGCCCCCGGGGCCAGCGTGCCGAGCGCCGTGGTCTGCAGCGTCGCGGGGCCCAGCTCGAACGCCATGGCGTGATCGTTCTGCTCGACCACGGTGAGGCAGACGCCATTCACGGCGACGCTGTCGCCCTGGCGCACGGAGGCGCCCATCGGCGCCGCGACGACGAGGCGCGCGCCGCCGGGCACCTGCTCGAAGGTCAGCACCTCGCCGACCTCTTCAATGAGGCCTGTGAACATAGCCGCTCACCAGCACGTCCGGGCCGACGACTTCGACCGCGGCCCCCAGCAGACCCGCCAGCGGGAGCGCCGGCGACTCCAGCATCGGCACCCCGTCGGGTCCCAGCAGGGCGGGCGACACGAACAGCCGGACCTCATCGATCATACCTGCTTCGTGAAAGGCGCGGTGGAGCGTCGGTCCCCCCTCGACCAGGAGCGACAGGACCCCGGAGGCGGCCAGGTGGCGGAGCGCGTCGGCCACGCCGTCGGCGGTGACGATCTGTGCCCCGGCGGCCCGGAGCGCGTCGGCTTCACGCGGGTGGGCCCGGACGGCGGCCTCGCTGGTGACGAGCACGACCGGTCCGGCGTCGAGGGTCCCGAAGAGGCGTGCGTGCGGTGTGATGCGGAGCGTCCGATCGAACACGACGCGGGTCAGCGGGCGCGCGCGGAAGACGTCGCGCACCGTCAGCAGCGGGTCGTCGACGAGAACGGTGCCGCTGCCGACCGCGATCGCGTCGACCTCCGCGCGCAGCCGCTGCACGCGACGGTTCGCCGGCGGCGACGTGATCGCCGTGCGCACGCCCGGGCGCGCCGCCATGCGCCCATCGGCGCTCACGGCGGCCTTCAGGATGACCCACGGACGCCCCGTCCGCATGACGGTGAAGAACGGCGCATTCAGCCGCAGCGCTGCCGCCCGCTCGATTCCTTCGCAGACGTCGATCCCCTGCGCGGCCAGCCAGCGGAGCCCCTGGCCGCCGACGCGGGGATTCGGATCTTCGGTGGCGACAATCACCCGGCGGATGCCGGCGGCGGCGATGCGCTCGGTGCAGGGTCCGGTGCGGCCGTGATGACAGCAGGGCTCGAGCGTGCAGATGAGCGTGGCCCCGCGCGCGCGTTCGCCGGCCGCGTCGAGGGCATGCACCTCGGCGTGCGGCGTGCCGGCGCGGCGGTGCCAGCCGTCGCCGGCAATCGTGCCGTCGGCCAGGACTACGGTGGCGCCGACCATCGGATTGGGGCTCGTCATGCCCCGCCCGCGAGCCGCCAGCTGCAGCGCGCGGCGCATCAGCGCGTGCATGGGTGTCTGCAGGACGAGAGACGCCGGTGACCCGGCGCCTACCAGGTCTCCTCGAACAGCGCCTTCACGTACTCGTCGGGCGAGAACGGCAGCAGGTCGTCGATCCCCTCGCCCACCCCCACGTAGCGGATCGGGAGCTTCAGCTCGTGCGCGATCGCCACGGCGACGCCTCCCTTCGCGGTGCCGTCGAGCTTCGTCAGCACGATCCCGTTCACGCCCGCGACCTTCGTGAACTCGCGCGCCTGCGCCACGCCGTTCTGCCCCACCGTGGCGTCGAGCACCACGAGCACTTCGTGTGGCGCCCCCGGCACTTCGCGTCCGGCGACGCGCCGGATCTTGTCGAGCTCCTGCATCAGGTTGGCGCGGTTGTGCAGCCGGCCGGCCGTGTCCACCAGCACCGGGCTGCGATCGCGCGCGCGCCCCGCCGCCACGGCGTCGTACACGACGGCCGCCGGGTCCGCCCCATCCCGTGTCCGGATCATCTCGACGCCGGCCCGGTCGGCCCAGACCTGCAGCTGGTCGACCGCCGCGGCGCGGAACGTATCGGCGGCGCAGATGAGCGGCCGCTTCCCTTCCTTCTTCGCCAGGTTCGCCAGCTTGCCGACGGTGGTCGTCTTGCCCGTGCCGTTCACGCCGACGATGAGCGTGACGTGCGGCCGGCCGTCGGGCACCGGCTGCTCGGCCTCGGCGAACAGCCGCCGGATCTCCTCGCTCACCAGCTCGCGCAGGCTCTCGCCGCGCCGGCTCCGCCTCTGGACGGCGTCGAGAATGCGCTCGGTCGCGGCGACGCCGACGTCGGCCGAGATGAGCAGCTCCTCGAGCTCCTCGATGGTCTCGACGTCAATCGGACGCGAGCGCCGTTCGGGTTCATCCGCGCGCCGGACGATCTCGTCGAAGCGCTCGACGATCTGCTGCTTGGTCCGGGTCAGCCCTTCCTTGAGCCGATCGAACAGCCCCATTCGATCGAGTCTATCATCCGGGCTCGTCCGCCTCGGCGCGCTGCCGGCGCAGCATCAGCTCTTCCAGCGCCGTCCGCGCGTCCTTCCGGCCAGCCAGGACCTCGGCGACCTGGCTCGCGATGGGCAGCTCCACACCGGCGCGCGCGCCGAGCTCCAGCGCCGCGCCGGTGGTGCGGATGCCTTCCGCCACCATCTTCGTGCCGCCGACGATCTCGGCGAGCGGACGCCCGGCCGCCAGCGCGATGCCGACCTGCCGGTTGCGGCTCAGCGCGCCCGTGCACGTCAGCACCAGATCGCCGAGTCCGGCGAGCCCCGCCAGCGTGTCGCGGCGCGCGCCGAACGCGCAGGCCAGTCGCGAGATCTCCGCCAGCCCGCGCGTGATCAGCGCCGCGCCGGCGTTCGGCCCCAGCCCCATCCCGTCGACGACGCCGGACGCGATGGCGATGACGTTCTTCAGCGCGCCGCCCAGCTCGACGCCGGCGACGTCGCCGCTCCCGTACAGCCGCAGGTACGGTCCGCGGAACTCGTGCTGCACGGCGGCGACCGACTCCGGATCCTCTGACGCGACGACGAGCGCGGTCGGCAGACCGCGCGCGACTTCGATCGCGAAGCTGGGTCCGGAGAGCGCGGCGATGCGCACGCCCGGCCCGAGCACGTCGCGCAGCAGCTCCGACATCCGCAGCAGCGTGCCCTCCTCGAGCCCCTTCGTCGTGCTGACGACGACGGCATCCGGCGGCATGTGGGTGCGGGCACGGGCCATCACCCCGCGCAGTCCGTGCGAGGGCACCGCCGTGATGACGAAGTGCGCACCCTCGAGCGCGCCGGCGAGATCGCCGGTGACCGTCACACCGGCAGGCAGGTCGATACCCGGCAGGTAGATCTCGTTGCGCCGGCTGCGCTGCAGCTCCGCCGCAAACGCGGCGTCGCGCGCCCACAGGCGCACGGCGTGTCCCACGCCGGACAGGTGCACGGCCAGCGCCGTGCCGAAGCTGCCGGCGCCGATGACGGCGATGCGGCTCATGAGATGACCCGCTGTCCGAGCCGCCGCTCGCTGCCCGCCAGCAGGCGCGCGAGGTTGCCACGATGACGGAAGAGCACGAGCGCGCCGGCACACGCCGCGGCGAGCACGACGGCGCGCGGCGCGCCCGAGCGCCAGGCCAGCGGCGCCAGCGCGGCAGCCGCCAGCATGGAGCCGACCGAGACGAAGCGCGTCAGCCACACGGCGGCGACGAACAGCGCCGCCGCCGCGGCAGCCGCCTGCGGCGCCAGCACGCTGAAGGCGCCGGCGGCCGTCGCGACGCCCTTGCCGCCACGTCCGCGCAGCCACACGGGGTAGACATGTCCGACGACCGCGGCCAGCCCCGCCAGCGCGCGCGCTTCCTCGCCGGCGCCCAGCCGCTGCGCGCACAACACGGAGGCGGCGCCCTTCGCGACGTCGAGCAGCAGCACGGCGGCGCCCATGCCGGTGCCGCTGGCGCGCAGCACGTTGGCGGCGCCGACGTTGCCGCTGCCGACGCGACGGATGTCGACCCCACCCCGCAGCCGCCCCGCGAAGAACGCGAACGGGATCGATCCCAGGAGATACCCGAGGAGCGCGGAAACCGTGAACATCCCGGTCAATCGTCAGGCCCGGCCAGCGCGGTGAACGCGACCGGTGTGTAGCGCGGACCTTCCGCGGATAGCTGACTTTCGTACAGGGTGACGCGCGCGATGCCGAACTCAATCGGCGGCTCGATCCGCGGGAGCGCGGGCAGCGAACCGCGCGACTCCCGCACGCGCCCCAGCGTGACGTGCGGGCTGAACGGACGCTCGTCGAGCTCGCATCCGCACGCGGCCATCCGCTCGCCCATGAGCCGATGCACGTCGACGATCGCCGGCACGCCCGGTCCGCCTGCCCAGAGCACGCGCGGGCGCCCGAGGCCCGGAAACGCGCCGAGCCGGTCGATGGTCAAGGTGAAGGCGGGCACCGCAATCGGCGGCGCCATCGCCGCGACAATCGACTCGGCGCGGTCCGCCTCGACCTGGCCGAGGAAGTGCAGCGTGACGTGCATCCGGTCGGGCGCCACCCACGTCACCCGCAGTCCGCGCTCCCGCTCGAGCCGCGCCCGCAGCGTCGCGGCCAGCGCGCCGAGCCGCGTCCGCGCAGGCTCGTCGAGATCGATCGCGAGAAACAGGCGGCGGCTCACGGCACCGGACGCTCCGTCATCAGGCGGCGCAGCATGTCGAGCGCCGTGTGGACCGCGATGGCCCGCACCAGTTCACGTCCACCGGTGCTCCACCGCGTGCGCGTCACGGCGCCATCGGGCGTGCGCACGGAATAGCACACCGTGCCCACCGGCTTCTCCGCGCTGCCGCCGCCCGGTCCGGCAATGCCGGTGACGCCGATGCCGACCTCGGCGCCGGTCCGCTCGCGGATACCGTCGGCCATCGCCGCAGCCACAGGCTCGCTCACCGCGCCGTGCGCCGCGATGAGCGCAGGGTCGACGCCGACGAGCGCGGTCTTCGCCTCGTTGCTGTAGCACACGACGCCGCTGTGCACGTACGCCGAGCTGCCCGGCACGTCCGTCAGCCGCCCCATGAGCAGCCCGCCGGTGCACGACTCGGCCGCCGCGATGCGCCAGCCGCGCTCGCGCAGCAGCTCGCCCACGACCTCCTCGATACCCTGCTCCGACCGGCTGTAGACGTCGTCCCCCAGCGACGCGACAGCTTCATCCGACGCGCGCTCCAGCACGGCCCCGGCTTCCGCTGCCGACGCAGAGGCGACCGTCAGATACAGATCGACGGCGCCGCGTGCCGCCAGGATCGTGACCTCGATCGGCGGCGAGGCCGACGTCCACGACGACAGGTGCGGCCGTATCGCCTCCTCGACGTGCGATTCCCCGCGTCCGAACACCCGGACGATGCGCGTGAATATGCGGACGCCGCCGCTCATGGCCTCGAGGCGCGGCTGGACGTGCTCGTCGAACATCGGCACGAGCTCGCGTGGCGGTCCCGGCAGCAGCACGACCAGCTGATCGCCGTGCTCGATCCAGAGGCCGGGCGCGGTGCCGTTGGCGTTCGGCAGCACCATCGCCCCCTCCGGCACGAGCGCCTGGCGCCGGTTGGATTCCGGCATCGGCAGGCCGCGCCGGGCGAAGCGTGCGCGAAGCTTCTCGACGATCGACGTGTCCTCGTGCAGCCTGCGTCCGAGCACCTGCGCGACGACCTCGCGCGTCACGTCGTCGTCGGTGGGTCCGAGACCGCCGGTGAGCACGACGAGGTCCGCGCGCCGGAGGGCGCCGGCGAACACCTGCGCCAGGTCCACGGCACGATCCCCGACCACCGCCTTCGCGCGAACCCGGATGCCGGCGGCATTCAGCCGCGACGTGATGGCGAGCGAGTTGGTGTCGATCCGCGACGGGGTCAGGAGCTCGGATCCGACCGCGACGATCTCCGCCCACTCGAGCGGGCGCATTCAGAACGGGAAGAGCGCGGGGGCCAGCATCACCGCCCCGCGCATCAGGAGGTTGCCATACACCGCCGCCATGACGTCGTCGGCCATCATGCCGAGTCCGCCCGGCAGCGACTCGAGACGCCCGGCCGGCCAGGGCTTCACCACGTCGAGCACGCGGAACACGACGAAGCCGATCGCGGCGAGCACCCATCCCGCCGGCAGGAACGCCAGCGTCACCAGCATGCCGACGACCTCGTCGATGACACCCGGTCCCGGATCGGTCCCGCCGAAATGCCGCTCGGCGAGCGTTCCGCTCCAGACGCCGGCGACGAACAACACGGCCACGAGGATCAGGTCGGCGACGGGCGGCGCCCCCGCCAGCCGGAGGAGCCCGTAGACGAGGAGGCCGGCCGCCGATCCGACGGTGCCCGGCGCGAACGGGAAGTACCCGACGTAGCCGAACGTGGCGACGAACACCGCCAGGCGCATCGTCACGCGGCGTCCTGTACCAGTCGCACGACGCGCGTGTCGGCGAGGCGGTCCTCGAGCGCGCGTCCGCCGTCCGCAACGAGCGCCGGCGCGAAGCCGAGACCGCACGACACGACCGAGACGAGGCAGCCGGCCGCGCGCAGCGCGGCGACGCCCGCCGAGACCGGACCGTTGCCGCCGCTGACGACTTTCAGACCGAACGCCATCTTCCCGATGGTCTGCCCGCCAGCTGCGGTGAACGCGACGAGATAGCCGCCGTTCAGCAGGAGGAAGAACGCGGCGAGCGGCACCGGGGGCAACAGGCTCACGTCGGCGGTCGTGAGACCGCACATCTTCAACGTGAAGTACACGACGATGAGGTTGATCGCGCCGAGCAGGCCGACGTCCAGGGCCGCGGCGAGCGCTCGCGCGACAGGCGGCGCGCCCGGAAACTGATCGGCGGGAGCCGCATGCGCAGCCGGATCGGGCGACGGGTCCGGCGACGGAGCCGGCAGCGGCAGTTCCGGCGTCTCCGGCGTCCGGCTGTGCCGGACCGGCTTCGGGCGGAGCCGCGACGGATCGGGCGTCGCGCGACGGACGGCGAGCGGACGGCGTGGCGGCGCGTCGGCCGAGATCAGCGGCGGCAAATCCTCGCCCTCGAAGAGCGGCAGGTCGGGGGCTGCCGGCTCGCCGAGCACGCGGTCGAGGCTGCTCATCACGCGATCGAGATCGGGCGTCGCGTCGCCCGCGCCGCGGGCAGCCGACGGCGGCACGGCCAGATCGAGGTCGCGCAGCACGCCCTCGCTCTCACCGGCGCGCAGCGGCAGGTCGGGCGCGGTCCGCGTCGCGGCCGCCATGGTGAAGTCGTAGCCGCAGTTGCGGCAGCGGTCCGCCGCCTCGAAGCCGATGTAGCCGCAGGTCGGACACTTCATCGACGCGATGGCCTCCCCGGCTGCAACGATTCCTGCGGGCCGAGCGTGGCGAGCAGGGTGCGCTGGATCTCTGCGAGCAGCCGGTCGGCCTCGGCCCGGTGCGGGTCCGTCGGCGCGATCCGCTCGAGCACGCGCATCGCGTCGGCGGCGTGGCCGGTTGCGAAGAGCCGGCGTGCGCGCGCCAGGTCGAGGTCGCTCGGGCGCGGGATCGGCAGCGCCTCGGCCCGCACCGGCGCCGGCGCCGCGCGCCGTCCCGCCGACGGATCGATCAGCTCGGCGATCGTGCCGACGTAGGACACCACTCCGACGGCGGCGACCACGGCGAGTGCCGTCCAGAACATCGCCGTCCCACGGCGCTCCGGCACGCCGGGGCGCCCGGTCGTGCCCGGTCGCCGCAGGAGCCGCGAGGGACGCGGCTGCGGCCGCGCGTCGAGCCGATCCAGGCGCTCCAGATAGCCGAGTGCGACCTCGGGCGGGGCCCCCTGCTCGACGGCGGCGGTCAGCAGCGAGCGCGCCGCGTCGGTCTGTCCGCGCTCGAACGCGGCCGTGCCGCGGTGCAGCAGCTCGTCCGACTGACGCTGGCGTTCCGCAATCGCGCTGCGCGCGCGTTCGATGTAGGCCCGGGCGCGGGCGTGGCCGCGGTCGAGGAACAGGACGCGCGTCCAGACATGGACCGCCTGTTCATAGCGCCCTGCGAAGTAGTGATCGAGGCCGCCGAGCAGCAGTTGCTCGACACGCGCATCGCGATCGTCCGCCGGATCCGCGGCGCGCGGGTCGTTGGAGCGTGCGGGATCGGACATCGGCAGCCGTGTGCAGGCGCGAGAATTCCCTGCGATTATCTGGCAATCCGCGCGCCGGGTCAACGCACGTCACGCGTGATTTGCGCCCGCCAGCGCGTGGGCGCGACAATGAACGCCGCGAGCTCATGAGTCTGATTGCCTGCGTGGTGAACATCAGCGAAGGCCGGGATCGCGCGGTCGTCGACGCGATTGCCGCAGCGGCGACGGCGGTTCCCGGCGTGCAGCTGCTCGACCGCAGCTCCGACCCCTCGCATCACCGGTCGGTGCTCACGCTCGCGGGCGACCGCACGCCGCTGCGCGCCGCGGTGCTCGCGCTCGTCGGCGAAACCGTCGCGCGGATCGACCTGCGCGTGCATCGCGGCGCCCACCCGCGCATCGGCGCGGCCGACGTCGTCCCCTTCGTGCCGATCGGCGAGACCGCCATGTCCGAGTGCGTCGCGCTGGCGCACGAGGTCGGACGCGAGGTGGCCGCGCGATTCGGCGTGCCGGTCTACTTCTACGAGGAGGCCGCCCTGTCGCCCGGGCGCCGCCGGCTCGAGACGATCCGGCGCGGCGGCTTCGAAGGGCTGGCGGCACGGATGGCACTGCCCGAATGGGCGCCCGACGCGGGCCCGCGCGAACCGCATCCCACGGCCGGCGCGACGGTCGTCGGCGCGCGCCAGCCGCTCATCGCCTACAACATCAACCTCGCCACGGACCGCGTCGACGTCGCGCAGAAGATCGCCAGGGCCGTCCGTGCCAGCAGCGGCGGGCTGCGGGACGTCAAGGCGATCGGGCTGCTGCTGGAACACCGCGGGATCGCGCAGGTCTCGATGAACCTGACGAATCACACCCGCACGCCGATTCCGCGGGTCTTCGAGCTCGTCAAGCGTGAGGCCGCGCGCTACGGCGTCGCGGTGCTGGAGAGCGAGATCATCGGGCTCGTGCCGCAGGCGGCGCTCTTCGCCGCGGCGGAGTACTACCTGCAGATCGCGGGGTTCACGCCCGACTGCGTGCTGGAACACCGCCTGCGGTCGCTGCCGCTCACTCCTCCGACCCGTCCGTCCGACGCGCCGGCATGATGCCGAACGCGCGCATCTTCCGGTAGAGATTGCTGCGCTCGACGCCGAGCACCTCGGCGGTGCGCGACATGTTGCCGTTCTGGCGCGCCAGGGCGCGGAGGATGTACTCCCGCTCGAACCGATCGCGCGCCTCGTGCAACGGGAGCAGCGGCTCGCCGGCGGGCTCGCCGTCGGTCCGCTGCGCCGGTGCGGCGGACCGGAGGAACGAGAGGTCGTCGGCCCCGATCGTGTCGCCGGGCACCATGATCACGAGCCGCTCGATGAGATTGCGCAGCTCGCGCACGTTGCCGGGCCAGTCGTACCGCTGCAGGCGGTCGATGGCCTCGGGGCTGAACGACTTCGGACGGCGCCCGTATTCCTGCGCGAAGCCCGTCATGAAGAACTCCGCCAGCCGCGGGATGTCTTCGCGCCGCTCGCGCAGGGGCGGCACGAAGATCGGAATCACGTTCAGCCGGAAGTAGAGGTCTTCGCGGAACTCCCCGGCGCGGATCGCCGCGGCGAGGTCCTTGTTGGTCGCCGCGATCACCCGGACGTCGACGGCAATCTGCTGGCGGCTGCCGACCGGCTCGACCACCTGCTCCTGGAGCACGCGCAGCACCTTGGCCTGCGTCTTCAGGCTCATGTCGCCGATCTCGTCGAGGAAGATCGTGCCGCCGTCGGCGGCCTCGAATTTCCCGCGGCGGTCCGAGACGGCGCCCGTGAACGCACCGCGCGCGTGGCCGAACAGCTCCGATTCGATCAGCTCCTCGGGGATTGCCGCGCAGTTGACCTCGACGAACGGCCCCGTGCGCCGGTGGCTGAGCGCGTGGATGGTGCGCGCGACGAGCTCCTTGCCCGTGCCGTTGTCGCCGAGGATCAGCACGCGGCCGTTGGTCGGCGCCGCCATCGCGATCTGCTCGCGCAGCTGCGCCATCGCCTGGCTCTCGCCGATCATCGTCAGGCGGCGGTCCACGCGGGCTCGCAGATCCCGGTTCTCCGCCTCGAGCGACCGCTGCCGGATCGCGTTGCGGACGACCAGCACCGTCTTCTCGAGCGACAGCGGCTTCTCGACGAAGTCGAACGCGCCGAGCTTGATTGCGCGGACGGCCGACTCGATGTTGCCGTGGCCCGAGATGATCACGACCTGCGAGTCGATGCCGCGCTCGCGCAGCCTGGCCAGCGTGGCGAGGCCGTCCATGCCGGGCAGCCAGATGTCGAGCACGATCACGTCGGGCGCCTGCCGCGCCGCGCGCTCGAGGCACTCCTCGGCCGTGCCGACCGCGTCGACCAGGTAGCCCTCGTCGCGCAGCACGCCTCCGAGCGCGCTCCGTACTCCGGGCTCGTCGTCCACTATCAGAATCCGATGCGTCATGCGCGCCGTACGACGGCCTGCACCTCCACGGACATTGCGGGACCGGGGCGGCTACCCCGGCAGTTCAATCGTAAACCGTGTGCCGCGCGGCTCGTTGTCGGCGACCTCGATCGCCCCGCCATGCTCAGCGACGATGCGCCGGACGATCGCGAGACCGAGGCCGCTGCCGCGCCCCTTCGTCGAGAAATACGGCAGGAACAGCTTGTCCCGATCGGCCTCCGGAATGCCCGGCCCGTCGTCGGCGACGACCAGGCGGACGACGTTGTTGACGCCGTCGCGGCTGGTCTCGATGACGATCGAGCCGCGGCGCTGCATCGCCTCGATCGCGTTGTCGATCACGTTGATCACGACGCGGCGGATCTGCTCGGGATCGACGCGCACCGGCGGCAGCCCGGGCGCGTAGCGCCGCTCGAACCGGATGTCCGCGAAGAGCCCGTCGTAGAGCGCCAGCGTCTCGTCGAGCAGCCGATCCAGCGCCGTGGGCACGGCCTTGGGCGGCGGCATGCGCGCGAACTGCGAGAACTCGTCGACGAGCCCCTTGAGCGACTCGACCTCCGCGATGATCGTGTCGGTGCACTCGGCCACCAGCGTCGCGGTGGCCGGCGGGGCGTTGCCGAAGTGGCGCCGCAGCCGCTCGGCCGAGAGCTGGATCGGCGTCAGCGGGTTCTTGATCTCGTGCGCGAGCCGGCGGGCCACTTCCCGCCACGCGGCCACCTTCTGCGACCGCACGAGCGGCGAGACGTCGTCGAACACCAGCACCGTGCCCTCGGGCGTGCCGTCCTCGCCGATGAGCGTCGTCGTCACCGCGACCAGGTGCAGGTCGCGCCCCTCCCGGACCAGCGAGACCTCGCGGGCGGCCGGTTCGCCATCCGGCCGGGACGCCCCGCGCAGCAGCGCCAGCAGCGGCGCGAGATCCTCGCGCGAGAACACCTCGGCGGCCTGCCGCCCCGTCGACTCCGGCGCGAGCGCCAGCAGCCGCACCGCGGCGGCGTTGACGGTCGTGATGGTGCCGGCCGTGTCGAGCGTGATGACGCCGGTCGCGATGCGCTCCAGCACCGTCTCGATGTAGCGGCGGCGCGCCTCGGCTTCGTGCGTCTTGCGCTCGAGGTCGATGGCGGAACGCTCGAGCTGCCGGCGGCTGGCCGCGAGCTCCTCCGCCATGCTGTTGAAGGCTTCGACCAGCGCGCCGAACTCGTCGGCCGTCTCGCGCTCGACGCGGTGATCGAGATGACCGGCGCCGATCTCGCGGGCCGCCACCGACAGCATCTGGACCGGCCGCGTGATCCGCTTGGCCAGGTAGAGCCCCATCCAGGTCGCGCCGACCAGGATCATCAGCGTGACCATCAGGAAGAACGAGATGTACACGCCGAAGAGCGGCGCCTTGAGGACGCGGAGCTGGCGGTAGTCCTCGTACGCAGCCGTCAGCCGGCGCGAGCGCTGCGCCAGCTCGCCCGACAGGTAGTCGCTCGCCACCACGGCGCCGGTCACGCGTCCCGACAGACTGGTGACGGGCGCGGCAGCGCGAATCAGCTCTCCGCCGGATCCGACCGGCTCCAGGACCCACGGCGTCGGCGTCCCCGTGACCGCCTGCTGCGCCAGACGCTCCGCGCTCGCCGGCGACGCGCCCGCCGGCAGCGTGGGCGAGATCACCTCCAGCACCGGCTCGACGTCGACGGCGCCCCCCTCGCCTGCCACGGTCCGGTAGACCTGCAGCATCTGCACACGGCCGAGCGCGACGTCGCCCGACACGACCGCGCGCACCGCGGAGAGGTCGGCGGAGCCCAGGTTCAGCCGCGCGAGCGCGCGGGCCGTGCGGCCCGCCTGCGTGAGCACCAGCGTCTGCCGCTCTTCGTAGTAGTCGGCGGCAATCCGGTTCGCCGACGACAGCACCTCGTCCATCGGCGCGTTGAACCAGCGGTCCGCGCTGTTGCGGATCAGCTCGCTGCCGACGAGCAGCACGAGGATCGACGGGATGAGCGTCATCCCGAGCAGCACCGCGACCAGCTTCGCCCGGAAGCGCGCGAACGGCAGCGCGCGCCGGCGCTCGACGATCAGCTTGATGATGTTGCGCGCCAGCACGAAGACCAGCGCGACCAGGATCGTGAGGTCCGCGATCGACAGCGCGTAGAGCACGACCTCCGTCAGGAAGTCGGGTGACAGCCGCGCCGTCCGCCGCGCGAGCGTGACCAGCGCGACCAGGGCCACCAGCAGCAGGACGATGCCGGTCAGCAGCAGGCGCGGGTTGTCGCGGATCGGGCGCCGCGGCCCGCGCGGCGGGGGGTCCGGCGGTGCGGCAGGCGCGGGAGACTGCAGGGAAAGCGGCATCGGAGACCGACGCGCGCCGGGTGCGGGGTCCGGCGGCTAATCGCGCGTGTTCAACAGGCCCTTGAGCTCGTCCATGAACTCGCCGATGTCGCGGAAATGCCGGTACACCGACGCGAAGCGCACATAGGCGACCTTGTCGAGCCGCTTCAGCTCGTTCATCACGAACTGCCCCACTTCCGCGGTGCTGATCTCCTTCTCGGGCCGCTCCTGCAGCGTCGCCTCGACGCGGTCGGCAATGGCCTCGACCTGCGCGACGCTGACGGGACGCTTCTCGCACGCCTTCAGCAGGCCGGCGATGAGCTTCTGGCGTTCAAAGCGCTCGCGGCTGCCGTCCTTCTTGACGACCATGTAGGGGATCTCGTCGATCCGCTCGTAGCTCGTGAAGCGGCGCCCGCAGTCCAGGCATTCGCGCCGCCGACGGATGACCTCCCCTTCCTTGCTCTCGCGCGAGTCGACCACCTTGTCGCCGAGGTGGCCGCAATACGGACACTTCACGCCGGTCCCTCCGCCCTGCCCGTCCGGGCCATCGCCCCCAGCCGGGTCAGGCTCATGCCCTCGTGGGCCAGCAGCAGCACGCCCGCCACGGCGACCGGCACGAACGAGATCGCGTGCAGGACGATGGCCGCGCCGACCGCGCTGTTCCCGGGCGCGTCGAAGAACCCGGTCACGCCCAGCCGGTAGAAGTAGTGAAAGCCGCCGATCGCTCCCGGCGTGGGCACCGCGACTCCCACGACGAGCAGCGCGAGCAGCACGAACGAGCCGGCAAACGGCATGGCAATCCCGAACGCGTGCGTCACGAGCCAGATGCCGCCGGCGATCGACAGCCAGAGCGGCACCGACAGCACCAGCGCCGCGCACAGCCGCCGGGGTTGCCGGACGATCCCGAGCCCTTCGGCGAACGTCCGCAGCAGCCGCGACAGACGCGCCGCGAGCCAATCCGGCAGCACCCGCATCAACACCGCGTCGGCCCGCGCGAGCAGCGCCGGCTTCCCGCTGATGACGAACAACAGCGCGAGCGCCGCCAGGCACGCACCTGCGGCCAGCGCGCCTCCCAGCTTGACCTGGCCGAACGTCGCTTCATCGGTCCGCGTGCCCGGATCGAACACCAGCAGGTACGCCGCGAACAGCACCAGCACGGTCAGCGTGTCGAGCAGCCGCTCGACGATGATCGTGGCGAACGTCGCCGTGGCGCTGAGCCCCTCCTTCCGGGCCAGCATGTAGGGGCGCAGGAGCTCCCCCGCTCTCGCCGGCAGCAGCGCCGTCGCCGCGAACCCGATGAGCGTCGTCGTCAGCGCGGAGGTGAACCGGACATGCCCGATCGGCAGCAACAGGTATTGCCACCGCAGCGCGCGCAGGGCGTAGGTGCAGCCGGTGAGCAGGAGCGCGAGCACCAGCGGCGCGCGCGCGGCGCCGGCCATCTCGACGCCGACCTGCCGCAGATCGGTGTTGCGCAGGAACAGCGCCATCAGCGCGCCCGCGACGAGCAGCACGGCAGCGGTGCGGAGGTGTCGGCGCATTCGGGCGGGGTGGTCCAGAGTCTGCGGGCGCCGCGGCGCCACGGGTCCGGCGCCCTAACTATATGCCGGATCCGGAGCCGGAAAAAGCGGGACGGGGTGCACCGCCGCCGGGCATCTGCTACCATCGGCCGGGCTGACCCTCCGGAGTATCCGTGCCGTCCCTGCAGCCTGTCATTACCACCGATTTGCCCGACATCCCCCGGTTCCGCACCGGCAAGGTCCGCGACGTCTACGATCTCGGCGACACGCTCCTCATCGTCGCCACGGATCGCATCTCGGCCTTCGACTACGTGCTCGGATCGGGCATCCCCGACAAGGGGCGCGTGCTCACGCAGCTGTCGGCCTTTTGGTTCGATCGCCTCCGCGACGTCGTCCCCAACCACCTGATCACGGTGGACGTCGATCGGTTTCCCGAGCGGCTCAGGCCGCACGCCGACCTGCTCCGCGGGCGATCGATGCTGGTCCGGCGCACGCGGCCGCTCGAGATCGAGTGCGTGGCGCGCGGCTATCTCTCGGGCTCCGGCTGGAAGGAGTACCGGGCGACCGGCGCCGTCTGCGGCGTCGCGCTGCCGGCCGGGCTGCGCGAATCCGACCGGCTGCCGCAGCCGATTTTCACGCCGGCGACGAAGGCGGCGTCGGGCCACGACATCAACATCAGCGAGGCGGACGCCGCCACGCGCCTGGGCAGCGCCGAGCTGACGGCGCGGCTGCGCGACCTGACGCTGACGCTCTACGCGCGCGCCGCCGCGCACGCCGAGCGGTGCGGCCTCATCCTCGCCGACACGAAGTTCGAGTTCGGCCTGGCCGACGACGGGACGCTGCTGCTCATCGACGAGGCGCTGACGCCCGACTCCTCGCGGTTCTGGCCGGCCGACCAGTACGAGCCCGGGCGGCCGCAACCGAGCTTCGACAAGCAGTTCGTCCGGGACTACCTCGAGGCGATCGGCTGGAACAAGCAGCCGCCCGTGCCGTCGCTGCCCGAGGACGTCGTTGCCCGCACGCGCGCGAAGTACCTCGAGGCGTACGAGCGGCTGACCGGGCATCCCCTCGCGGAGGACGGCCGTGCGTGAGCTCCTCGAACGCCTGGTGGATCAGATGGTCGCCGGCGGCATCCGGTTCGAGGACGGGCGCCGCGAGTTCGAGCGCCGGTTCATCGAGCGGGCGCTCCGCGAGACCGACGGCCACCTGTCGGAAACGGCCGCGCGGCTCGGCATCCACCGCAACACGCTGGCCCGGAAGATGGCGGAGCTGCGCATCCGGCGCCCCCGTTGACAGCCCCGAGAACCGGCCACTAGAATTAGCAGTCGCGCAGTTCGAGTGCTAGCAGCTGGATGGGTTGCCTGCTGGCCTGGGCCGCGTCCGCACCCATTTCACGGCACGACGCGCAGTAATCCAGTTCTCGGTTCACCACGGTTCTTCAAGCCAGTTCGACACACGGAGTGCACACAATGAAGGTCCGACCGCTCCACGACCGCATCATCGTCCGACGCATCGAGGAAGAAGAGCAGAAGGTGGGCGGGATCATCATCCCGGACACCGCCAAGGAGAAGCCGCAGCAGGGCAAGGTCATCGCTGTCGGCGCCGGCAAGCAGAAGGACGACGGCAAGCGCGTGGCGCTCGACGTGAAGGAGGGGGACACGATCCTGTTCGGCAAGTACTCCGGGCAGGAGATCAAGATTGACGGCGAAGAGCACCTCATCATGCGCGAAGACGAGGTCCTCGCCGTCCTCGAGAAGTAGCAACGCTCAGCCGCGTGGCGGCCGGGACGGCCGCCCGTTCGAGGAGTTCAGGACATGGCGAAGCAGATTATCTACGGGGAGCAGTCGCGGCAGGCCATCCTGCGCGGCGTGAACCTGCTGGCCGACGCCGTCAAGGTCACGCTCGGGCCCAAGGGCCGCAATGTCGTGCTCGACAAGAAGTTCGGGTCGCCGACGATCACCAAGGACGGCGTCACGGTCGCCAAGGAGATCGAGCTGAAGGATCCGCTCGAGAACATGGGCGCGCAGATGGTGCGCGAGGTGGCCAGCAAGACGTCGGACATCGCCGGTGACGGCACCACCACCGCCACCGTGCTCGCGCAGGCGATCTATCGCGAGGGCGCCAAGAACGTCGTGGCCGGCGCCAACCCGATGGAGGTCAAGCGCGGCATCGAGCGCGCCGTCGACGCGATCACCGAGGAGCTCAAGAAGCTCAGCCGGCCGGTGAAGGGCAACATGATCGCCCAGGTCGGCACCATCTCGGCGAACAACGACGACACCATCGGCAAGATCATCGCCGAGGCGATGGAGAAGGTCGGCAAGGACGGCGTCGTCACCGTCGAGGAGGCCAAGACGCTCGAGACGTCGCTCGACGTCGTCGAGGGCATGCAGTTCGACCGCGGCTACCTGTCGCCCTATTTCGTCACCGACCCCGAGCGCATGGAGGTCGTGCTCGAGAACCCGGTGATCCTGATTCACGAGAAGAAGATCAGCTCGATGAAGGATCTCCTGCCGGTGCTCGAGCAGGTGGCGCGCATGGGCCGGCCGCTGCTCATCATCGCCGAGGACGTCGAGGGCGAGGCGCTGGCGACGCTGGTCGTCAACAAGCTGCGCGGCACGCTGCAGGCCGCGGCGGTCAAGGCGCCCGGCTTCGGCGATCGCCGCAAGGCGATGCTCGAGGACATCGCGATCCTCACGGGCGGCAAGGCGATCACCGAGGACCTCGGCCTGAAGCTCGAGAACATCAAGCTCGAGGATCTCGGCAAGGCCAAGAAGGTCACGATCGACAAGGACAACACCACGATCGTGGAGGGCGCCGGCAGCACCCAGGCCATCGAGGGTCGCGTGAAGCAGATCCGGGCGCAGATCGAGGACACCACCTCCGACTACGACCGCGAGAAGCTGCAGGAGCGTCTCGCGAAGCTCGTGGGCGGCGTCGCCGTGATCAAGGTCGGCGCGGCCACCGAGACCGAGATGAAGGAGAAGAAGGCGCGCGTCGAGGACGCGATGCACGCCACCAAGGCG
>DASVDJ010000026.1:0-17928 GCA_036381155.1 Vicinamibacterales bacterium
CCCGGATTGCGAAGAGCCGCTCGCCGTACTGCACGGGCTTGCCGTTCTCGACGTAGATCTTGACGATCTCCCCTTCGTACTCCGACTCGATCTCGTTCATCAGCTTCATCGCCTCGATGATGCAGAGCACCTGGTTCTTCCGGACGATGTCACCGACCTTGACGAAGGGAGGCGCCCCGGGCTCGGGCGCATGATAGAACGTGCCGACGATGGGCGCCTTCACGACGGCGAGCTCGACCTCCTCCTCCTCGCCGGCGGCCAGCGGTGAGGAGGGAGCGGGCGCAGGCGCCGCGTCGACGGGCGTCGGCGCGGGCGCGGCGACGGCGGGCGCCGGCGGAGGCGTGGCCAGCACGGTCGCGCCCCCTTCCTTCCGAATCCGGATCTTGAAGTCCTGGTGTTCGAGCTCGAACTCGGCGAGCTCATGCTCCCGCACCAGTGCCAGGATCTGTTTGATCTCCTCGAAGTCCATTCGCGTTCCAGTGGCGTCCCGTGGACCCGCTACGCCGAGGTCAGCGTGGTCGGCACGTCTGTCAGCCACTCGGCCCCATCCTCCGTGACGAGCGCATCGTCTTCGATGCGCACGCCACCCCAGCCCGCCCGGTACACACCGGGCTCGATCGTGAACACCATGCCCGGCGCCGCCACCTCGGGCAGGCGCACGGTCCCGGGCAGCGGCGGGCGATCCCACTCCGGCCCGCGCGGGGCGATCCGGGGCGCCTCGTGAACCTCGAGCCCCAGCCCGTGACCCGTGCCGTGCGTAAAGGCGTCCCCCAGCCCGTGCCCCTCGAGCACCCGGCGGGCCGCCGCGTCGATCTCGTCGAACCGCGCGCCCGGCCTGACGGCCGCCCGCGCGGCGTTCTGCGCTTCAGCCACCGCCGCGTACACCCGATGCGCATCGCGGGGTGGATCGCCAACCGCAAGGGTGCGGGTCAAATCGACGCAGTATCCGCCGTAGACCCCGCCGAAGTCCAGCACCACGAGGTCGCCGGCGTGCAGCCGGCGGTCCGACGCCCGCCCATGGGGCAGCGCGGAACGCGGACCGGAAGCGACAATAGTATCAAACGCCGGACGGCTGAACCCTTCCTCCCGCAGCGCCGACTCGATGGCCGCGGCGACCTCGCTCTCGCGCAGGCCGGCCCGTACCCCGGGCAGCACGCGGCGCGCGACGGCCGAGAGCCGGCGGCCGGCTTCCCGTAGCACCGCGATCTCCCCGGCGTCCTTGATCACCCGGCAGGCTTCGACGACGTCGGCGGTCGGAACGAGCAGGCCCGCGTCGCGGCCGTCGGCCGCGAGCGCGGCGAGCAACCAGCGGTGACGCTCCACGGTCAGCGAGCGTGCCTCGAAGCCGGTACGCACGCCACGTCGGGCGAGCATCGCGGCGATCGTCTCGTCGTACGACCGCTCGACCAGCTCCAGCGTGAGCGTTCCGTCCGATGCCGCCACCGCCTCCGCCGCGTCGGTGGCATACCGGCGATCGATCACGAGCGTCAGGCCCTCGGGCTCGACGAGCGCTGCGCCCGCCGACGCGAACACGCCGGTGAGCCAGGCGACGTTCGGCAGCGACGTGACGAGCAGACGGTCCACGCCCACGTCCGCGAGCCGCTCACGGACGCGCGCGTGCCGTGCGCGGAGAATCGCCGGATCAATCACGGGCGTTCCGCGCCGCGCGGTCGGCGACGATGCGCGTGAGCCAGGCTTCGAGCGCCGCACGCTGACGGCGGGCCGGGGGTTCGCCGGTTGGCTGGTCGCTGGTCCCTTGCGCCAGGATGGACTCGATTTCGGCGACGCGCGCCGCCAGCTCGTGATCGTCGCGCGCCAGTGCGAGCGCGAGCCGGTACTTCCCGAGCGCGGATTCCAGCTCGCCGCGGCGATGGAGGATGTCGGCCACGCCGCGGAGCGCGCCGAGATGCTCGGGCGCACTCTCCAGCACGGCGGTCAGCTCGGTGAAGGCCTCGTCGAGGTCTCCCTGATCGAGCAGCGCGCGGCCGAGCGTCGCCCGCGCGCTGACGTACCCCGGGTGTACCGCCAGGCCGGCGCGGCACGTGCGGATGGCGTCGTCGAGACGGCCGGCGCGCCGGTATTCCTCGGCGAGGGGAGCAAAGGCCAGCGACGCCGGGTCCTGCCGGACCCGGCGCTGCAGGTCGAGGAGGCGGGGGGTGTCGCGGGCGTCGGCCACCGTGGAGCAGTCTAGCAGCCCGGCCCGCGCCGGGCTGCCCGCGGGTGGACTGCCGGACCTACTGGACTTCCACCTCCTGGTTCGCCGTATGGGTGTTGCCGGCGTCGTCCGTGACCGTGAGCGTGACGTTGTACTTGCCGGGGTTCGCGTAGGAGGTCTTCACGACCATCCCGGAGCCCTTCTTGCCGTCACCGAACACCCAGTCGTACTTGACGATCTGCCGCGGCGGCGTCGCGCTCGAGCCGGACCCGTTGAACCAGACGTCCTGCCCGGCCACCGGCTCGCTCGGCGAGAAGACGAACGAGGCGGTCGGCAGATCGGAGGCCTCGACCGTCACGCTCTTCGCGCGCGAACCGGTGCGCCCGGCGAAGTCGGTGACGGTCAGGACCACCGAGTAGGTGCCCGCCTCCCGGAACACATGGCTGACGGCCCGCCCGGTCGCCCGGCCGCCATCACCGAAGTTCCAGTCGTAGCGGACGATCTGGCGGTCCAGCTCCGGATCGGATGCATCGAACGTGACCGTCTCGAGCTGCACTGGACTCGACGGTTCGAATTCGAAGTCGGGGACCATGGTCTCGCCACCGATCGTGCCCTGCGGCACGACCCGGATCTCGGCGAACCTTCGGATTTGACCGTTGTAGTTCGTGCCGACGGGCGTCGCATACACCTGCACGCGCGTCTCGCGATCGATGTTGCCGCTGGGCTCCGGCGTTCGATAGATCGCCACCGCACGGCCGTCACCGCCGGTTTTCAGGCTCTTCGCGGAGATGCGCCCGAAATCGACGAACTCGTGGTTCACCGCCAGGTCGAGCCGGAGATCGACGTTGGGCAGCGGCTGGCCGTTCGGCCCGTACGCGGTGACGACGACCTGCGCCTCTGACCGCCCGTCCTGGGTCAGGATGTCGGGGGTAGCCTGCACGTCGAGCGACAGGCCCATCTCCGAAGGTCCGGTCGGCGCCGGGGTTTCGGTCTTCTTCGTCGTGCAGGCGGCCACGAGAGCCGCCAGCACGACAACGAGCACACGCGAGTAAGAGGCCATGATCGTTCTGCTTCCTGCTGACGGTTGCGGCTAGTTCTCCGGATCGGCCCAGTCGCCGAAGTTGACGCTGATGAGCCCCTTGGCCTCGACCTCGTTGCCCACCTGGTCGCGCCCGTAGAACGTCACCTCGGCCAGCGTCGAAATCATCCGCGCGTCGCCGCCCCCGACGAGCTCGCGGAGCGGCGACTCCCGTTTGGCCTGCGCGCGCACCAGAACGAACACCAGATCGGTCGAGGCGCTGGGGCCGACGGTGGCGGTGCCGGCGCCGTCGAACGTGTACGGGACGTCGACGCCCTCGACGTTGCGCCCATCCGAGCGGATGTACTTCACCCGGTAGCGGGTGACCGTGATGAAGTTGTTCGGGGTCGGCTCGGTCGGACTCCCCGGAGCACCGATGTCACGCAGGCCGAGCCGGAAGCGCGCCCGGCCGAGATCCTCGAAGGCCGCTCCCTCGGTCACGACGTCGGACGACAGCTCCATCGAGAACTCGTTGTCCTCGAAGCCCGACGCGGCCTCGAGCGACTCGATGATCAGGTAGGCCGGAGACCGCCCTTCGCGCACGGTCGAACTGCAGCCCGACGCGGCGCCGGCCAGAACCGCCGCCAGCGCGATCGCGGAAATCCTCCGCCAGTTCACGAAGCTCTTGACGTCCATACCCGTACTCAGCCCTTGAGAATGCGCGGCGTGATGAAGATGAGCAGCTCGTTGTTCGCGTCGGCGACCAGGTCGTTCTTGAACAGCCACCCGAGCAACGGGACCTTGTGCAGCAGCGGCGTGCGCTCCTGCCGGCGCTCCTGCGAGCTGAAGTAGATGCCGCCGATGACGGTCGTCTCGCCGTCGCCGACGAGGACCGTGGTGATCGCGCGCTGGGTGTCGATCGGCGGGATGTCGTTGACGCTCCGCCCGAAGTCCGCCTGCGCGTTCTCGAGGTTGATGCGCATGATGACCGTGTTGGCCGCGGTGATCTGCGGCGTGACGGTCAGCTTGAGCGCCGCGTCCTTGAACGTGACCGTGACCGTGTTGTTCGCGACCGTCTGAATCGGGATCTGCGTGCCCTGGGTGATCTCCGCCTCGATGTTGTTCTGCGTGGTGACCCGAGGCGTCGAGATCACGCTGAGCTTGCCCTGGGCTTCGAGGGCCGACAGCTCGGCGTCGAGGTTGAACGAGCCGTTGACCGCGCCCAGCGCGAGGCCGACTGCCGACGAGGCGCCGGTCACGCCGAGGTTCACGAGATTCGGGGCGCCCGGCGTCGCCGTCGGCGCGCCGGTGCGGCCGCCCGCGACGATCGAGTTCGGGAACGCCAGCGGCGTGGTGTTGCCCAGCCGGGCCGACGCCTCGCCGCCCAGCCCGAGCCGCGCGCCGACCTCCCGGCGGAACGACTTGTTCGTGATGACGATGCGCGCCTCGATCTCGACCTGGGGCTGCGGCTTGTCCAGCGTGCTGATGAGCATGCGCGCGCGGTCGAGCGCCGGCTGCAGGTCGGTGATGATCAGCGTGTTCGAGCGCGTGTCGACCTCCACGGTGCCGCGCTGCGTCAGCGCGCTCTTGAGCAGCAGCGGCCGGATCTGATCGGCGGTCGCGTAGCTGAGCGTCGCCGTCATCACCCGCAGCTCACCCGCGAGCGCCTGCTGCTCCGCCAGCTGCCGGCGCTGCTTCTCTTCCTCTGCGAGCACCGAGAGCGGCGCGACGCGCACGATCGTGCCGTCGACGCTGTACCCGAGCTTGTTCGCGCGCAGGATGATGTCCAGCGCCTGGTCCCACGGCACGTCGCGCAGCGCGACGTCGACGCTGCCCTGCACCGCCGGGTCGATCACGATGTTCAGGCCGCTGATCTCCGCGAAGGTGCGCAGCACGGCGCGGAGATCGGCTCCCTGGAAGTCCAGGCTGATCGGATGCCCGGTGTACTGCTTCTCCTCTTCCCCGATGGTCGCGCCCGGCTGCAGCGGCGCGGGGGCGGCGGGCTGCGCCGTCTGCTGCGCCGCGGCGAGCTGCTGGAGCACCTGCTGCGGGTCGGGCGCGGACGCCTCCGCGGCCGCCGGCGCCGCGGCCGCATCCGCCTGCCGCGTCGCGCCATCGTGGAACGTCAGGCGCAGCGTGCGCCCGTCGTCGTCTTTCGCCATGCTGTGCGGCGCGGGGCGCGCCAGGTCGACGACCACGCGCGTGACGAGCGGCTCGCGGCTGTTGAGCGCCACGCGCACGCGCTCGACGGCGCCCTGCTGTACCACCGTCACCGGCGGGACGTCCGCCACGACGCCCGGCAGGTCGATGAACAGCCGGTCCGGTCCGGCGCGCTGCACCTGCGTCGGCGCGAGCGGTCCGGAGCCCACGAGGGTCAGCGTCGTGCCGCGCTCACCGGCTTCCGCCCGGAGGGCGCGCAGCACGGTCTGCGTCGCCGGCGCGTCGGCGGGCGCGTCGGCCCTGGCGACGGCGGCCGAGGACGACGCCGTCAGCGCCGCGGCCGGGTCGAGCTCGACGACGATGACGTTCCGATGGCTGCGGACCCGGTGGCTGACCGGCTCGACGAGCGACACGCGCACGCGCGTGACCGGCTGGCCGTCGGCGCCCTGGATCGACTCGACCTCGACGCCGCCGACCGGGCTCGCCGGACGGGGCGTGAACCCGTTGGCATAGCCGGTGGCCGCGACGTTGCGCAGGTCGACCAGCACGGTGAACGGATCGGGCCGGGCGGTCGCGTACGGCACCGGCTCGGTGGCCTCGATCAGCACCGCAGGCCGGGCCCCGTCCGTGGCCGTGATGGCCGTCAGGCGCGGGCCGGCGGCGGCGACCAGCCGGCCGTCGGACGCGGCCATCGCGACCAGGACCGCAAGGAGAATCGCACTCCGGTAACGACGCATGGGGAGCTACTTCCCTTCCTCGGTTCCGCGCAGCAGCTTGCGCACTTCCTTCTGCGTGACGAGCGAAAGCGGATCGCTCACTTCCTGCAGCAGCACCATTCCGGCCGGCGTGATCGACTTCACCGTGCCGTCGAGCAGCCGATCGTCCGGCCGGACCAGGTACGTCTTCGTGTCCGGGCCTTGGACGATGGCGAGGTAGCCATCCCGGGACTTGATGACGCCGCGCACGGCGATGTCCGCGATGGCGAGGCCGGCCAGGCCCTCGGCCGCGCCGGATCGGACCGCACGGCTGTCGGACCCGCTCCGCAGGAGGCTGACGAACGGATCCCGGCGGCCGGCGGGGTCGTAGGTGAACGGCTCGCGCGCGGGCGCCTCGGGCTGCGCCGGCGCGGTGCCCTGCGCCGTGACGACGCTCAGCAGGAGAACGAGCGGAATCAGCATCGTCAGCTCGCTTTCGGCGCTGCGGGGCGCGGGCCGGCGGGCGCTGCCGCCTTGGCGGCCGGCTCCTGCAGCACGAACGTCATGGCGGTGCAGTCGACGCTGATGGTCGAACCGGGCTGCGGCTGCTCCTTCGCCTTGATCTGCACGTCGCCGATGTTGATGATTCGCGCGTACTTCCCGACGCGGTCGAAGAACTGGCCGAGGTTGTGGTACGTGCCGTCCAGCTCGAGGCGGATCGGCCACTCGGCGTGCAGCTGGCGCGCGACGATCGGCGCCGGCTTGAACCCGCGGATCTGGAGGTTCGACTGGACGGCGAGCGTCTGGATGCCGCGCAGCAGATCGCCGACGTCCTTCTCCTCCGGCAGCACGTCGCGCAGCGCCGCGAGTCTCGCTTCGAGCTCCGCCACCTGCTTCTGGAACTCCGGCAGCTGCCGCGCCGTCGCCTGCCCCTTCGCGATGTTCGCCTTGAGCCCGTCGAGCGTCTTCTGCTGGGCCGCGAGGCGCTCGTGCACGCCCTGCACGTAGTACCAGTAGAAACTCCCCACGGCGGCGGCGGCGATGACCGCGAAGACCGCGAGCTGCGTCTTCCACGGCAGCTTGCTGAGACTCAGATCCATGACTCGTCCGTCCTATCGGGAACTGCCCCGCATCACTCCAACGGCCCTCAGCGGCGCGCCAGCTGCGGCGCCGGCGGCGCCGCGGAGGCCGACGCCGACCCGGGCGGCGAGAACGTCGCCTTGAGCGTGAACCGGGTCAGCTCGCCCACCGGCGCGGGCGCGTCCTCGACCTTGCTGTCCAGAATTTCGACGGGGCGCTGGAAGTAGCTGCTGCGTTCGAGGTTCGCGACGAAGTCCGACAGCGCGGTCAGCGTCGTGCAGCGTCCCTCGATGGTCAGCTCGCTGCCGGTCTGCTTCAGCTGCGTGAGCCAGAGCATGTCGGGCACCGCGCGGCTGAGCTCGTCGAGCATGTGCACCGGCGCGGTCTGGCCCTGGCGCAGCTGCTCGATGAGCGAGACGCGCTGCTGCAGCTGCGCCTTCTGCTCTTCGAACTGGGTGACCTGCGCGAGGATCGTGGCGAGCCGCTGGGTCTCGCGCTTCGCTTCCTCGATCTCGGCGGCGATCTGCGCCTCGCTGCGGCCCAGCATCCACCACCACCACCCGATGCCGAGCGCGGTGGCGAGCAGCACGAGGCTGCCGATGAGCGTCGCCTGGCTGGCGACGTCGAACGACAGGCCGGCGCCGCGCCGGCCGGCGCCCTTCTCGCGGTCCGACGGGAGCAGGTTGATGCGGATCATCGGTCCCCCGCACGCCGCATCGCGAGGCCCACGGCCACGGCGGCAGTCGGCGCGACGTCGGCGGGATGGTCGATGCCGAAGCGCGCCGCGTCGAACTCCACGTTCCTGAAGGGGTCGAGCCGCGCCACCGGCGCGCCGAACCGTTCCTCGAGCGCCTCGGCGAAGCCGTCGACGCGCGACGTGCCGCCGCAGAGGAGGATGCGGTCGATCTGATCGAGGCCGGTCGTGGCCTTGAAGAAGTCGAAGGTCTTCTGGATCTCGAGCAGCACGCCCTCGGTCACGGTCCGCAGCACCGGCAGGACGTCGTCGAAGGGCACGCCGTCCGGCGGCAGCCCGCGCTTGGCCGCTTCGGCCTGGTCGAAGGAGAGGTTGAACTCGCGCTGGACGGCGTCGGTGTACTCGTGCCCGCCGATCGAGATGTCGCGCGTGAACAGCGACTGCTCGCCGGAGATCACGTTGACGTTCATCGACGACGCGCCGGCATTGAGCAGCACGGTCACGCCGGGGTCGAGCCCGTAGTTGACCTCGTAGCAGTTCTGCACCGCGAAGGCGTCGATGTCGACGACGACCGCGTTGCGCCCCGCCTGCCGGATGACGTCCGTGTACTCGGCGATCTTGTCGCGCTTGGCCGCCACCAGCAGGACGTCCATCGTCTGGCGGCCGCCGGCGCCCGGCTCCGGATCGAGAATCTGGTAATCGAGGTTGACGTCCTGGATGTCGAACGGGATGTACTGCTCCGCCTCCCACTGGATCGAGTCGTCCAGCTCGGCAGGCGTCATCACCGGCAGCGCGATCTTCTTGACGATGACCGCGTTGCCGGAGAGCGACGCGATGACGTCGCGTCCCGTGAAGCGCTTCGAGTCGAAGATGCGCCGGATGGCGCTCGCGACCGCGCCGCCGTCGACGATCGCCCCGTCGACGATGGCTTCGGGCGGAATGGGCTCCGAGGCGAACGCGGCCACCTTGTAGCCGCCCTTCCCGGCGGGCTTGAGCTCCACCGCCTTCACGGCGCTCGACCCGATGTCGAGCCCGATGACGGGCTTGCTCCTGCGGAAGATGCTGAAGTCGATGTTCACGCCGCCCTCGCCAGCCGGCAAAGCGGATGCCAGCTCATCCGGAGACCGGAGCCCCGCGCCGGCGCCGCGTCAGAATTGAGATCGGCGACACGGCCCCGTCAGATACCGGGGAGGCGTCGATGACGAAATCGTCATCGGCTGACGGTTTCGTCATCGGCGCTCGCGGGTCCGCCCACCGTGCCGTCCCGGCGCTGGTGGGTCCGATGCCCCGTTCGAGGGGATGTATCGGCGTGTCGGCGCGGCTGCTTAAGGCGCAATGAACGCATGTGCAAGGGTTTGCAGGCGCGTCGACGTGCGGATGTGCGGGCCTGGCCGCGAGGGGGCGAACCCATGGGCCGGCTGCGGGACGGCCGCGGCGACAGCCGCGTTTCTTGACAGCCCCACAAGTCCCACGTATGATTTGGGTTTGCCGTTTGTCAGTTGGTAGCTGAAGGGAACGTCGGAGTATGCGTACGTTTGTCGCCACGGCGCGTGGAACCGAATCGCGGTGGCATGTGATCGACGCAGGCGATGCGGTGCTGGGCCGGGTGGCGACCGCCGCGGCGCGCCTGCTGCAGGGCAAGCACAAGGCCGTCTACACCCCGTTCATCGACACCGGCGACCACGTCGTCATCGTCAACGCGGCGCGGGTGAAGCTCACGGGCCGGAAGGACGAGCAGAAGATCTACCGGCGGCACAGCGGGTACGAGGGCGGCCTGCGCGAGGAGCGCGCCAAGGTCGTCCGCCAGAAGAACCCCGTGCGGATGGTGGAGGAAGCGGTCCGCGGCATGCTGCCGAAGACCAAGCTGGGCGACGCGATGTACCGGAAGCTCAAGGTGTACGCGGGTCCGGACCACCCGCACGCCGCCCAGAAACCATCGTCGTACGAGGTCGCATAACGTGGCAGTGACGCAGTATTACGGCACGGGCCGGCGCAAGACCGCCACCGCCCGCGTGTTCCTCCGCCCCGGCAGTGGGACCATCACCATCAACCGGCGCGAGTTCGACAGCTTCTTCCCCACCGAGCAGCTCCGGACCCAGATTCGTCAGCCGCTCGTGGTCACCGAGACCATGGGACGCTTCGACGTGCTCGCGACCGTCAGCGGCGGCGGCGTCTCGGGACAGGCCGGCGCGGTCAGGCTCGGCATCGCCCGCGCCCTCTGCGCGTACGACGCGGAGCTGCGGCGTGCCCTGAAGAGCGGCGGGTTCCTCACGCGCGACGCGCGCGCGAAGGAACGGAAGAAGTACGGCATGGCCGGAGCGCGGAAGCGCTTCCAGTTCAGCAAGCGGTAAGGAAGGCGCGCGGGCGAATGCAGAGTGGAGGGAGCTTGACCGGAATCTCGATGCAGGAACTGTTGGAGGCCGGCGTTCATTTCGGCCACCAGACGAAGCGCTGGAACCCGAAGATGAAGGAGTACATCTTTGGCGAGCGCAACGGCATCTACATCATCGACCTCGGCAAGACGGTCAAGCTGTTCCGCCAGGCGGAAGAGTTCCTCACCAATCTCGCGGCCGAGGGCCGGACGGTGCTGTTCGTCGGCACGAAGCGGCAGGCGCAGGACGTGATCGCCGAGGAGGCGCAGCGCTGCGGGATGTACTACGTCAACCAGCGCTGGCTCGGCGGCCTGCTGACGAACTTCTCCACCATCCAGCGCAGCCTGGGTCGGCTGCGCGATCTCGAGGCGATGGCGACCGACGGGCGCTACGACACCCTGTCGAAGAAGGAGATCGCGCGCGCCGAGAAGGAGAAGCGCAAGCTGCAGCGCAACCTGGACGGCATCCGGACCATGGGCCGGCTGCCCGACGCGCTGTTCGTCGTCGACACGAAGAAGGAGAAGATCGCGGTCGACGAGGCCCGGAAGCTGAAGATCCCCGTCGTCGGCATCGTGGACACGAACTGCGATCCGGACGAAGTGGACTTCGTGATTCCCGGCAACGACGACGCGCTGCGGGCGATCCGGCTGTTCGCGTCGCGGATTGCCGACGCGATCCTCCGCGGTCGCGGCGTCCGCGAGGCCCAGGTCTCCGACGATGCCGCCGAGGCGCAGGCCGAGGGCGGCGATCGCCAGGCCCGTGCGGCGCGGCGGCCCCGGCCCGAGCCCGCAGCCTCGCCGGCGTCCCTCTGACACGGCCGTCAGGCCGATCCAGGCAGTTGCCGCGCCGGCCGGGACCCGTCCCAGCCGGCGCGCGTTGTGTACGGGCTCTGCGCCCGCTCCCGAAAGCAAGAGAGAACCCGATCATGGCAGTCACGATTACGGCAGAACAGGTGAAGCGCCTGCGCGAGAAGACCGGCGCCGGCATGATGGAGTGCAAGAGCGCGCTGCAGGAGACCGGCGGCAACGAGGAGCAGGCGATCGAGCTGCTCCGCAAGAAGGGGCTCGCGTCGGCGGCCAAGCGCGCGGGACGGGCCACCACCAACGGCCTCGTCGGCAGCTACATCCACATGGGGGGCAAGGTCGGCGTGCTCGTCGAGGTGAACTGCGAGACCGACTTCGTGGCGCGCACCGAGGATTTCCAGACGCTCGTCAAGGAGATCGCGCTGCACATCGCCGCCGCGGATCCGCGCTACGTGCGCCGCGAGGACGTCCCTGCCGACGTGCTGGAGAAGGAGAAGGAGATCTACCGCGCCCAGTTCGCCGACTCCGGCAAGCCGGCCAACGTCGTCGAGAAGATCGTCGAGGGCAAGCTGGGCTCGTTCTTCTCCCAGGTCGTGCTGCTGGACCAGCCGAGCGTGCGCGACCCGAACGTGACGATCGCGCAGCTGATTGCGCAGGCGTCCGCGAAGACCGGCGAGAACATCACCGTCAGCCGCTTCGCCCGGTTCAAGGTCGGCGAGACGGCCGAGTAGCGACCCGTCCGCCTCGCCCGTGCCCGCGCGCGGGCGAGGCGGCCCGACCCGACCGTTCCAACCTGATCCACCGACTATAATCACCGTTCGTGATGTCGTCCGAGCCTTCCTACAAGCGCGTGCTCCTGAAGCTGTCGGGTGAAGCCCTCATGGGCGATCGCCCCTACGGCATCGACCCCGCCGTCACGGCCCAGATCGCACGGGACGTCCACGAGATCCAGGCGCTCGGCGTCGAGACGGCCATCGTCATCGGCGGCGGCAACATCTTCCGCGGCCTGGCCGCCAGCGCGCGCGGCATGGACCGGGCGACGGGCGACTACATGGGCATGCTCGCCACCGTCATCAACGCGCTCGCCCTGCAGGACGCGCTCGAGCAGCAGGGGATCACGACGCGGGTGATGTCGGCCATCGAGATGCGGGCCGTCGCCGAGCCCTTCATCCGGCGGCGCGCGATCCGGCACCTCGAGAAGGGACGGGCCGTCATCTTCGCCGCGGGAACGGGCAACCCGTACTTCACGACCGATACGGCGGCGGCGCTGCGCGCGATGGAGATCCGCGCCAGCGTCATCATGAAGGCGACGAAGGTCGACGGGATCTACACCGCGGACCCGATGAAGGATCCGTCGGCGACGAAGTACGAGACCATTTCGTACCTCCAGGTCCTCGAGCAGCGGCTGCAGGTGATGGACGCGACGGCCATCTCGCTGTGCATGGACAACCAGCTGCCGATCCTGGTCTTCAACCTGCGGACGCCCGGGAATCTCCGGCGCGCCGTGATGGGAGAGCCCGTCGGCACGGTGGTCAGGGCCTGAACGGGATCAGTGGCCGGCCCGCGCCGCCCCGGCGCCGCGCGGGCAGGCGGAGTGACAGCACATGGACGCCAGCGACCTCAAGAGCCTCTATGCGACGACGAAGAGCCGGATGGCCGGCGGCGTGGAGCACGTGCGGCGCGAGCTCGCCAACGTGCGCACCGGCCGCGCGTCGGCCGGTCTGCTCGACAGCATCCAGGTGGAGGCGTACGGGGCGAAGATGCCGCTGAACCAGCTGGGCAGCGTGTCGATTCCGGAGCCCGCCCTGCTGGTCGTGCAGCCCTACGACCCGTCGCAGCTCGGAGCCATCGAGCGCGCCATCCGCTCCTCGGACCTCGGCCTCAACCCGGCCTCGGACGGCAAGGTGATCCGGGTGCCCATTCCCCCGCTCACCGAGGAGCGCCGGCGCGAGCTGTCTCGCCACGTGCACAAGCTGGCCGAGGAAGGACGCAACGCCCTGCGCCAGGTGCGCCGCGAGGCGAACGACCGGCTGAAGAAGATGCTGAAGGACCACGCCATCTCCGAGGACGACGAGCGGCGTGCGCTGGACGAAGTCCAGAAGATCACCGATCAGCACATCGCGCAGATTGACGAGCTGCAGAAGAAGAAGGACCAGGAGCTGCTGGGAAATTAGCAGCGGCGGGTGGTCGTCCCCAGCGGCAACGTCGGAACACGGAGGCCGCAGCGACCGCAGAGGCCACAGCGATCACACAAGCCGCAGAGGACGCAGCGGGCACGGAGAACAGGAGGGCTACGGAGCGGAGGCCCCTGCCTCCCCTGCTCCGCACCCCTCTCTGGTCTCTGTGACCTCCGCGCTCTCTGTGGCTTCTGTGTTGTACGCGGGCGCCGGGGTCGTCTTCAGTCCCCGAACGAGACGCCGATGGCGCGCGCGGTGCGCACGACATCGAAGTCCGGCGGGACGGTCCGCTGCTTGCCGACGACGTCCTCGAGCGGCACCGAACCGATGTCCGGCGGATGGAAGGCGACCATCCGGTTGAACTGCCCTTCGAGCAGCAGCTCCACCGCCTTGCCGCCGAAGCGGGTCGCTAGCACCCGGTCGAAGCTGGTCGGCGATCCGCCGCGCTGCAGGTGGCCGAGCACCACCGTGCGCGTCTCCTTGCCCGTCATCTCCTCGAGCGCGGCCGCAACCGTGTGGCCGACGCCGCCCAGCCGCTCCACCCGTCCCGCGCTCGCCTCGCGGATGACGGAGATCTTCCCGCCGACCGGTCGCGCCCCTTCGGCGACGACGATGATCGAGAAGTAGGCGCCCCACGCGTCGCGATCGCGGATGCGCTGCGCGACGATCTTGAGGTCGAACGGGATCTCCGGGATGAGGATTGCGTCGGCGCCGCCACCCAGGCCGGCGTAGAGCGCGATCCAGCCCGCGTAACGTCCCATGACCTCGACGACCATGATGCGCCGGTGCGCCTCGGCCGTCGTGTGCAGGCGGTCGATGGCGTCGGTGGCGCAGGAGACGGCCGTGTCGAACCCGAACGTGTTCGTCGTCCCGACGATGTCGTTGTCGATGGTCTTGGGCACGCCGACGAGCGGGATGCCCATCTTCGCGAACTTGTGGGCGATCGCGAGCGTGCCGTCGCCGCCGATGACGACGAGGGCATCCAGGCCCATGCGGTGGAACATCTCGACGACGCGCTGGCTGTAGTCCTGCGGCCCGTCCGAGGTCTCGACCGGATAGGCGAACGGGTCTCCGCGGTTCACCGTGCCGAGGATGGTGCCGCCGCGCCGGAGGATGCCGGTGACGTCCCGCGCGGTGAGGACCCGGGAACGGTTGGGTTCGATGAGTCCGTCGAAGCTGTCTTCGAGGCCGACGACTTCGATGCCGTGATTGACGCCAGACTTGACGACGGCGCGAATGACTGCGTTCAGCCCGGGGGCGTCGCCGCCACCCGTCAACACTCCGATTCGCTTCAGCTTTGGCATGCAGAGACAGGTCCGGCCCGGTCGCGGCCGCCGCATGCGGCCGATGTGAGCCGGTCAGTGCTTCCCTCCGTGTGGTCCGCTCCGCTGGGGCGCCGTGTACCGGCGCCGGCAAGTCGGCCTGTTCGGATCGGGGAAGTATACAACGCGTAGCTGTGCCGTTGCTGGCCGGCTCTGGCGCATGGTATGCTTGGAGGTCGCCCGGCGGCGTTCGGTCCTCACAGACGCCGGGCACTCACCCCCGAGAGTGGGCGGCTAGCTCAGCTGGGAGAGCGCCGCGTTCGCAACGCGGAGGTCGGGAGTTCGAGCCTCCTGCCGTCCACCAGCCTTCGCTCGCGCGCGTGCCTCTTTGCGCGCGAGCTTCGGCTGGGCAAGCCTGTCAGTCATCCAATCGGCGAGCTTCCGTCGGGCCTGCTCTGTGTCCTTCGATGTTCCCCACGGACGCAGCGCACTATCCCTAGTCCACCACTTTCATCGTAGTCGTCCGCACGATCGGCTCGGCTCCGCCCTTCACGACGGCGCGCAGCTCGTACTCGCCCGGCGGGAACGCGGCTGACGGCAGCCGGCCGACCGCCAGCAGCCGTCCCTGCGCATCGGGCGCGCCGAGCGGGAACGGAATCTCCGCCAGCGTCTGCCCCTGCGCAGCCAGCTGCAGCGTCGCCTCCGGTGCCGCGCTGCCAGCCTCGAGTACCAAGGGCAGCGCAAAGGCAATCTCGGACGCCGCGCGCTTGCTGATCGGATCGCCGAGATTCGGGTACAGCAGCAGCCCGTTCGCCGCGAGCGGGTGCGACTGGCCCGCCTGGTCGTCGGCGGCGAGCCGTTCGGTGCCTGCGACCAGGAAGAGGTCGCCGACCAATGGTCGCGTGAGGTCCGGTACCGTCACGGTCGCTGTCGCCACCGAGGCGCGGTCTGCCTTGCCGTCGTGCACGGCCGCCTGCCGAAGCTCTTCGCGGCGCGGTGCGCGAGGTCGCGCCCCTCGGGGGTGAGCCGATCGAACGCGAGCGCGACGACCGACGGCATGCCGCCGCCCGTCGCCTCTGCGCCCCCTGGTCGCGCCGCGCCGGTGTCGCTGCCCGTCTCACCGCGGATCGGCCGGATGGACGACGTCACCGCAGGTCCGGACGAAAGGCGCCGTTCGAAGCTGAGGATGGTCTGCGGGGTGCCGTTCTCGCTGACGGTGAAGTCCGCGTCCGTGAGGTCCGTCACCGGGCGGCCGCGCCGGTCCCGGACGACGACGTCGACGAGCACCGCCTGGGCGGCTGTCGCGAAACGCGCCGCCGTGCCGGGGGGCTGCTCGTCCGGCTGCGGCGCCTGCGCGCGCGGTTGCTGCATCAGCAGCATGGCCGCCACGAGGGTCACGATCACCTGTGCCGACACACGCATGGCACCCTCCTGTGGCAGGCAGGCAGGCCAGACTGGCGGCGCCAGCATAGCAGGATCCCGGACGGCCGGGCCTGGTACCCGGCTGGGTTCGTCCCCGGCTGGGTTCGCCGCGGCGGGGTCCTATGCCGTCCCCGGTGATCTCTCTGTGATCTCCGTGACCTCTGCGGCCTCCGTGCCCTCTGCGGTCTCTGTGGTTGCGCGGGTGCGGCACGATGCGCACCGATCGCGATCACGAATCCGTAATCGTTCTGTCGGGAACCCGACGGATCCGACAGACTTTCCCACCCTGCCGACATGCCGGTGCGTCGCAGCCTTGCGCGCAGGTGCAGGCGCTGGCGCGGACGAAATGGGCAACCCCGGCCGTGGCACGCAGCGTGCACAGGCGGCCACCAACACGGGTCCTGCGAGTGCGCACCGGTCGTGCGGTTCTCACACTCGCAAGGGAGGCTGCAACGAACGACTGACGAAACGGCGGGCTGCCATGTTGAAGTGGATTGCGTGCTATCTCTCCGGCCGGCATGACTATCAGGTCGCCTGCGAGCCGGGCGTGATTTTCCTGAAGTGCCGCTACTGCGAGCGGCGATCGACCGGTTGGGAGCTGCACGGCAGCCACCGCGCCGAGGCCCGCGTGCCCGTGACGGGCGGGCCGCACCACCACGCCGCGCGCGGACGCTGATCGCCGCCCGTCCCCGCGGCGCTTGACACCTGTCGGCCGCCGTGCGGACAATCGCCTGCGTGCCAGTCTGACGCGCCGCTTCCGGCAAGGACCTCAGCGCGCCACGCGCTGGTTGCCTCGCTCGCCGTTGCCGGCGCCGCCCTGCTCTGTTACAGCGCGACGCTGCTGCCGGGACTCGATTTCGGCGACACCGCGTCGTACCAGGCCGCCGTCGGCGACTGGCGCGTGACGCCGCGGCAGGCGTACCCGCTCTACTTCTTCCTCGCGAACCTGCTCCACGCGGTCTCCGGCACCGAGCCCGCGCGCACGCTGAACTGGCTGTCCGCGCTCGCCGGCGCGGCCGCGTGCGGCGTCTTCACCTGGTTCGGCATCCGCCTGACGGGCGCCCTCGTGGCCGGCGTCACCGGAGGGCTGCTGCTCGCCGGCTCCTACACCTTCTGGACGCAGGCCATCATCGGCGAGGTCTACACGCTGCACCTGCTGCTCACGGGGCTCGTACTGTCGGCCCTGATCTGGTGGAGCGAACGTCCGTCACTCCGTCGGCTCGCGGTGGTCTACGGCCTGTACGCGCTCGGCTTCGGGAACCACCTGATGATGATCCTCCTGGCCCCCGCGATCGTGCTGTTCATCGCGGTGACGCCCGGGGGGCTCCGGCAGATGCTCTCACCGCGCGGCCTGGCGCTGGCCGTCGTCTGCGCGGCGGCCGGCGCCTCGCAGTACCTCTGGAACGCGTCCCATCTCTGGCGATGGGGTGGCTTCCCGCCTCCGCTCGAGGCCTGGCGCACGTTCTGGTACGACGTCACGAAGGCCGACTGGCGGGCGACGATGGTGATGGGCGTGCACGAGAGCGCGTTGCCGACGCGGCGCGCGATGTACTGGTGGGACATCCGCCAGCAGATCGGCCTCCCCGGTGTCGCGCTCGCGATCGCGGGCGCGGCGGATCTGCTCGTCCGCCATCCCCGGCGGTTCATGCTGCTGGCTGCGGCCGGCACTGCGGCGTTCCTCTTCGCCTACACCTACAACGTCGGCGACGTGCACGTCTTCTTTCTCCCGGCGCACCAGATCGCGATCGCGTTTGCCGCAGCCGGCGCCGCCGCGCTGCTCCGCATGTCGCGCCGGACCCGCCGGCCGTGGGTCCCGGTTGCGGCAGCAAGTCTCCTGCTCGCGTACCCGACTGCGCGCATTGGCGACACGTTTCCTGCAGTCGACCGCAGCAGCGACCGCCGGCCTGTCGAACACCTCGACGCGCTGACCCGCGGGATCGGCGCCGACACGCTGTTCGTCGCCGACGTGAACTGGCAGATCGACAACGGGCTCGACTACTACACGCGCCACGTGCGCCCGGAGCTGAATCACATCCGCGTCCGCGACGTCCCGCTCACGCTCCCCTTCCTCGTGCGCGACAACCTGGCGG
>DASVDJ010000027.1:0-11461 GCA_036381155.1 Vicinamibacterales bacterium
GACCTGATCCGACCCGTGAGGAAACGTTCCGCCTGTCCCGAGCGTAAACTCTCCCATCCACCGGTCAGGGAGGGAGCCCGTGACTCGAGCCTGGTCCTGCGGCCGTGCTGTCGTGACGCTGACGGCGGCCATCCTGACGGCGACCGCCGTCGTGTCCAACCAGACAACGGGCGACTGGCCCCAGTGGCGGGGGCCGAACCGCGACGGCAAGTCGGCCGAGACCGGCCTGCTGAAGAGCTGGCCCGCGGGCGGGCCGCGCCTCGTCTGGAAGGCCTCGGGCGCCGGCATCGGCTACTCGTCGATGAGCACGTCCGACGGCCGGCTCTACACCGTCGGCGCGCGAGGCGGCCGTGAGTACGTGCACGCCTTCGACGTCGCGACGGGCCGCAAGCTGTGGGAGTTCGACAACGGGGCCGAGTTCAGCAACGACCGCGGCAACGGGCCGCGCGGCACGCCGACGATCGACGGCCCGCGCCTCTACGTGCTCGGCGCCAGCGGCGACCTGACCTGCCTGGACAAGGCCACCGGGAACCGCGTCTGGAGCGTCAACGTCCTGCGCACCTTCGGCGGGCACAACCCGACCTGGGGGCTCAGCGAGTCGCCGCTCGTCGCGGGCAATCGGGTGCTCGTCAACGCCGGCGGTCCGAACGCGTCGATCGTCGCGCTCGACAAGACCAGCGGCCGCGTGCTGTGGCGCACGCAGAGCGACGGCGCCGGCTACTCGTCGGCCGTGCTGCAGCGCGTCGGCGACGTCGAGCAGGCCGTGTTCTTCACCGCCTCACGCGCGGTCGGCGTCGACGTGCGCGACGGCCGGCTCCTCTGGGAGTACCCGCGCGTCGCCAACCGCGTCGCGAACATCGCGACGCCGGTCGTCCACCAGAACTTCGTGTTCCTGTCCTCCGACTACGGCACCGGCGCGGCGCTGCTGCGCCTCGAGCCGAACGGCAGCCGCGTCACCGCCAGCGAGGTCTACTTCACGAAGGCGATGCGGAACCATCACAGCAGCTCCGTGCTCGTCGGCGACACGCTCTACGGCTTCTCGAGCGCGATCCTCACCGCGCTCAACTTCGCCGACGGCGCCGAGCGCTGGAAGCACCGCAGCGTCGGCAAGGGCTCGCTCGTCTACGCCGACGGCCACCTGTATCTGTTCAGCGAGAACGGGGTCGTCGGCCTCGCCGAGGCCACCCCCGAGGGGTACCGCGAGAAGGGCCGCTTCGAGATCCAGCAGGGTCCGCTGCCCACGTGGGCGCACCCGATCATCTCGAACGGCCGGTTGTACCTGCGGGATCAGGACACCATCTACGCGTACGACATCAAGGGGAGCTGACGCCTCTGGGCTTTGGGCCGATCTGGGCCGATCTGGGCCTTAGGCTTTGGGCGTTGGGCCTTGGGGTCGGGGTAGACAGTCGCGCCTCTTACGACCCGGAGGCCGTTCGCTGTCACACTGCGCGCGGTCTGCCCCGTGCCGCGCCGCCCTGTGCGGGCCTGAAGGCCCGCGGCTACAAGAGCTGAAACAAAGAGGCCTTTCGGCTTGGGACGTAGGGCCGAATTTCAGTTCGGCCGTGAGGGCTTCAGGCTTTGGACCTTCGGCCTTGGGCCGATCTGGGCCTTGGGCTTTGGGCTTTTGGCTTTGGGCCGATCTGGGCTTTGGGCTTTGGGCTTTTGGCTTTGGGCTCGGGATCGACAGTCGCGCCTTTCACGACCCGGAGCCCGTTCGCTGTCATACTGCGCGCGGTCTGCCCCGTGCCGCGCCGGCGTGGGCGGCCTGCCTGCCAGCCGAAGCCACGAGCGAAGCGAGTGCTCGGCGGAGGCTGGAAGGCCTACGGCAGCGTGACAGCGAACATCCCCCGGGCGAGGACCGTCGCGTCACGACACCCCAGTCAGCCCAAAGCCCAAGGCCCAAGGCCGAAGGCCCAGATCAGCCCAAGGCCCAAAGCCGAAGGCCTAGGGCCCAGATCGGCCCAAGGCCCAGATCGGCCCAAGGGGCCTGACAAGGATCACCATCAGGCCCCGCACAGCAGCCGCCCATCCCTTCCGGCCGCGGCCCGTCACAATCCGAACTCGTCGGGCGAAACTTCCGCTATCGTGCCGCAGGGCTGTGGCGCAGGGCCGAACTTCAGTTCGGCCGTCAGGGCTCGCCGCAGCGTGACGGCGAACATCCCCCGGGCGAGGACCGTCGCGTCACGACACCCCAGTCAGCCCAAAGCCCAAGGCCCAGATCGGCCCAAAGCCGACAAGAATCAGGCTAGAACCGGTGTCCCGCCGCTTCCAGCGCGTCGCGCAGCCGGTCCATCGCCTCGACGACGGGTGAGCCCCAGTCGGCGGCGGCGTCGCGGATGGTCTTGTTGACGGTGAAGGCCGCGAACCGCACCGCTTCCTGGTGGGAGGCGTTGACGGCGCGCCGCAGACGATCGAGGTGGTAGAGCGCTTTCTCGGTGCGGGGGTCCTGCGGCAGCTGGCCGACCAACCCCTCGAGATGCGCGGTCGCGTTCAGGACTTGCGTCTTCGCATCGGCAGGGTTCGTCACGTCCATCACTACACCCATAACCTCATGAGTCTAGCATCCCTCCGCGCCGTCTGGCGCGCCCTGGCGGCGCGCCCAACGCTCACCGCCGCCGTCATCCTGACGACCGCCATCGCGGTCGGATCGGCCAGCGCCATCTACAGCGCGGTGCACGCCGTCCTGCTGACGCCGCTGCCGTTCCGCGCGCCCGGCGACCTCGTGGTCGTCTGGGGCACCGACCTGAAGAAGGGGGCCGAGGCCGTCGAGCTCTCGCACAACGACGTCGCCGCCATCCGTGACGGCGCGGCCGTGTTCGAGTCGGTGGCCGCCGTGACCGCCGCGAACATCCGCGTCAACCTGATCGGCCGCGGCGAGGCGGTGCAGGTGGAGGCGGCGCTCGTCACGCCCGGGTTCTTCCGCACGCTGGGCGTCGCGCCGCAGCGCGGGCGCGACTTCGGCGACGAGGACGCCCACGACGCCACCGGTCGCGCGTGCTGATCAGCGACGGCCTGTGGCGCCGCCACTACGGCGCCAACGAGGCGCTCGTCGGCCGCGAGATCCGGATGGGCGGCTCGCCGGTGACCGTCCTCGGCGTCATGCCGCCCGGCATGCTGCCGCGCGGCGCCGACGTCTGGATCACCACCGGCGGCCTCGCGGAGGGGGCGCCCGATCTCGGCGTCCTCAAGGTCGTCGCGCGGCTGGCGCCGGGACGGTCGTTCGAGGAGGCGCTGCCGGCGCTGGAGCCGGTCGTCGCCGCGCTCGTCCGCCGGGCGCCACAACGCGAGGGTCTCGGCGCGCGCGTCGAGCCGCTCGTCGACCAGATCTACGGGCAGGTGCGGCCGGCGCTCCGCCTGTTGGCGACGGCGGTGGCCGCGCTGCTGCTGGTGGCCTGCGCCAACATCGCGAACCTGCTGCTCGCGCGCGGCGTCGACCGCGAGCGCGAGATGGCCGTGCGCGCCGCCATGGGCGCCAGCCGCGCGCGCCTCGTGCGCCAGCTGCTCGCCGAGAGTCTGGCGATGGCGCTCGCCGGCGGTGTGGCGGGACTGATGCTGGCGATCTGGATCGTCGGCGTCATGCGCGGGCTGGTCCCGGTCGACGTGCCCGGCCTCGATCGGCTCGGCGTGAACTGGACGGTCGGCCTGGTCGGTCTCGGGCTCTCGGTCCTGACCGCGCTCGTCTCGGGCGCGGCGCCGGCCTGGCGTGCCGGCCGCGCCGAGGGGGCGGAGCTCGTGCGCGAGGCCGGGCATCGGCTCACCGGCGGCCGCCGCGTCGGCCGCGCACGGACGCTGCTCGTCGCCGGGCAGCTCGCGCTGTCGCTCGGCCTCGTGGCCGCGGCGGCGCTGGCGGCGCAGTCCTTCAACGCGCTCGCCCGCCTCGATCCCGGCTTCCGTCCGGACGCCGTCGTCACGGCCAGGATCCAGCTCAGCGATCAGTATCCGGATCACGCGTCGCGCGCGGCGTTCTACGGGCCGCTGCTCGAGCGACTGCAGGCGCTCCCCGACGCTGCTGCGGCCGCTCGCCGACCCGATCGGCTGGGACTATCCGTTCACCATCGAGGGGCAGACGCCGGAGGTCCAGGCGACGAACCCGCACGCCAACTACGAGGCGGTCAGCCCCGGCTACTTCACGACCGTCGGCATCCCGCTGGTCGAGGGGCGACTGTTCGACGACGCCGACACCGCCGACGCGGCGCCGGTCGCCATCGTCTCGGCGTCGATGGCGCGGCGCTTCTGGCCGGGCGAGCGCGCGATCGGCAAGCGGCTGAAGGCCGGGTCGCCGTCGAGCACCCAGCCCTGGAAGACCGTCGTCGGTGTGGTCGGCGACGTGCGCTACCGCGAGTGGACCGCCGTCCGCGCCGACTTCTACGTGCCGTACACCCAGTGGAACTTCCCGCGCATGGACCTCGTCGTCCGCGCCCGCCCGGGCGGCGATCCGCTCCGCATCGTTCCCGCCGTACGCGCCGTCGTCCGCGACGCGGACCCGGAGATCGCGCTCGCGTCCGTGACGACGATGGCGCGCGCGGTGGAGGAGGCGACGGCAGGCCCGCGGTTCACCGCGGTGCTGCTCTCGGCGCTCGCGCTCATCGCGCTCGTCGTCGCGGCCGTCGGCGCGTTCAGCGTGCTCGCGTGGTCCGTCGAGCGGCGCATGCGCGAGATCGGCGTGCGCGTCGCGCTCGGCGCGCGCCGCCGCGACATCCTCGGGCTCGTGCTGCGCCAGGCCGGCCTGATGACCGCCGCCGGCGTCGTCGCGGGCCTTGCCGCCGCGCTGGCCGGCGGCCGCGCGCTGGCCGGATTGCTGTACGGCATCTCGCCGCACGATCCCGCGACGCTCGCCGCGACAGTCTTGCTGCTCGTCCTCGTCGGACTGGGCGGCGGCCTGCTCGCCTCACGTCGAGCGCTGGCCGTGCAACCGGCGGAGGCGTTGCGGGAGGAGTAGTCGGTCGTTCGGACGCTCTGGGCCTTGGGCCTTCGACCTTGGGCCGATCCGGGCCTTGGGCTGGGCCTTCGGCCCGGGCTTTGGGCTCTTGGCCTTGGGCCTTGGGCTTGATCGGGGTGTACTGGGGCGGCGTCTCACACCCGATGGATGGTCGCTGTCACGTTGTGACCGCGTGACAGTGGCTGTCGACTGGGACCACGCGAACGCCGCGGTTAACCCCCAGACAAGCCCCAAAGCCCAAGGTCCAAAGTCCAAGGCCCAGCCAAGGCCTAAAGCCCAAGGCCCAAAGCCCGGGCCGAAGGCCCAAGAGCCCAAGGCCCAGCCAAGGCCTAAGGCCCAAAGCCCAAGGCCCCTGGAAGAGAAGGCCGATCAGGCCTTCTCTTCCAGGTATGTGTATCCCTGCAATCCCTCTTCGTAGAAGCGGAGCAGCCGGCCGGCCTGTTCGAGCTCCAGGCGGTTGGCGCGCAGCGCCGCTTCGACGTCGACGCGCATCTGGTGCAGCAGCGTGTCGGCGTCGAACTCGACGTAGTCCAGCACCTCCTTCACCGTGTCTCCCTTGATCACGGCGTCGAGGACGATGCTGCCGTTGTCGTCGAGGCGGATGTGGACGGCGTGGGTGTCGCCGAAGAGATTGTGGAGGTCGCCGAGGATCTCCTGGTAGGCGCCGACGAGGAACACCCCGAGGTAGTACGGCTCGCCGGTGAACTTGTGCAGCGGCAGCGTGCGCTTGACGTCGCGCCGGTCGATGAACTGATCGAGCTTGCCGTCCGAGTCGCACGTGATGTCGCCGAGCACCGCGTGCTCGGTGGGGCGCTCGTTCAGCCGGTGGATCGGCATCACCGGGAACAGCTGCTTGATCGCCCAGCTGTCCGGGATCGACTGGAAGAGCGAGAAGTTGCAGAAGTACGTCGACGCGAGCGTCTCGTCGAGGTTCTGCAGGTCCTCCGGCACCTCCTCCATCTGCTGGGTCAGGCGCCGGAGCTTCGCGCAGATCGCCCAGTAGAGGCTTTCCGCCTGCACGCGCTGGTCGAGCGGCAGGTAGCCGCCGCTGAACAGGTTGAGCGCCATGTCCAGCGCCTGCTGCGCGTCGTGGTAACTCTCGAGCGCGTTGCGCGTCGTCAGGTTGTTGAAGGTGTCGATCAGGTCGACGATCGGCTGCTCGACCTCGTCGGGGTTCGGCAGCGCCACCGACCCGTTCGCGAACCCGGACACGCCCAGCACGTTGAACAGCAGCACCGAGTGGTACGCCACCACGGCGCGCCCGCTCTCCGACACGATCGTCGGGTGCGGCACGCCCGCATCGTCGCACACGCTCTGGACGTGGTAGATGACGTCGTTGGCGTATTCCTCGAGCGTGTAGTTCGTGCTGGACTCGAAGTTCGTCTGCGAGCCGTCGTAGTCGACGCCGAGGCCGCCGCCGACGTCGAGGTACTCCAGCCCCGCGCCGGCCTTGTGGAGCTCCGCGTAGATGCGGGCCGCCTCGTTCAGCGCGTGCTTGATGACCCGGATGTTCGGGATCTGGCTTCCCAGGTGGAAGTGGAGCAGCTTGAAGCAGTCGGCCATGTCGCGCCGCTTCAGCTCCTCGAGCCCCTGGAGGATCTCGGCGACCGTCAGGCCGAACTTCGAGCGGTAGCCGCCCGATCCCTGCCAGCGCCCGCCGCCGCGCGCCGCCAGCTTCACCCGCATGCCGAAGGTCGGGCGGACGCCGACCTTCTCGGAGTACTCCAGGATCAGCCCCAGCTCCGTGTACTTCTCGACGACGGGGATGATGTTGCGCCCCATCTTCTTGGCGAGCATCGCCGTCTCGATGTACTCGGCGTCCTTGAAGCCGTTGCAGATGATCGGCGTGTCGTTCGACGCGATGGCGATCACGGCGAGCAGCTCGGGCTTGCTGCCGGCCTCGAGGCCGAAGCCGTAGGGGGCGCCGTAGTGCAGCACCTCCTCGACGACCTGCCGCTGCTGGTTCACCTTGATCGGGTATACGCAGTGGTAGCGGCCGTTGTACTGGTGCTGCGCGATCGCGTTGCGGAACGCCTCGTAGATGTCGACCAGGCGGTGCTGGAGGATGTCCGTGAACCGGATGAGCAGCGGCATCGTGATGCCGCGCGCCTGGAGGTCGTCGGCCAGCTGCTTGAGGTCGATCGCGCGCGCCGGATCCTTCGACGGGTGCACGAGCACGTGCCCGGCGTTGCTGATCGAGAAGTAGCCCTTGCCCCAGCGGGCGACCTCGTACAGCTCGCTGGCGTCCGTGACGCTCCACACCTCACCAGCGCCTGCAGGCTTGAGGCGCCCGCTCGTCGTGCTCATAACGAGCCATCATAGCGCGAATCGCCGCGGAAACGCGGAGCGATTCGCCGCGTCACCGAGGAGCGATGACGCGGGAGCGTCGCGGCGCGCGCACGGTCGCGGCGCCGGGATCGTACGCGCCGCGCCGCGCGCCGCTCGTCCGGTACTCGCGCGACGAGCTCGCGTGACCGTTCGAGGCGCGTCGTGCCCGTTCGGAGAGTCGTCATGCCCGTTCGGTGCGTCGGTGCGCCCACTCGGTGACTCGTCCTGCTCACGCGAGCGGTGGCTCGCGCGTGTGCGCACCCGTTGGTGACGTCTGTGGCGGCGGCCTTCAGGCCCGCCGCGCGATGGCAGCGTGACAGCGAACAGTGTGACTATCGGTTCGACCGGGCCTGCTCGCCAGTCCACGCGGCTGGCGCGCGAGATCGCTTCCGAACAGGTGCGCGTCGGCCGGCCACTTTTCCATGTCCTGTGGCGGCGGGGCTTCAGCCCCGCCCACGCCGCAGCCGGCGAACGATCCCACGCCGGCGAAGGCGGGACCCGACCAGACCTGATCCGCCGAAGCCCGCAAACGATCGCAGGCGGGCGAAGGCGGGACCTGATCCGACCTGATCCGACCTGATATCCGCCCCGATCCGATTGACAGATTCCCATTGCGAGCCTCCCTACATTCCTGTAGTCTTCCCGCCACATGGCCGACGAAATTGTCGGATCCGCCCGTCGGGTGCGTGCCGCGGCGCTCGTCGATCCCCGCGGCGCCACGAAGGAAATCCGGCGCCTGTCGTCGCTCGTCGACATCAGCCAGGCCCTCTCCGGCACCCTCGACCTCACCGCCGCCCTCCCGCTCGCCCTCGACGTCCTCGAGCGCCACCACCGCGTCGTCCGGAGCGCCGTGACGCTGCTCGACGAGGAGGGGAGCGAGCTGTACATCGCGGCCTCCACCGGGCTGTCGACGGAGGGGCGCCGCGCCCGCTACCGCCTCGGCGAGGGGATCACCGGCCGCGTCGTCGACACCGGCAAGCCGATCGTCGTCCCGCAGGCCAGCCGCGAGCCGCTGCTGCTGAACCGCGCCGCGCGGCGGGAGGGGGGGCGGCACGAGACCACGTTCATCTGCGTGCCGCTCGTCGTCAACCGGCGGACCGTCGGCGCGCTGAGCGTCGACCTGCCGTTCCGCCGCGACCGCGACTACGACCGGTCGCTGAAGTTCTACCGGGTGGTCGCCGGGATGATCGCGCAGGCGGTGAAGGTGAGCCGGCTGGCGGAGGCCGAGCGGCGCCGGCTGGTGGAGGAGAACACCCACCTGCGGGAGGAGCTGCGGGAGCGCTACGCCTTCCAGCACCTGATCGGGACCAGCGCGACGATCCGTCAGGTCTACGACCAGGTGGCGCAGGTCGCGCGGACGAACACGACCGTGCTCATCCGCGGCGAGTCGGGGACCGGCAAGGAGATGATCGCGCACGCCATCCACTACAACTCGGTGCGCGCGAAGAAGCCGTTCATCAAGGTGAGCTGCGCGGCGCTGCCCGAGTCGCTGGTGGAGTCGGAGCTGTTCGGCTACGAGCGCGGCGCGTTCACCGGCGCCCACGGGCTGAAGAAGGGGCGCTTCGAGCTCGCCGACGGCGGCACGATCTTCCTCGACGAGATCGGCGACCTGACGCTGACCACCCAGGTGAAGCTGCTGCGCGTGCTCCAGGAGCGCGAGTTCGAGCGCCTGGGCGGCACGCAGAGCATCCGCGTCAACGTCCGGCTCATCGCGGCGACCCACCGCCCCCTCGAGAAGCTGATCGCCGACGGCACGTTCCGCGAGGACCTGTTCTACCGGCTCAACGTCTTCACGATCTTCGCGCCGCCGCTGCGCGAGCGGAAGCCGGACATCATGCTGCTGGCGGACCACTTCCTGCAGAAGTACTCCCGCGAGCACGGCAAGGCGATCAAGCGCATCTCGACGCCCGCCATCGACATGCTCACCAGCTACCACTGGCCGGGCAACGTGCGCGAGCTGGAGAACACCATCGAGCGCGCCGTCCTCGTCTGCGACGGCGGCGTCGTCCACGCCCACCACCTGCCGCCGACGCTCCAGACCGCCGAGGCCTCCGACACCGTCCCGCGCGTCTCGCTGGCGGAGGCCGTCGCCGCCTTCGAGCGCGATCTCCTGGCCGACGCGTTGAAGACGACGCGCGGCAACTGCGCGCGGGCGGCGAAGCTGCTGGCCACCACCGAGCGGATCGTGGCCTACAAGATCCGCAAATACGGCATCGATCCCAGGCGGTTCAAAGGCTGACTCCAGGAGGCCGGCCTTCACGCCGGCGATCTCGTCGCGCTCCCCGCAGCCCGGAGGTTCGGGGGAAGGGGGGCGTTCCTTGGCGGGGCTGAAGCCCCGCCGCCACACGAAGGATAGACAGGGGGCCGACGCTCGCTTCGCTCGCGGCTCCGGCGGGCAAGCCTGATCCGCCCGAGCCGCGGACGGTTCGCGCGCGGCGCGGGCGGGACCCGATCCGCCGAAGCCCGCAACCAATGCAGGCGGGCGGAGGCGGGACCCGATCCGACCTGATCCGCCGAGCGCGCAGCGCGACGGCCGGACCTGATCCGCCGGAGCCCGCAGACAAATTGCACGCGGGCGGAGGCGAGACCTGATCCGCCGGAGCCCGCGAACGATCGCAGGCGGGCGGAGGCGAGACCTGATCCGCCGGAGCCCGCGAACGATCGCAGGCGGGCGGAGGCGGGACCTGATCCGCCGAAGCCCGCAACCAATGGCAGGCGGGCGAAGGCGGGACCCGATCCGACCCGATCCGACCTGATCAGACCTGATCCGACCTGATCCGACCTGATCCGACCGACATTCCTGTAGCTCTATCGAGCCAGTTCCAACATTTTTGTCGGCGCTTTCCCGATTCCTGAGACCCACGTCTGCACGCCAGTTCCCGCCGTTCTCCTGAACATTCCCGCGGTTGTCAGTCCACCTGACCGCGCCGTGCAGGTCTGGTACGCGCCGTGCTGACGTCCGGGCGACCTGCGTCCGCGCGCAAGGGCGCGGCCGCACATCGACCGGAGGTTCCTGCATGTTCTCTGTCATCCGGACGCGCGGTCTCGCACGCGCGCGCCATGCGGCGCTTGCCGCGCTCCTCACCGTGTGCGTCGCCAGCGCGGCGCCCGCCGCGCAGTCATCCGACCCGGATCCGGCCGCTGCGCCGGCCGATGCGCCCGAGGGGAACGGGAACGGGAGCCCGGAGGCCGCCGCGCCCGGCAACGGCGCCGCGGAGAGCCCGCTCGTCGAATTCTTCCGCCAGACCGAGGTCTACGGCCTGGTGGACGCCTACTATCTCTGGAGCGTCAACGGCGGCGCGCCGCAGCTCCGGAACTTCGACGTCAACCACAACACCTTCAGCCTGAACTACGGCGAGATCGCCTTCGCGAAGGCGGCGACCGAGGCGAGCCGCGCCGGCTTCCGCGTCGACTTCGGCGCCGGCGACACCGCCGACATGGTCAACTCGTTCGAGCCCGGCGGGACCGACTACCTGAAATACGTCCAGCAGGCCTACGTCACGTATCTCGCCCCCATCGGCAGCGGCCTGACGATCGACTTCGGCAAGTTCGTCACGCCGGCCGGCGCCGAGGTGATCGAGAACAAGGACAACTTCAACTACTCGCGCGGCCTGCTGTTCTCGCTGGCGATCCCCTACTACCACACGGGCGCGCGCATCGGCTACGCGATCAACGACGCCGTGAGCGTCACCGGCTTCATCCTGAACGGCTGGAACGCGGTGATCGACAACAACGACGCGAAGACCGTCGGCCTGTCGATCGCGACGAAGCCGACGGAGAAGCTGGGCCTGACGGCCAACTACCTCGTCGGCCAGGAGTCGCTGCCCGGCGAAGACAGCACCCGCAACCTGATCGACATCGTCGCGTCGTACTCCGCCAGCGACCGCCTGGCGCTGCTGGCCAACTTCGACTACGGCCGCGACTCGGTCGCGGCGCTGGACGTCGACTGGTACGGCGTCGCCCTCGGCGCGCGCTACCAGGTCACCGACGTCTTCGCGCTCGCGCCGCGTTACGAGATCTTCCGCGACGACGAGGGGTTCGCGACGGGGCTGACGCAGACGCTGCAGGAAGTGACGCTGACCGCGGAGTACCAGGCCGCCGCCGGCCTGCTGACGCGGTTCGAGGTCCGCACCGACTTCTCGAGCGAGAACTTCTTCGAGAAGGACGGCGGCTTCCGCAGCACCCAGCCGACGC
>DASVDJ010000028.1:0-87930 GCA_036381155.1 Vicinamibacterales bacterium
CCGCCCTCATCCGGCCAACACTGCTATGGTTCTTCCGTCCTCCATGCTGTCCCGCCGATCGCGGCTGTTTCCGTCCGCCACGGTGGCGCTGCTCCTGCCGTTCCTGACCGGTTGCGGCTCGTCGGCGCCGGCCGCGGCGCCGGGCAGGCCGCCGGTCCCCGTGAGCGTCCAGGTGCTCGCCGAGCGTCCGGTGACGATCACGTCGGAGTACATCGGAACGCTGCGCTCCCGGCGCTCGTCCGAGATCCGGCCGCAGGTCGACGGCATCATCCGCCGCATCTTCGTGAAGTCGGGTGACCGGGTCACGGCCGGCCGGCCGCTCCTCCAGATCGATCCGCTGCAGCAGGAAGCCGCGGTCGAGAGCAACGAGGCCAGCCGGCTCGCGCAGGAGGCCGCGGTCCGCTACGCCGAGCAGCAGTTCGAACGCGCGAAGCAGCTGCTCGATGCCGGGGCGATCAGCCGCCAGGAGTACGAGCAGGCGGAGACGAACCTGAACACGGCGCGGGCGTCGCTCGAGGCGCTGAAGGCGCGCGAGCGCGAGAGCCGCGTCGAGCTGCAGTACTACCGCGTCACGGCGCCCGTCGCCGGGATCGTCGGCGACATCCCGGTGCGCGAAGGGGATCGCGTGACCACCTCGACCGTCCTGACGACGATCGATCAGAGCGCCGGTCTCGAGGTCTACGTCCGGGTTCCGCTCGAGCGCGCACCCGAGCTCGAGCCGGGCATGCCGCTCCGCATCGTGGACCAGCGCGGCGAGCTGCTGGCGGAGACCGCCGTCGACTTCATCTCGCCGCAGGTCGACGACGCGACGCAGTCGGTGCTCGTCAAGGCTCCGGTGCCTGCCGGCAAGGGATTCCGCAACGAGCAGTTCGTGCGCGCGGTGCTGGTCTGGCGCAGCGAGCCGGGCCTGACGATCCCGGCCACCGCGGTCGTGCGGATCAACGGCCAGCACTTCGCGTTCCTCGCCGAGCCGGCCGAGTCGGGCTACGTCGCCCGCCAGCGCGCCGTGCGCGTCGGCCAGCTGCAGGGCAACGAGTACGTCGTCGCCGAGGGGCTCAAGGCCGGCGATCGCCTCATCGTCTCGGGCGTGCAGAAGGTCGGCGACGGCGCGCCGGTGCAGCCCCAGGGGTAGGGAACGCCCGCCGCAGGGCAGAAACAGAGTCAGCACGACATGTTCGTCGACACGTTCATCCGGCGGCCGATCCTGTCGACCGTCCTCGCGCTCGTGGTGATCCTCGCCGGGGCGATCGCCATTCCGACCCTGCCGATCGCGCAGTATCCCGAGCTGGCGCCGCCGCAGGTCAACGTCACGGCCGTCTACACCGGCGCGAGCGCGCAGACGGTCGAGACCGCCGTCACGATCCCGCTCGAGCAGGCGATCAACGGGGCGGAGGGGCTGCTCTACATCACGTCGAGCAGCACCAGCAGCGGCCTGAGCCAGATCACCGCGACGTTCGAAGTCGGCCGCGACCAGGACCTGGCGGCGGTCGACGTGCAGAACCGCGTGTCGACGGCGCTCGGGCGCCTGCCGAACGAGGTCAAGAACATCGGCGTCACCGTCACGAAGGGCAGCGCCGGGTTCATCATGGCGGCCGGGGTGTACGCCGAGAACGGGGAGTACGACTCGCTCTTCCTCAGCAACTACCTCGACGTCTTCGTTCGCGACGCGCTCAAGCGCATCCCCGGCGTCGCCGACGTCATCATCTTCGGCGAGCGCAAGTACTCGATGCGCCTGTGGCTCGACCCGACGCGCCTGGCGGCGCGCGGGCTCACGGCCGGCGACGTCGTCAACGCGCTGCGCGAGCAGAACGTGCAGGTCGCCGCGGGCGCGGTCGGCCAGCCGCCGGTGCCGGAAGGACAGCTGTACCAGATCAGCGTCCGCGCCGCCGGGCGCCTGTCCGAGCCCGAGGAGTTCGAGAACATCATCGTCAAGGCCGCCGACGACGGCACGCTCGTGCGGCTGCGTGATGTCGGCCGCGCCGAGATCGGCGCCGAGGCGTACACGAGCCAGCTGCGGTTCAACGGCGTCGAGGCGGTCGGCTTCGGCGTGTCCCAGCTGCCGACCGCGAACGCGCTCGACGTCTACGAGCAGGTCATCGCCGAGCTCGACCGGCTGTCGGAGAACTTCCCGCCGGGCATGAAGTACCAGGTGTCCTTCGACGTGGCCACCGTGGTGCGCGAGTCGATCGCCGAAGTCGTCCAGACGCTCTTCGAGGCAATCCTGCTCGTCGTGCTCGTCATGTTCCTGTTCCTGCAGGACTGGCGCAGCACGATCATCCCGACGGTCACGATCCCGGTGTCGCTCATCGGCACCTTCGCCTTCGTGAAGCTGCTGGGCTTCTCGATCAACACGCTGACCCTGTTCGGCATCGTCCTGGCGACCGGCATCGTCGTCGACGATGCGATCGTCGTCATCGAGAACATCCAGCGGCACATCCACGAGTACGGGCGCACGGCGCGGCAGGCCGCGTCGGAAGCGATGCAGGAGGTGCTCAGCGCGGTCATCGCGGTCGGCCTCGTGCTGGTCGCCGTGTTCGTGCCGGTCGCGTTCTTCCCGGGGACGACCGGGCGGCTGTATCAGCAGTTCTCGCTCACGATCGCGTTCTCGGTCATCCTGTCGGTCTTCAACGCCGTCACGCTGACGCCGGCGCTGTCCGCGCTCCTGCTGCGCAAGGAGGAGAAGAAGGGACGCTTCTTCAGCTTCTTCGAGCGCGTGGTCGAACGCGGCACGCATGCCTACGTTGCCGTGCTGCGCCGGGTGATGGCGGTGCGCTGGGCGGCCGCGGCGGTGTTCGTCGCGCTGCTGGGCGTGACCTGGTGGGTCTACCAGATCGTCCCCCAGGCGTTCCTGCCGGACGAGGACCAGGGCTACTTCATCGTGCTGATCCAGGCGCCTGACGGCGCCTCGCTGGAGTACACCTCCGAGATCGGACGCCAGGTGGAAGCCGTCCTGGCGAAGGAACCGGAGGTCACCAGCGCGTTCACCGTCGGCGGATTCAGCTTCACGGGCGCGGCGCCGAATCGCGGCATCCTGTTCGTGCGGCTGAAGCCGTTCGAGGAGCGGCCGGCCGACTCACAGTCGGCGCAGGCCGTCGTCGCCCGGCTGCGCGGGCAGCTGGCGCAGATCAGCGGCGCGGTGGTCGTGCCGTTCCTGCCGCCGCCGATTCGGGGACTTGGCGCGTTCGGCGGGTTCCAGTTCGAGGTCCTCGACCAGACCGGCGGGCCGATCGAGAACCTCGCCGCGGCGACCCACGCGCTGACCGCCGCCGCCAACCAGCAGCCGCAGCTGCAGGGCGTCTTCTCGTCCTTCACGGCGGCCGACCCGCAGCTCTACGTGGAGATCGATCGCGAGCGGGTGAAGAGCCTCAACATGCCGCTCAGCGAGGTCACCGACGCGCTGCAGGTGTATCTCGGCTCGCAGTACGTCAACGACTTCGACTTCAACAACCGCGCGTACCGCGTCTACGTGCAGGCGGATCAGCGGTTTCGCAACGACCCGGCGGCGCTGGGGCAGTTCTACGCGCGCGCGCGCAACGGCGAGATGGTGTCGCTGGCCAACCTGGTGCGCGTCGAGGAGACGACGGCGCCGCAGGTGATCAGCCACTTCAACCTGTTCCGGTCGGCCGAAATCAACGGCGCGGCCGCGCCGGGGTTCAGCTCGGGACAGGCGCTGCAGGCGATGGAGGACACCGCGCGGGCGAACCTGCCGCCGGGGATGTCGTTCGCATGGGCCGGCCAGTCGCTCGAGGAGCGCAAGGCCGGCGCCCAGTCGGTCGTGATCTTTGGCCTTGGCCTGCTGCTCGTCTATCTGACGCTGGCCGCGCAGTACGAGAGCTTCCTGCTGCCGTTCATCATCCTGCTCGGCGTGCCGCTGGCCGTGCTCGGCGCGGTGGGCGCGCAGGGGCTGCGCGGGCTGAGCAACGACATCTACTGCCAGGTGGGACTCGTGATGCTCATCGGCCTGGCGGCGAAGAACTCGATCCTGATCGTCGAGTTCGCCGAGCAGCTGCGCGAGCGCGGGCTTTCGGTCATCGAGGCCGCCATCGAGTCGTCGCGCATCCGTCTGCGCCCGATCCTGATGACGTCGTTCGCGTTCATCCTCGGCGTGCTGCCGCTCGTGTTCGCCAACGGCGCGGGCGAGGCGGGGCGCCATTCGGTCGGGACGGCGGTCGCCGGCGGCATGCTCGTCTCGACGGTCCTGAACCTGTTCTTCATCCCCGTGCTGTATGTCATCGTCCGGACGCTCGCGCCGGCCGGGCGCACGGTGCCGCAGGCCGCTGCGGAGTTCGACGCCGCCCATGAGTAGAGTCGCCCGCCTTTCGCGCATCTGTGTCTTCGCACTCGCGGCGGCCGGGATTGGGCCGGGGCCTGCGGCCGCGCAGCCGGCGCCGGCGGCGCTCGAGAAGGTCACGTTCGACGAGGCCATCGCCCGCGCGACGAGCGCGAACCCGTCGATTGCCTCGGCGGCGGCCGCCATCCTGCGCGCGGACGCGCTGCTGCGGCAGGCGCGTGCCGAGGCGCTGCCCACCGTGCAGGTGCAGGGCACGAACACGACGCTCGATTCGGGCCGCGGCTTCGAGGACACGCAGCTGACGCCGCGCAACACCTTCGGCGCGTCCATTCCGGTGTCGATGCCGCTCTACGCGCCGGCCACATGGGCGCGGCGGCGCCAGGCCGAGGACAACCGGCAGGTGGCGGAGGCCAGTGCCGACGAGGTGCGGCGGCAGATCGCGGTCGCGACCGGTCAGGCCTACCTCGCCGTCATCGCGGCGGGGCGCGTCGTCGAGGCACAGCAGCGGGCCGTGGACACCGCACGCGCGTTCTACGAGTACGCGCACCAGCGTTATCTGGCCGGCGCCAGCAGCCGTCTGAACGAGCTGCGCGCGCAGCAGACGCTCTCGACCGACGAAGCGCTGCTCGAGGAGGCGCAGCTGGCACTCTATCGCACACAGGAGGCCCTTGGCGTGCTGATTGCCGCCGACGGGCCGGTGGACGTCGCCGGCGAGCCGGCGTTCGACATTCCGGACGAGGCGCAGACGATGGCCGACGTGCAGGACCGCATCGAGCAGCGGACGGACATCCGGCTGTTCTCGCTCGAAGTCGATGCGGCACGGCGCGTGGTCGAGGACAGCCGGAAGGAGTGGTTCCCGTCCGTGGCGGGGATCTTCGAGCCGCAGTTCCAGAAGCCGGGATCGATCTTCTCGCCGGAGGCGAGCTGGCGCGCGCTCATCCAGTTCCAGGTGCCGGTGTTCGATTCGGGCGCGAGGCGCGGGCGGCGGCTGGAGCGGCAGGCGCTGCTGCAGCAGCGGGAGGCGGATCTCGGCGCCGCGCGCCGGGAAGCCGCGTCGGAAGTGCGCGCCGCCTACGAGGCGCTCCGCCGCAGCGAGCGCGTCCTCGAACGCACGCGGGCCGCGGCCGAGCAGGCGCAGCAGGTGCTCGAGATCACGAACATCAGCTTCCGTGCCGGCGCGACGACGAACATCGAAGTGGTCGACGCGCAGCGGCGCGCGCGCGATGCCGACACGGCCGTTGCCGTCGCGGAGGACGGCGTCCGGCGTGCGCGTCTCGATCTGCTGAACGCGCTCGGACGGTTTCCGTGATCCGGGCGGATCGGGTCGCGCCGCCTCTGCTCATCGTGCGAATACCGCTGGCGCTACGTCCCTGAGCAGCCGACCTGAAGGTCGGCCCTCCTGGTTTCCGGTGTCGAGCGCAGTTCAGGACGTGGCCGTCTCAACGGTCAACCGGTACGCTGAGCGCGGGCGCGGACGGGTCCGGGGCCTCGATCAGAATCGGCACGTCGCGGCCCGATTCAGCGGCATTGCCGAAGGCGTCTTCCGCGAGGACCCGCAGCACGTACTCCCCCGGGGGCAGCAGCGGCACCCAGGGTTCCTCCTCGATCTCGGCGCCGTTCACCCTCGATGTCACGACATACCGGAACCGCGTCACGCGCGTCCCGTAGAACGGGATGCCGCTGCCCTCCGCGTACAGCTTCAGCGGCGCCAGCGGTGAGCTCGGGAGACGATCGAAGGCGATCGTCACGCGCGGCGTCTCCCAGCCGGGCGCGGGCGTGCCATCCGGCAGCAGTACCTGGTAGCCGAGTCGGTACAACCCGAGCCGCCGTCGCGGCGGGCTGTCGTCCATCCGGTCGTACGCCTCGAGGATGATGCGCACCGGCCCGCGCACCACCAGGCGGCCGCGCACGCGCTCGGTCAGCGGCTGTCCCTCGACGGTCGTCAGGACGATGCCCCGCGGCGGGATGATCGGCGGGACGGTGTCGACGACCCCGGGAAGCCCCGCGAGCAGCGCGTTGCCCTCTTCGCCCGGTGCGCCGACGTTCAGGTGCACGTGCTGGAACCGGTTCACGGTCCCGAGCAGGCTGCCGGCGGGCAGCCGCGTGCCCCGGCGCACGCGAACCCTCGCCGGGCGTCCCGTGGCCGGGTCGTGAATGATCCGGGCCCAGTCGACGATCGGCCGGTCCCGGTAATCGCGTCCGATGCGGATGTGGACGTACGTGACGAGGCCGGTGCTGAAGAACTCCGAGAGCGTGTTGACCGCGCCGGTCGAGACCACCGCGTCGATGCGGGCGTCACGGACGGCGCGGACCGGTGTGCCCTGCGGAGCGCGGACGTCGACGCCGGCGTGAAAGCGCTCGCGGCCGTCCCCTCCAGGGTTCCCGCGCGGTTCTCCCAGCGTGCCGGCGATCTCGTGCGGTCCGTCCTGGGGCTCGAGGGGCCAGATGAGCGGCGACTGGCCGATCACGCCCAGGTCGGCGCGGAACGGCGGATCCGGCGGCCTCGGCGGCCACGCCCCGAGCCGTTCGGGCAGGTCGAGCAGCCTCACCAGCCGGTTGCCGCTGTCCGCGACGACGACCCGCCCGTCCGGCCCGACGGCGACGCCGGCGGGGCTGCGGAGCTGCGCCGAGCGACCCATGCCCTCGGCGAAGCCTGCGGCCCCTGCCGTCAGCGCCCTGAGCTGGCCGTCCGTGCCGATCTCGAGCACGCGCGCACGCTGTTCGGTCACGTAGAACCGTCCGTTGCGGTGGACCGCGACGGCGACCGGATGGGTGAGCCGCGCGCCGCCCAGATCGAGCGTCGACACGCGTCCGTGGACGTCGATCGTCCGCAGCAGATGGTTGCCGGTGTCGGCGACGACGAGCGTGCCGTCGCGCATCGCGGCGATGCCGGCGGGCGTATCGAACTGCGCGAGCTCGCCCGGACCGTCCGCGTAACCGGGCTCGCCCGTTCCGGCAATCGGCACGACCGTGCCGTCACGACGAATCAGAACGATCCGGTCGTTGTACGTGTCGGCGGCGACGAGCCGGCCGTCGGGTGCGACGGCCAGGCCGACCGGACCGCGCAGCTCGCCGTGGACCAGCGTGGAGACGACGCCGTCCGGGCTGACCACCCGGATCGCGTCGTTGCCCGTGTCCGCGACGTAGAGCGTCCCGTCCGCGTCGACGGCCACGTGTGACGGCGTGTCGAAGGCCGCGGCCGACCCGCGGCCGTCGGCGAATCCCCGCCGGCGCCCTCCGGCAATCGTGGTGACCGTGCCGTCGGGCGCGATCCGACGGATCGCGTGCGCCTCGCCGGCATCGGCGACGTAGATCGAGCCGTCGACGCCGATCGCGACGCCGTACGGCTCCGAGAAGGCGGCCTCGAACCGGGAGCCGTCGGCGAGCGCGTCGTCTCCGCTGCCGGCGGCAACGACGACCCGAGGTGTCCATCCGTCCGGCGTGTCAGCGGGCACGACGGGATGCGTTGCGCGCCACCACCAGTGCGCGCCCCATCCCAGAGCAGCCCCGATGGCGCCCACGAGGACGAGAATCGCCGTACGTCGAACGAGAGCCAACGTTACCTGAACAGTCTCGATTGAGGAGGAGTCGGCAGCAGCAGGGCGGCCGAGCTCCCATTGTGCAACGACGAGCGCGGCAGGTCCACGAAGGTCGGATCAGGTCGGATCAGGTCCCGCCTCCACCCGCGGGCAATCATTCGCGGGCGTCGGCGGATCAGGTCGGGTCGGGTCCGAGAAGCTCAACCGTTGCTCCGGGCCCAATCAGGCGCGCTCGGCGCGATCCCACCACTTCGAGAGATTGCCGGCCGGCGGGTGCGGGTGATCCGCGTAGTGGGAGATGTCGTTGAAGAGCATCAGCCGGGCCCGGACGGGATCCCGGAAGTCCAGCACGTTGAGGCAGGCCGGCTGCTGGTCGAGCCGGTCGCGGTAGCCGCGTGTGTCGAAGCCCAGCAGGCTGCTGATCACCAGCCGGATGGTCGCCTTGTGCGAGACGACGAGGATGGTCTCGCCTGCATGAGCTTCGACGATCTCGCGCACGACGGGAAGCGCGCGCGCCATGACATCGACGCCGGATTCTCCTCCCTCGGGCGCCACGGTGAACGGGTCGGCCTCCCAGCGCGCGTACTCGTCGCCGTACTGCGCCTCGACCTCCTTCCGCGTCAGGCCCTCCCAGTGCCCGTGATCGATTTCACGGAGCCCGGGACGCGTCACCGGCGTGAGCCCGTGCGGCTCCGCGATGATGCGTGCCGTCTCGATCGTCCGCCGCAACGGCGAGCAGTACACCGCGCTGATACCGTCGTCGGCCAGCCGCTCGGCGAGACGGGCGGCCTGGTGCCGGCCTTCGTCGGACAGGGCGACGTCGGTCGAGCCGGCGAAGCGGTCTTCCGCGCTCAGCGTGGTGGCCCCGTGGCGGACGAGCAGGAGTCGCGTGGTTCTGGAATCGCGTCGGATCGCGCGTTGCGGCATGAGGCGTCCATTCTAGCGTCCGCGGCCGGGCTGGTCCGCTCACTCCGGAGCCGACGCGTCCGGGTTTCGTCCCAGCGTTCGTCCCAGCTCCCCGGCATGGCCGGGCTGGCGCGCGGTGACGCCGGCTGGCGCCCGTCCGAACGCACGGCGCGTGCAACTCAATCGACGGCACCATGCTTCACAGTGCGCCGTAACGCTCCTGCGGAGGCGATAATGCCCGTGGGCCCGGCACCCTCATGTCTTCGCGGGTCGTTCCCCTCGTCGTTGCGGCCGCGATCCTCGTACCCACGGCGATGTACGCCCTCCGTCGCCGCGATGTGCGCGGTGCGGTCTGGTACGCCGTTCTCCTCTTCGCCGTCGCCTTCTGGTGTGCCGCCTACGCCCTCGAGTTGATGGCCGACGATGCCGGGACGAAGCTGCTGCTCCAGAAGATCAAGTACGCCGGCATCGTCACCATCCCGGTGGCGTGGCTCGGGTTCATCCTCGAATTCCTCGCACGGGAGCCGCATCTCGTCTCCCAGGTGACGCGCGCGCTGATTCCTGTCTCCGCGTCCATCCTGGCGCTCGCCTGGACCAACGACGTGCACGGCCTGTTCTGGGGACAGATGACGCTGGTCCGATCGGGAGACCTGTCGGTCCTCCTGGGACGCGGCCCGGTGTTCTGGGTGAACATCGTGTACGTCTACCTGGCGGTGTGGGCCGGCGTCGGGGTCCTGGTCGCCCAGGCATTCCGCCAGCCTTACGTGTACCGAAAGCGGGTCGCGGTGCTGACTCTGTCGGCGGTGCTGCCCTGGATGGGGAACGTGATGTTCCTCGCCCGGCACCCGAGTCTGCAGATGGTCGACCCGGCGCCGTTGCTGTTTGCCGCCACCGCGCTGGCCGCGTCGGTTGCGGTCTTCCGGTACGGCGACCTGCAACCGGTCCCGACGCTGCGGGACGCGCGCATCGCCGTAATTGGCGACGGCCTGGTCGTCCTCGACCGCAAGGCGGCCGTCGTGGACATGAACCGCCGCGCGGAGCGCATTCTCGGCCGCCAGCGCTCCGATGTCGCCGGACGCCCGATCGGCGACCTGGTGCCCGGCATCGAGTGGCGCGAGCAGGGGGAGTGGCGTCAGGACCTGCGGCTCCCGGGACCGGACGGGGATCGCATCTACGACGTCAACGTGACGCCGATGCGCAATGCGCGCAAGCGGCTCACCGGCTACGTCGTGGTGCTGCACGACGTCACGGAACGGCGGGACCTGGAAGAGCAGCTGCGGCAGGCGCAGAAGATGGAGGCCGTCGGCAAGCTCGCGGGCGGCGTCGCGCACGACTTCAACAACCTGCTCACGGCGATCCTCGGATTCGCGACGCTGGCAGAGGAGGAGGTGCCGCCGGACAGTCCCGTCCGCGACGCGCTGTGGCAGATCCGCCGCTCGGCCGAGCAGGCGGCCATACTGACGCGCCAGCTCCTGGCGTTCGGCCGCCGGCAGATCCTGCAGCCCGAGGTGCTCGACCTGAACCGCGTGGTGTCGACGGTTGAGCCGATGCTCCGGCGGCTGATCGGCGAAGACATCACCATCGTCACGGATCTGGCGGCCGATCTGCCGCCGCTCCGCGCCGATCGCAGCCAGCTCGAGCAGGTCCTGCTGAACCTCGCCGTCAACGCCCGCGACGCGATGCCGACCGGCGGGGTGCTGACGATCAGGACCTTCACGGTGACCGAGGCCGGGCCGCGTCTCGACGGCGATGGCCTGCCGGAGGGCACGTACGTCGCGCTGGAGATCACCGACACCGGCGAGGGGATCGACCCCCAGGTGCTCGAACGGATCTTCGAGCCGTTCTTCACGACCAAGGAGTTCGGCCGGGGCACCGGGCTCGGGCTGTCGATGGTCTACGGGATCGTCAAGCAGAGCGGCGGCGACGTGAGGGTCCGGACCACGCTGAACCGGGGCACGACGTTCACCGTGCTGCTGCCGGCGGCCGGCGAGCCGCAGACGCAGGCCACGCAGCCGGAGCCGGCGGCGCCGCCGGATCTGAAGCGCGCCCGCGTGCTGCTCGTCGAAGACGACGAGGCCGTGCGCGACCTGGTGGAGGAGGTGTTGCGGACGGCGGAACTGGACGTGGTCGTGGCGCCGGGACCGGCGGAGGCGCTCGCCATGGCCGCGCGGCAGTCGCTCACGCTCGACCTGCTGATCACGGATCTGGTGATGCCGACCATGAGCGGCATCGAGCTGGCGGAACGCCTGACCTCGTTGCGCCCCGGCATCCGCGTCCTCTTCATCTCGGGGTATCCCGTGGAGGAGATGGCGGCCCGCGGCCACCGCATCAACGGCATGCACTGCCTGGCCAAGCCGTTCACACCGGGTCAGCTCCGGCACGAAGTCCGCGCGCTGCTCGAGACCGCCCACTGACCCGGCCGCCCGGCCGCATGCGACAATCGCCCGCATGGACCTCGAACACGCGGTTCGCGGCTGTACCTTCGACGACTTCCTCCTGTCCCCGCAGTTCAGCGTGGTCGACCGGCGTGACCCGTCCGTGATCGACCTGTCAGCGAGGCTGACCACGTCGCTGACGCTGAAGCGCCCCATCGTCTCCGCCAACATGGACACGGTGACGCGCGCCGAGATGGCGATCGTCATGGCGGAGGAAGGCGGCATCGGGATCATCGACCGCGGCTTCCGTCCGGGTGACATCGAGCCGCAGGTCCGCGAGGTCCAGAAGGTCAAGCGTACCCAGCACGGCGTGATCGCCGATCCGCTGACCATCGCGCCGGAGGCGACGCTGGCCGAAGCGCGCGCGATGATGGATCGCGCCCGGGTCGGAACGCTGGTCGTCGTGGACGGCAGCTGGCGTCTGCGGGGACTGCTCACCGATCGCGATCTGCGGTTCGTCGAGGCGGGCGACCAGCCGGTGTCCTCCAGGATGACGCCCGTCGAGCGGCTGGCCACGCACACGGGACCCATCGACCGCGATGCGGCGGAGCGGTTGATGGCCGAGCGCCGCGTCAAGAAGCTGCCGCTCGTCGACGACCGGGGACGTCTGCTCGGACTCGTGACGGCCCGCGACCTCGTCCGCCAGCGGCGCCAGCCCTTCGCGACGCTGGACGCGCAGGGCCGGCTGCGGGTCGGCGCCGCGATCGGCGCACGTGGCGACTACCTGGAACGGGCGGCGGAGCTCGTCAAGGCGGGTGTCGACGTGCTCGTTATCGACATCGCGCACGGCCACTCGATGGTCATGGAGCGCGCGCTTCTCGAAGTGCGGAAGCGGTTCCCGACGATTGATGTCATCGCGGGCAACGTCGCGACGGCGGAGGGGGCGCGCTTCCTGGCCGAGCGCGGCGCGGCAGCGGTGAAGGTCGGCATCGGCCCCGGCGGCGGATGCACGACGCGCATGACGACGAGCTTCGGCGTGCCGCAGGCCCAGGCGCTCGTCGAGTGCCGGCGCGCGCTCGGCGACGAGATCCCGATCATCGCGGATGGCGGGATCAGGCGGCACGGCGCGATCGCGCTCGCCCTGCTGTTCGGCGGAGACACCGTCATGCTCGGAAGCGCCTTTGCCGGGACGACCGAAGCGCCGGGCGAAGTCGTGCAGAAGCCCGTGCTGATTCCCGAGTCGCAGAAGCCGGCGAAGGTGCCGTTCAAGGTACTCCGCGGCATGGCGTCCATCGAGGCGATCAAGGATCGCCTGGACGTGGAGGACGCCAGCGCCGTCGACCTGCAGGCGATCGGCGCCGAAGGCATCGAGGTCAGCGTGCCATTGCGCGGGTCGGCGCGGTCGGTCTTCCAGGAGATGATCAAGCATCTCTGCTCGTCGATCAGCTACGGCGGCGCGGACAGCCTGGCAGGGCTCGTGCGGCGCTTCAACGAGGATCCCGGCCGCTATCTGAACCGGTTGTCCCCGGCCGCGTATCGCGAGTCGTACGAGCGCTGATCGAACGGCGCGCTAGAATGACTGTCACTTGTCCGTCCGTTCGTCTCCGCACCGCCAGTTCGCGCTGGCGGTAGCAGGACAGTTCCTCCTCGGCGCCATCCTGGCGCTGCCCGGCACGCTGTTCGGCGTGCCGGACTGGACCCGATCCCTCGGCTTCGACGTCGCCTCGCAGGGGCGTCTGCTCGTCTGCTTCTTCGCCGGGCAGTTCCTGTTCACGGCTCCCGCCGGCGCGCTGATCGATCGGCTCGGCGCGCGCGCCGTGCTGGCGGGAGGCGGCGCGCTGATTGCCGCGGCGCTGGCGCTGCTCGGGACCGCGGCCGATACCGGCACGGCGTATGCCGCGGCGCTGGTGCTGGCCACGGGCGGGTCGGCGATCAACGCGGGCACGAACACGCTCGTCTCCGCGGCGTTCGGCGCCCGGCGCGCACCGATGCTGTCGCTGGCGGCCACCTTCGGCGCGGCGGGCGCGGTCTCCGCGCCGCTTCTGTTCCGGGGCAGCCCGGACGCCTCCGGTGTCACGCTCCGGCTCTGGTCGCTTGCCGCCGCTGCGGCGGTCGTCGCGGTGCTGCCCGCGGCCGTGCCGTCGGATGGTGTGGCACCGGCGGCGCGGGAGCCGATGTCGAAATCGCTCGCGCTGCTGCGCGAGCGTCGCCTCGCCGGGTTGATCGTGCTGCTCTCGCTGCAGTTCGGCACCGAAGCCGTGCTGGCGGGCTGGACCGCTGCGTACACAATCGCGGTGGTGCCCGGCGCATCCGGCGCGCTGATGGTCGGGCTGTACTGGGGCGGGCTCTGCATCAGCCGCGCAGCGGCGCCGCTGATTCTCGCCCGCGTGCCGAAGCTGATCGTCGTGCTCGCGGGGGCACTGCTCGTCGCCGCGTCGGTGACCGGCCTGGCGCTCGCAGAGAGCGCCGCCCGGCTGGCGGCGGCCGCCTTCGCCGCCGGCATCGGCGTCGGCCCGCTCTCTCCGACGATCGTCGCGGTGACGGCGGACCGCTATCCTGGGCGCATCGGTTCGGTGCTCGGGCTGCTGCTGTCAGTGGCCCAGGTCGGCGCCGTTGTGCTGCCCTGGCTCACGGCGCGGGCCACGATTGCGGCGGGGTACCGCGGCGGGTTGCTGGTGCCGATCCTGTCGGCGCTCGCGATCGCAGCCGGCGCCGCGCTGGTCTGGCGCGGACGCCATGTGGCTCACGCGTCGTCCAGTCGCTCCAGCACGATGCGGTCGAACGTCACGAGCAGCTCTTCGCGCGGCGAATAGAAGCCGGGCGCCCAGGCGCGCGAGGCGACCCCGGCCTGGGTCTGCTCGCAGACCTGCCAGTCCTCCCGGTTCGTGTCGTCCCAGAAGTCGATCGCGTCGGCCGGGTCGAACGCCGGCCGATCGAACTCGCGCGGATGGAAGTGCCACTCGCACCAGACCTCGGTCCGGTCCGGCCCCTTCGGCCAGAGCAGGTGGGTCATCACGTAGTCGGGATGCAGGCTGAGGAGCAGGTTGGGTAGCACCGCGTACATCGACACGTGACGCCGCTGGTCGTCGGCAAGGCCGGACAGCGCCGGCCGCCGCAGGCGGCCGCTGTGGGTCAGGGTTTCGACATCGGGTCGGAATGCCAACCTGCCGCCCAGCCATGTCTGCGCGGGCGGGTCGCCTTCGAGGTCGCGATCGGCCGCGAGCCTTCGGAGCGCCGGATGCACGAACGGGATGTGCAGGGTGTCCAGGTGGTTCCGGACGATCAGCTTCCAGTTCGCCCGCACGTCGTAGATCGCGCGGTACGCCCGCCGCAGCTCGAACATGCGCCACGCCTCGAGCCGTCGCGCCAGCCCGCCGATCTGATCGCGCAACGGCGGCGGCGAGGGCTGCAGGCAGACGAACACATGGCCGTCCCAGACGTCGACCGCGACGGCGGCCAGCGACACGCGCTCCATCCGGAACGCCGGCCCATCGTCCATGTGCGGTGCGTCGACGAGCCGGCCGGTCAGATCGTACGCCCAGCCGTGATACGGGCACTGAATCCGCCCATCCAGGCGCCCCGCCTTCTCCGTGCACAGCCGGCTGCCCTGGTGGCGGCAGACGTTGAAGTAGCCGCGGAACGCGCCGGTGTCGTCGCGCGTCAGGATGACGCTCTCGCCGGCGATCTCGCGCAGCACGTACGCACCCGGCGCGGGAAGGTCCTCGACACGCGCCGCCGCGATCCACATCGACGCGAAGAGACGCGCCTGCTCGCGCGCGAAGAATGTGGCGTCCGTGTAGCAGGAGGAATCGAGAACCTGGCCGCCGCCCGGCGATCGCTGGGACACGCTGCGATCGTAGCACCCGGTACGGGCTGTCCCGTGTGGGTACAATGACGCCCATGATGCGACGCGCCGGTCCCGCGGCCCTGGTTGTCCTGCTCCTGCTCGTCGCCGCCGGGGTCCATCGCGGACAGACGGTGCAGCTGCCTGACCCGGCGGCTCTGGCGGAGGTCTGGGACAGGGAGCACCGGCCGATGCCGCCGGCGCCGCTCGTGCGGCACACGCACGTCGTACAGGCCATCGAGGAGGCGCGCCGGGCCTGGGGCGCCGATCTCGCCGTCGACGTGATCGGCCATTCGGTCGAGGGACGGGCGCTGCACCATCTGCAGCTGGGCACGGGATCGCTGGGCATTCTCCTCTGGTCCCAAATGCACGGAGACGAGCCGACCGCCACGGTCGCGCTCTTCGACCTGCTCCAGTACCTGCGCGCACATCGTGACGAGCCGGTCGTCCGGCGGCTGCTGGAACGCCTGACCCTGCACATCGTGCCGATGCTCAACCCGGACGGTGCCGAACGGTTCCAGCGGCGGAACGCGCAGGGCATCGACATCAACCGCGACGCGCTGCGCCTGCAGACCCCCGAAGGACGCGCGCTCAAGGCGCTGCGCGACCGCTTCAACCCGACGATCGGCTTCAACCTCCACAACCAGAACTGGCGCACGTCGGTCGGCCGCACCGGCAGACCCGCCGCCATCTCGCTCCTCGCCGTGGCGTTCGACGAGGCGCGAAGCGACAACCCCGGCCGCATCCTGGCGAAGAAGGTCTGCTCGATCATCCGCGGTGCGGTCGAACCGCTGGCGCCGGGCATGGTGGCCCGCTACGACGACGAGTTCGAGGTGCGCGCGTTCGGAGACAACCTCACGAAGTGGGGAACGAGCGTCGTGCTGATCGAGACCGGGCCCCACCCCGGGCCCAACCCCGATCGCGCGCTCGTCCGGCTCAACTTCGTCGCGATCCTCACGGCGCTCGACGCGCTCGCGTCGGGGGCGGCCGACGCGGCCGACCCGAACGGATACGAGTCGCTGCCGATGAACGGGGGAGGGCTGTTCCATACGATCGTCCGTGGCGCGACCATCCTGCCCGGCACCGGCGTGGCCCCCTTCACCGGCGACATCGGCATCGTCGCGACGCGCAGCGTGCGCACGCGCGACGGCCAGCGCGAACTTGTCTGGACACCGCGCGTCGAGGACCTGGGCGACCTCCGGGTGTACGGCGCCCTGGAAGACGTGAGCGGTGAAGGGCTCACGGCGGCGCCGCTCTGGGACCGGTCGCTGCGTCCGGGCCAGGTCGTGTCGCCGCCGGAGCGCGTGCCGGACGGACCGCGGATTGCACCGGGTCAGCCCGGCACGATCGTGCTGCTGCGGCCGGCGGCGGAGGCCGGCCGCTACGTTGTCGAGCGGATCATCTCGGGTCCCGAGGCCGCCAGCGACACCGCGCGCTGACGGGGAGCCACCCTTGAACTGCAGGACGGACGCAGGAGTCGAGCATGCAGGCGCGTGCGACGTACGATGACGCGAATCTGATCGTGAAGCTGTACGAGCTGAGGCGCGAAGAACGCCTGCGGAAGGCGCGCGCCTGGTTCGTGGCCAGTTTCCGGCCACAGACGCTGCAGGACTTCAAGGCGCTCTGTCCTCCCGGATCCGACGAGCTGACGTCCTACCGGATGGTGACGTCGTACTGGGAGATGGTGGCCTCGTTCATCACGGCGGGCGTGCTGGCGCCGGAGCTCTTCTTCCAGAGCGGTCGCGAGCTGCTGCTCGTCTGGGAACGTATCCGCGACATCGTCCCGGCGATCCGGCAGCAGAACACGGACCCGCTGGCGTTCTCGAACATGGAGTCCGTGGCCCGCGACTTCATCGCGTATCTCGAACGGCGGAGTCCCGGCGCGTACGCCGCGTTCTCGGCGCGCGTCCGGGGGTGAGACGTCGCTCTCAGTCCGTCTCCGCGGCCTGCTCGCGATCGTAGACGACGCGCCCGTCGAAGATCGTCATCGCCACACGCGCATCCTGGAGGCGCGCGCCGTCCGCGAAGATGTCGCTGGTCAGGATGACGATGTCGGCGAGCATCCCCGGTTCGAGCGTGCCCTTGCGCTGATCGTCGAACGACGCATACGCACCAGCCGCCGTGTAGGCGTGAATCGCGTCGGCGAGCGGCATCCGTTCCTCCGGCAGGTACCCGCCTTCAGGTTCGCCCGACAGCGACGTGCGAGTCGTGGCGACGTGCAGCGCGGGCAGCGGGTCGATCGTGACCACCGGCCAGTCGCTGCCGAAGAGCACGCGCGCCCCCTCCGATGCCAGCGTCTGCCAGAGCCAGCCGCGCCGGGCCCGATCGCGTCCGAGCCGCTCGAGCCAGACATCGAGCTCTCCCGGGCCGGGGCTGGCGTGCAGCGGCTGTTGCGAGACGAGCACGCCGAGCGACGCGAACCGCCGGATGTCCGCCGGGTCGATCGTCTCGACGTGCTCGAGCCGATGGCGCCGGCCGCGGGGCGGGGTGGGGTTGATGGCTCGCGCCGTCTCCAGCGCGTCGAGCGCAACGCGGACGGCGCGGTCGCCGATGGCATGGATCAGCAGCTGCCACCCGCGGCGATCGAGATCCGTCACAAGACGCGTGAGCCGGTCCGGGTCGTAACGGAGCGTACCGGTCGTCCGGCGATCCGCGTACGGCTGCAGCAGCGCCGCCGTGTGCGTCTCGACGACGCCGTCGAGCAAGATCTTGATCGCGCCGGCCTTCAGCAGCGGGTCGTCCGGGAAGCGGGTGCGCACGGCGTCGAGCCGATCGAGATCCGGCTCACGCGCGGATTCGTCCAGCGAGAGCGCCGCGTACACCCGCAGATCCAGCTCCCCCGCGTCGCGCAGCCTGTCCAGCAGCTCGAGATCCTCGACGCTGCCGCCGGCAGTCTGGACGCTCGTGACCCCGTGAGCGTGCGCGACCGCGATGGCTTCACGCAGCGCATCCAGTCGTGCGGCGGGGCCTGGCTCCGGCAGCAGCGACCGGACGAGCGCGATGGCCGATTCCTCCAGCGCCCCGGTCGGCTGTCCCGAAACCGGGTGCCGGACGATGGTGCCGCCAGCGGGGTCGGGGGTGTGGCGGGTGATGCCGGCCAGCTGCAGCGCCTTCGTGTTGACCCATGCCGTGTGACCGTCGAACGCGACGAAGAACGCCGGCCGATCGGGCACGATTGCATCCAGCTGCTGGCGCGTCGGCAGGCCTCCGGGGAACGCCTCGTACGTCCAGCCACGTCCCCGGATCCACGCATCGTCCGGATGCGCGGCCGCGTACGCGCGGATGGCGGACTGGATCGCGTCGACGCTGTGCAGCCCGGAGAGATCGAGGTGCGAGCGTGCAAGGCCGCCCGCCAGCAGATGCGCATGCCCGTCGATGAAGCCGGGCAGCACGCTGCCGCCGTGTGCGTCGATCGTCACCGTGTGGGGCCGGCGGAGGCGCTTGATCTCGCGGTTGGTCCCGACGCGCAGGATCTTGTTGCCGCGCACGGCGACGGCCTCGGCAAGGGGCGCGTCGCGCGACGTGAACACCCGGCCGTTGGTGATGATCAGGTCGACCGGTCCCGTCGCCTCGTCGCGCTGCGCGCCGACGATCAGGCCGGCGACGACGGTGCCCGCGACGATCAGCGCGACGAGAAAGGTGGTGATGCGGGACGCCATGCTGCCTCCGCGCCGCACGCGGCGGCCATGCCGGGGACGCTGGACGCTGCGGCCGGCCATCTTAGCACGCGGCCACCGGCCGGGCGGGCCGTTGTTGCGGCCGCGGGCGGGGCGATCCACAATTCCGGGCGGACGCCCCTTCTTCGTTCCGGGACACCACGTGCCGTTCTCCGTTCAGGTTGACATTCTCCGTCCGTCCGCCTGGCTCGTCCGGGCCTTCCGCCTGCGAGTCGCCATCCCCGTCGCGCGCGCGGAGCTGGCGGCATGAGGGTCGCGGTCGTCGGATCGGGCGCCGTCGGCGGCTACTACGGCGCGTTGCTGGCGCGCGCGGGACACGCCGTCACGTTCGTGGCGCGCGGCCGCCACCTGGCGGCCATTCGCGAGCACGGCCTGCGAGTGCGCGGCCCGTACGCCGACTTCGTCGCCAGAGCACCGGCGACGGACGACACGCAGGGCATCGGTCCGGTCGACCTCGTCCTGTTCGCGGTAAAGACCTACGACAACGACTCGGCGCTGCCGCTGCTGCCGCCGCTCGTCGGTCCGGAGACGATCGTGCTGCCGCTGCAGAACGGCGTCGACAGCCCCGAGCAGGCCGCGGCCGTCGTCGGCAAGGCCCCTGTCCTTGCGGGCGCCGCCTACATCGCCACCTCCATCGTCGAGCCCGGAGTCATCGAGCAGACCGGCACCTACCGGCGAATCGCGTTCGGCGAGGTGTTCGCGCGTCAGCCCGCCCTCTCCGAGCGCGTGGCCCGGCTCGACGCCGTGTTCCGGGAAGCGGACATCCAGTCGGAGCCGGCGGCCGACGGGCGCGTGCCGCTCTGGGAGAAGTTCGTCTATCTCGCGCCGTTCGCCGGAATCACCGGCGCGTCGCGTCAGCCCATCGGCGTGGTGCGCGAAGACGCCGCGGCCCGGCGTCAGCTGTTTGCCGGCTTCCGGGAGGTTGCCGCGCTGGCGGCCGCCGAAGGCATCCCGATCGCCGGCGACCTGCTGACGCGCATCGAGGGGTACGTCGACGGCGTGCCCGCGTCGATGCGCTCGTCGCTGCTGATCGACCTCCTGAACGGGCGCCGGATTGAAGTGGAGGCGCTCCAGGGGAGCGTGGTCCGGCGTGCCGCGCAGCTCGGCGTGCCGGTCCCCGTGATGGAGACGCTCTATGCCGTGCTGCGGATTGCAGGCCGCTGAGCGCGCCCTGTCCTGCCGGAGCGCGCGCCGATCATGACACCGGTCACGCCGCTGCTCGCCGCCGCCACGCTGGCCGTGAGCACGCTGGCGGGAACCCTCGGCGCGTTGCTGGGGATCGGCGGCGGCGTGTTCCTCGTGCCGTTCCTCGTGCTCGGGCTCGGCCTGCCGTTCCAGGAGGCGGCCGGTGTCAGCCTCGCGGCGGTGATCGGCACGTCGAGCGCCGTCTCGGCGGCCACGGCCGGACGGGCGGTGATCAACCTCCGGCTCGGCATGGTGCTGGAGGTTGCGACGGCCGCGGGCGGACTCGCCGGCGGCATCACCGCGCAACTGCTCGCGCCGTCGACGCTGCAGCTGATCTTCGCCGGCATGGCGGTCGGTGTCGCCGCCATCATGGCGACGCGCCCCGACGACGTCGCACTGCCGCCGACGGCGGATCCCGGACCGCTTGGTGGCCGTTACGTCGATACGGCGACCGGTGCGACCCTGACATACCGCGTCGACCGCCTGTCGGTCGGCCTCTTCGCGTCGTTCCTGGCCGGCAACCTGTCCACGCTGCTCGGAATCGGCGGTGGAATCATCAAGGTACCGGCCCTCGTGACCTGGTGCGGGGTGCCGATGCGCGTCGCCGCCGCGACGAGCGCCTTCATGATCGGCGTCACGGCCACTTCCGGCGCGGTGATCTACTGGGGCAACGGCGATCTCAGCCCGGCGTTGGCCGCATCCGCAGTCATCGGCACCCATCTCGGTTCGACGCTCGGCCTGCGTTTCTCCGGACGCGCGCGGGCCCGGTACCTCCGCCGCCTGCTCGCCGCCGTGCTGATCGTCGTCGCCGTGCTGATGATCGCGAGAGCGCTCGCATGAGAGACGAGGATCTGCTGCGCATCGAGCAGATGCTGGGGCGGGTGCTCACCTGGGGCACCTGGTTGAGCACCTCCACGCTCGCGCTCGGCCTGGCGGCGACCTTCGTCGCGCCGGAGTGGCCGCTGACCCGGCGGCTCCTCACGGCCGGACTCGTGACGCTGCTGCTCACGCCGGTCGCGCGCGTGGTAGCTGCGGTCATCGGCTATCTTCGCGCCCGCGAATGGTGGTTCGTCTTCTTCACCGGCATCGTCCTCGCGCTGCTCATCGGCAGCTTTGCGGTGGCGTTCGTCTCCTGAAGCACGCCAGCGCACGCTCGCGTTCGGCGGGCGGCACCAGCGGGAACGACGCGAGCACATGCTCGAAATCCTCCGGCGCAATGCCGTAGGCCTCTGCGGCCAGTGCCTGGACCGTCGCCGCCGCCTCGTCGCTCCCACCACGTTCCATGACGGCTGCCGCGTCGCTCAACGCGTCGAACAGCGGGTCGCCGGCACGAACCACCGGTACCGGCAGCCGGCTGACGATTCCCAGCGAGACGTGCGTCGTGACGCGACATCGCACCAGGTAGTTCGCCGCGTAGCTGTTCAGCAGCGCCATGAGCACGCGCTGGTCGCGCATCGAGAGCCTGGTCCGGAGGCAGAACGCGGTGTGCACCGTCACGGCACCGGCAGGGACGATGGCGGCGATCAGCGTGAGACGGTTCGACGCGGCGGCCACGTCGCGATAGGCGAGCCTCGGCTCGCCGATACGCGACCTGACGCCGAGCCGCTGGGCGGTGCGATCGGCGTCGGCCCGGAGCCGCACGCCGCCGAGATCCACGCGAAACGGCAGGAGGTGCTTGCCTTCGACGACGGCGAGGCTGCCGTCCGGTGTGAAGCAGTCGCGGTCGTCGGTTGCGTTCAGCTCCCGCGCGAACGCGGCGCCCCAGCCTTCGGGTGACGCCAGCGCCGGATGGCGCGCGGTCAGCGCCTCCACGATCCGGAGATCGTCAGGTGTGGGCAGTTCGGGGATCTCGAGGCCCGGTCCGGACAGGCGTTGCAGCGCCGCCGGGGTGAGCACCACCGGCGGGACGGAATCGACGGATGCGGGGTCGTCGACCCGGAAGCGGCAGCGGATGGCGCGCGTTGGGCCGCCGCGTGTTGCCGTCAGCGCAGCGAACCGCACGCTGCGGTGAATGGGGAAGAGGCCGTGGCGGTTGTCGAAGACCGTGATGGCGTCGAGGTCGGCTGTCGCAATGAGCGCGCGGCGCAGCGGCGCGGGGCCGTCGTCGGAGAGCAACCCGGAGGGGACGACCAGGCCGAGGCGCCCGCCGGGCCGCGTCAGCGAGAGCGCGCGCTCGACGAACAGCTGATACAGGTTGGCATGGCCTCGCCCCTGCGCGCGGTAGAGGCCCGACCGGCGTGCGAATCGCACCAGCGCGGCGCCGTCCTCCGATGCCGTGACGCGACCGGAGTCCGCCCGCAGCATCTCCCACGGCGGATTCCCGATCACCGCGTCGAAGCCGCCGTCGCGCGCGGGCCTGCCCTGTTCGTCGAGCAACACTTCGGGGAACGCGAGCGGCCAGTGCACGCAGCGGAGATCCGCCCCGCGACGGCGTGCCGTGTCGAGGGCGGCGTCGAGTCCCGGAACAGCACCGTGCGGCAGCCGGCCGAGCGTCCGATCGAGCAGCGCGTGGTACAGCGCGGGATCGACCGCACCGGGCAGCCACGCAGTGCACCAGAGGTCGCAGGCCGACTTCCAGCGCGAGAGCTCGTCGTCGCGGTCCAGTGCCGCAAGGCTGGCTTCCTTGCGCCGTACCGTCTCCGCGCGATCGTCCGGTTCCTCTTCCAGGGTGAGGCGAACCGGCCGAACAGCTGCGAGCGCCTCCGACCAGTCGAACAACGACTCCAGCGGCAACGGCCCCCTGAAGGTGCGGCCCGGCGCCCGCGTGAGCACGTCGAGCGGGCTGGCGCCAATCAGGCTGTCTCCGGCAATCAGGTGATGGTCGAGAAAGGAGAGCGGCCGGTCGGCACCGAGTGTCGCGAGCCAGAGCGACAGCTGTGCGAGCTGGACCGCCATCGGATTCCTGTCGACGCCGAACAGACAGCGTGCCGCGATGGTGCGGCGCACCGGCAGGCGATCGCGCTCGCTGATCTCGCCGGCACTGGCGTCGCCGCGCGCGAGCGTCGCCGTCTCCCAGGCGGCCGTGAGATATCGCAGGGCGGCCACCAGGAAGGCGCCGCTGCCCATGGCCGGATCGAGGACCCGCAGCCGGAGGATCGATTCGGGGGCGCGCCCGCGCACGAGCGGCGCCAGCGTGGCCGCGACCAGGTGATCCGTCAGCGGCCGCGGCGTGTAGAACGTCCCGGATGTCTTGCGGGCGCGGCCGGTCGGCGCGAGATGGACGGCCGGTGCTCCGCCGGGCCCCGGTTCGGATCCGGGCTCGAGATCCAGGAGGTTCTCGTACACCGAACCGAGCTCCTCGACGCCGAGCTCCGCATATGCGATGTGCTGAAGCCCGCGGCCAGTGCCGGACGTGAACAGCAGGGCGGCGAGCGACTGCGCGACGCGTGTGTCGTCCAGATCCAGGTGATCCAGCAGCGGCGCACGCGCCGGCGAGAACAGCCGCCCGTTGAACGGCGTCACGTGCAGGTCGCCCGCTTCGCACCCGGCGTGTGCCAGCCGGGCCATCGCCTGAAGGGCCGCCCACGTGCCGATTGGTGCGTGCTTTCCGGCCAGGCGTCGTCGCAGCGCGTCGACGGAGTAGGCGTCCCGATACACGGGATGCCACATCGGCACGAGCCGCCGCGCCTCTGCGAACAGCAGGAACAGGATGCGATAGACGGCGGTCAGCGCCTCCGCGTACGAGCGTTGCAGCGACACGCCGCCGCGCCGGCGTGCTGCGTCGTGGACCGACGCGGTGATCTGCCCGAGCGCTTCGGTGACCCCGATCCGGAGCGACCGGCACACGCGCACACCATGCGCATCGGATGCCGCGACGAGCGCATCCAGTCCGCCGGAGCCCTCGAAGGCAGCAGGACCGGCCAAATGGGCCAGCCACGCGAGTGAGTGTGGGTCGGCCGCCTCGAGATCGATGCACGCGATCCCGCGCCCGCCCTCGCGGAGCGCATGGACGATGCGGAGGACCAGGCCGTTCGTGACGAAGGCCCAGTGCACGCCGGCGACGAGCGCGGCGCGTGACGCGGCGCGGCTCGCCGGATCGGTCGGCGCGGTCGTCGCGATGACGAGGAGCGGAATGGGACCGGCGCGCGGCGCCACGCAGCTGACGATCAGCGGCGAGCCGGGTGCGGCGTCGTGTTCAACCGTCGTCCAGCCGAGCCACTCCGCCAGCGGCCGCGCCACCGATGCCGCGATCTGGCGCGGCGATGCGGCTGGGCCGAGCACGATGCGTGCGTCCCGCCGCAAGCCGCGATACGCGCGGATGCGTGCCGGCGTGCAGGCGGGCGGTGGCGATGCGCCCGCGAGATAGTCGGACGACAGCAGGCCGCCCGAGAGCGCCGGCCCCTGCTGCGTCATGACACGAGCAGTGCGAGCAACAGCATGGGCGGGAGCGGTGCGCCGCCGCTCAGCTCCTGCAGCCGGCGTTCGTGCGCGGCGACCCGCGCCGCCGCGGTCTCCCGCGCCGCCGCCACGATCGATGCCGCGCGGCGATCGAACAGCGAGGGCTGCCACGCGCGTGCCATGCCGTCGTGCTCCACACGCACCGCGGCCGCCAGACGCGCTTCACGTCCGCGGAGCATCCGTCGCAGCGGTTCGTCCCGGGCGTCGTGAACGACCGTCGCCGCGCGCTCCACGATCGCGCCGAGCCATTGCGAAGGGTGTCCCGGCGGCATCCGCCGCAACGCCACGTGGACGGGCACGAGCGTGCGCCTGGCGCCGACGAACCCCGGACGCGTGAGAAAGAGGCAGAGGACACCGCGCGGCACGCCGCCGGGTACCGGTCGCACCCGCATCCAGCGCCGCACGTGACGCGACGGTGGCGGCGGGGCTGGTCGGCTCGCGCCCGCGGCGAGCCGGCGCAGCGTGGCAATCATCGCCGTGGCACGGCACGCCTCCTCTTCGAGCTCGTCGATTGCAATCCGCACGACGCCGTGGGTTGGTGCAGCCGCCGGCGGTGCGTCGGCGCCGGGATGTGCCAACGTCTCGAACCCCTGGGCCCGCATCCGGGCGAGCCGCGCCGCAAGCGCGGAGACGACACGCCACTCGAACCGGCCGTCGCCGAGCAGGCGCCAGACGTGCACGCGGCGTCTTTGTCCGAACCGGTCCACGCGACCGTTGCGCTGCTCGAGCCGCGTCGGCGACCACGGCAGCTCGACGTGCACCACCAGCCTGCAGCCCTCGTGCAGGTTCAATCCTTCGGACGCGACGTCCGTCGCAATCAGCACGCGGGCGTCGCCGCGGCGGAAGCGGTCGAGCGACTCCGTGCGCGCGTCGCGGTCGAGGCCGCCATGCAGCACGGCCACGCCGGCATCCGGTCCGAGCGTCCCGGCCAGGGCGTCGAGCGTGTCGCGGTACTCGGTGAAGACCAGCGCGCGCTCGCCGGTGCGGCGGAGCAATCGCAGCAGCACACGAGCCTTCGACCAGTGCCGTGCGGCCTCCTCGGCGTGTCGCGCGAGCGAGGTCAGCAGCCGTGCCTCGATGCCGGTGTCCAGGAACGACGGGTTCGCAAGCACACCAGGCTGGTCCGCGTCCTCGTGCTCGTGTTCGCCGGTGTGAAAGGGCAGCAGCGGCTGTTCCGGTGCGCCGCCGGCGTCGATGCAGCGAAGCCGGTACTGGACGCTGTGCAACAGCGCCGCCGGACTCGAGAGCGCGCGCTTGCGCAGTACGAGCCCGACGAGCGCCGCGCCCGGCGTGCCGCATCGCTCGAGCGCAGCGGCGTACCTGGCGACCTCGTGGAGACAGCGCCGTTCCTCCGCACCCGTACGCACGGCGACATCGCGGCGCCTGACCGGCAGACGCTGCCGCGCCCGCGCGAACATCAGGAGCGGCGGCTCGTCTCCCAGACGCCCGAGGCCACACAGGCGCGCGAACGCCGCGTCGTCGCCGCTGTGCGGCGTCGCCGTCAGCAGCAGCAGCACGCGCGCGCGTGCCGCCACCGCACGCACCGCCGAGGTGCGCGCCGAGTCACCCGCCACGCCGTGCGATTCATCGACGATGAGCACGTCCCAGCAGGCGGAGGTCAGGCCCGCCAGGACGTCCGGCTGCTTGGCCAGTTCCGTCGACAGGACGTGAAGGCCGGGCGGCTGCCACGGCCCGACTCCCGGAGGCAGCTCGCGCGAACGCCTCGCCAGCACCTCGCGATCGACGACCAGCGCGTCGAGACCGGCGCGCAACGCCAGCTCGCCGCGCCACTGATCGCGGAGCGACGCCGGCGTCAGCACGAGGACGTGGGACGCCAGCCCCCGCGCGGCGAGCTCTGCGATGACCAGCGCGGCTTCGATGGTCTTCCCGGCGCCGACGGCGTCCGCCAGCAGCAGCCGGCAGCCGAAGCCGCGCAGGACCGCCACCGCCGGGCCGAGCTGATGACGCAGCAGCTCGAGACGCCCGGCTGCTCCGGCCAGCGCGGGCGACGGCCACGCGGCGGCGATCTGCGGGAGGACCCGGGACAGGTACCCGCGGGGGGCTCTGCGCCAGCGGCGGGGAACGCGGTGAGGGTGCAGCCGGTCGAAGGGGATCAGGAACTCGGGCACCCGCGGCGCATCGTGCTCGAGCGGCTCGACCGCGACGCGGGTCACCGCGCCGCACGGGACGGCCCCCTCCACCCGCCACGTCCACCCGCGCGCGACGACGATCGACGCAGCCACTGCATCGCCCCCATCGTCTTGAGTACGAAGGAAGTGAGAGTCGATCCCTGGAAGTCGTTGAACGGGCATGTGCGAGTGCCGCTTCGATCAAGCGGCATGCCCGGCTGGCCAGGGAGCCTGACAGCCCTTCCGAATGGCTGAGCTGCGCAATTTGTCTGCGAGGGCAACAATCGGTCGACAGGGCAAACAAAAAGTCGTATGGTCAGACCATTGCTCAATCCAAGCGTTTGTTCAGGGACCACAGGCGCTTGGACACCTGGCAGTTTCCTGGGATGATCCGCATCTCTCCGTATACAATTCTTGACACCTGCAGTTTGGGAATGATAGTTATCAATCCATTACCAGCCTGTGGATCGGCGGTACTGGTGTGACCTCTGACTTTCCTGGGCGGACAGTCATGAAACCATCCGAAGGCGTCACCGCGGAAATCGTGGTGCAGCATGTCCGCTCGCTCATCGAGCGCGGTGAGCTGCGGCCTGGCGACCGCCTGCCGCCGGAGCGGGAGCTGGCGGTCCAACTGGGCGTGAGCCGGCCGAGCGTGCGCGCCGGGCTGCGGTCGCTCGCGGCGATCGGCATTCTCCAGACGCGCCATGGCGCCGGCACGTTCATCACCGACGGACCGCCGACGCTCGGCAGCGAACCGCTCAGCTTCCTCGCGGCGCTGCACGGGTTCACCCGCGACGAGATGTTCGAAGCGCGGCGGGCGCTCGAAGTCGGCATCGCGGGTCTGGCCGCCGAGCGCGCGACCGACGAGCAGATCGCGACGATTGCCGAGGAAGTCACCGGCATGTTCGCCTCGCTCGACGACCCGCAGGCCTTCCTCATCCACGACATCCGGTTCCACCGCGCGGTGGCGGCCGCGTCGGGGAATCCGATTCTCGCGTCGCTCGTCGAGATGGTCTCCGCGCTCTTCTACGAGCAGCGCCGCAAGACCGTCGAGAACGGGCGCGACCTCAAGCAGGCAGCGCAGGCGCACCGCGCGATCTACCACGCCATCCGCGCGCACGACGTGAAGCGGGCGCGTGCCGCCATGAGCGAGCATCTCTCGGTCGCGCAGCAGGCGCAGGCGCTCGAGAACGGCGACGCCGCCGGGACCCAGGTTCCCGCGGCCCTGCCCTCGTTCGACGCGCCCGCGCACCGGCCCCGGCGTCCGGCACGCGTGTCGGTCCCGGCGCCGGCGTCTCCAACCTCCGCGCGCTGACAGGGGCCCGTCTCTTCCACCTCATGGCATACGCACCTCTCGATCTGGCCGGCCGCACGGCCGTGGTGGTCGGCGGCACGTCGGGCATCGGCCGTGTCATCGCCCGGGGCCTGGCCGAAGCCGGCGCGGACGTCGTGCCGACGTCGCGCCGCGCCGAGCTCGTCGAGGAAGCCGCCGCGGAAATCGAGGCGCTCGGCCGCCGGTCGCTCCGCGTCACGTCCGACGTCACCGACCGGGCCTCGCTCGAGGCGCTGCTCGCCGCCGCCGTTGACGCGTTCGGCAAGGTGGACATCATGGTCAACTGCGCGGGGCGCACGCGCCGGACGCCCACGCTCGACGTCGGCGAGGACGAGTGGAACGCGATTCTCGAGACGAACCTGACGGGGACGCTCCGCGCCGCGCAGGTCTTCGGCCGCCACATGATCGAGCGGCGCTACGGCCGCATCATCAACATCGCGTCGCTCAGCTCGTTCGTCGCCCTCTACGAGGTCGCGGCATACTCGGCGAGCAAGGCCGGCGTGGCCTCGCTGACCCGCTCGCTCGCCATCGAATGGGCCCCCTATGGCGTCTGCGTGAACGCGATCGCGCCGGGGGTCTTCCGGACGCCGCTCAACGAGCACCTGCTCGACGGCACCGGCCGCGGGCAGGAGTTCCTGATGCGCACGCCGATGAAGCGGTTCGGTCGGCTCGAGGAGCTGGCCGGGGCGGCAGTCTTCCTGGCCTCGGAAGCCGCCAGCTTCGTGACCGGCGAGGTGCTCGTCGTCGACGGCGGCTTCCTCGCGAGCGGCGTCAACCAGTAGACTGCGGCTTTCCGCCGCACGCCCCACCGGGCCCGGCCTGGCGCGCCGCGTGCGGCCCGAGAGGAGCCCCGACCGCCCATGTCCTACGCTCCTGCATCCGGCTCCGTCCCGCGCATCGGCTACCACCGCTGGATCATCTGCGCGCTGCTCTTCTTCGCGACGACGATCAACTACGTCGATCGGCAGGTCATCGGCATCCTGAAGGACACGCTCCAGGACCAGTTCGGCTGGAGCGAGATCGACTACAGCAACATCGTCTTCGCGTTCCAGACGGCGTACGCGATCGGGCTGCTGCTGGCCGGGCGTTTGATGGATCGGCTGGGCACGAAGACCGGCTACGCCGTCGCGATCGTGGTATGGAGCGTCGCCGCGATTGCGCACGCCGAGGCCGCGGTGTTCGGCCCCGCCATGGCCGCGCTGCTCGCGGCGGTCGGGTTCGTGACGCTGCCGTCGGTTGCCGGGTTCATCGCCGCGCGCTTCGCGCTCGGCCTCGGCGAGGCGGGCAACTTCCCGGCGGCCATCAAGGCCACGGCCCAGTGGTTTCCGAAGCGCGAACGCGCCCTCGCCACCGGCATCTTCAACTCGGGGACGAACGTCGGCGCGCTGCTGACGCCGCTGATCGTCCCGTGGATCACGATCAACTGGGGCTGGTACTGGGCGTTCGTCGTGACGGGCGCGCTCGGCTTCCTGTGGCTGATCGCGTGGTGGCTGATGTACGACGACGACCCCGGACGGCATCCGCGGGTCACGCCGGCCGAGCTCGCCTACATCCGCAGCGATCCGGCGGAGTCGGAGACGCCGGTCCCCTGGCGCAGGCTGTTCCCGCACCGGGAGGCGTGGGCGTTCGCGATCGGGAAGTTCATGACCGACCCGATCTGGTGGCTCTATCTGTTCTGGATCCCCGACTTCCTCGGGCGGTACTACGGGCTCGAGCTGACGGGCCTCGGACCGCCGATCGTCGCCATCTACCTGATCGCCGACGTCGGCAGCATCGGCGGCGGCTGGCTGTCGTCGAACCTCATCGGCCGCGGGTGGAGCATCAACGCCGCGCGGAAGACGGCGATGCTCGTGTGCGCGCTCTGCGTGGTGCCGATCATCTTCGCGTCGCAGATCGGGAATCTCTGGCTGGCTGTCGCGCTGATCGGCATCGCGGCCGCCGCGCACCAGGGGTGGTCGGCCAACATCTTCACGCTGACGTCGGACATGTTCCCGCGCCGGGCCGTCGGCTCGGTCGTCGGCTTCGGCGGCATGGCCGGCGCGATCGGCGGGATGCTCATCTCGAAAGTGACGGGGTACCTGCTGGAATGGACCGGCAGCTACTACTCCGTGTTCCTGATCGCGGGGTTCGCCTACCTGGCCGCCCTGCTGGTCATCCAGCTGCTCGTGCCGACCATCCGGCCGGTCGAGCTGGATGAGAAGGCCTGACCGACAGCGAGGCTCCCCAGACGGCAATGAGAATCGTCGACGCGCGCGTCAACATCACCTGCCCGGGACGGAACTTCGTCACGCTCAAGGTCATCACCGAGGACGGGATCTACGGCCTCGGCGACGCGACCCTGAACGGCCGCGAGCTCGCCGTCGCCTCGTACCTGACCGACCATGTCATCCCGTGTCTCATCGGACGGGATGCGCGACGGATCGAGGACATCTGGCAGTACCTCTACAAGGGCGCGTACTGGCGGCGCGGACCCGTGACGATGAGCGCCATCGCCGCCGTCGACACGGCGCTCTGGGACATCAAGGGCAAGGCGCTCAACACGCCGGTCTACGACCTGCTCGGCGGACGCTCGCGCGACAGCGTGCTCGTCTACGGCCACGCCAACGGGCGCGATCTCGAGGAGACCGTGGCCGCCGTCGGCCGCTACATCGAGATGGGCTACAAGGCGGTGCGCGCCCAGAGCGGCATCCCGGGCCTGGAAGCGGCCTACGGCGTCGGGAAGGGCACGCTGCACTACGAGCCCGCGGAGAAGGGGTTGCCGCCCGAGTCGCGCTGGAGCACGGAGAAGTACCTGAACTTCGTGCCGTCGCTGTTCAAGCGTCTGCGTGAGGAGTACGGCGACGACGTGCACCTGCTGCACGATGCGCACCACCGGTGCACGCCGATCGAGGCGGCGCGTCTCGGCAAGGCGCTCGAGCCCTATCACCTCTTCTGGCTGGAGGACGTCGTTCCGGCCGAGGCCCAGGACAGCTTCCGGCTGGTGCGGCAGCACACGACCACGCCGCTGGCCGTGGGCGAGGTGTTCAACACGATCTACGACTGTCACCAGCTGATCCAGGAACAGCTCATCGACTACATCCGCACGACCGTCGTGCACGCCGGCGGCATCTCGCATCTGCGGAAGATCGCGGCGCTCGCCGAGCTGTACCACGTGCGCACCGGCTCGCACGGCGCGACCGACCTGAGCCCGGTCTGCATGGCGGCGGCGCTGCACTTCGACATCAGCGTGCACAACTTCGGGATCCAGGAATACATGCGGCACACCCCCGAGACGGACGCGGTGTTCCCGCACGCCTACACGTTCGAGGACGGCACGATGTATCCGGGGGACGCGCCCGGGCTCGGCGTCGATCTCGACGAAGAGGAAGCGGCGAAGTATCCGTACGAGCCGGCGTACCTGCCGGTCAACCGCCGGCTCGACGGGACGGTGCATAGCTGGTAGGGATCAGGGGCCAGGGGCCAGGGGCCGAACTCAGTTCGGCCAGGTGGCCGGAGACGAAAGTGAAGAAGACCTCGACGTGTCTGCTCGGTGCTGCGGTGATCGCCTCCACGGCGCTCTGGTCGTGCGCGCAGGCGCCGGCCGCCGACACGCCGCGCGTGCAGGTCGCGGTGGACGAGGCCGGGCGGCGGGTGGACGTCACGATCGACGGTCAGCCGTTCACCTCCTACATCTGGCCGGCATCGCTGAAGAAGCCGGTGCTCTATCCCATCCGCAGCGCCGCCGGTACGCTCGTCACGCGCGGCTATCCGCTCGATCCGCGACCGGGTGAGCGCGTCGACCATCCGCATCAGGTCGGGCTCTGGTTGACGTACGGCGACGTCAACGGCATCGATTTCTGGAACAACTCGGACGCGGTCGCCCCCGAACGGCGATCCCGCATGGGCACGATCGCCCATCAGCGCATCGTCCGCGCCGAAGGCGGCGACGCCGGCGTGCTGGAGGTGGAGGCGGACTGGGTGATGCCGGACGGATCGGTCGTCCTGAGCGAGCGCACCCGCTTCGTCTTCCGCGGGACGTCACGCGACCGCACGATCGATCGCGAGACGACGCTGACGGCCGGGACCGGGCGGGTGGCGATGACCGACAACAAGGAAGGCATGTTCGGCCTCCGCGTCGCGCGCGCGCTGGAGGAGCCCCTGGGGAAACCGGAAGTCCTCGTCGGCGCCGACGGAAGCCCCACGCCGGAGCCCGTGCTGGACGACACGGGCGTGAACGGCGAGTACCTGACGTCCGAGGGCCTGAAGGGGTCCGCCGTCTGGGGGACGCGGGCGCGCTGGTGCGTGCTCTCCGGTGATGTCGGCGGCGAGCGTGTCTCGATTGCCGTGTTCGACGCGCCGTCGAATCCGGGCCATCCGACCTACTGGCACGCGCGCGGCTACGGTCTGTTTGCCGCCAACCCGCTCGGGCAGAAGGCGCTGAGCGGCGGCACGGACGTGCTCGACTTCGCGATCGCGCCCGGGGAGTCGGCGACGTTCCGGTATCGCGTGCTGATTGCGAGCGGCGGCCTCACCGCCGGACAGGCCGAGGACGCGTGGAGGGCGTGGGCGGCGGAATCGACCGGAGGCGGGCAGACGCGGTGAACATCGGGATCCTCGGAGCAGGCAACATCAGCGAGACGCACGCGCGCGCCGCGGCGGCCATCCCCGGCGTGCGGATCGTCGCCGTGCACGGCGGCAACGTGGAACGTGCCAGGCGGCTGGCCGAGGCGTACGGCGCGACGGCATACGACACGCTCGACGGGTTTCTCGCACACGAGCCGATGGACATCGTCGCGATCGGCAGCCCGTCGGGGCTTCACGCCGAACAGGGAATCGCGGCGTGCCGTCGCGGGCTGCACGTGCTCGTCGAGAAGCCGATCGACGTCACCGTCGAGCGCGCCGACGCGCTGATCGCGGCGGCGGAGGAGGCCGGCGTGACGCTCGGCGTGTTCTTCCAGGATCACGTCCAGCCCGACCTCGTCCGTGCGCGCGACGCGATCGCCGACGGGCGGCTCGGGCGGCCGCTGCTGGCGTCCGCGCGCGTGAAGTGGTACCGGCCGCCGGAGTACTACGCGCAATCGCGCTGGCGCGGCACCTGGGCGCTCGACGGCGGCGGCGCGCTGATGAACCAGGGCATCCACACCGTCGACCTGCTGCTCTGGCTGCTCGGGCCCGTGCGCCGCGTCGCCGCGAAGACCGCCACCCTCATGCACGCGATCGAGGTCGAGGACACGGCGCTCGCCATCCTCGAATTCGAGTCCGGCGCGGTCGCGACGTTCGAGGCGACGACGGCCGCGTGGCCCGGGTACCGGCGGCGGGTGGAGATCTCCGGGACCGAGGGCACGCTGATCATCGAGCACGACCGGCTCGTGGCCATCGACGTGCGGAATCCCGAGCCGGACCTCGGAAGCGGCACGGGCGCGGACGCCAACGCGAGCGCCTCGTCTCCGGTGGTGTCCGACGTGCGCGGACACCAGCGGCTGATCGAGGACTTCATCGAGGCGGTGCGGACCGGGCGTCCGCCGCGCTGCAGCGGACGTGCCGCACGGGCGAGCGTGCGGCTGGCAACCGCCATCTACGAAGCCGCACGGACGGGGAGCTGGGTTCAGATCTGACCAGGCCCCCGACGCAGGTGAGTGGGGCGAGGGGCGAACCGTACGCAACACCGGCCGGGTGGCGAGCGGCACCCGGCCGGTGTGTCCGGTCAAGGAGAGTGGCCGCAGGAACGGAAATTCGAGGGTTGCACCGCCGGTCAACGGTGCCGTCCCAAAGGCCACGCCCAGTGTATGAACCGCGATTCTATCCCCGCATCTATCGACCGGTATATAGAATTGCACGATTCTGCACGCTCTGGGCGATAAACAACTGAAAAATCAGTCACTTAGACAGCTTCTGGTGAGCTGGCGATAACCCGCCGCTATGCCGGCGGGCCCGAAAGGCCCGCCGCCAGGGCGGGAGAGGAAGGCGGTCAGATCAAGCCCTGCTTCGTCGCGTACAGGATGAGCTGCGAGCGGCCGTTGACGCCGAGCTTCTCGTAGATGTGATGCAGGTGGATCTTCACCGTGCCTTCGGTAATCGAGAGCCGGGTGGAGATCTCCCGGTTCCGCAGGCCCTCCGCCGCGAGCCGGACGATCTCGAGCTCGCGGGGCGTCAGCAGACCGGCCAGCCGCTGTGCTTCGGATTCGCGGCGCACGCGCCGCTCGATCGCGCGTGCCACCGCGTGCCGCTCGAGCCATCGCTCTCCCGCGTGCACCTTCCGCACGCATTCCACCAGCAGCCTCGGCGCCATCTCCTTCAGCACGACCCCCGCGACGTTCAGCCGCACGGCCTCGACCAGCTGCTGCTCTTCGAGGTGAGCGGTCAGCAGGACCACCCGCGTCGGCAGCTCGAGCGCTGCCGCCTGCCGCATCACCCAGATCCCGTCACGGCCCGGCATCGCCAGGTCCAGCACGAGCACGTCCGGCCGGAATTCCTGCAGCACGCGCACCGCGGTCTCGCCGCTCGTGGCCCGTGCCACCACCTGGAGATCGGGCTCGGTGGCAAACAGCTGTTCGAGCCCGTCCAGCACGATCGGGTGGTCGTCGACGAGGACGAGACGGATCGGCCTCATCGCGGGAGCTCCTTCAGCGGGACGTCGAGCTGAATCCGGCTGCCGGACGCGCCGGTCTCGAGCGTCAGCGCTCCGCCGAGCGCGGTGGTGCGCTCGCGCAAGGTTCGCGGGCCGATGCCGTCGCGCGTCAGATCGCTCAGCGTGTACCGCCCTTCGAACGGGAACCCCTGCCCGTCGTCCGAGACCGCGATGGAGAGGCGATGGTCTTCGCGCAGGATCGCCAGGATGATCGAGCTGGCGCGTGCGTGACGGGCGGCGTTCACGAGGGCCTCATGGATGAGGAGGAACACGTCGTTGGCGAGCGTATCAGGAACGGTGAGCCCCGGCGGCGACATCGAGACGGTGACCGGCACGCCCCACTGCCGCCGGACCCTGTCCACGAGCTCGTCCAGACGTGAGGGGAAGTCCACCGGGCCTGGCGCGCCTCGCAGCGGCCCGAGCTGCTGGATGAAGAATCGCAGGTCGTTCTGCCCGGCGGCGATGATGCGCTGCACCTGCGAGAGCCGTTCCTCCGCCGCTTCCGGCCGCTGGACCAGCAGCCGCCGCGCCGTCTGCAGCTGCAGCGCGGCGCCCGTGAGCGTCTGCAGCACGCCGTCGTGCAGGTCGCGCGCTAGCTTCAGACGCTCCGTAGCGACCGCGGTCTCGCGCATCGTCCGCACCATGAACGCCTGCGACAGCCGCACGCCGGCCAGATCGGCGACGACCTCGCCGAGCGTCAGGTCGTGGAAGGAGAAGCCCGGCTTGTCGAGGCAGAACAGCCACCCGCGGATGTCCGTCGCGCGCAGCGGCCACGCGGCGACCGCCTGAATGGCGAAGCGCGCCCGCAGCCGCTCGTCGAGCGGCATGCCGTTCCAGCTCCCCAGCCCTTCCGGCGCCCTGACGAACGTCACCGGCTCGCGCGCATCGAGCGCCCGGCAGAAGAAGGCGTGCTCGCGCACGCGCTCGGCGACCACGTCGCCGAAGGTCCCGGGCGGTTCGCGGAAGCGCTCGACCTGCCCGTTCGACCAGAGCGCGAGCTCGGTCCAGGGCTCGTCGGCTTCCTCCCACAGCAGCAGCATCCGCCGTGCCTCGAGGACGAGCGAGGTCTGCTCGAGCACTTCCGCGGGCATGCCGACCGGCCGATCCGGGTGCGGCCCCGCCCAGGCCGCGAGCCTGGCGAGCTGCGTCCCGCGCCAGTCCTCGTACGCGCCCACGAGCCCGACGAGCACCGTCACGACGCCCATCAGCAGCGCGAGAATCGTGAACGCCGCCGGCGGCAGGGCCGGGCCCGTCCTGCCGTCCGCCAGGGCCCCGACCGCGACGTGAATCGCGATGCCGACCGCACCGGTCGTCAGCGCGCCGCGCCACCCCCACCGCAGCGTCGCCGCGACGACCGCGAAGACGAACCAGCCGAGCGAGTACGGGACGAGCGGGCCGCCGGCGCCGAGCAGCACGGCGTACGTGGTGAGGTCGATGGCGTGCGTGGCGCCCGGCCACCACGTGCCGGCCGCCACGCGGGAGCGCACGGCGGCGAGGGTCAGGAGGGCGTAGAGGAGATACGCCGCCGCCACGCCGCTGACGGCCGTGGGCTGGCGTCCCGCCGCCAGCGGCAGCGCGACGATCGAGAACAGCGCAAGGACGAGACGGCCTCTCGCGATGAGAGTCTCGACGCGGACCTGCGATGGCGCGCGAGAGGGCACGGCTCGTCAGTTCAGGTACTCGTCGACAGGCGGGTGCAGCAGCTCGGCCATCTCCGGTTCCTGGAGGTTCTCCGGCGTGACCATCCAGACGCCGGTGTCGATGCGCCGCTCGACCTGCCGTCCCTGGAGATGGTCGACCATCCGCATCACGCCGAGGTAGCCCATGTTCATCGGATGCTGGACGACGAGCCCGTGCATCTGGCCGTTCTGCAGCGCCTCGACGAACACCGGGCTGGCGTCGAAGCCGATGAACCTGACCTCCCCGGCCCTGCCGATGTCCTGCAGCGCCAGCAGCATGCCGTGCGTGGAGGACTCGTTGACGCAGAACACGCCCTGGATCTCGCGGCCGTAGCGGTTGAGCAGGTTCTCGGCCGCGCGCTTGCCGGTGTCGCGCGTGGGGCCGGCGTACTGCTCCGACGAGATGAGCTCGATTCCGGGGTACTGCTTCAGCCGTTCGGTGAAGCCCCGCTCCCGTTCGGTCGTGCTTGCGGATCCTTCCTGATAGCGCAGCAGCAGCACCTTGCCCCTGCCGCCGAGCAGCTCGGCCATCCGATCGGCCGCCAGCTCGCCCCCCTTGATGTTGTCGGTCGCCACGAACGAGACGATCTCGTCAGTGGCAAGGCCCGAGTCGATGACGACCGTGGGAATGCCGGCCCGCCGTGCTTCCTGGACCGGCCGGACCAGCGCCTGCTCGTCGAGCGGCGCGAGGACGATGCCCGAGACGCCCTGGCTCAGGAAGCCTTCGACGACCTGCACCTGCTGCTCGCGGTCGTCCTCGCGGAGCGGCCCCTTCCACGTGATCGTGACGGGGACGCCCCCGGCCCTGAGCTCGCGTTCGGCCTTGACCGCGCCAGCGTGAATCGCCCGCCAGAAATCGTGCGTCGTCCCCTTCGGGATCACCGCAATCGAGAGCGCGCGTCCCTCTCCGTTGCCTCCGCCTGAGCAGGCCCAGGCGCCGCCCATCGCGATGGCGGCCGCCAGTACCAGGCCGCATCGCCTCGTCATCGTCGGTGTCATCGGTATCGGTCTCCGCAGGTGCCGCCCCGCAGGGCGGCGTCTGACGCACGCATCTTACTCCCGGGCGCGCGGCGGCGCACCGGGACGCGGTGGGGAGTGCGATAGAATCCGGGGTTCCGGGTGAGAACCCGCGGCGCGCCGTCCGGCGCGTCCTGCAACGGGAGACCGGCCATGGCACAGGGGCAGGCGGCGGCAGCCGCCCTCCGCGAGTTCGCAGTCATCGTCAATCCGGCCGACAACGTCGCGGTGGCCAGGACCGCGGTGGAGGCCGGCCTCCGCCTCGAGCTCGAGGACGGTCGGCAGGTGGTGCTGACGGGCCCCGTCACTCCCGGGCACCGGTTCGCGACCCGCCCGATTCCGGCCGGCGAGTTCGTCCGGCAGTACGGGCAGCCCATCGGGACCTCGCGCGGCATCGGGGTCGGCGACCCGATCACGCTCGAGAACATGAGCAACGACGTGCCGGTCGTCCGCGATCTGCCCGCCGATCTGAACACCCCGGCTCCGGAGCCGCTGCCCGCTTCCGAGCTCCGCCCCTGGTACGGCTACCGCCGCGCCGACGGGCGCGTCGGCACGCGCAACATGATTCTCATCATCCCGACGAGCATGTGCGCGAGCCACGAGTCGCAGCAGATCGCGACGCTGGCCGAGTTCACGCTCTGGAGCCGCGAGAAGTATCCCAACGTGGACGGCGTGGTCGCGATCCCGCACAACCGGGGCTGCGGCTGCTCCGACGGCTCGAACATCGAGATCATGCTCCGGACGCTGGCGAACTATGCCGGCCATCCGAACGTCGGCGGCGTGATCTTCATCGGGCTCGGGTGCGAGAAGACCAATCTTTCGGCCGTCGAGCGCTATCTCAACCGGACGGGACGCGATCTCGGCAAGCCGGTCGTCCGGTTCGGCATCCAGGAGACCGGCGGCACGCAGGCGGTGATCGAGCGCGGGCTGGCCGAGGTCGCCGCCATGCTGCCGGTCGTCAACGAGGCCCGTCGTACCGAGGCGTCGCTGAGCGAGCTGGTCATGGGCGTGAAGTGCGGCGGCAGCGACGGTTTCTCGGGGCTCTCCGCCAATCCGGCGCTCGGCCACGCGGCCGACCTGCTCGTTCGCGCGGGCGGCACGGTGCTCATCACCGAGGTGCCCGAGTTCTGCGGCGCCGAGCACATCCTCGCGCAGCGCGCGAAGGACCGCGCGACTGGGGAAGCCGTCTACGCGATGGTCGACTGGTACAAGGAGTACGCCTCGAAGTTCGGGACCGTGCTCAACGAGAACCCCAGCCCCGGCAACGTCGCCGGCGGGCTGCTGAACATCACGATCAAGTCGCTCGGCGCGATCGCGAAGGCGGGGACGACGCGCGTCGAGGGCGTGACCGGGTATGCCGAAGTGCCGGCCGGCCGGGGGCTCTGGCTGATGCAGGGCCCCGGCTACGACCAGGAGTCGACGCCGGGGCTCGTCGGCGCCGGCGCGCAGGTGGTCGTCTTCACCACCGGGCGCGGCACGACCATCGGCAACGCGATCGCTCCCGTGATCAAGCTCGCGTCGAACACGCCCATCTACGAGCGGATGTCGCGCGATCTCGATCTCTCCGCCGGCGGCATCATCGACGGCACCGAGACGATCGAGGAGGTCGGCGCGCGGGTGTTCGAGCACGTCCGGCGCGTCGCATCGGGCGAGATTCCGGCCTGTGCCGAGCAGACCCGCCACCGCGAGTTCGGGATCTGGGCGGAGCAGTCGGTGTCGCTCTGATGAAGGCGGCCGTCCTCGTCGCGCCCGGCCGGATGGAACTGCGGGACGTGCCCGTCGTGCCCCCCGGGCCGGCGGACGTGCTGCTGCGCGTCGGCGCCGTCGGGCTCTGCGGCACCGACTTCCACATCTTCGCCGGGCACGGCAACTACCACACCGACGAGCGCGGCCGCATCGTCCCGCTCGACGAGTCGCCGCAGATCCTCGGCCACGAGTTCGTCGGCATCGTCGAAGAGACGGGCCCGCAGTCCGCCGGGCTGCGTCCGGGCGATCGCGTGATCGTCGACCAGGGACGCAACTGCCGCAGCGCCGGACGTCCGCTCTGCGAGTACTGCGCCACGGGCGACTCCCACCAGTGCCTCTACTACGGCGAGCACGGCATCACCGGCCTGCCCGGAGCGCTGGCCGAGTACATCACGGTGCCGGCGGTGAACGCCCTGCGCGTCGAGTCGCTGCCGCTGCTCGAGGCCGCGCTCGTGGAGCCGCTGGCCTGCGTCGTCCACGCCTGCGACATGGTCGAGCGTGCGAACACGCGCTTCCGGCTGCGCCACCCGAACCGTGCGCAGGAGGTCCGGTCGGTGCTGATCTTCGGCGCCGGTCCGGCGGGCCTGCTGTTCACGCAGTACCTGCGCAACGCGCTGGCCTTCGACGGCACGATCCTCGTCGTCGAGCCGACCGCCTCGAAGCGCGCGCTCGCCGAGCGCTACGGCGCGACCACCATCGATCCCGCGCGCGTCGAGCTGGACGAGGCGGTCGACACGCTCACGCAGGGACGCCGGGTCGAGTACGCCATCGATGCGGCAGGCGCCGGCGCGGTCTTCGTCGATCTGCCGCGCGTGCTGCGGAAGCAGGGCACCGTCCTGCTCTACGGGCACGGTCACCACGGCGTCGACCTGAGCGTGCTGAACAACCTGCAGTTCCTGGAGCCCTCGCTCATCTCGCCGGCCGGCGCGTCGGGCGGCTTCGAGCCGGACGGCCGGCCCGCGACCCACCGTCGGGCGCTCGGCCTCGTCGAGGCGGGCCGCATCGACGTCGCGTCCTTCGTCACCCATCGGTATCGATCGCTCGACGAAGTGCCCGCGGCGTTCTCCGGCGTGCACCGTCTGCCCGACTACGTCAAGGGCGTCGTGGAACTCCAACCGGATGCGGGCGCATCCGCCACGGAACCGTAATGCGCATCGTCACGTTCACTCCGAAGTCCGCTCCCTCCGCGGCGCCGCGCGCCGGTGCCCTGCTGCCCGACGGGCAGCACGTCCTCAACTTCGCCGTCGCCGTCGACGCCTCCGCCGAGGTGCCGCTCCTGACCTGGTACGACCTCGACGACGAGTGGCTGCCGAAGGCGTCGCAGGTGCACGACCAGCTCGCGCAGAACATGGCGCGGCGGGAGACGCTGCCTCGCGGCGCCGTCCTGTCCGTTGACGACGTGCGGCTGGGACCTCCCGTGCCGCGTCCGGGGAAGGTGATCTGCATCGGCCTGAACTACAAGGACCACGCCGCCGAGAGCGGCATGGCGGTGCCCGAGTCGCCGGTGACCTTCTCGAAGTACCCGACCGCGGTCATCGGGCCGGACAGGCCGATCGTGCTGCCGTCGACGTCGACGCAGGTGGACTACGAGGCCGAGCTCGCCGTCGTGATCGGCCGGCGCGCGAAGCACGTCCCGATCGAGCGCGCCTGGGACTGCGTGCTCGGCTACACGAACCTGAACGACGTCAGCGCCCGCGACATGCAGTTCGCCGACAAGCAGTGGCAGCGCGGCAAGTCGTGCGATACGTTCGCACCGATGGGGCCGGCAATCGTGACCCGCGACGAGGTCGGCGACCCGCACAAGCTGCGGGTCCGGCTGCGTCTGAACGGCGAGACCATGCAGGACTCGTCGACGGAGCAGCTGATCTTCGGCGTCGACTACGTCGTCGCGTTCCTGTCGCAGACGGTGACGCTCGAGCCGGGCGACGTCATCGCGACCGGCACGCCGCCGGGCGTCGGGTTCGCCCGCAAGCCTCCCGTCTTCCTGAAGCCCGGAGACGTCGTCGAAGTGGAGGTGGAGAAGCTCGGCGTGCTCCGGAATCCCGTGGTGGAGGAGTCCGTTCGCGGATGAGCCTGCTGGCCATCGAGGGCATCCGGAAGCGGTTCGGCCCGACCGTCGCGCTCGACGGCGTGTCGTTCGATCTGCGGCCCGGCGAGGTGCATGCCCTCATCGGCGAGAACGGCGCGGGGAAGAGCACGCTGATGAACATCCTCGCCGGGGCCCTGCGTCCCGACGAGGGGCGGATGCAGCTGGATGGCGAGCCGTACCAGCCGGCGTCGCCGCTCGAGGCGAGCCGGCGCGGCGTGGCGCTCATCCACCAGGAGCTGTCGCTCTGCCCGCATCTCACCGTCGCCGAGAACATCCTGCTCGGACGCGAGCCGTCGCGCTGGGGTGTCTTCCGGCGGAGCGAGGCCCGCGCGCTCGCCTTCGACGTGCTGCGCAGCTTCTCGCATCCCGAGCTGAAGCCCGATCGGCTGGTCGGCGAGCTCCCGCTCGCCGCGCAGCAGGTCGTCGAGATCTGCCGCGCCGTGGCGAGCCGTGCGCGCATCGTCCTCATGGACGAGCCGACGAGCAGCCTGCAGCGCGACGACGTCGATCACCTGTTCGCGCTGATCCGGCGGCTGCGCAGCGAAGGGCTCGGCATCATCTACATCAGCCACTTCCTCGAGGAGGTGCGCGCGATTGCGGATCGGTTCACCGTGCTCCGCGACGGGCGCAGCGTCGCCACGGGTCCGATCGAGTCGGCGACCAACGAGCAGCTCGTCACGCACATGGTCGGCCGCTCGGTGGATCAGCTGTTCCCCGAGCGGCGGCCGCGTCCCGCCGGCGAGGTCGTGCTCGACGTCGTCGATCTGGTCGCGCCCCCCGTCGTGCGCAGCGCGTCGTTCACGCTGCGGCGAGGGGAAATCCTCGGCATCGCCGGGCTGATGGGATCGGGACGCACCGAGATGGCCCGCGCGCTGTTCGGGCTCGCGCCGGTCGCGTCGGGCCGGATCCGCATCGCCGCGTCGGACTCGCTGCTCAACGCGACCCCGGCGGCGCGGATCCAGCAGCGGGTCGGCTACCTGAGCGAGGATCGGAAGGGTGAAGGGCTCGCGCTGCCGATGTCCGTCGCGGACAACCTGATGCTGACCGGGTTCGGCAGCTGCACCCGTCGGGGCTGGCTGGACCTGGCGGCCCAGCGCCGGCAGGCGCGGAAGTGGATCGACGCGCTGGGCGTGCGGACCCGGACCCCGGATCAACCGGTCCGGACGCTTTCGGGGGGCAACCAGCAGAAGGTGGCGCTCGGGCGCCTGCTCCACCAGGACGCCGACATCCTGCTGCTCGATGAGCCCACGCGCGGCGTGGACATCGGCAGCAAGGCACAGATTTACGAGATCGTCGCGGACGCCGCCGGGCGCGACAAGGCCGTCCTGCTCATCAGCTCCTACCTGCCGGAGCTCTTCGGTCTGTGCGACCAGCTCGCGGTCATGAGCCGGGGCCGCCTCTCGGACTCGCGTCCGATCGACGAGTGGACGCCCGAGGGCGTGCTGCACGTCGCCGTCGACGCGATGTCCGCCTGAGAACGCACGCATGGTCGAGACCACCGTTCCCGCGACCGACACCCCCGCCGCCGCCGTTCGCAACCCGCTGGCACGGCTCGGACCGTTTCTCGGGCTGCTCGGCGTCATCGTGGTGTTCGCGCTGCTGACGGATACGCCGGATCAGTACCTGTCGATCAGGAACTTCCGCATCGTCGTCGCCCAGACGGTCATCGTCGCGCTCGGGGCGATCGGCATGACGATGATCATGGTCAGCGGCGGCATCGACCTGTCCGTCGGCTCGGTGATCGCGCTGACCGGCGTCGTCACGGCCATCGCGCTGCGTGACGGGCTCGATCCGCTGCTGTCGGTGCTGCTCGGCGTCGCGGCCGGCGGCGTGGTCGGCGTGGTGAACGGATTGCTCGTCACCCGACTCAAGGTCATCCCGTTCATCGCGACGCTCGGCACGCTGGGCATGGCGCGCGGCGTGGCCAAGTGGATTGCGGGCCAGCAGACGGTGAACGTGCCGCCGACGTGGGTCAACGAGCTCGCCGTGACCTTCCCCGATCCGGAGTGGCTCATCGTCGCGCCAGGGGTCTGGCTGACGGCGGCGCTCGCCGTGCTGGCCGCGCTCATCCTGCGCTTCACCGTCTTCGGCCGGCGGGTCTTCGCGATCGGCTCCAACGAGGCCGCCGCCCGCGCGTGCGGCATCCCGGTCGACCGGCTGAAGATCTGGATCTACGGGCTGGCCGGGCTCCTGTTCGGCCTGTCGGGTGTGATGCAGATGTCGCGCCTGCGGCAGGGCGATCCGACGGTCGCGATCGGCACGGAGCTCGACGTCATCGCGGCCGTCGTCATCGGCGGCGGATCGCTCAACGGCGGCGTCGGCACGATCCTCGGCTCGATGATCGGCGCGACGATCATGGCCGTGCTCCGCAACGGCAGCCAGCAGATGGGCTGGCCGAACTACGTCCAGGAGATCATCATCGGCGCGATCATCGTCGTCGCCGTGGCGATCGACGGCTGGCGGTCCCGCCGCGGGTAGCGGGCTCCCGGGTCAGGGCAGATCGGCAATCCGCCAGAGCCCCAGCGCCTTGTCGGCGAAGGCGCCGTCCCCTTCCGAACAGCCTTCGAGCAGCGTCATCTCCGGCTCCGGCAGGTTGAACGGGGCCCGCTGCAGGTTCAGCACCCGCCAGTCCCCGTCCTCGATGTCCGTGTTGACCTCGTGCTCGAGGAACGTCGTCGTCAGCAGGTAACGCGAGCCGCTGCGCCGCAGGTTGTCGAGCGCCCGGCGGATGTTCGCGAACGACAGGTGCACCAGGCAGTCGCGGCACAGCACCAGATCGGCTGCCGGGAGCGGGTCCGCGGTGAGGTCGGCGGCGATGAAGCGGCGCCGCGGCCCGCCGTGCCGCCGGGTGTTCTCCTCGACGAGCGCGGGGACGATGTCGGCGCCGGTGTAGTCGACGTCGAGCGCGACGGTGCTGAGCCAGTTGAAGTCGCCGCACGGCACGTCGAGCATCGTGCGGGCGCCGAGCGCCTCGATCAGGGGCGGCAGCGCGGCCCGCAGCGCCGCCGTGGCGGCAAGCTCCGAGCCCAGGCCCGAGCGCGTCGAGGCGCTCCAGAGATTCGTCCGGAAGATGAGATCGAAGCGCTCCCGGAGGTCCAGCGGCGCGAACTCCGCCCGCCGCGCGTCGAAGGCCACCTGCGCCGGGACTAAAGGACGAGGGCGGTTGACCGACATGATCGACAACTGCGGGTGCTCCAGTGTGATCGACGTGCGGCGGCGGTGCAAGACGGCCGGCGGGCGGCGGCTCCTGCGCCAACTGTAAGCTCTTGACGCGAACGCAGATATCGCGTTCAATTGCTCAGCTTTGCCCGAATGTGCGCGTCGTGGCCCATTGCGGCCACGGCCCGCGCGGCGCACTGTCCGCCCCGGGCCCGGGCTTGGAGCCGGTTCCGGTCTGGAGGTGGAGGGATGCACGGACTCGATGTGGTCCTGAGCGATCTCGAGTGGCGCCGGCTGCGCAGACGCGTGGCGCGGCACCCGGCCGAGGCGATGCTCCTGAACTGCGGGACGTGGGCGCTCATCCAGGTCCTGCGGTTCGTCGCGCGCTGACGCCGAAGGCTTGACCCTGGCACGGCAGGTCGGCGATAACTGCCGGACCGTCGTGCAGATTCGCATACTCTCCGATTCGAAGACTCTGGGTCGTCAGGCGGCTGCCGATGCGGCCCAGGCGATTGGCGATGCCGTCGCTGCCCGCGGGCATGCGCGGATCATCGCCGCCACCGGCGCATCCCAGTTCCATTTCCTCGAGGCGCTCACCGCGCTGCCCGGCGTGCCCTGGCCGCAGGTCGAGATCTTCCATCTCGACGAGTACATCGGGCTCCCCGCGACGCATCCGGCCAGTTTCCGGCGCTACCTGTACGAGCGGCTGGTCGACCGCGTGCATCCCGCACGCTTCCACGCGCTCGATGGGGAAGGGGACCCGGCGCTCGTCTGCCAGTCGGTCGGCCGGGAGCTGACGGCGGCGCCCATCGACGTCGCGTTCGTCGGCATCGGCGAGAACGCCCACCTGGCGTTCAACGACCCGCCCGCCGACTTCGAGACCACCGAGCCGTATCTCGTCGTGACCCTGGACGAGGCGTGCCGGCGGCAGCAGGTGGGCGAGGGGTGGTTCCCCTCGATTGCCGATGTGCCCGGGCGGGCCATCTCGATGTCGGTGCACCAGATTCTCCAGTCGCGCCGCATCCTCTGCATCGTCCCGGACCGCCGGAAGGCCGAGGCCGTTCGCGCCAGCGTCGAGGGCCCGGTCACGCCGCAGGTACCGGCCTCGATTCTCCAGACGCATCCGGACACGACGCTCTACCTGGATCCCGAGTCGGCGTCCCTGTTGCGTCGCCAGACGCGCGGATGAGCGCGCCGCGGGAGCTGGACTGAATGGGACTGCGCTGGTACATCGGCGGGCTGCTGTTCGTTTCGACCGTCATCAACTACATCGACCGGCAGACACTCTCGGTGCTCGCTCCGTACATCAAGGAGGAGCAGGGCTGGAGCAACACGGACTTCGCGATGCTGATCATCGCGTTCCGCGTCGCGTACGCCGGCGGCCAGACCATCTTCGGGCGCTTCCTCGATCACGTCGGCACGCGGGCGGGCCTGACCATCAGCGTCGCGTTCTACTCGGCGGCCGCGATGCTGACGTCGCTGGCGACCGGGCTGCGCAGCCTCGCGTTCTTCCGGTTCCTGCTCGGTCTCGGCGAGTCGGCGAACTGGCCGGGGGCTACGAAGGCGGTGTCCGAGTGGTTCCCGCGGAAGGAGAGCGGCTGGGCGGTGGCGCTCTTCGACTCGGGATCGTCGATCGGCGGCGCGGTCGCGCCGTTCCTCGTCCTCGCGGTCTACCACTACTTCGACAGCTGGCGTCCCGCCTTTCTCGTGACCGGGTCGCTCGGTTTCCTCTGGCTGATCCTGTTCCGCCTGGTCTACCGGCGCCCGGAGGAGCATCCGCGCCTGTCGCCTGCCGAACGGCAGTACATCCTCGAGGGACGTGAGGAGGCGTCGGCGTCGCCCGCCGGCACGCGCCTGTCGTACGGCACGCTGTTCCGTCTCCCGCAGACGTGGGGCATCGTGCTGGGCAAGTCGCTGACCGATCCGGTGTGGTTCTTCATCACCGACTGGTTCGCGATCTACCTCGTCGCGCGCGGCTACCGGCTCGAGGAGAGCCTGCTCGCGTTCTGGGTGCCGTTCCTGGCGGCCGACCTCGGCAACTTCGCCGGCGGCGGCATCTCCAGCTTCCTGATCTCACGGGGATGGAACGTCGGGCGCGCCCGCAAGGCGGTCGTGCTCGTCGGCGGCCTCGGCATGACGCTGCTCGCCCCGACGGTCTTCATCGACTCCTTCGCGGTGCTCGTCGCCTGCTTCGCGATCTCCACCTTCTGCTACGCCGCGGTCTCGACGATGATCCTGAACCTGCCGGCCGACGTGTACCCCACCGGCTCCGTGGCTTCCGTGAGCGGTCTCAGCGGCACCGGCGCGGGCATCGGCACCATCGCCGCGACGTATCTGACCGGCGCCATCGCGGACGCGATCTCGTTCGAGCCGATCCTGATCGGCGCCAGCATCGTGCCGCTGTTCGCCGTCCTCGCGGTGCTGGGCCTCGTGCGCAACAGCAGCGCGACGCGGGCCGGACTGGTCAAACCGATCTGATCGCGGCCGGCCTGCCCGGATCGGCCGCGCTGTGTTAGTCTCCTCAGTGTCCGATCGCGGCCTGCCGTGCAGGCTGCGGGCGGTTTCCTGTCCCGATCCTCCATGTCCACCCGCATTCTGATCGTCGGATACGGCCGCATGGGCCGGCTTGTCGAGCAGCTGGCGCCGGGCATGGACTGCGAGGTGGCCGGCGTGCTCGACGTCGATCTGAACGCGCGCGGCGAGGGGCTCCAGGAGGGCTCGTGGCGCGACGTCGACGTGGCGGTCGACTTCACGACCGCCGAGGCGATCCGCCAGAACCTCCCGCGGTACGCGGCGCTCGGGCTGAACGCGGTCATCGGCACGACGGGCTGGAACGCCGAGCGCGACGCGCTGCGGCAGATCGCCGAGCAGGCGGGCATCGGCGTCGTCGCGGCGCCGAACTTCTCGATCGGCGCCGTGCTGTTCGAGGCGATCGCGGCGCACGCCGCGCGCCTGCTGCAGCCGCAGCCGGAGTTCGGCGCGTGGCTGCACGAGGTGCACCACGACAGGAAGCTCGACGCGCCGTCCGGCACGGCGCTGGCGATCCGCGCCGCGATGGAGCGCGCGGGGTACGATCGCACGATCGACGTCGCCAGCTCGCGCGCAGGCCACGTGCCGGGCATCCACTCCGTCGGCTTCGACGGCCCGTCCGAGACCATCACGCTGACGCACAGCGTGCGCGACCGGGGCACGTTCGCCCGCGGCGCGCTGCTGGCGGCGCGCTGGGTCGCGGGCCGGCGCGGCTGGTACACGATGCAGGACGTGCTGGGGCTGGCGCCCGCCTGAACCGGGGCGCGGCGGCCGGGCGAGCCGGCTGCCGCGGGCAAGCAAGCGAGGTAACGACATGCAGCGAAGCTGGTCTGGCGTGGGGACGGCGCTGGTGACCCCGTTCACCGCAGCCGGCGCCCTCGACGAGCCCGCCTTCCGGAGGCTCGTCGAGCGGCAGATCGAAGGAGGCGTGCACTTCCTGGTGCCCTGCGGCACCACCGGGGAGACGCCGACGCTCTCGGCGACCGAGCGCGATCGCGTCGTGTCGATCACCGTGGAGATGGCCGCCGGCCGCGTGCCGGTGCTGGCCGGCGTCGGCGGCTACGACACCGAGGGCGTCGCCGCGCAGGCGGCGCACGTGGAGCGGCTCGGCGTGCAGGGGCTGCTCTCGGTCACGCCGTACTACAACAAGCCCACCCAGGAAGGGCTGTTCAGGCACTACGAGCGGATTGCCTCGCGCACGTCGCTGCCGATCATCGTATACAACGTGCCGGGGCGCACCGGGTGCAACGTCGAGCCGCGCACGCTCGTGCGGCTGACCGCGATCGACAACATCGTCGGCGTGAAGGAAGCGTCCGGGAACATGTCGCAGATCTGCGAGGTCTGCCGCGCCGTCCCGGACACGTTCTCGGTGCTCTGCGGCGACGATGCGCTGGCGCTGCCGTCGATGGCGGTGGGAGCGCGGGGCGTCATCTCGGTGGCGTCCAACGTCGTCCCCGAGCGGATGGCGCGCATGGTCGATCGCGCGCTGGCCGGCGACTTCGCCGGCGCGCGCGCCGAGCACCAGGCGCTGCTGCCGCTCATGCTGGTGAACTTCATCGAGTCCAACCCGATTCCGGTCAAGGCCGCGCTGGCGATGCTGGGCCTCTGCGAGGAGGTCTACCGGCTGCCGCTGGTGCCGCCGTCGGACGCGAGCCGCGGGCGTATCCGCGAGGTGCTGAGCAGTCTCGGCCTCGCCGTGCACGCCCACTGACAGTCATGGCAGAGCTGAAGGAGCAGATCGAGGAGCTGTTCGAGCAGGGCGAGAAAGCCGATGCGCTGACCGCGCGGAACGCGTTCGTGCGGCTGCGCGACGCGCTCGGGGAAGGCCACGTGCGCGCCGCCGAGCCCGATCCGTCACAGCCGACCGGCTGGCGCGTGAACGCGTGGGTCAAGCAGGGGATCCTGCTCGGTTTCCGGTTCGGACGGCTGGTGGACGTGTCGGTGGACCACGGCAAGTGGCCCTTCTTCGACAAGGACACGATGCCGATCAAGACGCTCGGCCTCGACAGGCAGGTGCGGCTGGTGCCGGGCGGCTCGTCGATCCGCGAGGGGGCCTACGTCGCCCGGGGCGTCATCTGCATGCCGCCGATGTACATCAACATCGGCGCGTGGGTCGGCGAGGGCACGCTCATCGACTCGCACGCGCTCGTCGGCTCGTGCGCGCAGGTCGGGTCGCGCGTGCACGTCAGCGCGGGCGCGCAGATCGGCGGCGTGATCGAGCCGGTCGGCGCGATGCCGGTGATCGTCGAGGACGAGGTGCTCATCGGCGGCAACACCGGCATCTACGAAGGGGCGGTGATCAAGCGCCGCGCCGTGATCGGCGCAGGAACGGTCCTGACCGGATCCACCCCGATCTACGACCTGCCGAACGGCCGCATCCTGCGTCCCGAGCCCGGCCAGCCGACCGTGGTCCCCGAGGGAGCCGTCGTGGTTCCGGGCGCGCGCGCGGTCAACGTCGGCGCCGGCGTCGAGTGGGGGCTGTCGCTGGTCACGCCGGTGATCGTCAAGTACCGCGACGAGAAGACGGACACCCGCGCGGAGCTCGAGCGGTGGATTCGATAGGGCTCGTCGAGCTCACCCGCACCCTGGTCGACATCGACTCGACCACCGGGCGCGAGGGGGATTGCGGCCGCTGGCTCGCGGCATACCTGCGCTACCTCGGGTGGACCGTCGAGGAGCAGCACGTCTCCGGCGACCGCATCAACGTCATCGCCACGCTGGAGGCGCCACAGGTCGTCCTCTCGACGCACTTCGACTGCGTGCCGCCGTTCTTCCCGAGCCGGATCGACGGATCCCGGCTCTACGGCCGTGGCGCCTGCGACGCCAAGGGCATCCTCGCCGCGCAGGTCATGGCGGCCGAGCGGCTCCGGGCCGCCGGCGAGCGCCGGGTCGGGTTGATCTTTCTCGCCGGCGAGGAGCGGGGCAGCGACGGCGCGCGCGTCGCCAACGGGCATCCGCTGGCCCGCGGGTGCCGGTTCCTGGTGAACGGCGAGCCGACCGATGGCCGGCTGGGCACCGCAACGCGAGGTACGCTGCGGGTCCGGCTTTCCGCGCACGGCCGTGCGGCGCACTCCTCGATGCCGGAGCTCGGCGAGTCGGCGATCGAGAAGCTGATCGACGCGCTCGTGCGGCTGCGCGGGTGCCCGCTGCCCGAGGATGCCCTTCTGGGCCGCACGCACTATACCGTCGGCCTCATCTCCGGCGGCGTCGCGCCGAACGTCGTGCCTCCGCACGCGGAAGCCGAGGTGACGTTCCGCACGGTGGGTCCGGTCGCCGACCTCCGGCCCGCGCTGGACTCGCTGCGCCCGCTCGTCGAGGCGTCGACCGTGCTCGAGGTTCCGGCCGTGTTCCTGAAGACGGTGGAAGGGTTCGAGACGGCCGCGTTCCCGTTCACGACCGACATCCCGTTCCTCGATGCCTGGGGCAAGCCGCTCCTCATCGGCCCGGGCTCCATACTCGTGGCCCACACGGACGAGGAGCACGTCGAGATCGCCGAGCTCGAACGCGCCGTCGACATGTACGAATCGCTCGCGCAGCGGCTTCTGTCCGAGTAGTGACGCGCAGCGTCACTTGTCACGGGCCACAGAGGCACAGAAACACAGAGAGAGCACAGAGGGATTCGAGGTCCTTCTCTCTTCAGTTTGTGTCCCGGTGATGCGCAACCTGGCCGCTATCGGAGCAGCACCGTCTGGCGCCCGGACTCCAGCGGCCTGATCGTCTCTCTCCACGCGATCGTGCCGGTCACGCCTTCCGGCAGCACCACGGTGGCTTCGAGCGCGTCTCCCTTGCGCGTGTAGCTGACCGAGACCTCGCCCCGAGGCGTCGGCACGGCCGCGTCCAGCTCCGACAGCTCGCCGAGGTGCGGGCGGACCCAGACGCGCCCGAACCCTGGCGTGGCGGGTGTAATCCCGGCGACGATGGCGAGCAGATCGAGCGTGGGGTGGGCGCTCCACGCGTGTGAGTCGGATCGCGTCGGCTCCGGCTTCTCGGCCCACGTCGTCAGGCCGAGATCGAGCATCGTCTTCCAGGGCCCGAGCTCGTCGAGATACCGGTCGGCCAGCCCCGCCTTGCCCAGCGCGCGGAACAGGTAGAACCGGAAGTAGTAGGTCGCTTGCGTGAGCGACGGATCCTCCAGCACCTTCGTCATCAGGTCGCGCTGCTGATCCTGCGGTACGACGTCGGCCAGCACCGCGAGGATGTTCGCGTGCTGGCTGAAGAGGGCCTTCGCGGGCGTGTCGGCGAGAAGCCCGCGCTGCTCGTCCCACGCCAGCCGGCGGGCGGCGGCCGCAATCTCACGAGCGAGCGCACGGTACCGCGCCGCGACGGTGACCGAGCCGACCGCGTCTTCGAGCGCCGCGGCCTCCCGCAGCGCGATCGCGAACTGCAGGCTGAGGATCACCGACTCGCCGCTCTCGAGCTGCGGCGGCTCGCCGTGCGGCCAGCCGTCGATCCAGTCCGCGAAGCTCCACCACTCCATCCGTCCCAGCAGTCCGGACGGCGCCAGACGGGCCTCGAACCAGGCCAGCACGCCGCGGTTGGCGTCGAGGAACCGCCGCGCGAACTCCTTGTCGCCGCTGTACCACCACAGGTCGTGCTGCATCCCGATCCAGAAGAGGGAGAAGGGCGGGATGATCTGCGGGAGGTCCGTCGGATAGCGGCTCTGGGTGAGCCCGTCGGGCATCCGCGACTGGTTGAACAGCTCGATGGCGTTCTTCACCAGCCGGTCGTCGCCCGTCATGTAGAGCGTCACGAGCGCCTGGATGCGTGTGTCGCCGATGTACTGGAGCTGCTCCCAGTACGGCGTGTCCATGAAGGTCTCGTGCGAGCAGAGGCGGACCGTGCGCCAGCCGGTGTCGAAGATGCGCTGCAGCAACGGGTCGCTCGACGAGAACCGCGCCTTCTGGACCGCCGGATAGGCCGTGAACCGCGCCCGGATGTCGTCGATCGTCAGCGGCTCGTCGCCGGTCTCGACGGCGATCTCGACATAGCGGAACGTCCGCCACCACAGCGGCTCGAACAGGCGATCGCGGCCGCCGTCCGGCAGGAACACGTCCTGCAGTCCCGCGATGGTCTTGCCCGTCACCTCGTCGCGGTGTCCCTTCTCGGGGCGTCCTCCCTCACCGCGCCCGTAGAGCGCCTCCGCGTACGTGACCGTGACGCGGGCCCCCGCGCCGCCGTGCATGACGATCTCCGGATACGCCGTCGTCAGCATGCCGCGGTCCAGCAGCGCCGTCGCCCGCGTGTTCGGAGGAATCGTCCACTCGGCGTTGCCCTCGAGCACGCCGGCCGGCACGCTCGTGCCCTCCGCGCGCACCACGGCGGTCAGCCGCTCCGGAGTTTCCTCCATCAGCGGGATGTTGCGTGGAACGAGGAACCACCGCGAGGGGGAATCGCGCGCGCCGCGCGGCGCGGCGATGCCGATGACCTCCGCCGCCGGCCACGCGCTGTCGTCGTACTCCGGCCGTTCCCATCCCCAATGCCGGCGCGCGCCGTCGATCCGTTCGCCGGCCCCGGCGGCGAAGTACTGGTGGAACACCCGCGCGCGGTCCAGCGGCAGCGGCGTCCACGCCGGCTCCACCGCCGCCTTCCAGCCCTGGCCGGTGTTCAAGGCGCGCGCGGCCTCGCCGTCCCCCTGGAGCACGAAGCCGGGCTGATGGCTGACCTGCGCCATCGGCGCATGCGCGCCGAAGTGCCACACGATCGCCGCGACGACGTTGCGGCCGGGCCGGAGGGCGGGTGCGAGGTCGACGGTATCGAACCGCCAGTGATCCAGGTCGCCGCGCGCCGGACCGGCGGCCATGCGGCGGCCGTTCACGAACAGCTGATAGCGCTGGTCGGCGCTCACGTGGACGAGGAATCGTTCGGGCCGGGATGGCAGATCGACGGCGCGGCGAAACAGGTAGACGCCCGGGCCGGTCTGCCCGGCGGCACGGATCCAGCGGGCTTCCCAGCGCTCGGACAGGAGCCGCGGATCGGGAGCCTGTGCCTGGATCGTGACGTTCAGCGCCGCAAGGGCAAGGACGGAAGCGGCAAGCCGCAGCAGCATGCACCTCCTCCGGAAGCGGCGGTGCCCCGCCACTCCGATGCAGACGATCTCCGGCCGGGCGGACTAGATCTGCGAGTACGCCGTCGGCCTGAGGATGAACGAGTGCGTGTTCGAGACGATCTCGGCGTCCGTGTAGCCGGGCGTCGCCGACAGCGCCTTCCAGTCTGGATGGCTCACGAACTGGGCCCAGTTGCGATCCCGGGCCGCCATGTTCTCGAACACGAGCAGATACGTCAGACTCGGCAGGTTCGTGCCGACGATGTTCGAGCCGAAGAAGACCGGCGTGAGGCCGGTGCGGCGGAAGATGTCGATCTCGCCGCGATCGAACATCTCGACCTTCTTCAGGTGCGCCGCGACGCTGTGGCTCTCGTACGTCCGCAGCTCGAAGACGCGCGAGGCCGCCGCCAGCGCGCCCTGCGGCTTCTCCAGGCGGGGCATGCCCGCGAACGCGACCATCAGCTGCGAGTCCATGCGGACGAAGCCGGGATCGCTCGACGGCAGCCGCTGGAACGCGGTCTGGTACGCGGCGTCGGCCTGGAGCCGCCGCTCGACCTCGTACACGGACTCCAGCGACGCGTGCGGCAGCAGCACCCAGAAGGTCGGGTTGCCGGGCCCGAACCCGACGGTGAACACGCCGACCGGCGAGATCCCGGCGCGGTTCCACGCCGGCAGCGCCTCGTCCCTCAGATGATCGCTGAAGCGCTGCCGCATCGTCACCCGCAGGTGATACTGCCGCAGCTCGTAGAACTCGCGCGAAGCGCCGGGCCGCTGCGCGTCCTGTGCGCCCGAGGCGCCGGCGAACGTGCCGGCGCCTGCGAGCGCGATCGACGAGGTCAGGAACCGCCGCCGGTTCATGAGACCGGTTCGGCCGCCGGGCTGGTCGCCTCGTCCTCCCGGTAGTTGAAGGCGACCGCGAAGAGCAGCATCACCGCCAGGGCCATTGCCGCCGGGTACATCCAGATCGTGTTCCAGTCGTGGCCGCCCGGCGTGACATGGGCCTCCACGATCACACCCGACAGCCAGGAGCCGATGAACATGCCGACGCCCAGCGTCACGAACGCGATGAAGCCCTGCGCGGCCGCCCTGATGGCCACCGGCGCCTTCTTGTCCGTGTAGATCTGGCCCGTCACGAAGAAGAAGTCGTAGCAGATGCCGTGCAGGAGGATGCCGAGATAGAGCATCCACACCAGCGATCCGGCGTCGCCGAACGCGAACAGCGTGTACCGGACCGTCCAGGCGAGCATGCCCGCGATGAGCATCCACTTCACGCCCAGCCGCACGAAGAACCACGGCATGACCAGCATGAAGAAGAGCTCGGACCACTGGCCGAGCGTCATCTTGCTGGTGGGATTCGCCACGCCGATCTCGCTCAGGAACGCGTTCGCGAACGCGTAGTAGAACTGCAGCGGGATGCAGATGAGGAACGACCCCAGCACGAAGATCAGGAAGGAGCGCTCCTTCATGAGGCTCAGTGCGTCGAGGCCGAGCACGTCGCGCGCCGTGATCGCATGCCCGATCTTGGCCGGCGGCGTGTGCGGCAGCGCGAAGCTGAACAGGCCCAGCGCGAGCGAGGCGATCGCGGCGGCCTGGAACATGCCCGCGGTCAGGCCGAACCCGAGCAGGTCGATGACGTAGCCCGCCACGATCCAGCCGATCGTCCCGAGCACGCGGATGCCGGGGAACTCCTTGCCGGGGTCGGTCATCTGGTGGAACGACAGCGAGTTCGTCAGCGCGAGCGTCGGCATGTAGCACAGCGTGTACGCGATCAGCACCGGGTAGAACACGCTGAACGTGTCGAGCGTCGAGACGTAGAACAGCAGCAGCGCGCCGACGATGTGCAGGGTGGCGAGGATGCGCTCGGTCGCGAAGAACCGGTCGGCCACCATGCCCACGAAGAACGGCGAGATCATCGCGGCCAGGGCGGTCGATCCGTACGCGAGGCCGACCTGCTGCCCGTCGAACTGCAGGGTCTCGTTGAGGTACGCGCCCATGGCGACGTACCAGGTCCCCCAGACGAAGTACTGGAGGAACATCATCACGGAGAGCTTGGCGCGGATTGTCGGCGACATCGTCCCTCTGGCGGATCGGGCGCCGCCCGGGAGCGGCGCCGGGAGTGACCGTCAGCCGCCGCACGGTCGGCGGCGGCCCTGGGTCAGTTCGTGCCGGACGTACCCGGCAGCACCTTGATCTTGAGATTGCGGAACGCGACCTCGTCGCCGTGATCCTGCAGCGCGAGGTGTCCCTTCGTCGCCTTCGCGTACGCGGGCATCGCGTTGAACTTGCTCTTCGCGACGAGCGCCTTCCACTCGTCGCTCCAGAGCTCGTACTCCACCACCTTCTCGCCGTTCAGCCAGTGCTCGACGTGCGCGCCGCGCTTGACGATGCGCCCTTCGTTCCACTCGCCGACGGGCCGCGTGACGTCCTTCGACGGCGGGTGCAGCGCATAGTTGGCGCCGGCGTGCCGGTCGGGGCCGTTCTTCGCGTCGGGATGCCCCGTGTTGTCCAGCACCTGGTACTCGGGTCCGGAGTTGTACGTGTTCCGCAGCTCCGGCGCCTCCTGGACGAGATAGAAGACGCCGCTGTTGCCGTTCTTCGAGATCCGCCATTCGAAGCAGAAGTCGAAGTTCTCGTACTGGTCGACCGTGATGATGTCGCCGGTGCGCGCAGCCGTCAGCGTCAGCGCGCCGTCGACGACCTTCCATCCCTCGGGGACGGCGTCCTTCTTGTATCCCCGCCAGCCGTTGGTCGTCTTGCCGTCGAACAGGAGCTTCCAGCCGTCGGCCTTCTCCGCCGCGGTGAGCGTGTTGGGGGAGTCGGCCGCCTGGACGAGCCCCGCCCCGGCGAGCGCCATGGCTGCGACGAAAACCCAGCGTCTCATGTCTGTCCCTCTACTGACCCGAGATGCCGGCCTGATCCCACCGGCGTGACTGATGCCACTCCTCGCCGGTGGCGGCGACCACCCCGACGAGCGCGGCCGCGTCCGGATGGCTGTCCACCAGGGCGATACCCTCCCGGGGACCCAGCACCGTCACGGCCGTCGCCAGCATATCCGAAGTCATCGCGTTCGCCGCAACGACGGTCACGGACCGGTGTCCGGTGAGTCCCAGGCCCGTTCTTGGATCGACGATGTGGGAGTAGCGCCGGCCGTCGATCTCGACCCACTGCTCCGCGTCCCCGGACGTGGACACGCCGCAATTGGACAGGGTCAGGGGACTGCCGGGGGCGCTGCGCTCCGGATCGAGACCTGCCAGCACGATCTGCCAGCCGGGCGATTCGGGCGGCGGCTCGCCCATGCGGATGTCGCCACCGGCTGCCACCAGGGCGCGCCGGATGCCATGCTGGCCCAGAACGGCCAGCGCGGCGTCAGCCGCGTAGCCCTTCGCGATCCCCCCGGCATCGAGCCGCATCCCTGGGACCGCGACGCGCGCCGTGCGGGCCCGGCGGTTCAGCACCAGCTTCTTGTACCCCGTCACCGCGCGCGCGTCGGCCAGCTCCTGTTCGGGCGGCAGCTGGCCCTGACGGTGCGCACGACGCCACAGCCGCGTCAGGGGGCCGACCGTGAGGTCGAACGCCCCATCGGTCTTCACGGCGAGTCGCTGTCCGGCCTCGAGAATCCTGAAGAGATCACGGCTGACGGGGATCGGCCGGCCGACGGCGCGCTTCGTGAGCTGTGACAGCTCGCTGGAGTCGCGGTAGTCGCTGAGGCGCGCGTCGAGCTCGGCAATCCGCGCGTAGGCCGCCGTGACGGCACGGTCGGCCTGCGTCGCAGTACGGGCGTACAGCACCATCCTGAAGGTGGTGCCCATGTGCGGCTCGACATACTCGAACCGCTGCAGCGTGGGAGTTCCGGCTGCCGTCGCGAGTACCGTGGATCCGGCGAACAGGACCGCGGCGGCCCGGAGCCAGACCCCGGCGCGGCTGCCGGAGCGGCGAACACTCACCCTTCCACGTTACTCGACTCCCAGGACCCAGCGGATCCCGCCGGCGAGATGGCGCTGGTACTCCGGGGACTCCCAGACCTCGGCACGATGGCCGAGCGCCGTGTAGAACACGCGCCCCTCGCCATATGTGCTCGTCCACGAGAGCGCGAAGTCCCGATCCGTGCGCTTGACCCCTTCGGCCCCCAGGTCCACGGAGGACGGATCGAGCGAGAGCAGGACGTGGCGCGTCGATCGATCCCAGTTGCGGAACTGGTAGATCTCGTCGGTGAGCACCCACGGGTCGGGAAGGTGCCGCGTTGCCGGGTGGGTCCGGTCCTCCACGCGCACCGCGACCTCCTCGTGCCACGGGTGGCCGTCGAAGTACCCGCCGATCATCTCCCCGTATTCCGGCCACTGGTAAAAGGTGTCCGTCGCGCTGTGGATGCCCACGAAGCCCTTGCCGGCGCGCAGCCAGGCGAGGAAAGTGCGCTTGTCCTCTTCACTCAGCGGCAGCTCGCCGGTCGTGTAGAACACGACGGCGTCGTAGGGTTTCAGCCCCTCCGGCGACAGGAACGTCAGGTCCTTGGTGACGACGACGTCGAAGCCGTGCTGCCGGCCGATTTCCGGCAGCAGGCGCATCGAGAGCGGCACGACGTCGTGCTTGAAGCCGGCGGAGTGGGTCAGATAGAGGACCTTCGGACGTGGAGCCTCGGCGTCCGGCGTCGCGCGCCGCGGCTCCGGCGCGCCGCACGACACGGCGAGGCAGACGATCGCGGACAGAAGTACGAAAGCAAGTCTGGGCATCGGCAGGAACCTGCGCGCCTTCGAGGGAGGAACGTGAGGCGCGTCTGGAGGCGGAACGCGCCGCCGCCCCCGACATCGCGGGACGGCGGCACGTTCTTCCACTCTTCTCTTCTACATCGTCTGGCTCTGGCCCGGGATGGCGACGGGCGGCACTTCGATCGGGCCGAACTCCAGCTTCGCGGGCATGAGGTTCACCGGCGCCGCGAGCAGCTCCTCGATCACGACGACCCGGCCCGTGTACGCCGCCTCGCGCCCGGCGATGGCGGCCAGCGTGCTGTCGGCGACCTGCCGCAGCTCGTTGATGGGCGAACCGGCCCTGATGCTGTTGATCAGGTTGGTGTGCTCCTGCTGGTACGGGTTCGTGAACTGCCCTTCCCACTTCCACGGGTTCGGGCCCGTGATCTCGTAGCGGCGCCCGTCCTGCGTGATGCACTCACCGGTCGAGCCGACCGAGAACTCCGCCACCAGCCCCGGCGTGCCGGGCTGCTGCCGGCACATGCTGAGCATGTGCACCCCGTTGTCGAACTCGAAGTCGAGTCCGAAGTGGTCGAAGATGTGTCCGTACTCCGGGCCGGTGCGCGCCTGCCGTCCGCCGACGCCGAACACGCGCACCGGCATGCGGTCGCCGAGCGCCCAGCGTCCGACGTCGATGTTGTGCACGTGCTGCTCGACGATGTGGTCGCCGGAGAGCCAGGTGAAGTAGAGCCAGTTGCGGAGCTGCCACTCCATGTCGGTCCATTCCGGCTGCCGCGGCCTGGTCCAGAGCCCGCCCTGGTTCCAGAACACCCGCAGCGCGCGCACGTCGCCGATGGCGCCGTCCTGCACGCGCTTCATCGCCTCTATGTACGCGGCATGGTGCCGCCGCTGCGTGCCGGCGGCGACGCCGAGCCCCTTCGACTTCGCCAGGTCGGCCAGCTCGTAGACCTGCTTGATCCCCGCGGTGTCCACCGCAACCGGCTTCTCCGTGAACACGTGCTTGCCGGCCTCGATGGCGGCCTTGAGGTGCATCGGCCTGAAGGCCGGGGGCGTCGCCAGGATGATGTAGTTGGCGTCGGTCGCGACGACCTTCTGGTAGGCATCCCAGCCGACGAACTGGCGGTCGGCCGGCACGGTCGCGCGGGCGCCGTGCTTCGCCGACAGGTTCTTCATGGAGGTCTCGAGGCGATCCTTGAACAGGTCGCCGACCGCGACGATGCGGACGCCTGGCGCGGCGTTGAGCACGTTCTCCATGGCGCCCGTGCCGCGGCCGCCGCACCCGATGACGCCCACCCGGATCTCGTCGCTGCCCTGCGCGAAGACGCCGGAGGCCGGCAGGGCCGAGGCGAGCGTGCCGCCGACAACGGCGGCGCTGGAGGTCTTCAGGAAATCGCGCCGCGAGGCGCCGGATCCGCGCTGCTCCTTCATCGTCATGATGTGGCTCCGTGGGGGATGTGGGGGCAAAGCTACTACCAGACGGCCGGATTGTCACGCCGCACGTACGGTACGGGTGTCTGACACCCGTACCGTACCGGTGTCCGGCACCCGTACCTGTACGGTACGGAGCGTTCAGGCGAGGCGGTTACGGTTCCGCGACCACCCGGAACCCGACGAAGGTGGCGTCGGTGTGCCACCACAGGCTCTTGGGGATCTGCGGGTCGCGGCGGCTCCACTCCTCGGTTGACGCCCGGCGTGCCGCGCTGCGCAGCGCCGCCGGGTCGTCGTCCCAGGAGCCGCCCCGGACGACGTGCGGATACAGCTCCTCGCCGGGATCGTTGAACGGGTTCTCCTTCGGCGAGCGGGCGTAGAAATCCTTCTCGTAGAGGTCCGCCGTCCACTCGGCGACGTTGCCGTGCATGTCGAAGAGGCCGAAGGCGTTCGGCTTCTTCTGGCCGCCGACGTGCGGCTGCCCGTTGCTGTTGGCGCGGTACCAGGCGTGCTCGTCGAGCGCGGCCGGATCGTCACCGAACGAGAAGGCCGTCTTCGAGCCGGCCCGAGCCGCGTATTCCCACTCGGCTTCCGTCGGGAGGCGGTACTTCTTGCCGGTGCGGGCCGAGAGCCACTCGCAGTACTTCACCGCGGTGTAGTGCGTGATGCCGATGACCGGCTGGTCGTCCTTGCCCCAGCCCCAGGACTCGTCGGCATACGGCGGCGTCGGCCGCGAGACCGCGTCGCCGGCGTCCTTCGGTCCGGTGAGGCCGAGCCGGCGCTTCCGCCGCAGGTCGAGGCTGAACGCGAACTCGTCGAAGTCGTTCCAGGTGATCTCCTTCGCGGCCATGTAGAACGGCTTGATCGAGACCATGTGCTGCGGTCCCTCGTCGGGCTGACGCCCGGGCTCGCTCTCGGGGCTGCCCATCAGGAACTCGCCCCCGGGAATGGGGACCATCTCGATGGAGACCTTCGTGTCGGGGATCGACTCGGTGTACGGCGCCAGCGTGGCGGCGGCCTGGCTCGCCGCACGGGGCGCGGCGTCCGCCAGAAGCATCGCCGCCGCAGCTCCGGCCAGAGCAACGCTCAGAGAAATACGCATGAAGGAATTGTAACGGCAGCCGCAGGAGAGACGCTCGAGGTTGCGCGTAGAAAGGCCGAGCGGGTCACGGACGCATGGCCGGACCTGCGGTCCGGCCATGCAGCAGGCGCGGGAGGCGCCTTCGTCAGCGCGCCGTCGGCCGCTGGGTGCCCTCCTGCTTGCGGAGCATCTTCAGCGCGCTGCGGGACAGGATGACCACCGGGGTCTCCGCGTCCGGCGTCTCCACCTCGGCGTCCGGCGGCGTGACGACCTCCACCTGGCCGATGCGCGCGCCACGCGCGTAGCCGACCGCTGCGACGGAGTACGGGATCGAGAACTGGCTCACGAGCATCCGCAGCTCGTCGCGTGCCGTCGTCGCCGGAGTCTCCACGACGGGCTGGTCCCGCCAGGCCCATAGGGCCAGAGGCCGCGGGTTCTTCCGTTGGAGAGCCGCCTCCTCGTCTTCGGCTGCCGCACCGCGCCGCGCCTCGATCGATTCGAGGCGGGCGTACAACGCCTCGAATCCGGCGGCGTTCGGGTCGTACAGACCCCACTCGTCCTGCACCGGCTTCCTGCGCGACGGCTTCTTCGTCGCCCCTCGTGCGGCCGGTGTCTTTGCCGGCTTCGCGGTGGACGCGGGAGCTGCGGGTGTCTTCGATGCAGGCGTGGTGCGAGGTCCGGAGCCCCTGGCCGCCGCCTCGCGCTCGCGGCGTGCGGCCGCTTCGCGCGCGATCCGCTCCGCCTCTTCGAGCCGGATGCGGCGCTCGGCTTCCTCGCGCGCCTTGCGCTCCGCCTCTGCGCGCCGTTCGGCTTCCTCGCGCGCGCGGAGCGCGGCGAGCGCCTCGTCGCGCGCGCGGGCTGCCGCTTCGCGGGCCACGCGCTCCGCCTCTTCGCGTGCACGGCGCTCCGCTTCGCGGGCGATGCGTTCGGCCTCGGCGCGCGCGCGGGCTTCCGCTTCGCGTGCCAGACGCTGGGCCTCCTCGCGCGCGCGGCGCTCGGCCTCGCGCGCCAGCCGCTGCGCCTCTTCTCGCGCCCGGCGTTCCGCCTGCTCGCGCGCCATGCGCTCGGCCTCGGCGCGCGCCTCGGCTGCTTCGCGCGCACGACGCTCCGCTTCGGCACGTGCCTGGCGCTCGCGCGCCTCGCGCTCCAGACGCTGGGCCTCCTCGCGTGCGCGCCGCTCGGCTGCTTCCCGCGCGCGGCGTTCGGCTTCGGCGCGACGCTCGGCCTCGGCGCGGCGTTCCGCTTCCTCGCGGGCGCGCCGCTCGGCCGCCTCGCGCGCCAGCCGCTCCGCGCGTTCCTTCGCGCGGCGCTCCGCCTCTTCCCGCGCACGCCGCTCGGCTTCCTCCCGGGCGCGGCGCTCGCGTTCTTCGCGCTCACGCGCCCGGCGCTCGGCTTCTTCCTTCGCACGCCGCTCGGCTTCTTCCCTGGCGCGTCGCTCGCGCTCCTCGCGCTCGCGCGCCCGGCGCTCCGCCTCTTCGCGCGCAATCCGCTCGGCTTCCTCCCTGGCGCGGCGTTCGCGTTCCTCCCGGGCGCGCTGTTCCGCTTCGCGTTCGCGTGCCCGGCGCTCCGTCTCTTCCCGGGCGATGCGCTCGGCTTCCTCCCGGGCGCGGCGCAGGCGTTCCTCGCGTGCGCGCCGCTCGGCCTCCTCCCTGGCACGCCGTTCCTGCTCTTCGCGTGCGCGCTGCTCGGCTTCTTCCTTCGCGCGCCGTTCCCGCTCCTCGCGAGCCTGCCGCTCCCGTTCGGCGCGTTCGGCCTCTTCCCTGAGCGCGCGATCCCGCTCTTCCTGCGATCGTCGCGCCTGGCCCTGCGCCCTGGCGCCGGCTCCCGCGGTTGCGCCCGTCTCGAGCGCCTGGCGTTCCGACGCCGTATCCGGTTTGCGATCGTGTCGCGGCGGTGCGTCCGCGGCCGGGGCCGCGAGCGCCTGCAAGGCTTCCCGTGCGTGCTCGTGCCAGGGCCGGGGAGTCACAGCGGGCGCGGGCGCGGCCGTGTCCTCCGACGCGCTCTCGACGACGGTCTCCGTTCCCTCCTCCGCGGCGGCGCCGTTCGGGGCAAAGACCGCCACGGGCCGCGTGGAGACGTCCCAGGGATTCGCCCAGCTCGAATAGCCGATCGCGGACGCGTCCGGCGCCTGGCCGGTCTCCGGCTGCGCGGCCGGCGCCGGCGCCGCTTCGGCTGCAGGAGGAGTCGCAGGCGAAGCGGCTGCCTGCGGGGCGGGATCCCAGGACCAGTAGCTGCTGGTCGCCTCCGCCGGCTGTGCGGCCGTCGCCGCTTCCTTCGACTCCGGTTGCGCGTCCTTCCTGCGACGGCGCTTCTTCGGCGCGTGCTGGGCCCGAGCCGCGATGTCGGCCTTGATGCTCTCGGCCTGTTTCAGGTAGTTGACGATCTCCTCGGCGAACGCCTCCGGATCACACCCGCCAGCCGGCGGCGCATCGTCGTCGTCGGCGGTGAACGCGCTCAGCAGGCCGCGCTTCTTCCGCCCGCGTTCCTTTCCACCGCGCGCCGACCCCAGCGCGAGCAGCGGGATCGTCAGCGTCTGGACGTGCTCGGCTCCCTCCAGATCGCGCAGGTGCCCGGTGATCTCCGCCTCGTCGCGCGGCGAGATCAGGGCGGAGAAGAGCACGAGATCGGGAATGTTCGTCGCGATGGCGGCCAGCACCGCGTCTTTCGATTCCGCCACGACGAACTCGGCGCCCGTGCGGGCGCCGACAACCTTCCTCAGCGCGGCTGCCTGCCGCGGATCGGGCTCGAATGCCAGGACGGATGACAAGTCAGGTCCTCAACATGAAGCCGACGAGCAGGATGCCGACGACGGTCAGCACCAGCACGGGGCCATTGTCGATGCTCTGCTGCTGGGCGGAGGTGAACACCGCCTCCGCGAACGCGCTGAAGCGCTCGCCCCACGACAGCAGCTTCTCCGAGGGATTGGGATAGAACGCGCTGCTGAACTTGTGGCTCACGCGCGGGTCCATCACGACGAGCGCCGTCAGCACGGCGCCGAATCCGAACGCCGATCCCGCGATGTCACGGGCCTGCAGTCTGTACGGTGTCGCTCTGCGCATGGTGCACCTGCGCGTCGCGGCTGGAAGAGCGATCGCGCGCGCGTTTCCTCCTGTCGCAAGTCGCGTGCCCACACCCGCTGACAAGTCTGATCGCGTGCAAACGCGCTTGTAATCGGGCACTTCCGCGATGGCCGTGCGGCTCACGACCGCGCGGGGCCGCACACCGACCTGCAGAATCCGCGACTGCGATTACGAATGTGGGTGGGCGCACATGCCCGCCGGGCGTGTGCGTGCCCTCTCCCGGTGCGCGGGGCGCACGCGGCTAACGCCCCGTGGCTTCTGCCACTTAGCCGTCCTCCCGACTGCTCCTCTCGAGCTGGTGGCATGGCCGTTGCGATTAAGGGCGGCCGTGACGCGTCCCGCGGCGAGTGCTGCGGGGCCGTCAGACATCGCGGCGCACGGTGCGCCGCACCGACGCATCGCTGTCAGCCGCGATGCCTTTCAGGAGGACGACATGACGGCTCTGGTGACCTTTCTGCAGTCCATTCGCCGCAGCGACGAGGGGCAGGACCTGCTCGAGTACGCGCTGCTCGTGGCGCTCATCGCCATCGTGGCGGTCGGCGCCGTGACCGCGGCGGGTGAGACCGTCGCCGGCATCTTCGACGAAATCGCGGCCGCCATCTAGACCAGCGGCTGATTCGGAGGCACAGGACCGGACCATCGCTTCCGCACCGCGGAAGCCCTGAAGGAGAAGACCGATGCTGCACCTCATGACGTTCGTGAAGTCGCTGAAGAAGAACGACGACGGCCAGGACCTGCTCGAGTACGCGCTGCTCGTGGCGCTCATCGCCATCGTGGCGGTCGGCGCGGTGACGGCGGCGGGCGAGACCGTCGCCGGCATCTTCGACGAGATCGCGGCCGCCATCTGACGCGCGGCCACGTTCTCAACGCGCCCGGAGGGCCTTCACCGGCGCTCCGGGCGCATCGGTTCCGACCTTCGGCTCCCCAGGAACTGCGAGCGCGCCATGAATCGCATGCTGGCACTGTTTCGAAATCTGCTTCGCCGCGCGGACGGCCAGGACCTGCTCGAGTACGGCCTGCTCTGCGCGCTGATTGCGCTGGTGGCCGTCGGCGCCGTCACGACCGTGGGCACGACGATCAACGAAGTGCTGTGGGAAGTCATTGCCGCTGCCAGCTTCTGAGCTCGTGGCGCCGGTGGCCGTGATTGCGGCCGCAGGCACCGCCGCCCTCATCGACCTGCGAACCGGGCGCATCCCGAACCCGCTGACGGCCACCGTCGCGGCCGGCGGGCTGGCGCTGGCGGCCGCGGGGATGACGGGCCAGTCGATCGGCGCCGCCGTCGCCGGCGCGCTGATCGGATTTCTGCTGATGCTGCCGGGCCACGTGCTCGGCGGAACCGGCGCCGGCGACGTGAAGCTGCTCGCCGCGCTGGGCGCCTGGCTGGGGCCGGGCGGAGTGGTGATGGCGTTCCTGTACGGCGCCATCGCCGGCGGCGTGCTCGCGGTCGCGCATGCGATGCGCCGGCGCCGCCTCGGCACGACGCTCACGCGCGCCGCGCGGCTCGTCGCGGCGCCCGTGAGCACGAAACGCGAGATCGATCGCAGCGCCGCCCAGAGCCGCTTCGCCTACGGGCCCGCAATCGCGCTCGGCGCGGTGGCGGCGCTGCTGGCGGGATGAGGAACCGGATCATGAAACGCCTCAAGTCCGAACGCGGAGCCGCGCTGCTCGAAGCGGCGATCACGATTCCGATGCTGCTGCTCATCGCCGTCGGCATCTTCGAGTTCGGCCGGGCTTTCCAGACCTGGCAGATCCTCACGAACGCGGCGCGCGAAGGCGCACGGATCGCCGTGCTGCCATCCGGCACCGACACGGCCGTCGAGGAGCGCGTGCGCGACTACCTCGCCGCCGGCCAGCTGCCGCAGGCCGCCGACGCCAGCGTGTCGGTGAATCGCTCCGCGACCCTGACGGTGAACGGCGCGACCGTGTCGGCGTCGCAGGTGACGGTCAGCTACCCCTTCGAGTTCCAGTGGCTGCAGCCGGTGATGCAGCTGGTGGGGAGCGCCGGCCCCGACGGGATGGTCGCGATGAGCGCGCAGGCGCTGATGAGGAACGAAACGCAGTAGACCGCTCGAGTGATCGACCGGACCGCAGACCCGACGCCAGAGCCTAACGCTTCGAGCGGAGAAAGCCTGCGAGCGATCGGAGGAGAACTGACATGGCCCGCATGCGCATGACCCTCGTGCTTCTTCTGGCCCTCGCCGCCGGCGGAGGCCTCGCCTACGGCACCTATTCCTACATGCAGAACGTGCCGGTCCGCACCGTCTCGCTGCCCACGCAGCCGGTCGTGGTCGCGGCCACCGACCTGGAGCTCGGCGCCGAGCTGCGGCCCGACGATCTCCGCGTGGTCGACTGGCCGGCGGGCGCGGTGCCGGCGGGCGCATTCTCGAGCCCGGACGAGCTCATCGGCCGCGGCCTGATCATGCCGGTCATCCAGCACGAGCCGATCCTCCCGATGAAGGTCGCGAGCAAGGAGGCCGGCTTCGGGCTGCCGGTGGTGATCCCGGAAGGCAAGCGCGCCGTGTCCGTCCGCGTGAACGAGGTCATCGGCGTCGCCGGCTACGTGCTGCCGGGCACGCACGTCGACGTGATCGCGACGGCGAGCCCCTCGGAGAAGCGCGGCGACACGATGACGAAGGTCGTGCTGAGCGACGTCCAGGTGCTCGCCGCCGGCACGAAGATGGAGCAGGACGGCGAGCAGGGCAAGCCGATGGCGGTCAACGTCGTGACCCTGCTCGTCACGCCCGAAGAGGCCGAGCGCCTCACCCTCGGCGCCACCGAGGGCCAGATCCAGCTCGCGCTCCGCAATCCGCTCGACCGGAGCACCCCCGAGACGCCGGGCATCCGCCCGGCCGCCCTGCTCGGTGCCGCGCCCCCGCCGCGCCGCACGAGCAGCCCGCGTCCGGTCGCGACCGTCGCGGCCGCCGCAGCCGCCCCGGCCCCCGCGCCGGAACCGACCGTCGAGATCATCCGAGGAGACAAGCGCCACCACGAAGTCGTGCGCTAGGAGGAACTCAATGAACGCCCAGCTTGCGTCTGGCGCCCCCCGGCTGCTGAGCCCAGCGCGCGCCACCGCGATGTGCCTGGCCCTCCTGCTGTCGGCAGGAACGGCCCTCGCTCAGTCCCTGACCGTCCCGAACCTCCCGCACGCGATGGCGGGTGCGGCGCCCGCGTCCGCGTCCGCCGAGGCGAACGCGTCGGAGATCGCGCTGCTCGTCGGCCGATCGACGCTCATCAACGTCGGCACGCACATCACGCGCGTGTCGCTGACGAGCCCCGACGTCGCCGACGCGCTGGTCACCTCGCCGAACCAGCTGCTCGTGCACGGCAAGACGCCCGGCACGATCTCGCTGTTCGTCTGGGACCGCGCCGGCGGCATCCGGCGCTACGAAGTCGTCGTCCGCCGCGACCTCAGCGAGCTGGTGGATCAGATGAAGACCCTGTTCCCCGGCGAGGAGATCCAGGTTCACAGCAACGGCAAGGACCTGGTCATCTCCGGCACGGTCAAGAGCAAGTACGTCGTCGACAAGGCGGCGGAGGTCGCGGCCGGCTACGTCGAGAAGAAGGAAGACGTCGTCAACCTGCTGCGCGTGCAGGAGGGCATCGCGAGCAACCAGGTGCTGCTGCGCGTGCGCTTCGCCGAGGTGAGCCGCAGCGCGCTCACGGAGCTCGGCGCCTCGCTGTTCGTCGACGGCTACGAGAACCAGTACGGGCGGGTGACGACGCAGCAGTTCGCCGCGCCGTTCTTCGACCAGAGCGACCCGATACTGAACGAGTCGCTCGTGTTCAGCGACTACCTGAACCTCTTCCTGTTCGACAGCAAGAACAACATCGGCGGCGTGGTGCGCGCGCTGCAGAGCAAGGGGCTGTTCCAGAGCCTCGCGGAGCCCAACCTGATCGCCGAGAACGGCAAGGAGGCGAGCTTCCTCGCCGGCGGCGAGTATCCGTACCCGGTCATCCAGGGCACCAGCGGCGGCCAGACCGTGACGATCCAGTTCAAGGAGTTCGGCGTGAAGCTGAACTTCACGCCGACGATCGTCGGCGAGAACCTCGTGAAGCTGAAGGTGCGTCCGGAGGTCAGCTCGCTCGACTTCTCGAACGCCATCGTGCTCGAGGGCTTCCGGATCCCCGCGATCTCGACGCGCCGCACGGAGACCGAGGTGGAGCTGTCCGACGGCCAGACCTTCGCGATCGCCGGGCTGCTGAACAACACCGTGCAGTCGCAGCTCTCGAAGGTGCCGGGCATCGGCGACATCCCGATCCTCGGGCTGCTGTTCCGCAGCAAGGCGGCGCAGAAGAACCAGACCGAGCTCGTCGTGATGATCACGCCGACGATCCTCCGTCGCAACTCGACGGGCGTCTCGCCGAAGCTGCCCGACCAGGTCGAGCCGTATCTCGGCCCGATCCGGAAGCCCGTGCCGGCGCCGGCCCCGTGGAACCCGGGTGGCCCGTCGGCGGCCGTGCAGCCGCAGGCGCAGCCCGCCGGCCCCGGACAGCCGGTTCCGGCGACCGCGTATCAGCCGCCCGCCCTGGCGGCCGCCGAGCCGGCGCCGGCGCTGCCGGCCGTGGATGAGAAGGCGCTCGAGCGCGCGCGCAAGGAGGCCGAGGAGCGCCGCAAGCTCGAGGCGCGCCGCGCGGAGGAGGCTCGCAAGCAGACCGAGAAGGAGCGCAAGCTCGCGGCGAAGCGCGCGAAGGAGGAAGCGAAGCGCGCCGCCGAGGAGCGCAGGCGCGCGGAGAAGGCCGCGCGCGAGCAGGCGAAGCTCCAGGCCGAGATCGACCGCCGCGCGGCCGAGGCCGCGAAGCGGCAGGCCGAGCTCGAACGCAAGCGCGCGAAGGAGGAGGCCGAAGCGCGGGCGCGGCTCGACGCGGCGCGCAAGGCCTACGAGGAGGAGCTGGCCCGGATCAACGCGCAGCACCAGCCCCGGTGACGGCGGCCGCAGCGCACCGGACCGATCCGGCGCCGTACGTGTCCGAGGAGGACGGAATCATGAACACCACCCTCAACCGGCTGCACCGCGACGAGCGGGGAATGTCGTACGTGTTCGTCGGCGTCGGCTTCATGGCGTTCCTGGCCGCGACGACGCTGGCGATCGACGTCGGGATGTTCATGACCGCGCGCGCGCAGGCGCAGAACGCGGCGGATGCCGGCGCGCTCGCCGGCGCCGTCGCGCTCTACTACGACGACTACGACAACCGCAGCGCCAGCGGGCCGGCCGTGCAGAACGCCATCATGGCCGGCCAGGCCAACCTGGTGATGGGGCAGGCGCCCAGCATCACCCCCCAGGACGTGTCGTTCCCGGTGGGGCCGAGCGGACTGAACAACCGCGTCAAGGTGGTCGTGCACCGCACCGACGCGCGCTCGAACCCGCTGCTGACGTTCACGGGCCGCTTCTTCGGCGTGCCCCAGGCGGACGTGTGGGCGGAGGCGACCGCCGAAGCCTCGCCGGCGAACGCGATGACGTGCGTCAAGCCGTTCACGATTCCCGACAAGTGGATCGAGCGGCAGACGCCCCCCTGGGATCCGGACGACACGTTCGACGTCGTCGACAACAAGGGGAACCCGCTGCCGAACCCGGACATCTACATCCCGTCCACGGAGACCGGCTATACCGGCTACAACGCCGACCGCGACCGTGGCGTGGAGCTGATGATCCGCGCCGGCACGGGCAACAACATCACCCCGAGCTTCTACTTCTCGTACGCGATCGGGGGCTACAGCGGCGCCGACGAGTACCGCTGGAACATCGCGAACTGCAACACGACCGTCATGGGCTTCGGCGACCTGCTGCTGGCCGAGCCGGGCAACATGGTCGGCCCGACGATGGCGGGGATCGACGAGCTGATCGCGAAGGACCCGGGCGCGTACTGGGACACCACGCTCAACAAGCCGGTCAGCACGATGAACCCCAGCCCGCGCGTGGTCGCGATTCCGCTCTACGACCCGATCTACTACGACACGGGCAAGCGCAACGGCCGTGAAGCGGACCTGAAGGTCGCCAACTACATGGGGTTCTTCATCACGCGCCGCCAGGGCAACAACGTCTACGGCCGGATCACGCCCATCTCCGGCCTCATCGCCGGCAACATGGGCCCGGCACCCGTCGGGGCGTTCCCGATGGCCATTCGTCTCGTGGAGTAGCAGACATGGCGCAGCTTGGCGCCCTCGTCGTCAGTCACGACGAGGAGTTCCGCAGGGAAATCGGCCGCCTGCTCCGTTCGGGCGGCGTGCCCGTGAGCCTCATGGAGGACCGCCGCGCCTCCGGCGAGCCGCTGGCGCCCGACCTGGTGGTCGCCGACATCCGCGGCGACGTGCCGTCGGGCCTGGCGGCCATCGAACGGTTGCGCGCGGCGCATCCGACCACCGCGATCTTCGCCGTGGCGCTGTCGACCGACCCCGAGCTGATCCTGCAGGCGATGCGGGCCGGGGCCAACGAGTTCTTCATGTGGCCCGTGCCGGAGGAGCCGTTCCACGGCGCGGTGCGCCGCACGCACACGCGTCGCGAGAGCGCGCAGGCCTCGTCGAAGCCGCCCTCGACCGCGCTCGTGTTCTTCGGGGCCAAGGGTGGCGCGGGGACGACGACCGTCGCCGTGAACTGCGCGGTGGAGCTCGCGCGCCTGACCAGGCGGCAGACGGTCATCGTCGACCTGAAACCCGGCTTCGGCGAGGTCGCGCTGTTCCTGGGCGTCCGTCCGCGGTTCACGATCCTCGACGCGCTCGAGAACCTGCACCGGATGGACCGCGACTTCCTGCGCGAGCTGCTGGCCCGGCACAAGTCGGGGCTCGAGATCCTCGCCGGCTCGGAGCAGTTCGAGCGTCCGGGCGCGCCGGACGCGGGCGCCGTCGAGGAGCTCTTCCGCGTGCTCGGCAAGTCGCACGACTACGTCGTCGTCGATGCGGGCAACCAGATCACGTCGTGCAGCATCGCGGCGCTCTACGCCGCGGATTCGATCTTCGTGGTCGCCAACCCCGACGTGCCGTCGGTGCGCAACGCGCAGCGGCTCGTCGACAAGGTCCGGCAGCTCGGCGTCGGCGGGGAGCGGATCCGCATCCTGCTGAACCGCGCGTCGGACCAGCACATGATCGCGCCGAAGCAGATCGAGACGGCGCTCGGCTACGGCATCCACCACACGTTCCCGAGCGACTACAAGACCGTGTCGACGGCGCTCAACTCGGGCGTGCCGCTGTCGCTGACGAACCACTCGGAGATCGCGGAGCAGTTCGACAGCTTCACGCGCCACATCATCGCGCCGGGCGAGACGGCGGAGAAGGCGGGCGCCGAGAAGAAGCGCGCCGTCTTCAGCTTCTCGTTCGGACTTCTGGGATAGGACCGAGGACCACCGATGGCCACCGCTCACGCTCCCCTGAACGGCCCCGGCGGCACGCCGGGGCGGCCGGCCGCGCCGCCGCTGCCGCCGCCGCCGAGGCCCCAGTACGTCCAGCTCAAGGCGAACGTCCACCGCAAGCTGCTCAACCGCCTGAATCTCGAGGCGCTGGCGACGGCCGACCGGCAGCGTGCCGAGGCCGAGATCCGCACGCTCGTCTTCGAGCTCATGGCGGAGGAGGCGACCCCCGTCAGCCTCGCCGAGCGCGAGCAGATCCTCAGCGACATCCTCGACGAGGTGTTCGGGCTCGGGCCCCTGGAGCCGCTGCTGCGCGACCCGACCGTCAACGACATCCTCGTCAACACGTACAAGTCGGTGTACGTCGAGCGCGGCGGCGTGCTCCAGAAGGTGCCGACGACGTTCCAGGACGACAAGCACCTGCTGCGGGTGATCGACCGGATCGTCTCGGCGGTCGGCCGCCGCGTCGACGACAGCTCGCCGATGGTCGACGCGCGCCTGGCGGACGGGTCGCGCGTCAACGCCATCATCCCGCCGCTCGCCGTCGACGGCCCGCTGCTGTCGATCCGGCGCTTCCCGAAGGAGCGGCTGCGCGGCGAGGACCTCGTCGCCTACCGCGCGATGACGCGCCCGATGCTCGACTTCCTCGGGGCCTGCGTCCGCGCACGGATGAACTGCCTCATCAGCGGCGGCACGGGCGCCGGCAAGACGACGCTGCTCAACGTCATGTCGAGCTTCATCGGCGAGACGGAGCGCATCGCAACCATCGAGGACGCCGCCGAGCTGCAGCTCCACCAGGAGCACGTCGTGCGGCTCGAGACGCGCCCGCCGAACGTCGAGGGCAAGGGCGCGGTGAAGCAGCGCCAGCTCGTCATCAACGCGCTGCGCATGCGGCCCGATCGCATCGTCGTCGGCGAGGTCCGCGGCGAAGAGGCGCTCGACATGCTGCAGGCCATGAACACCGGCCATGACGGCTCGCTGACCACCATCCACGCCAACACGCCCCGCGACGCGCTGAGCCGCATCGAGACGATGATCGCGATGGGGAACGTGAACCTGCCGGAGAAGGCCATCCGGCAGCAGATCGCGTCGGCCATCCAGATCGTCGTCCAGCAGACCCGTCTCGCGGACGGGTCGCGCAAGGTCACCAGCATCTCGGAGATCACCGGCATGGAGGGGGACGTGATCACCATGCAGGAGATCTTCGTGTTCGAGAAGATGGGGATGACCCAGGACGGCAAGGTCATCGGACGCTTCCGCGCGACCGGTGTCCGACCGAAGGTCGCCGAGCGGCTGAAGGCCGCCGGCATCCACCTGCCCGCCGACATGTTCGAGGGCATGACGGAGGTGCGGTGATGGCTCCGCTGCTGATCGCGCTCGGTGTGTTCGTGCTCGGCGCCGGCATCGTCGTGGCCGCCGCGATGGGGGCCATGAAGCTGCCGGCCCTCATGACGCAGCGGCGGGTCAGGGCGCGGATGGAAGACGTCATGCGCCACACCGAGCCGGCGGGAGGCGCGCCCTTCGAGATCGTGAAGACGCGCGCCGAGGGCGTGCTGCCGGCCGTGGACCGTGCCGTCGCCGACACGCAGGCGGGCTCGTGGCTGGCGCGGCTGCTCGAGCAGTCGGGCTCGAAGGCGGGTGTCAGCACCGTGCTCGTCGCGTCGCTGGCGCTCGGGCTCGCGGTCGGGTTCGTGCTGAGCGCGGTGTTCCGTCATCCGGCCGGCCTGCTCCCGGGCGTCCTGGTGGGCGGGTCGATTCCCTTCCTGGTGCTGACGCGGAAGCGCGCCGCGCGCCTGAAGCGGTTCGAGGAGCAGTTCCCCGAAGCGCTCGACCTGCTGTCGCGCGCGATCAAGGCGGGACATGCGTTCCAGACCGCGATGGGCATGGTCGCCGACGAGGCGTCGGATCCGATTGGCCCCGAGTTCCGCAAGGCGTTCGAGGAGCAGAACTACGGGCTCCCGCTGAAGGACGCGCTCAACAACCTGGCCGAGCGCGTGCCGCTGCTCGACGTCCGCTTCTTCGTCACCGCGGTGCTGATCCAGCGGGAGACCGGCGGCAACCTGTCGGAGATCCTCGACAACCTGGCGTACGTCGTCCGCGAGCGCTTCAAGATCCTGCGGCAGGTGCGCGTCTACACGGCCCATGGCCGCATGACCGGGTACGTGCTGCTCGGTCTGCCGGCGTTCCTGGCGATCGCGCTGATGTTCATCAACCCCGATCACATGAACACGCTGTTCCGCGAGCGGGTGGGGCACATGCTGATCGCGGTGACCGTCGTCATGCAGACGATCGGGTACTTCTGGATCCGCAAGATCGTCACGATCGAGGTGTAGCCATGACGTTGCTGCTGCCGCTGCTCGCGTTCGCGTTCGCCAGCCTCATCGTGGCTGCCGTCGGCATGCGCCTGGCCGGCGCGCGGGGCACCGTCATCGACCGTCGCCTGGCCGAAGTGACGGGCACCGTGGAGCGGGAGGAGACCGGGCCGCGCTTCGCGGCGATCAAGGAAGCCGTGAAGAAGATCGGCTCGCGCGTGCCGGTGTCCCCCTCGGAGGTGGGCAAGGTCCGGCTGCGCCTGATCCAGGCGGGATACCGCGGCGCCGAGGCGCTGCCGATCTTCGTCGGAATCCGGGTGGCCGTCGCGCTCGCCGCGTTCGTGCTGTTCGCGACGCCGCTGGTGCTCCGCCCGAACGTGTCGATCGGCCTGGGCGGCTCGCTGCTCGGGTACGTGCTGCCGGGCATGATCCTCGCGCGCATGGCGAAGCGCCGGCAGCACCGGATCCAGCTGGGGCTCGCCGATGCGCTGGACCTCATGGTCGTCAGCGTCGAAGCCGGCCTCGGCCTCGACCAGGCGATCCTGCGGGTGGGCGACGAGCTGCGGTTCGCGCATCCCGACCTGGCCGACGAGCTGCGGCTCGTCAACATCGAGCTTCGCGCCGGCAAGGCGCGCAGCGAGGCCCTGCGGAACCTGGCCGATCGGACCGGGCTGGACGATCTCGTCTCGCTGTCGACCATGCTCATCCAGACCGACAAGTTCGGGACGAGCGTCGCGCAGTCGCTGCGCGTCTTCTCGGAGACGCTGCGCACCAAGCGGCGGCAGCGCGCGGAGGAAGCCGCCGCCAAGACCGGCGTGAAGATGGTGTTCCCGCTCGTGTTCTGCATCTTCCCGGCGATCTGGGTGGTCACCATCGGGCCGGCGGCGATCAAGTTCATCCAGGTGCTGGTCCCGATCGCCCAGAACATCAAGAACCACTGAGCGGGGGAGGACGATCGTGACGCCTGAAACGGCGGCGGCGGCCGGCAGCACGCCGGTCGTGGACCGCAAGGCTCCGGTGCCGCCCGAGCCGGCCACGCTGGAGGCGACGGGGCTCCCGTACGAGTCGCTGAAGCAGCTCATCGTCAAGTCGCTGTTCGCCGGGGAGCTGAGCGGGCAGGCGCTTGCCGAGCGGCTGTGCCTGCCGTACGCGCTGCTCGAGTCGCTCATGGAGCATCTCCGGACGGAGACGCTCATCGAGGTGCGCGGGGCGGCGGGGGCGGGCACGGCGGGCTTCCGCTACGCGCTCACCGAGCTCGGACGCGAGCGCGCGGGGACCTACTTCGACGCCAACGGCTACGTCGGGCCCGCGCCGGTGCCGCTGCACCAGTACACGGCCGCGATGCAGGCGCTGCGCGACGCGCGCGGGTTCCTGACCCGTGAGCGTCTCGCCGCGGGGTTCACGCATCTCATCGTCAGCCAGGAGATGCTCGACCAGCTGGGCCCCGCCGTGAACTCCGGGAAGTCGATCTTCCTCTACGGCCCGCCCGGCAACGGCAAGACCGTGGTGGCCGAGGGAATCGGGCGTGCGCTCGGCGGCGACATGTACGTCCCGCACGCGCTCGACGTCGACGGGCAGATCATCACGATCTACGACCCGGTCAACCACCAGCCGCTCGAAGACGACGTGGCGCCCGGGAGCGTGATCCGCGCGGCGGCGCGCGACCGGCGGTGGGTGCGGATCCGCAGGCCCGTGGTGACCGTCGGCGGCGAGCTGACGCTCGAGATGCTCGACCTGAGCTTCAACCCGATCGCCCGCTTCTACGAGGCGCCGCTGCAGCTCAAGGCCAACGGCGGCGTGTTCGTCGTCGACGACTTCGGCCGGCAGCGCATCCGGCCGCGCGATCTGCTGAACCGCTGGATCGTGCCGCTCGAGAGCCGCGTCGACTACCTGACGCTGCACACGGGCAAGAAGTTCGAGATGACGTTCGACGTCCTCATCGTGTTCGCGACGAACCTCAACCCGGAGTCGCTGGCCGACGAGGCGTTCCTGCGGCGCATCCCGTACAAGATCTTCGCGAAGAACCCGACCGTCGAGGAGTACACCCGGATCTTCGAGCTGAACTGCCGCCGGCAGCAGATGGCGTTCGATCCGGTGGTCGTCGAGTACCTGCAGCGGCGGTACTACGAGCCGCGCGGCATCGAGATGCGCGCCTGCCATCCGCGCGACCTGGTGCACCAGGTCGTCGACATGTGCCGCTATCAGAACCGGCCGCCGCAGATCACGCGCGACCTGCTGGACCAGGCCTGCCGCAACTACTTCCTCGAGGAGCAGCCGGCGCGGCAGGCTGCCCGGCGTCAGGCGTCGCGGGCGATGCCTTCGGGGCGCCCGAACGGCAGCGGCGGCCCGCCGGCCACCGTCGAGCGTCGCGTCGAGCGGAAGGAAGAATGGCTGTCATAGGGGCGTCCGCCCTCGACCGGGCCGCACGCGGCACGCGGCTGGACGGAGCGTCGACAGGCCAGCTCGGGGCCGCCGCGGCCGTGTCCGATCGGCGCGAGCGCCTGGCCGATCTGTTCGCGCGCGCCGCCATCAGCTGTCTGTTCGTGATCCTGGCCGTCCGGATCGGACGGGAGTTCCTCGAGACCGGGCACTTCACCGGCCTGCTGCTGCTGTTGAGCGAGGCCCTGGTCGTCCTGCTCACCGTCGTGCGGCGGCGCGCCGCCGTCGTCGATCGCAGCTGGGGGGCGCGCGTGGTCGCGACCGTGTCGATCGTCGGCGTGCCCTTCATCGTGCCGAGCGGCGGCGGGCTGACGGCCGACTCGTTGACGGCGTCGCTCTCGGCGGCCGGGCTGCTGCTGATCATCGTCGGCAAGGCCACGCTCGGGCGCAGCTTCGGGCTCATGCCGGCGAACCGTGGGGTCGTGGACCACGGGATCTACGCGCTGCTGCGGCATCCGATCTACGCGGGCTATCTCGTGACCCACGTGGCGTTCCTGCTCGCGCACCCGAGCGCGTGGAACCTCGCCGTGCTGACGGTGAGCGACGTCGCCCTCATGGTCCGGGCCCTGTACGAGGAGCGGACGCTCGCGCAGGATCCGGCCTACGCCGCCTACATGACGCGGGTGCGCTACCGCGTCTGCCCCGGCATCTTCTGACGCGTCCCGGTGTCTGACCGTCGTCTTGAACTGGTACCGGTGCCAGACACCCGTACTGTACGGGTGTCAGGCACCCGTGCCTTCGACCAGATTCACCAGCGTCGCGCCCAGGTGGCTGCGCGGGTCGTCGCGGAAGGCCGCGACGAGCGGGTGGCTGCGCAGGACCTGCTGGACGCGTGCCCGCTGCACGCCGATGCCGCGGCCGTGCACCAGCCGTACCTCCCGGAACCCGGCCGCGTGCGCCGCGCGCAGATAGTCGTCGACGACGGCGGGCACGTCGCGCGGCTGGAAGGCGTGCAGGTCGAGCGTGTCCTCGATCGGGATCGCGATCGGGTCGTCGTCTTCGGTCATGCGGCTGGCGCCCGCGTCCGGCCCGGTGACCCGAACGGGCCGGTACTAGGAGGTCTTCTCGTAGGTCGCCCGGACCGTCGTGCGGATGCCGCCCCGCGGCGTGAACGCGCCCTCCACGGTCATGCGGAGCGGGGAACAGGCGGCGACGAGATCGTCGAGGATCTGGTTCGTGGCGCTCTCGTAGAAGATGCCCCGGTTGCGGTAGTCGAGAAGGTAGTACTTGAGCGACTTCAGCTCGATGCAGGTCGCGTCGGGGACGTAGCGGATGCGGATCGTGCCGAAGTCGGGCAGCCCGGTCTTGGGACACATCGACGTGAACTCGGGGCAGTCGATGTCGATCTCGTACACGCGCCCCTGGCGCGGGTTCGGGAACGTCTCTATCGTCGGGGTGGCCATCACCGGTCCATCGCGGAAGCGGCAGGAGTCAGTGTAGCATCGTGTGCCGGATTTCCTAGGAAACTCGGGGATTGTTCGTTGACACGAAACCACCCCCGCGCTAGGATACGCCGGATTTTGGCCTCATTCGCGGTGGACCGCCCGCGCGCGCGGTCCCGTGCACCGCGAGCCTCAGTAGGCGCGCAGTAACGTCAGTCAAGGGGGACGCAATGGCAGAGGCCCGCAGGATGGGCAAGTCGGAGCTCTTCTCGCACTTCGCCGATCGCTTCGAGATCAAGCGGACGCAGGCCCGCGAGTTCTTCGAGGAGCTGTCGACGCTCGCCGAGAAGGAGCTCAAGCGCTCGGGCGAGTTCACGCTGCCCGGCATGGTGAAGCTGGTGGTCCAGAAGCGCAAGGCGCGGATGGGGCGCAACCCGGCCACGGGTGAGGCGATCAAGATCCCCGCGAAGACCGTCGTGAAGGCGCGGATCCAGAAGGCGCTGAAGGACGCGGTGCTGCCGCGCCGGTAACCCTCGCGCGGGACATCACAGGCCCGGCTGGCGTTCCGGTCAGCGCCAACCGGGCCTGTCGTGTGTACGGGTCCGATCAGGTCCGATCGGGTCCGATCGGGTCTGATCAGGTCGCGCCTTCGCCCGCGGCTGAATGTCTCGCGGGCTTCGGCGGCTGATCAGGTCGTTCGTGCTGCAAGTGATCCGCCGGTGCGACTACGTCCTCACGCGCCGGCCGGCCTCGCGCACTCCCAGCTTGTCGATCTTGAACTTCAGCGTGCTCAGTGGCAGTCCCAGGTAGCGCGCGGTCTGCGTGACGTTCCAGCCGTTCCGGTCGAGCGCGCGGATGAGCAGGTTGCGCTCGTACACCATCATCGCGTCCTGGAACAGGCTGCCGCGGCGCGGCGCGGCGTCGAGCTCGGCGACCTGCAGCTCCACCGGCAGATCGTCTTCCGTGATCCACGTCCGGTCCGTGATGGCCACCAGGCGTTCGATCAGGTTCTCCAGCTCCCGGATGTTGCCCGGCCAGTCGTACGCCGCCAGCGCGCGCAGGGCCCGCTCGGACACGCCTTCGACCTGCTTGCGGAACTTCAGGCTGTAGCGCTTGACGAACAGCGCGCAGAGCGCGGGCAGATCCTCGATGCGCTCGCGCAGGGGCGGCATCCGGATCGGGATGACGCGGAGCCGGAAGTAGAGGTCCTCGCGGAAGCGCCCTTCGCGCACGGCGCGATCGAGGTCGACGTTGGTCGCCGCGATCAGCCGGAAGTCGGTCTTGATCGGGCGCGGGCTGCCGATGCGCTCGATCTCGCCTTCCTGGATGGCCCGGAGGAGCTTCGCCTGCAGGTCCAGGCGCAGGTCGCCGACCTCGTCGAGGAACAGCGTGCCGCCGGAGGCGAGCTCGAACTTGCCGATCTGCTGCCGCACGGCGCCCGTGAACGCGCCACGCTCGTGACCGAACAGCACGCTCTCGACGAGGTCCTGCGGGATCGCGGCCAGGTTCACCGCCACGAACGGCCCGTCGGCGCGGGCCCCCTGCCGGTGCAGCAGGCGCGCGAGCAGCTCCTTGCCCGTGCCGCTCTCGCCGAGGACCAGCACGGTCGTGTCCAGCCCGGCGACGCGCTGCGCGAGCCGGAGCACCTCCTGCACCGCCGGGCTCGGCCCGGCGACGAACTCGCGCTCGCTCGTCTCGGCGGCATCGGCCGCCACCACCTGCAGGCGGCGCGTCAGGGCGCGCCGCTCGAGCGCCCGGGCCACCATGCCGCGGATGGCGCCGGTGCCGGCGGACTTCGGCACGTAGTGGAACGCGCCGAGCCGCACGGCCTCGATGGCCGTATCGATGTCCGCTTCGCGCCCGGTGACGACGATCTCGGTGAGCTCGAAGTTCTCGCGCGCGATGCGCAGCACCTCGAACGCGCTGATGCCCGGCTGCTCGGCGTCGAGCAGCAGCACGTCGATGTCCTCGCGCATCAGCAGCGCCAGGGCCGCCTCGCCGCTCGTGGCGCGCAGGACGCGGTGCTCGGCGCGCAGCGCTTCGTGGAGCGTCTCGCGCCAGGGGTCATCCGGGTCGACGACGAGGACGGTGCTGGAGCGCATGGGAATCCGGGACGCCGCGAGGCGCCCGGGCGCCGCGGAGCCGCCGCTATTCTACGCGCAGGCGCCCCGGTTGCCTTGACACCCTGTGGGGGCGCCGATACTGTACGGATCGGTCGCCGCGCGCGGACGTGCACATGATCTGGCTTGCCATCCTCGCAGGTCTGGGCCTGCTGGCCGCGCTCGTCGCGCTGGCGAGCGCCCGTCGCGTCGCCCGCCGGCTGGACCGGTTGCAGCAGTCCTACTGGGACCTGCGCTACGAGCACAGCCGGCTGCGCGCACAGGTCCAGCGGCTCGACCCCGGGGAGGCCGACCCGCAGGAACCGGCGCCCGGCAATCCGGCCACGACCTTCATCCCGCTCTCGTCCCTCAAACGGTGAGCGCTCGAATCCATCCCCCGGGAGACACGCAACGGTGGCGCAGGCATACGACCTCGTGGTGATCGGCGCCGGCACTGGCGGCTATGTGGCCGCCATCCGCGCCGCGCAGCTCGGACTCAAGACGGCCGTCGTCGAACGCCAGCAGGCGCTCGGCGGCACGTGCCTGCTCTGGGGGTGCATTCCGACGAAGGCGCTGCTCGAGCACGCGCACGCGCTGAAGATCGTGCAGGAGGCCGCGGAGTGGGGCATCGGGCTCGGCGGCGCGACCCCGACGCTCGATCTGCCGGCCGTCCACGCGCGCAAGGACAAGATCGTCGCGGGGCTCTCGAAGGGCATCGAATCGCTCTTCAAGAAGCACGGCATCGCCTGGATCAAGGGCACCGCGCGCCTCGGGAAGGGCAACCGCGTCCAGGTGTCCGGAGGGGACGGCGACCGGGAGCTGAGCGCGAAGCACGTCATCGTGGCCACCGGATCGGCGCCGCGCAGCGTGCCCGGCATCACCATCGACCGCCGCCGCATCATCACGAGCGACGAGGCGATTCACATGAAGGAAGTCCCGGGATCGATCGCGATCCTGGGCAGCGGCGCCGTCGGCGTCGAGTTCGCGTCGATCTTCAGACGGTTCGGCAGCACCGTGACGATCCTGGAGCTGCTGCCGCGCCTCGTGCCGGTCGAGGACGAGGCGGTGTCGGCGGAGCTCGCGCGGTCGTTCCGCAAGCAGGGCATCACCGCGCTCGTCGGCGCGAAGGTGACGAAGGCCGAGGCCTCGGACAAGGGCGTGACGATCCAGGCCGAGCTCCAGGGCGGGAAGACGCAGACGATTCAGGCGGACTACCTGCTCGTCGCGACCGGCCGCGGCCCGGTGACCGACGGCCTCGGCGCCGAGGAGCTCGGCCTCGAGATGGTGCGCGGCTACATCAGGGTCGACGCGCTGTACCGGACGAACGTCGAGAACGTCTCGGCGATCGGCGACGTGATCACGTTCGGCGAGGGCACGCGCCACCCGCAGCTCGCCCACGTGTCCTCGGCCGAAGGCATCCTCGTGGCCGAGCGGATCGCCGGGCACGACGTCCGCCCGATCAACTACGAGCACGTGCCCTCGTGCACGTACTGCGACCCGGAGATCGGCAGCGTGGGCCTGACGGAGGCGGCCGCGCGCGAGCGGGGCTACGACGTGCAGACGGGCTCCTTCCCGTTCCGCGTGCTCGGCCGCGCGCGCATGGCGAACGAGACCGACGGGTTCGTGAAGATCGTCGCGGAGAAGAAGTACGACGAGGTGCTCGGCGTGCACATCATCGGGCCGCGCGCCACCGAGATCGTCGCCGAGGCGGTCCTGGCGCTGCGCACGGAGTGCACCGTCGAGGAGCTGATCCGGACCATCCACGCCCACCCGACGATGGCCGAGGCGGTGGGCGAGGCGGCGCACGCCACGCACGGCGCGCCGATTCACATGTAGCACGCGCCGCACGGCCGGCCGGGTCCGGGGCGTCCACCGGGCGGCGCCGGAGACCCGCGGCGAACGGAGCCGACGAACCGACATGAGCACACCGGTAGTGATGCCCCAGATGGGCGAGTCGATCGCCGAGGGCACGATCGTGCGGTGGATCAAGAAGGTGGGCGATCGGGTCGACCGCGACGAACCGCTCTTCGAGATCTCCACGGACAAGGTCGACGCGGAGATCCCGTCGCCGGCGGCCGGCATTCTCGCCGAGATCCGCGTCAAGGAAGGCGAGACCGTCCCGGTCAACAGCATCGTCGCGACGATCGGCGATGCGGTCGTGGATGGCCGGCCCGCAGCCGCCGTCGAGGCCGGCGCCGCCGCGCCGGCGGCGCCCGCCACCGTGCAGCCGGCCGCCGGGTCCGACCGCCAGCCGGCCACCGACGACGAGCGGCGCGCGCGTTCGTCGCCGCTCGTGCGCCGGATCGCGAAGGAGCACGGCGTCGACATCTCGCAGATTCCAGGCTCGGGCGTCGGCGGGCGGGTGACGAAGCAGGACATCCTCGCGTACCTGGACGCCCGTTCGGCCGGCGCGCCGGCTCCGGCGCCCGGGATGGTGCCCGCCTTCCGCCCCGGCGAGCGGGTGCATGTCGAGCCGATGAGCGTCATGCGCCGCAAGATCGCCGAGCACATGGTGCTCAGCAAGCGCACGTCGGCGCACGTCCACTCGGTGTTCGAGGTCAACTTCTCGCGCGTCTCGGAGCTGCGCGACGCGCGGAAGGCCGACTACGAGCGCGACGGGACGAAGCTCACCTTCCTGCCGTTCATCGCGCGAGCGGTCGTCGAGGCGCTGAAGGCGTTCCCGATCCTGAACGCGTCGATCGACGGCGACAGGATCGTCTACAAGAAGGACATCAACCTCGGCATCGCGGTCGCGCTCGACTGGGGGCTCGTCGTCCCGGTGGTGAAGTCGGCCGACGAGAAGAACCTGCTGGGCCTCAGCCGCGCGATCGCGGACCTCGCCGCCCGCGCGCGGGCGAAGGCGCTGAAGCCCGAGGAGGTCCAGGGCGGCACGTTCACGATCACCAACCCCGGCATCTTCGGCGCGCAGTTCGGTCTGCCGATCATCAACCAGCCGCAGGTGGCGATCCTGTGCGTGGGCGCGATCGAGAAGCGCGCCGTCGTGATCGACGATGCGATCGGGATCCGGCCGATGGCGTACCTGACGCTGGGCTTCGACCATCGGCTCATCGACGGCGCGGTCGCGGACCAGTTCCTCTCGCGCGTGAAGACGCTGCTCGAGAACTTCGACGGCAGCTGGGTCTGACAGGAGGCAGTGCACGATGACCGCGGGCCGCGTCGCTGCGCCCGTGCGACCGCTCGATGTCCGGCGGCTCGGGCTCGTCGGCTACGAGGACGGCCTGGAGCTGCAGCGGCGGCTGGTCGACGAGCGGCGGGCGGGCGCGATCCCGGACACGCTGCTCCTGCTCGAGCACCCGCCGGTGATCACGATCGGCGTCAGACGCACCGGGGGCCGCGCCAACATCGTCGCGCCGCCGGACGAGCTGGAGCGGCGCGGCATCGCCGTGCACGAAACCGGGCGCGGCGGCGACGTCACCTATCACGGCCCCGGCCAGATCGTCGCGTATCCCATCCTCGACCTGCGTCCCGACCGGTGCGACGTGCACCAGTACGTCCGCGATCTCGAAGAGGTGATGATCGGCGTCTGCCGCGCGTACGGACTGGATGCCGGACGCGTCCCGGGCTTCAGCGGCACGTGGATCGGCGCACGCAAGATCGGCGCGATCGGCGTGCGCATCTCGCGCTGGATTACGAGCCACGGCCTCGCGTGCAACGTCAACACGGACCTGTCGCACTTCGATCTCATCGTGCCGTGCGGGATCGCCGACCGCGGCGTGACGTCGCTCGCGCGTGAACTGGGGCGCCCGGTGCCGATGGGCGAAGCCATGGACCGGTTGGTGACGCAGTTCTGCCGGGTGTTCGGCGCGGAGGTCGTCGCGGGAGCGTCCGGAGCCCCGGCTCAGAGCCCCGAGTAGAGTGCCGTCTCGAGTGCGACCCGCTCGCGCGGTGCCAGATCGGGCATCGCGATGCGCGTGACGCCGGACGGGCCGAGCAGCACGGGTGCGGCGACGATGGTGCGGTTCGGGCCGACGGTCGGCACGGCCGCGAAGCAGCAGGCGCGCCGGCGCGACGAGGTGAGCATCGCGCGCGCGACCATCGCGGCGGCGGACGCGAGCGAGTACGGGCCGGGAGGCCAGCTCGCCGCCAGCATCCGTTCGACACGCGCCTGCTCGAACCCGGGCAGCCCATCGGCCGGTGCGCCGGCCGCCGTCGCGTGCGTCCACGCCAGCACCCACCAGGGCGGCAGCCCGAGCACCGGCACGGCGATGTCGGAGGGAGACGCGTCGAGCAACGGCGCGGTCAGCGCGCGCACCGCGGCTGCGGCCGCGGCGGGCGCCGAGCCGACCAGGCGCGCCGGGGGCAGCAGGCGATCCTGAAGCGCGATCGCCATCAGCTCGCGGTGATCGGCGCCGGCGAACAGCACCGGCGCGCGGGGCGCAAGCTCCGTGACGCGGCGGAGCAGGTCAACCGCCTCGCCGCCGTTCCAGAGCCCGCCGTCGTGACGATCGGCCAGGACGACGAGGTCGGCGCCGGCGAGCGCGTGCTCGTCCGCCGAGCCCTCGACGCGTGTGTCGAACCGCTCGATGGGCCCCGCCTGCTGGATGTCGAGCGCCTTGCCAACCGCGACGGTGCGTGCCGGGTCGATCAGGCGCACGCACGACACCGCATCGCCGCCGGCGAGGGTGCGGGCGAGCGCGCCGCCCAGCTCTCCCGCGCCCAGGATGGCGACCGTGTGCATCGCTACGGTATTGTATACGTCGGCCTCCCCACGACAGCCCGATGAAGCCTTCACTTGAATCCAGAGTCGCGATCGTCACCGGCGGATCGCGCGGCATCGGCTTTGCGGCGGCCGCGGCGCTGCTGGCGCGCGGGGCATCCGTGGCCGTGACCGGCACGGATGCCGGCCGCCTCGATGCGGCCGTGCGGCGGCTGGGCGCCTCCGGCGCCGGCGACCGCGTGCTCGGCGTGCGCGCCGACGTCCGCGAGCTCGGCGACGTGGAGTCGCTGATGTCGCAGGTCGTCCAGCGGTTCGGCGGTCTCGACATCCTCGTGAACAACGCCGGGGTCGGTCAGTTCGTGCCCGTCGCCGAGATGAGCACCGAGCTGTGGCACCGGATCATCGGCACGAACCTCACCGGCGTCTTCTACTGCTGCCGCGCGGCGATCCCGCATCTGCGGCGCCGGGGTGGCGGGTGGATCATCAACGTCAGCAGCCTCGCGTCGAAGAACTTCTCGGCCGGCGGCGGCGCCTACAGCGCGTCGAAGGCCGGCCTGAACGCGCTGACCGAGTCGCTGATGCAGGAGGTCCGCCACGACGGCATCCGGGTGAGCTGCGTGCTGCCCGGGTCGGTGCGTACGGCATTCAGTCCGGGCGGTGACGGCCCGGGCACCGACTGGAAGCTTGCGTCCGAGGACGTCGCGCAGGTGATCGTCGATCTGATCGCGCACCCGGCGCGCAGCCTGCCCAGCCGCGTCGAAATCCGTCCTTCCCAGCCTCCCCGCAAGTGACGTCCCCCGTGCGGCCTGCCGGCGTGCCGGCCGGGACCGGCGAACCCGTCGCCGTGCTCGGGGCCTATCACCTGCTGGAACGGATCGGCGCCGGCGGGCTCGGCGAGATCTACCGCGCGCGGGACGTCGTGCACGGGCGCACGGTGGCCGTACGCCGTATCCCCTCGGCCCTGGCGTCGGATCCGGCGCGTTCGGCGGCCTTCGAAAAGGCCTGTCAGGCTGTGGCAGCGGTCTCACATCCGAACGTCGCGCTGCTCTACAAGTGGGAGCGCACCGACGGCGAGCTGCTGGTCTCGCACGAGTTCGCGCCGGGGCAGACGCTGGCGCAGCTCGGGGGCGGCGCGCTGAATCCGCGGCGCGCGGTGGAGATCGCGCTCGAGATCGCGCTGGGTCTCGAAGCGCTCCACGCCGCGGGTCTGGTGCACGGCGACCTGCGCCCCGGCAACGTGGTCGTGACGCCCAAGGGACACGTCAAGCTGCTCGACGCCGGACTGGCGGCGTTCACCGGGAGCGGTGCGCTGCGGGCCGGCGCCGCCGGACGCATCGGCAAGCTGCCGCCCACGTCACGCCACGTGCTGGCCTACATGTCGCCCGAGGAGGCGCTGGGGGAACGATGCGGAGCGCAGAGCGACCTGTTCTCGCTCGGCGCGATCCTGTACGAGCTGTTGACGGGGCGATCGGCGTTCGAGCGTGTCACGGCCGATGAGACGTTGCTCGCCGTCGTGCAGACGTCTCCTGACGACATCGAGGCCGTCGCGCAGCCGCTCGCCGGCATCCTCAGACGGGCGCTCGCGAAGCCGCTCGACCGCCGCTACCGGACCGCCGTTCAGATGGCAGGTGAGCTCCGGGCGGTGCAGGAGCTGCTCGCCGCAGACACGCCGCCGGAGCCCGCCGCCGGATCGGGCGTGCCGCGGTGGCTCTGGTGGGTCGCCGCGATGGCCGCCGGAGGCCTCGGCGTCGCCGGCTGGCTGACCCTGTAGTCTCCGATCAGCCGCGCAGCAGCTCGGCCAGCAGGCCGGCGTCGATGTTCGACCCGCTGAGCACGACCGCGATGCGCGCGTTCGTGACGCGGGCGGCCGACACGGCCGCGATTCCAACCACGCCGGCGCCTTCGGCAATCAGGTGCTCCTCGGCGGCGAGATCGCGCACGGCCTGGCGGAGCTCCTGCTCGGGGACCGTGACGATCCCGCGTACGAGATCCCGCACGTACTCCCACGTACGGGTGTCCTCCTCGACGTTGCCGCCGAGGCCGTCGGCAATCGTCGGACGGACCTCCACGCGGACCAGACGTCCCGCGTTCCGGGCCGCGCTGAACGCCGGCGAGGCCTCGGCTTCGACCCCGATCACCTGCACCGCAGGAGCCGTACGAGCGGCCGCCAGCGCAATCCCCGACACGAGGCCGCCGCCTCCGACCGGCACCGCGATGACCTCGACGTCCGGCCAGTCCTCGAGCACCTCGAGCGCGACGGTGCCGCCGCCGGCGATCACCGCCTCGTCGTTGTACGGCGACACGAACCGCGCGCCGGTCGTACGGGCGTACTCGAGGGCCAGCGCTTCAGCCTGTTCGTAGTCGCGTGCTTCGGCGCGCAGCTCGGCGCCGTGCCGTGCGATCGGATCCAGCTTGGCGCGCGGCGCTCCGGCCGGCGTGAAGACGACCGCGCGCAGCCCGAGCCGCTCGGCGGCCCAGGCGATCGCCCGCCCATGGTTCCCCGCCGACGCCGTGACGATGGCGGGCGGGTCTGCGCCTGAAGTCTCGGCGATCTGCGTGAGCGCGTTGAGCGCGCCGCGCGCCTTGAACGAGTGCGTCACCTGGAGCGACTCCAGCTTCAGACGCACCTCGGCGCCGCTCCTTCCCGAGAGCCAGTCCGAGCGCACGAGCGGTGTCCGGACGACGTGCGGGCGGATGCGTGCGTGCGCGGCTCGTACGGCTTCCAGATCGATCACGGCGCGTGCCTTCTCCGGCCGGACTGGAGTCCGGCCCTGCGTCATTGACGGCCGAACTGAAGTTCGGCCCTGCTGGTCCCTGGCCCCTGGTCCCTGGCCCCTACGATTGCCCAACGAGGAACGGGTTCGTCCGCTTCTCCTGTCCGATCGTCGTGTCAGGCCCGTGTCCCGGGTGGACCGGCGTGTCGTCCGGAAACGCGAACAGCACCTCCCGGATGGCGCGCAGCAGCGTGGCGTGGTCCCCTCCGGGCAGGTCGGTCCGGCCGATCGATCCGGCAAACAGCGTGTCGCCGACGAACAGCTCGCGGCCGATCTCGAGGCACACGCCGCCCGGCGCGTGCCCGGGCGTGTGGTGAACGCGGATCGTCAGGTCGCCCACGGTGAGCTGCTGCCCCGGCTCGTAGAACCGATCCGGAGGCGGTTGCGGTTCGCACCGGATGCCGAACATCAGTCCCTGCTGGACGACGGCGTCGTAGAGCGGGAGATCGTCGGGGTGGAGCCAGACGGGGACGTTCAGCGCCCCGACGGCCCGGCGCACGCCGGTGACATGATCCAGGTGCGCGTGCGTGAGCAGGATGTGCTCGACCGCGAGCCGCTCGCGCGTCACGGTGGCGAGCATCTCGTCCACTTCGTCGCCCGGATCGATCAGGACCGCCTTCCGCGTGCGCGGGCAGGCGACGAGCCAGGCGTTCTTCATGAACGGCGGGGCGGCGGCAGTGAACGTCAGCAACGCGGCCTCTCTCCGGGTCAGCCGCGCTCGACCACCAGTTCCACGCGTCCCAGCCGGATGCGATCCCCCTGCGTGAGCTGGACGCGCTCCACGCGCCGATCGTTCACGAACGTGCCGTTCGTGCTCCTGAGGTCCTCGAGCAGGAGCGAGCCGTCCGCGGGGCTGGTGAAGCGGCAATGGAAGCGCGAAACCAGAGGGACGTCCATGACGAAGTCGGCGCGGGCGGCGCGGCCGAGCGTCCGGATGGAGCCCGGGCCGATGCGAAAGGTGAACGCTCCTTCGGGAGGAGCCGGGTCAGTCGTCTTCAGAATCCACATCGAAAGCGAGGCAGGGCCGGTTCGAGCCGGGGACCGGCGTACGATCATAGCCTGCCGCCCCTCCGCTCGTCCCACTGATCCGGTCCGGACCGCCTCGTGCGGACGACGTCCTGAAACCTGCGCTGCCGGTCTTCCGTAGTCTCTCTCGTCGGGCCGATGGCGTTCGTGTCACGCCCAGCCGGCCCCCGAGGAGTTCATGAAGCGATCCAGGAAGCTCACGCTTGCCGCCGTGATTGGCGCGACTGGCCTGGCCGGCGCCTGGGGCCTCACGTCCCTGAACGGCGCGGCCGCCTCGCCGGACGACTCCCGGCTGGCGACCGTCGAGGTCGGGACGATGACGCGGTCGGTGGTGGCGACCGGCAAGATCGAGCCGATCACGAAGGTCGAGATCAAGTCGAAGGCGAACGGCATCATCGAGCGGCTGAACGTCGACGTCGACGACGCCGTCAGGGCCGGCGACGTGCTCGTCGAGCTCGACAAGGAGCAGCTGCGGGCCCGGGTCCGCGAGGCGAAGGCGAACCTGCAGGCGGCCCGCGCGGCGCTTCAGGCCGCCGAGGCGCAGCTGGAGAAGAGCCGCGTCGAGGCCGAGGCGCCGGACGTCGAGCTCGCGGAGCGCAACTACGAACGGGCCAGCCAGCTCTTCGCCCAGCAGCTCGTCGCGCCGCAGGCGCTGGACGAGGCGCGGACGGCGCTCGACGTCGCGAAGAACCGCCGTGAGGCGGCCCGCGTTCAGCTCGGCATCAGCCAGGCGCGTGTCAGCGAGGCGCAGGCGAACGTCGCGCAGGCGCAGGCGGCGGTGGAGCGCGCGGAAGAGGAGCTCGCCAACGCCACCATCCGCGCCCCGATCAGCGGCACGGTCCTGACCCGCGACGTCGAGATCGGCAGTCCGGTCTCGTCCATCCTCAACATGGGGGCCGCCGCGACGCTGGTCATGACGCTCGGCGACATCGATCAGGTCTTCGTCCGCGGCAAGGTCGACGAGGTCGACATCGGCCGCGTGCGCGTCGGACAGATTGCGCGCATCTCGGTCGAGACGTTCAAGGACCGCACGTTCGAGGGACG